>NZ_CP084469.1:0-698384 GCF_020405205.1 Natrinema salinisoli | reverse complement strand
CGACTAACGCTGCTACTATGACCAGGATTTTCGTTACTGAACGGTCCACACGAAATCTCTTCCGTGCTTCCACCCGAACAGAACGCCAACCTACAAGATTGCGGTGTGAACCGCACTGCTAGGTCTCGGTGGTAGACTTGAGCCCCGATCATTTTGGGCGCCTCAAACCTCGGCCGGTAAGCTGTTACGCTTTTCTTAGAGGGTAGCTGCTTCTAAGCTCACCTCCCGGCTGTCTAGGGCTTGAGACCACCTTCGATCGCACTTAGTCTACACTTGGGGACCTTAACCCAGCTCTGGGTTGTCTCCCTCACGGTACACAGGCTTACCCCGTGCACCGGACTCCCTGCGTCAAACGACGTTTGTAGGTTCGGAGTTGGACAGGGGGGCGCACTCCTCTCGGAGTGCGGTCCCCCAATCCGTTGCTCTACCCCACAAACTATCTCGGCAGAGGTCATGCTTCGACATGTTTCGGTTGGAACCAGCTGTTTCCGGACTCGATGGGCCTTTCACCCCTAGACGTAGGTCACGAGAGGGTATTGTAGGACACCAACTCTAACAGACTTCCACGTGCCTTTCGGCACGCTTCATCTTGCCCACGCCTAGATCGTCCGGTTTCGGGTCGTACCCGTTTGACTCCCCGCGCTTGAACACGGTGGTCCTGGTGCAAAGCACTGCGACCATATCGGTTTCCCTACGCCTTCCCAGATGATCTGGTTAGACTCGTCAAACAGGCACACTCCCTGGTTCGTTTTTCAAAACGTACGACAGAACACCGGCTTCCCAAACTTCTTACTACAGGTTCGCACCTGATTCATTTTGTCCGGGACCTTGTGTGCCCTGTCGCTCCATCGCCAACTGATTTCACGCCCTATTGCACCTCCCTTCGTGGGGTGCTTTTCAGCGTTCGCTCACGCTACTTGTTCGCTATCGGTCTTGAGGAGTGTTTAGTCTTCGCGGTCGATGCCCGCGATATTCACGAGGGATATCCAACCCCCGCTACTCTGGAACTGACTCGTCTCTTACTCGTCGACAATACGGGACTGTCACCCTGTTTCGTGCTCTATTCCAAGAGACTTCCTGTCGGCTTCCGGAGAGTGATTGTCAGTCCGAACACCACATTGCCCGTGAAGGCTTCGGTTTGGACTGTGTCGCGTTTATTCGCCATTACTAACGACATCGCGTTTGCTTTCTTTTCCTGTCGATACTAAGATGTTTCAATTCTCGACGTTCCCCATTGCGCGAAGCAATTGCGGTGGGGATTCCCATTCGGAGATCCTGAGTTCTTCGCCTCCGTGCGGCTCCCTCAGGCTTATCGCAGCTTGGCACGTCCTTCGTCAGCTCTCAAGCCGAGCGATCCACCAGCTGGCACAGTAGCCACGTTCATCGGATCGGCAGTCGTAACGGATGTTACGACCACGTAGTGACCCGGGAACGGGTCCAGTGGACGCCTGGACTACACGTACACACGGTCTCATCTGCACGCCGTAGACGCGGCATGCATTAACCCTTCCCACCCGCGTTTACACGGGGTGGTGCATCGGTTCGTTCGGATTCAATCGTCGGGCCGTCTCCCACTTAAGGGGCACGATCCGAGATTTCCTCCGAGACATGGACCCACAGGGATTCGAACCCTGGGCATCCTCCTTGCAAAGGAGGCACTCTACCACTGAGCTATGGGCCCACGTCCGCCCACGATGGGCGGACAGAGCGTATTGTGTTAGCCTCGGTAGTTCAAAGGTGCCCGATCGGCCGAACGCTGGTCGATCGAACGTGGACTGCGTGGCGCAAAGCGCCACGAGTCAAGGTGGGTCAGGCACGACGGCCTGATCCCGGTCTGTGGAGGTGATCCAGCCGCAGATTCCCCTACGGCTACCTTGTTACGACTTAAGCCCCCTTGCGGAGCCCAGATTCGACCAGCGTTGCACTGGCCTCATCCGGACCCCACTCGGGTGCTTTGACGGGCGGTGTGTGCAAGGAGCAGGGACGTATTCACCGCGCCCTTCTGAGGCGCGATTACTACCGAATCCAGCTTCATGAGGGCGAGTTTCAGCCCTCAATCCGAACTACGACCGAGTTTCGGAGATTAGCGCCCCCTTTCGGGGTTGCATCCCACTGTCTCGGCCATTGTAGCCCGCGTGTCGCCCAGCACATTCGGGGCATACTGACCTACCGTTGCCCGTTCCTTCCTCCAGTTTGGCACTGGCAGTCCTCCTAATGTACCCAACCACCACAAGGGTGTTGCTGGCAATTAGGAGTGCGGGTCTCGCTCGTTGCCTGACTTAACAGGACGCCTCACGGTACGAGCTGACGGCGGCCATGCACCTCCTCTCAATGGCTCCAGTAAGATCATCAATCTGACCTTCACTGCACATTGTCGATGCTGGTGAGATGTCCGGCGTTGAGTCCAATTAAACCGCAGGCTCCTCCGGTTGTAGTGCTCCCCCGCCAATTCCTTTAAGTTTCATCCTTGCGGACGTACTTCCCAGGCGGTCTGCTTCACGGCTTCCCTACGGCACAGCACAGGCTCGTAGCCTGTGCCACACCTAGCAGACATCGTTTACAGCTCGGACTACCCGGGTATCTAATCCGGTTCGTGACCCGAGCTTTCGTCCCTCACCGTCGGATCCGTCTTCCAGAGGCGCTTTCGCCACCGGTGGTCCGTCCAGGATTACGGGATTTCACTCCTACCCCGGACGTACCCCTCTGGTCTTCCGGTCCCAAGCCACACAGTTTTCACCGGACGCCCGCGCGTTGAGCGCGCGGATTTCCCGATAAACTTGCGTGGCCAGCTACGGACGCTTTAGGCCCAATAATAGCGGTCATCACTCGTGCTGCCGGTATTACCGCGGCGGCTGGCACCGGTCTTGCCCAGCACTTATTCTACGACCACCTTACGGTCGTGAAAAGCGAGGGCTATATGCCCTCGCACTCGGAGTCCCCTTATCGCACTATCGTGCAGTGTAAAGGTTTCGCGCCTGCTGCGCCCCGTAGGGCCCGGTATCTTGTCTCAGATACCGTCTCCGGGCTCTTGCTCTCACAACCCGTACCGATTATGGGCACGGTGGGCCGTTACCCCACCGTCTACCTAATCGGCCGCAGCCACATCCTATGGCGCCGTAACGTTTCGCGTTCACACCACTCTAGGTGTTGAACGGTATTCCGGATTAGCCTCAGTTTCCCGAGGTTATCCGGATCCATAGGGCAGTTTGGCCACGTGTTACTGAGCTATCTGCTACGAGTCTGAACTCGTGCAACTAGCATGGCTAAATCGGACTCCAATAGCAATGACCTCCGGCAGGATCAACCGGAATGCTATATGTTACTCCCCGTGAGGGGAGGGTCTGTTGGCGGTGAATGTTGATACACACTCACACATAATGGTCCACGTTCGATGACACGTTGATCGTCGACCGATCGGGCGTCACCGAACTACCAAGGCTAACATCAGATCCCATCTGTACGGCGGACCGCAGGGGTGGAATCCTCATCTCTTGCGGATGTATTCGTAGTCTGTCTGGGGTACATAACCCCTTCGGACTCGAGCCATCCGAGATGACGGGACGAGTTGAACGTCCCGTCGATCACGTCTTCTTTCGCGTTCATATCCAACTGCCCTCGTACATATAAGGGCATCGGATCACAACCGCGCCGGAAACCGCATCCGGCACGGACTTTCACGCGTGTGATAATACGATTCCGATTATATAAGGAATCGCACCGTGACACCGTCGATTCGGTGTCGATCACGATGATCCGAGTGCCCTCGAGAGAGGAGAGAACGGACAGAACCGTTTCCTCGACGAGAGCGGATATGATGCCTACCTCCGTGCCGGGTCGCGGCCGGAGGGAACGCGGCGGCGAGCGCCACGTCGTTCGCATTACGTTCGAATGCCGGGTGAACAGATAAGGCCGTCGTCTCGGTCGTTCATTGTCCTGCGTTGGGCATTCACGAGGGGTATGTACTCACACGAAGTTGGGTCCGAGCAGCGACACACTCAACGAACGGTACGGAGACGTCTCTCGAGACGAATTCTCTGCCGTAGGGCACAGTTCCTTTACTCGTCGGACGGGACCTGTCGGTATGGACGGGCGACGAGCGGGCGACCGAGACTACTGTGAATCGACGTCGACTACGGAGCCGATCGATCCGTTTGCCGGCGGTATCGATCGGCGACGGCTCCTCGAGTCGTCGGCAACGGTAGGTGCAGCAGTGGCCGTGTCGGGCTGTCTCTCGGAGGAACGCACCGAGCGCGCACTGACGGTGTACGTGTTCAACAACGGCGATCGGACGGTCAGCGTCATCGACGCCGAAACGGACGAGCTCCTCGAGAGTCCGTTCATCGATACGACGGCGTCGTTTCCCGCAAATCAGTACGGGACGAGTGCGGAGTCGTCGTACGACGCGTGCTGGCTCAACGTCAGCGGGGGCGTTCGCGCGTTCGACCAGCACACGCTGGACGGGATCGGCAGCGTCGAGACGGGCTACGGGGCGAACTATCCGAACCTGACGCCGGACGAGGAGCATCTGGTGGTCGCGTCGGGCGGGACGACGACGCTCGATCCTGATCCGGACGAGCCTGAAACACACACCATCAGTCGGATCGGTGCGAACCGCGAGCGCAACGAGTTCGCATCGGTCACTGGCGAGATCGAGACCGAGTACACGGGCCCCTGCGACGTCACCCTCGCGCCGGACGGCGAATACGCGTTCGTGCCGGAGATCGCGAACGAGACGCTGGCCGTCGTCTCGATCGACCCGTTCGAGGTCGTTACGCGAGTCGACGTCGGTGAGCCCGCCGGCGACGGGAAGGTATTGCCGTTCATGGCGACGGCCTCGTTCGATGGGGAGCTCCTGATCGTCGAAAACGGTGAGGGAGAGCTCGGTTCGAACCCGTCAGTACCGCGCGAGGGATCGGAAAGTGTCTGGGACGTGTCGGATCCGACGGAGCCGGTCGAGCGTGAGCGAATCACGCGAGACGACGGGTTGCCTGCGGCCCCGATTACGAGCGAAATCGGGCCCGACAGCGAGGTGGCATATCTCTTTACGCCCGACGCCGAGAGCGTGACGGTGATCGACCTCGAGGCGGGAGCCGTCGATCGCGAGCTCGACGTTGGCGGGCGGTCGATCTCGGGCGCGTGGGGCCCGCGTCGCGAGAAGCTCTACGTTCCGGTGCAGACGGCGAATCAGGTCGCGGTGATCGATCACGCGAACCGAACGGTCGCTACGACGATCGATGCGGGTGAATCGCCGACGGGCGCGATCGCCGGAAGCGTCCGTCCCGATACCGACGCGAGCCAGCAGTTCCTCGGCTCGCTCTCGTCGCTCGGTGTCGACGTCGGTGAGCAAGAAATGGCGCACTGTCCGGACGGCAACTGTTACTGCGGGTAAGAGGGCGCGGACGAGAGCGATCGAATCGATAGCGGCCGCCTCGGATTATCCGTCCCGTTCCGACCCGTTCCGAACGAGCACGAGCCGCTGACATCCCGACAGGAACTCGCGGAGAACGGGCACGCCATCGTAGAGCCAGAGAAGGAACGCGAACGCGGCAAGCCCGAACTGGAGCCGGACGTACGTGGAGACGTCACCGGCGAGTATCTCCTGGAGATATCGACCGAACAGCATCGCGAACGACTCGAGGAACCCCTGACTGGGAGAGCTCGACGGGACGGTCGCGACCGGCCAGAGTACGATTTCGAGATAAACCACACCCTCGCTGAGATAGGTGTACAGGAGATCACCCAGCGGGTGCAAGAGGGACCCGATCGCGAGGGCGACTCCCGTTCGTGGACGGCCGGCCGCGTGCGTGATCGTACCGACGGCGATCGAGAGCGGGACGAGGAAAAACAGCGAGTGTCCGAGCGCGTAGCCGGCGTCGAAGACGCCGAACTCCCACGCGAGCGGTTTGTCGATCAAATCCGGGAGAACCGACGCGAAGACGACCGTGAACGCGTCGAGTCCGCCGGGAGAGTCCCGGAAGACGACGTGGCTGAGCAGTGAATAGACGACATAGCCGACGATCGCGTGTTCCCACGGCCACATAGGTGCGTGGTGTGGTGGGCATAGAATAGTTATGCAGCGCTTGCAGACGGGGGACAGACACGGGAAAATCGGACGAGTTACGACACGATCTCACGGCTCACAGACGGGGAAAGCCGGTGGGTTCGTCCGAACACCGATCAACCAGACGGGCCGGTTGTCGCGGGCGATCGACCGGTAGTCGATCGAGACGGGTTCGAACGTCCGTCGCTCGAGTAACCGCCCCGAGTCGGACGAGGGTGTCGATCGTGGGCTCCGCGCCGACGGTCGGGAAGTCGCCCTGGTTCAGTATCTCGAGTCCGGGTAGGACTACGGCTCGCAGCAGTGCAAAATCACCCGGTGCGTGGCTGAATCGGTCGACGATAGGGCAGCTGAGGGGATCGGTCGTCCCAGTAACGAGAGCGTACGTCTCTGGAGAGCATCCACGAGCGCCATCGAGTGCGATCTCGAGCCGGTCGAGGAGTAGTGGCAGTCGGTCGGATTGGCGGTATCGGTTCGACGATCGCTCGCGTTTCGAAGGTGTACCGTGAGTTCGAACTCACACGTATTTCCCCGTCCTCGTCCTACTACGACCGTGACCGACTACGCTATCGAGGCCCGCGACGTGGCGGTGACGTACGCGGACGGAACCGAGGCCGTCCGTGACGTCGACCTCCTCGTGGAGCGGGGAGAGTTCTTCGGCTTCCTGGGGCCGAACGGGGCGGGGAAGACGACGATGATCAAGACGCTCGTGACGTTACTGCGACCGACCGCCGGCTCGGTGACGGTGAACGGCTTCGACGCCGTCGCGGAGCCGCGGAGCGTGCGGGCCACGGTCGGATACATGGCACAGGAGACGAGCGTCGATCCGGAGCTGACGGCTCGAGAAAACCTCCGGTTCGCCTGCGACGCATACGGAGTTCCGCGGGCCGAGCGGGGCGGCCGGATCGACGAGTTGCTCGAGCTCGTCGAGTTGACGGAGGTCGCGAACAAGGTGGCCGACGACTTCTCCGGCGGGATGAAAAAGCGCCTCGACGCGGCGACCGCGCTGGTTCACCGGCCGCCGCTGGTGTTTCTCGACGAGCCGACGACCGGGCTCGATCCGGCGGCACGAAACCGGCTCTGGGCGTACTTCCGGCGGATCAACGACGAGGGAACGACGGTCTTCTTGACGACGCAGTACCTGGAAGAGGCGGACCAGCTGTGCGACCGATTGGCAGTCATTCAGAACGGGTCGGTCGTCGCGGACGGGACGCCGGACGCGCTGAAGCGTCGCGTCGGGGGAGAGGTTCTCGCCGTCGAACTGGCCGACGGCGACGAAAGCGACCGCGCAGTCTCGATCGCACGCGGGGAAGGCGTGTTCGCCGACGGTGCGACGATAGAACCGACCGCGAACGGACTCACGGTGACCGCGCGCGACGCGCGGACGCGCGGGACGGATCTGTTGGTCGCCCTTCGCGACGCCGGAATCGGCGTCGTGGGATTCGACGTCCGGGCACCGACGCTCGACGACGTGTTCCTCGCGGTGACCGACGAGGGGGCCGACGGCGAGCAGGCGAGCGAAACCGGATCGTCTCCGACCCACGCTACCCCGTCCGAGACGGTCGGGGATGGCGGCCGGGACTCGAGCGAGACGGAACCCAGTGGCGAGGACGGAACTACCGAAAACGGGGTCGACCGATGAGTACGCCCAGCGTCGACCGCCACGGGGGAAGTTTCGCGAGCGACGTGTGGGTGACGTTCGTCCGGTGGACGATCAAGTCGGTTCGGAACCCCTTCGTGCTCGTCGTCTCGCTCGTCCAGCCGATCATCTTCCTCGTGTTGTTCACCCAGGTGTTCGGCGGCGTCGCGACGAGCGCGCTCGAGGGGATCACCTACGAGACGTACCTCGTCCCGGCGATCGTGATCCAGGTGGCGCTGGTGGCGGCCGCGACGTCGGGCATCGGGCTGGTCAACGACATCGAGAACGGCATGTTCGAGAAGACGCTCGTGAGTCCGATGAACCGTAGCGCCGTCTTTTTGGGCAAGACGCTGGCCGAGGTCGTCCGAATCGTTGCCCAGGTTGTAATCGTGCTCGGACTAGGCGTCCTGCTCGGTGCCGAGGTCGCGACCGGGATCGTCGGTGCGGTCGGAATCGTCGGCATTTGCGTCCTGTTCTCGGTCTGGTTCACCGCGTTCTCGAACGTCCTGGCCGTGGTAACCCGCGACGAGGAGTCGACGATCATCGGGGCGAACCTGCTCCAGCTCCCCTTGCTGTTCGTCTCGAGTGCCTTCCTCCCGCTCCCGGCGCTACCGGGGTGGATCCGGACGGTCGCGACGTTCAATCCGATCACCTACGGCGTCGACGCCGCCCGCGCGGTGATGCTCGGCGAGGACACCATGACGGTCGTCGAGGTCACTCGCTTCGATGGGATGTGGAACACGCTCGTTCCGGCACTGGTCGTCCTGCTGGTGCTCGCGGTACTCTTCGGCTCGGTTGCCGTCTACGCGATCGGACGCGCTGCCAGTGCGGACGTGCGGTGACGAGTCGCGCGGGGTCGACCGGGACGTAACCGATACGATTTAGCGATCGCGGGCGTAGAACGAGACATGGACCGATCGGGCTTCGTCAAACTCGCGATCGTCGCGTTCGGGCTCGTGATCCTGAGCTTCTTCGTGCGCGGGACCAGCCGACTCGTTCTCGGCGCGGACACCGCCGAACTGCTCCAGGCACCGATCGCGGTCGTCGGCTTCGCCCTCCTCGTCTACCTCTTCGTGCGGGCGACCCTCGACGCCGCGGGGATCTGGGAGGTCGAGAATCCCGATACCGACACGTGAGCGGAAGGAAACCGTTTTTCGCCCGCCGCCCGAACCGATCCGCATGACAATGGATGTAGCTGCGGTCGCGGACCTCGGACCGGACGACCGCGCGGCCTTCTTCGAGCGCGACGCCGGGATCGAGTCCGTCAGGGGAGACGTCGAAGAGATCGTCGAGCGAGTGCGCAAGGAGGGAGACGTCGCCGTCCGGGAGTTCACGAGCGACTTTGACGGCGTCGAGGTCGGAAACATCGAGATCACCGACGAGTGCGAGCGCGCGTACGACGAAATCGACGACGAAACCCGGGACGCGATCGAGACGGCTGCGGCGAACGTTCGCGAGTTCCACGAGGCCCAGCTCCCCGAGGACTGGCAGCGGGAGTTCGATACCGGCCGAGAGCTCGGTCGGCGCTTCCGACCGCTCGAGCGCGTCGGCGTCTACGTCCCCGGCGGCTCGGCGGCGTATCCCTCGAGCGCGATCATGGGGGTCGTGCCGGCGGTCGTCGCGGGCGTCGACCACGTCTCGGTCGTCACCCCGCCGGCCGACGACCCGAGCCCGGTGACCCTGGCGGCGATTCACGCCGCGGGGGCGGACGCGGTCTTCAGCGTCGGTGGCGCACAGGCGATCGCCGGGCTCGCCTATGGAACGGAGACGATCACGCGGGTACAGAAGATCGTCGGGCCCGGAAACAAGTGGGTGACGGCGGCCAAGGCCATCGTTCGGGGAGACGTCGAGATCGACTTTCTCGCGGGGCCGAGCGAAGTGGTCGTGATCGCCGACGAAACCGCCGATCCCGAGATCGTCGCCGCGGAGCTGGTCGCACAGGCCGAACACGATCCCAACGCCTCGGTCGTGGCCGTTACCGACGACGAGGCCACCGCCGACGCGGTGGCTGCGGCCGTCGACGAACAGGCTGGCAAACGCGAGCGAGAAGACGTGATCAGAGCGGCGTTAGAGAACGACGCGAGCGGCGTCCTCCGCGCCCGATCGATGAGCGAGGCGATCCTCTTCACCGAGGAGTACGCCCCCGAGCACCTCTCGATCGTCGCCGAGGACGACGACTCCCTCCTCGCACGCATCGACAGCGCGGGCAGCGTCTTCCTCGGGTCGAACACCCCAGTCGCGGCCGGCGACTACGCCAGCGGTACCAACCACGTACTGCCGACCAACGGCGGCGCTCGCGTCACCGGCGGTCTCTCCGTCGAAACGTTCCTTCGATCGACGACGGTGCAGCGACTCTCGAGACACGGCCTCGCCGAGCTGGGCGAGACGATCACCACGCTCGCGGAGGCCGAAGGGCTCGAGGCCCACGCTGAGAGCGTCCGGATTCGACTCGCAGACGACGAGGGCGAACGGTAGTTACCGGTAGACCGCCAGTTGAAGGGAGTTTCAGGTTTTCACGTCGCAAACTGGTTTTACGTAGCTGGAGGGTGGAGTAGCCGGTGAGATGGAACCGCGTGTGAACCCGATGGACGGGCGCGTCCTCGAGCGCAACTACGATTACGCACAGCGGAACGTGCGGCTCCTCTCGATGTGGTACGACTGCGAGCTCGAGCGAATGCTCGAACTCCTGGCGAAACACGACATCGAGCTCTCCCGGAACGACGAACGGCAGTTCGGAACGTACTACTGGTCGCTCCGACGGCGACCGAGTCGCTACGGCGAGTAGGGGGGCACTCGGCCAGGACGGCGCGTAACCGGATTCAGCTAGCTCGTTCGTCGGTGAAGGGCGTCACAGTTAACATCGTCGCGCCGGAATGGAGTGGTATGAGCACGGACAGTATGGACGGCGGGGACGCGGACACGCGGCCGAAGATCGAAGTAACCGAAGACGCTGCCGAGCAGGCTCTCTCCCTGCTCGAGGGCGAGGACCTCGACGTGACGGAAGCCGGCCTTCGGCTGTTCGTCCAGCAGGGCGGTTGTGCGGGCCTCTCCTACGGGATGCGTTTCGACGACGCGCCGGACGAGGACGACACGATCTACGAGCACCACGAGCTCCGCGTGTTCGTCGACCCGGCGAGCCTGAAGTACATCGAGGGGAGCGTCCTCGACTACGAGGACGGCCTCCAGGCCGAGGGGTTCCACGTGGACAACCCCAACGTCGTCAGCGAGTGTGGCTGCGGCGAGTCGTTCCGGACGTAATTCGAGACCAGACCTGACCGTCCCACCGAGTCACGTGCGACTCGAGGTCGCACGCGTCAGATCGCCGTCACCGATCTTTCTGCGTCGAGTTTCCGATCGGCAGTCGTAACTCGCGGGAGCGATGCGGCCAAAAAAGAGCGTGTCTCGACTGCAACCGGCTCGCCGCGCCGGCCGTTACTCCTCGAGTTCGAACGCGACGGTGACCTCGGCCTGGTACTCGCGGTCGTCGGCGCTGGCGATTTCGACGCCCAGTTCGTCGACTTCGATCCAGTGGACGTTCTGCAGGGTCGCTTCCGCGCGGTCGATGGCGTCGTCGGCTGCGGCGTCGAAGCTCTCGGGGCTGGTGCCGATGAGCGTGATTTTTTTGAATACCATAGCCCGAGTACCTACAGCCCGTGTTGATGTAAAACACGGCGTCCGTTCGAGGCGAGTCGGACCGTCTGCGTCGCCGATGCGACGGTCAGTCGGCCCGGCTCTCGAAGCGGTCGCGGATCGCCCCGGAAACGTCCGTGAGGTAGGCCCCGCCCCACAGTGCGACGATGATGGCCCCGATGGAGTTGAACACGAAGTCGAGCATCGTATCGCCGAGGCCGTACTGAGTGAGCACGGCTCTGGTTCCCATGGCGTCGGCCGCGAGCGCGATGGCGAACTCGAGGATCTCCCAGAGGACCCCGAAGGCGATGACGAACAGGAGGATGAACACGGCGACGAACTTCTGCGGCAGGTGGACGCCCTCGGCGTGCTCGTCGAACGCGCGGACGGTCGCGTATCCTGCGCCCGCGACGAGCGACGCCGACAGCGCGTGAGTCATGTGGTCCCACCACCAGACCTGGCTGTAGAGCGTTCTGGTGGCCCCCGGCAGTCCGACGGTGCCGAAGGCGTGGAGGAACACCGCGGTGGTGATCCACAGCGTGAGACGCGGGTCCATCGGAATTTCGTAGTCGCGCTCGAGCAGCGGCGGGAGCTGGGTGACGGCCAGCGCCACGGCGGTATTGACGACGATCCCGCCGTTGCCGCGTTCGATGCCGACGAACAGCATCCCGATCAGCCCGACTTCCATGAGGTAGGTGAGCTGGCGCTGGCGGTGCTGGGACGGCAATCGACTCGCGAGGTTACGCATCGTCACCCTCCGCGACCGGTCGGACGTCCGCCGGAAGGCGTCGTTCGGGGCGGACGTACCGTCTGAAGTACAGTTCGAAGACCACACCGGCGCCGAAACCCGCGACGGCCGAGTACACGAATTCCCACATCACCTCGTCGTGATCCAGGAGAAACGGGATACCGAGGAGCTGGTCCGCGCTCCATCTGAGGAGGGCCCACAGCCCCGCCGCCGCCATCGTCGCGACGACGACGAGGACGATGGCGAAGGTCGGCGTCATCCGCACCGACGTAAACGACTGGAGTTCGACGACGATGACGAGCGCGATCGCCGCGACCGAGAGGTACGCCGCGAAGTGGCCGGTGAGCCGGTCGGCTCCGACGGCCATCCCGAGGACGGGCAGGGCCGCCAAAAGCAAGACCTCCCAGGGGAGCATTACCAGCGACGACCGAAAGGCGATCGGCGGGAGCAAGGCGAGAGCGACGAGCACTGCCGCGAAGGTCGCCCACAGGAACCCGCTGCCCGTCGCGAGTTCGCCGACGCCGATCGCCCCGATCGCGGCGACCAACAGCCACGCGATCGCCGCGTTGGTTCGGTCGTCCCCGATCAGTTTCTCGAGTGACGTCTGAGACACAGTGACTGATACTGACCGTTCTCACTAAAACATATGTAGTCGTCTCCGGGTTCCGGCGAGGGGACCGAGACGTGCCGGCGGTCACGCCGGACCGACGACGGAGACGTAGACCGTGACGTAGGAGACGAGCGCGACGGTCACAGCCGCCAGCGCCGTCAGTACCACCTCGAGAACGCCGTCGGTCGAGGGCAGGCCGCGATCGATCGCGCGGGGACGGATCAGCGACGGCGTATCCCGAACGACGCCACAGAGGACGCCGAGGCCGAGGATCGAGAAGACGAAATGGTAGGACACCGCGAGGGTCGGCGGCGCTGCTGCGAGCGGGGCGACGCCGTACGCGACGCTGACCGCGGCCCGACGGTCGACGGTCGCGAGGATCGAACGATCGGTGAGGCGACATATTACCGCCAGGGCGAGCCAGATGGTGGCGAGTTCGATCGCGAACGCGCCGAGCAGGTGCAGTGTCGGATCGGCACTGAGGACGAGCCGGGACTCGAGGATGGGGGAGGGGAAGGGGAAAAACCAGTCCGGCGGCGAGCCGGTGACGAGGTCGCCCCACGGGTGTGACCAGAGTCCCCAGAGCGCGGCGACGGCGACCGTCGGCGGCGAGAACGTCGAAACGCGAGCGACCGCGCGGGCGACGAGCAGGCCGCTCGCGACGAACAAGCCCGTGACGAGCGCGGCGATCGGGCCGCCCCAGGCGAGCGCGATCACGACGAGAGCGACGAGGAGCGCCGACCCGGCGGTGTGAGCGACTCGAGCACGACCGGAGTGGACGCGATCGGAACTGCTGCGGGCGGCGAGCAGGCCGAACGCCGGTGCGGCGACCGCACCGACGACCAGCGAGTGGGTGACCGAGCGGTGGACGCCCCGGCTCGCGTCCCAGAAGGCCGCCGGCGCACCGACCGCACCGTCCGCCGCTTGCCACTCGAGGAGGCCCACGAGCGCGTACGCGACGTCGACGTCCGGAATCGTCGCGAACACACCGGCCAGCGCACCGACGAGGAGGGCCCGTCGGGTCTCCCAGCCTCGCCAGTCGGCGACGAACGCCGCAACGGCAAACGCGAGGAGACCATGGCCGATGAACACGATGTATCGGTTATGTGTTGCGTCGGCTTAAACGGCTCGCAGCCGTGGCAAGAGCCATCGATCGACACGTATCGACTGGGATCGGAGGTATTCGACCGGACCAAACCGGAAGACCGGTCGGCGGATCGGTCGATCGTGGGGCTGTAATTCGCCGCTGCCGGTAGGTCTTTGCAAGTGGCACTCGAGCACACGCCCATGGCTCAGGAAGCGTCGAACGAGACGGCTCGCGCGCCATCCGTCGGCGAACTCACACCCCCGGATCGGACCCTGATGGGGCCCGGACCGAGCGAGGTCAATCCGCGCGTGCTTCGCGCGATGAGTACGCCGCTCGTCGGTCATCTCGATCCCTCGTTCATCGAGATCATGGACGAGGTCCAGGAGCTGTTGCGGTACACGTTCCGGACGGACAATCAGTGGACCATTCCGGTTTCCGGAACCGGGTCCGCCGCGATGGAGGCTGCGATCGGCAACGTCGTCGAACCGGGCGACACGATGCTCGTACCGACGAACGGCTACTTCGGGGGTCGAATGGCCTCGATGGCGCGTCGAGCGGGCGGCGACGTCGTCGAAGTCGATGCGCCGTGGGGCGAACCGCTCGACCCCGACGACGTCGCGGACGCGCTGGCCGAACACGACCCGGACGTCTTCGGCTTCGTTCACGCCGAGACGAGTACCGGTGTCCTCCAGCCCGACGTGCCGGAGCTCACCGCCGCGGCCCACGACCACGACGCGCTCGTGATCGCCGACAGCGTCACCTCGCTGGGCGGCGTCGAGCTGCGAGTCGACGAGTGGGACATCGACGTGGCGTACTCGGGCCCGCAGAAGTGTCTCTCCTGTCCGCCCGGCGCGAGTCCGCTCACCCTCTCGGACGGTGCGATGGAGAAGGTCCTCTCGCGAGAGGAAGAGCCCCGCTCGTGGTACCTCGACCTCTCCCTGCTCGAAGGGTACTGGGGCGACGAACGCGCGTACCACCACACGGCACCGATCACGAACGTCTACGCGATCCGCGAGGCGCTGCGACTCGTCGCCGAGGAAGGCATCGAGGAACGCTGGGCGCGCCACGAGCGACTGGCGGGCGCGCTGAAAGCCGGCGCCGAGGCGATGGGGCTAGAGATGAACGCCCCCGACGAGTACTGGCTGCCGAGTCTGAACGCAGTCCGCGTCCCCGACGGGATCGACGACGGCGAGGTCTGTGACGCGCTGCTCGAGCAGTACGACCTCGAGATCGCCGGCGGACTGGGCGACCTCGCCGGCGAGATCTTCCGGATCGGCTGTATGGGCCACTCGGCGCGGCCGGAGAACGTGATCTACGTCGTGACGGCGCTGGGCGACGTCCTCGAGTCGATGGGCGCGGACGTCGATCCGGGCGCCGGTGTGACTGCGACGCGACGCGCACTCGGAAAATAAGCGACGGGCGGTTGTTTTCGCGATTCGACGGTTCTACGCCGATACTCGCGGTCCTGGTGGCGCTCGTTCGACCTGATAGTCCTCCCCGTCGACGACCATGATCGCCCACTCGTAGTTCGGGTTCGCTCCCTCGAGTCGCGCCTCGAGGTCGTCCGCGTCCTCGGGTTCGGCGACGAAACAGTGGAACTGTCCCGACGACGATGTCGGGAGCTCCCCCGCCTCGAGAACGGTATTGACGTGGACGACTTTCCACGCTCGTTCGGCGCGGAACTCGGGGCCGTTGCCTTCGACGGTGTAACCCAGCTCAGCGAAGATCGACCTGGCCTGCTCGACGAGTCGCATGTTAACAGGACCCATTCGTTACCACCTACGTCGGCATCCATCATAAATGTTAGTACGTAACACGAATGGACAGTAACCTCGTCACACACTCACTCTATTCCGATATTTCGTACCGACTGTCTCGTCGTCGTGTGGATTGGTAGTCAGTAATGATCTGTTGACGAGTCCGTCCGAGTATCGACTTTGTCGACGGTCCGTCGACAGTCGGCTCTCGGCGTCCGGCGAGAATTATTCGTGAGCGGCGTCCCACTCGGTCGGCTTCCGGAAGTTCCCGCATTCGTTGCACTTGATCCGTCCCATCGAGTCCATCGCGTTGTCGAGGCTTTCGCAGTTCGCACAGAACCAGCCGTACCGACGCTCCGTATCGCGGGATTCGTAGGCGACCAGAAACGGTCCTTTCGATCCCCTATCGCCGTCCGTCTCGGAAATATAGACGGTATCGCCACCGTCGGTCGACCAGGTTTGCATGGTCACCTGTAATCTCGCACTCGGTAAATGAGTGTCTTTCCGTGCCGCGTTCGCCGCCTCGGCGAGGAACAGGCCACTGAAATCGATCGGACCGATGAGATGGTACCACTCGACGTATGGGATTAGTTCGCAGTATAGACAGTCCGTACTGAAAGGTTTACACCCCCGGGAATCCTTCGATTGTCTAATGTCGCTGGTCGTGGTTCCCGTTCGGTATCCATTGTCGAAGCACTCGCGGCGAACGCTCGAGCGGGCGATCGAGATCGCACGCGAGCGAGACGCCGCGTTGACGATTCTCCACGTCGACCTCTACCAGAACGGGAAGAAAGTAACGCGTATCGACCTGAAAAACGCCGTCGAGGCGACGTTCGGACGGCTCGAGAGCGCTCGGTACGTCGTCCGAACCGGCTTTCTCGTCGAGGAGAGCATTCTCGACGAGGTCGCGGCCGAGGAGGCAGACGCGGTCGTCATCGGGACGAAACAGGCGAGCAGGCTCCGACGACTCTTCCAGCGCTTTACCGACAACCCGGACATCGACAGCTATCTGCGGAGTCACCTCGACTGCGAAGTGATCACGGTCGAGAGCGTCCGCAACTGATCTCGGACCGCGACGACCCCGTCACTCGCCGTTGCCCGCGTTTCGGACGACGAACACCGGAATCGAGGCGTTATCGACGACTCGCTCCGAGACGCTTCCCAGCGACGTCACCTTCTCGCGGGGGCTCTTCCCCCGCGTCCCGATGACGATCAAGTCGATCCCTTTCTCCTCGACGTACTCGAGGATGGTCTTCGCCGGGGTCCCTTGCCGTACCTCGCTTACGGTATCGAGTCCCTCGGCCGCCGCCCGGTCTTCGACGGCAGCGACGGCCTCTCGGCCCTCCGTCTCGAGCGCTCGCTCGAGATCCGTACTGGTGTCTTCGTCGGCGGCAGTGGTGACGCGGCTGTCGACGACGTACAGCGAGTGGACCGTCGCATCGTTGTTCGTCGCGATCGGCAGGCCGTGGTCGAGCGTTTCGGGAACCGTATCGCTTCCGTCCGTGGGAATGAGAATGTCGTCGTACATCTGTCTGGTAACTGTGATTTGAGTCGGACATAGCATAAATCACCCCCACGATATCGGCCGAACGGCGGACGCGGGAGGAGTCGTTCGAAACCGGGTCGGGGTTACCGATCGGTCTGGTCGGCAGGACTTTCGCCCGGATTCCCCCCCTTGGCCGGTTCGACGGGCGAGTCCGCAGCCGATCGCTCGGCGCTGGACTCGTCGACGGACAGGCGCGCGACGCCGCTGGTCTCGTCGAAGACGTGGTGGCGGTGCGGGTAGGCGAACTCGACGTCGAGGTCCGCGAAGCGGTCGCCGATCGCGTCCTGGACTGCCGACCGGACGACGGTCTGCTTGTAGGGGTGTTTCATCCAGAAGAACAGCTCGAGGGCGATCCCGTGATCGCCGTACTCGGCGATGTAGCAGGACGGTGCGGCGGCGTACCGGGCGCTCCCGATCCGGATGTCCGGGCCGCCGGAGATGACGTCGTCGACGCCCCGTGCAGCCCGCTCGGCTTCCTTGCGCGCCGCCTCGAGATCGCTCTCGTACGTGATGTCGAACCCGACCGAGACCCGCGTCCGCTCGTCCTCGGCGGAGTAATTGACGACGTCGCGCGCGTGAATTTCGGAGTTCGGAATGACGATGAAGGTGTTCTGAAGGGTGAAGATTTTCGTATAGCGGATCGTAATATCCTCGACGAACCCGCGGTGGCCGGCGTCGGAAACTTCGATCATGTCGCCGATCTCGTAGGGGCGATCGGCGAGGACGTAGAGACCGTTGATGAGGCTGCCGGCTAACGGTGCGAGGACGATCGCGATCACGGCCGAAATGACGGTCACCGACAGGAGGATCTGCGTGTCGCCAACGCCGACGATGCCGGCGGCGATACCGGCCGCCCAGAGGAAGACGGCAACTCTCACGCCCCGTAGAACGGTTCTGGTGACGCTCGGCCGTTCGATCTTGCGGGCGACCGTCCGACCGGCGATCCGAACCGCGAGCTTCGAGAGATACCAGCCGGCGGCGAGGACGATGAGCGCGAGGAAGATCTCGACCGCCTGTTGCGGAACCCGTCCGGGAAGCTGGTTCGAGATGGCCTCGGCCATCGATTCGCCGTTCCCCTGTAAGACCGCGCGCATACCAACACGCTCTGGCCCGGCGTGGTTAAGCGTTCTGACCCTTCGGTTCGACCCTCGAGGGAAAAACAACCCAATTTCGAAAACGGGTGCTACTCGGAATATAATAAATCATTTAGCGGCCGGGAGTGTAGGGACCGATATGGCACCAGACGAACTTCGCTCGACCGTCGAGCGAGTCGGGGACCGGTTCAACCTCGGCGAGTACGAGATCGACGCCTATCTCACCGTGTTAGAGCAGGGCCAACTCACGGCGAGCGAGATCGCGGACCGAACGGACATTCCCCAGCCGCGCGTCTACGACACGGTTCGCAGCCTCAGCGACCGCGGACTGGTCGAACTGCGCGAGTCCCGTCCGATGAAAGTCGTCGCGATCGATCCCGGCGAGGCGTTCGACGACGTCCAGACCTCCTTCGAGCAAATGATCGAGGAACTCGAGGCCCGCTACACCGCGCCGGCCCGCGATACGGAGGCCGTCTCGCTGGTCAAGTCCAGATCGACGATTCTCCGCTACCTCGAGGAGGTCATCGACGCCGCGGAGTTCGAACTCGCGCTCTCGTTGACGCCGGATCTGCTGACCCGCTTCGAGGCGGAACTGCGAGCGGCGGTCGACGACGGCGTCAGCGTCGACCTGATCGTGACGCCCGCGAGCGAGGCCCCGGACCCGTCGGAGTTCGCGTACGGCGAGGTCGCGACGACGGCCCGTGCCCGCCGGGGGATCACGACGCCGGTCGTCGCCGTCGCCGACGGCAACTACTCGGTTTACGCCACGCAGGACGCCCTGCGCGACGATCAGGACCGGTACGGCGTGATTTTCAATCGATCGGCGCTCGGCTTCCTCATCTCCGGCTTCTTCGGGACCGTCCTCTGGACGACCGCCGAACAGACGCTCGGTGAGGACGGCACTGCGCGCCCCTATCCCCGAACGTACGCCTCCATCCGCCGGTGTGTCAAGGACCTCATCGACGAGGGCGGCGAGTTCTACGCGACCATCGACGGCCGGGACGTCGAGGTCGGTGGTCAGCGTATCGTCCGCGGCCGGGTCCGCGACATCGACTTCGAGGTCAGCGAGGAGGTCGCTAGTCTCACCATAGAAACCGAAGACGGCGACGCGGTCTCCGTCGGCGGCCGGGTGGCCGCCCTCGAAGACGTCGAAGCCCACGAGATCCACATCGGTCGGAACGAGCCGCCGACGCTCGAGGAGCGCTAATTGCGCCATCGGACTACGATCAGTGCCATTGTAGTCCATCGGCTGGCACCTGCCGACCGTCCGTCGGCAATACGAGATTAGGGGGTTCCTGACGACGGTCACTCCCAGTCGTCGATAACTGGATCGACTGCTCGGTGTTCGTAACCGAACCCATATCCGAACACTCACATTTTATTACCATATTTATAGCTAACAATTAAGTCGGTGAACGTGGTCCGTTTCTTCGCATGGGACACGATACCGCCGGTCAAAGTGACCGCTCCCGTCTCGGGCGGCGATCGTTCCTGAAAGCCGCATCGGTGTCGACGGCGGGAGCGGTCGCCGTCACCGGCTGTCTGGGTCGGGGGCGCGAAGCGAACACCGTGGTGATGACCGCCGACTCGGGTGTCGCAGGGATCATACACAGCGACGGCGACGGACCCTCGGTCCAGCAGGCGCTCTGGGACGCCGGGCTCGACGAGGAGATCCGCATCGATATCCAGACCGTCGTCAGCGACTCCGCATCGCGGATGCAGACCGCTCAATCAGCGCTCGAGGCGGGTCGCGCTCCGCCGGACATTCACATGATGGACAGCGGCTGGACGGTTCCCTTCATCCTCAGGAACCAGACGGTCAACCTGACCGAAGAGCTCTCGGACGACGTCCTCGAGCGCGTCAACAGTAACTACCTCGAGGCCATCCTCGAAACCGCGCGTCATCCCCAGACCGGAGATCTCCACGCCCTGCCGTTCTTTCCGGACCTGGGGTTCACGCTGTACCGCGAGGATCTGATCGAAGACGCCGGCTACGACACCGGCAACTGGCCGTCGGCGCCGCCGTCCTGGGAGGAGTTCTCAGGGGCGGTTCGCGATGCGCGTGACCAGGCCGGACTCGACTACGGGTTCACGACGCAGGCGGCCGCCTACGAGGGGCTGTCTTGCTGTACGTTCAACGAGGTGATGACGTCCTGGGGCGGGGCGTATTACGGCGGGGCGGACAACCTCTTCACCGCGGGCGACCGGCCGATCACCGTCGACGGGGACCGGGTCATCGATGCGATCCGAATGATGCGCTCGTTCATCGAAGGTGAGGAGGAAAACACCATGGACGGCTACGCCCAGATCTGTCCGTCGGCGATCGTCCAGTGGACCGAACAGCAGTCGCTCAACCCGTTCGCGGCCGGCAACGCCGTCTCGAACCGGAACTGGTCGTACGCGATCGCAGAGACGGGTACCGAGGACGCGTTCGGCGAGAACCTCGGCGTGATGACGCGGCCGTACGCGGTCTCCCAGCAGGAGGCCGAGTACGAGGGCACCGGCGGCACCGTCGCGGCGCTGGGGGGCTGGAATCTCGCCGTGAGCCCGTTTTCGGAGCGCCAGGACCAAGCGCTCCAGGTCCTCGAGGCGTTCGCCACCGAGGAGGTCATGCTCACGGTCTTCGAGCTCGGGGGCTACTTACCGCCGAACCTCGATCTGGTCGCGGAGGCCGATCCGGACGATGTCGGTCCCGTCGCTCGCTACGGCGACGTGGTCCAGCGGGCCAGCGAGAACGCGATCCCGCGGCCGGCGACCGACCTCTGGCCGGAACAGTCCGCGCTGATCTATCAATCGGTCAACGCGGCATATCGCGGCGAGCAATCCCCCGAGGCCGCGATGAACGACCTCGCGAACGAACTCGAGCAGAGCGAAGCGGAGGTGGAAACGAATGGCAACTGACACGGATACGGACGGGTTGATCGGCGGCGAGTCCGGACGGGAAGGAGATCGTGAGCGGTCCGGCAACGCCGTCGTCAACTGGATGGAGGGCCTGAGCGAGGCGGCATACGCGTACCTGCTGTTACTACCGGCGTTCGCGTTGTTGACGCTGATCGCGTTCTACCCAATGATACGGACGTTCGTCATGTCGCTTCGTGCCAACCAGACGCGGGGGCTCGACCCGCTCGGTGGCTTCGTCGGCATCGAGAACTACGTCGACATCCTCACCGGGAACGCACGACTGGCCCGGCAGTTCCTCGACGTCGGACTGACGTCGTCGTTCCCCTTTATCGAACTCGGCACTCCGTTCTTCCAGCAGGCGCTGTTCGTCACGCTCGCCTTCGCGGTCATCAGCGTCATCTTCGAGACGGTGATCGGGTTCGGCCAGGCGTACGTGCTCGACCAGGAGTTCACGGGGCGTCGCTGGGTCCGCGTGGCGATCATCCTCCCGTGGGCGGTGCCGATCGTCATTCAGGGGATGATCTTCTTCCTGCTGTTCCAGCCGACGGTCGGGTTCGGCTCCGACCTCATGCAGAGCATCGGGGTCTTCAGCGGGACGCCGCTGGCCAACAGCCGGGACGCGTTCATCATCATCCTCGTGGCCGACATCTGGAAATCGTCGGCGTTCATGGCCCTGCTGATACTCGCGGGACTCCAGAGCGTCGACCGAAACTTGTACGATGTCGCGCGCGTGGCCGGGGCCTCGCCGTGGCAGCGATTCAAGATGATCACGCTCCCGCTCGTGATGCCGGCCCTGCTGGTCGCGATGCTGTTTCGAACCATGGACGCAATGCGCGTCTTCGGCCTGATCGAGTCGACTGCCGGCTGTACGACCGTTCCCTCGCTGAGCTGTCTCGTCGTCGAAGCGATGTTCGGCGGGACCCGCATCTACGCGACGGCCGCCGCCGTGGCCTTCGCCACGGCCCTCGTGATCGGCCTGATCATCGGCGGCTACGTGCTACTCTTCCGCGACACCGAAGGAGGGATGTACTGATGTCAGATCCAAGGGATTCCACCGATCCGAACGACACCGGAGGTACCGACGACGCTGGCGACGGACCGCCGCGAGACCCGACCCTCCGCCGACCCGACGGCGGCACGTCCGTCCTCGAAGACGACCGCGACGCCGAACTCGACCGCGGTCCATTCCAGCGGTGGGTGGCGAACTCCATCTCCCACCCCGAGCGGGTGTACCGGGCGATGTTCTACGTCGCGGCGATCTTCTTCCTCGTGACGACGCTGTTCCCGTTCTACTGGCTGCTCATGGTCGCACTGACGCCGGAAGGGCAGCTTCAGGACATCGTCTTCACTCCCAACGGGTTCAATCCGGGCGCGTTCGTCGAGGTATTCCAGGTCATCCCCTTCCACGTCTACATGTTCAACAGCTTCGTGATCGCGCTGGCCTCGACGGTCGTCGTCCTCGTCATCGCCAGCCTCGCCGGCTACGCCTTCGGCCGCCTCGAGTTCCCCGGCCGAACGCCGCTCATGCTACTGGTGTTGATCATTTCGTTCTTCCCGCCGGCCGCCTTCTTCATCCCGCTGAACGACCTCTTCAACACCTCGTTCGTGTTCCTCGAGCCGATCACCGGCGACGGCACGCTCTACAACACGCCGTTCGCCCTCGTGACCCCGCTGTCAGCGATCTTCATGCCGCTCGCTATCTTTATTCTCACGACGTTCTACGGACAGATTCCGGACGGCCTGGAGGACGCGGCCCGCGTCGAGGGGACGACCCGTCTCGGTGCGCTGTTCCGGGTCATCATCCCGCTGTCGGCACCCGGCGTCGCGACGGCCGGCGTGTTGACCTTCATCGCCGTCTACAACGAGTTCTTCTTCTCGTTCCTGATGACGGACGGCCAGCCGGAGAACTGGGCACCGATCCTCGACGGGATCCTCGCGTATCAGGGACAGTACGAGGTGTTGTACAACCTCATGGCCGCCGCGAGCATCCTCGGGGTGATCCCCGTCGCGATCCTCGTGGTCATCGCACAGGAGAAGATCGTCAGCGGACTCACCGCAGGAGCACTCAAGGAGTAACACAATGTCACGAGTACGACTCGAAAACATCACGAAACGATACGGAGACGAAACGGCGGTCGACGACATCAGCCTCGAGGTCGAGGACGGCGAGTTCGTCACGTTCGTCGGCCCCTCGGGCTGTGGGAAGTCGACGACGATGGAGACGGTTGCCGGGTTGACCCAGCCGACCGAGGGGCGCGTCTACATCGGCGACGACGATGTCACCGATCTCGCGCCGAAGGATCGGGGCGTCGCGATGGTCTTCCAGAACATCGCCCTGTTTCCGCACATGGACGTCTACGAGAACATCTCCTTCGGGCTGCGGCTGCGGAAGTACGACGACGAGGAAGTTCGGCGACGTGTCGAACAGGCGGCCGATATCGTCCAGCTCGAGGGGATGTTAGACCGGATGCCAAAGGAGATGTCCGGCGGCCAGCAACAGCGGGTCGGCATCGCCCGCGCGATCGTTCGCAACCCGGACGTGTTCCTGATGGACGAGCCGCTGGCCAACCTCGACGCGAAACTGCGGGTCCACATGCGAACCGAACTCCAGCGGCTCCACCGGGAGCTGGACGCGACGGTCATCTACGTCACCCACGATCAGGCCGAGGCGATGACGATGTCGAATCGGATCGCGGTGCTAAACGACGGCAAACTCCAGCAGATCGCGGCACCGCTAGTCTGCTACAACGAACCTACGAACCTGTTCGTGGCGGGCTTCATCGGCTCGCCGTCGATGAACTTCGTGGAAGGTAAACTCGTCGAGAGCGGTCTCGAGACGACCAACTTCGACGTCGAGTTCGACCCCTCCCGCGTTCCGGACGTGACCGTCGGCGACGACGTCACGCTCGGTATCCGGCCGGAAGACGTCCACCTGACCGAGTACGCCGACTCGCTCGCCTCGTCGACGGATCCGATCGACGCTCGAACCGACGTCCTCGAGCCGATGGGCGACGAGGTCTTCGTCTACCTGTTGCTCTCCGAGGCCACGACGGGATCGATGGAACAAGATCCGGCCACGTCACCGAATCAGTTGCTGATGAGCGTCACGCCGGACACGGATATCGAGGCGAATCAGGACGTCGATGTCGTGTTAGACCGGTCGAAGATCCACCTCTTCGATACGGCAACCGGTAACGCGCTCGTCCACGGCCTCACCGATCTCCCCGAGCGAGAGCCCGGCACGACGCCGACGGAAGCGGACAGCTGAACCGCCCCGTCGTGATGAGAGGTCGGTTCTCGATCGGACTCGCGTATCCGCGTGCGTCACCCCCTCGTTTGGCGACGGACGGAAGTCGCTCGAGTCGAAAGATTAGATATAGCGGATACCGGTGTATCGGACTGAAACGAGACGACCGCCGGCAGCACCAGATTACAGGGAAATGACACTCGATCGATCGAACATCGAAACCGGGATCGTCGGTCTCGGCAACATCGGCCAGTACCACGCGGAGCGACTCGTAGACCTCGGGGTGACGCTTACCGGTGGGATGGACATCGCCGCCGAGGCGAGAACGCGCTTTGCCAGACGGTACGACGTGGACGTTTACGACGACCACCGTGAGTTGTACGACACCGTCGACGCAGTGATCATCACGACGCCGAACAAGTATCACGAGGAGTACGCCATCGATGCCTTCGAACGGGACCTCCACGTGCTCCTCGAGAAGCCACTCGCCCACTCGATCGAGAGTGCCGAGCGGATCGCCGACGCGGCGGCCGACTCCGAGGGCCACGCCACGGTCGGATTCAACAACCGGTTCGCGAACACGGTCCGGATCGTGAAAGATCGGATCGATCGGGGGAATCTCGGCGATGTCTCGCACGTCGAGGCGAACTACGTCCGTCGGCGAGGCATCCCCGGGCGCGGGTCGTGGTTTACCCGTCACCAGATCGCGGGTGGCGGTGCGCTCATCGACCTCGGGGTCCACGCGATCGATCTCGCCCTCTATCTCCTCGGCTATCCCGATCTTTGGGAGGTCAGCGGCGTCGCCCGCAGCGAGTTCGGCCACCGCGAAGAGTACGCCTACCTCGACATGTGGGCCGACGACGCGGGGCCCGAAGGGTTCGACGTCGACGACTCGGCCAGCGCGTTCATTCGCTGTGACGGAAACCGAACTGTCTCGCTCGAGGTCGCGTGGGCGACCAACCGACCAGCGACCCACGAGTTCGTCGTCCGCGGCACCGAGGCCGCCGCCCGGTTCGACCTCCTCGACGGCGATCTCAGCGTTCACTCGGCGAGCAACGACGGCCCCGATCACCTCGAGGATACGACCATCGAAACGCGACAGAACGACACCCACTCGGACGAGCAGAAGGCGTTTTTCGACCGTATCGTCGGCGACGAAGATCACGACAACAGCGTCAGGGAGGCGCTCGAAGTCCAGCGAGTCATCGAGAGTATCTACCGCTCGAGCAACGAGGGTCGAACGATCGCGTTCGACGAGTGATCCTCTTCCGGCACCGGGGACGTGCCGGCCCCCGTTTTATCTTTCCGGCAGTGGTCACACGCCGTATGGAAATCGGCGTCCACACGCCACCGCTGGCCGACGAACCGCTCGAGAAGGCGCTCCCCTATCTCGACGGGCTCGGCGTCGACGCGATCGAACCCGGCGTCGGCGGCCATCCGGGACAGGCCCACTTGACGCGCGAAGAGTACCTGGACGACGATACCGAGCAGGCCGAGCTCCGCGACTTGCTCGACGAGTACGACATGCGGATCAGCGCGCTCGCGACGCACAACAACCCCCTGCATCCCGACGAGGATCGCGCCGAGACGGCCGATACCGAACTCCGCGAGGCGATTCAGTTGGCCGCGCAACTGGACGTCGGGACCGTCACCTGTTTCTCGGGACTCCCGGCCGGCGGCCCGGACGACGACGTTCCGAACTGGATCACGGCACCCTGGCCGCCGGAACACGCCGCAGCCCTCGAGTACCAGTGGGAACGAGCCGTCGACTACTGGGACGATATCGCCGACGAGGCCGCCGATCACGGGGTCGATATCGCGATCGAGATGCATCCCAACATGCTGGTGTACGAACCCCACGGCATGGCACGGCTCCGCGAGGAGACCGGCGATCGGATCGGCGCGAACTTCGATCCCTCGCACCTCTACTGGCAAGGGATCACGATCACCGACGCGATCCGGTATCTGGGCGAGCGCGACGCGATCCACCATTTCCACGCCAAAGACACCAAGATCTACGATGCACAGGCCCGCGAAAAGGGCGTGCTGGACACGACGGCGTACGACGACGAGCCGAATCGATCGTGGCTGTTTCGGTCGGTCGGTTACGGACACGACGAAACTCACTGGAAGGACATCGTCTCGACGCTCCGGATGGTCGGTTACGACGGCGCGCTGAGCATCGAGCACGAGGACTCGCTGACCAGTTCGCGGGAGGGACTCGAGAAGGCGATCGATCTGCTCGCTCGCGCAGTCTTCGAAACCCAACCAGGAGAGGCCTACTGGGCCGAGTGAACTCGACTCGGCCGTCAGTCCCCGAACGAACTGTCGATCGAGTTAGTGGAATCGAGGTCGCGAACGTCGACGTCACTGCCCGGACGGACGAGGACCTCGTACCCCTCGTACTCCAGACGAACCTCCACGTTGGTCGCGAGACCGGCAGTGGTGTGGAACAGATCGTCGAGGGCTTCCGGATTGACGACGGTAAACAGCGGGTCGTAGGCCGGGGGTTCGACGTCAGTGATATCGACGCCCTCGTGCTCGGCGATAGCCTCGATGATGGCCTGCGTTGGCGACACCGAACCATCGGGCGTCGAGGTTCCGTCCGGGGAGGACATAATAGCGGCTAAGAGAGTCATTCGGAAAAGGATGATGGCAAATATAGTTATTCGCATCACCTACATATTACAACAATAGCTATCGATTTTACGTTCAATCGGTACGAGGGAACGTGAACGCGGTACCTCACTAATCTGATGACTCGCCGCGCGCCCGTTCGAACAATTCGATCGCCTGTTCTCGCCGGTCCGCGTGGTCGACTATCGGAGCCGGATAGTCGGGGGCGATTCGCTCTCGCTGTGCCGGCTCGAGCTCGTGCCAGCCGTGGATCTCGTCGGCGGTCGCGTCGGCGAGTTCGGGTACGTGTTCGCGGATGTACTCGGCGTCAGGATCGTACTCTCGCCCCTGTTTCATCGGGTTGAAGACCCGGAAATACGGCTGGGCGTCGGTGCCGGTCGAGCCCGCCCACTGCCAGCCGCCGACGTCGTTTGCGGTGTCGTGATCCGCGAGACGCCGCTGAAACCAGTCGTAGCCCGCTCGCCAGTCGAGCATGAGATCCTTCGTCAGAAACGAGGCCACGAGCATCCGCACGCGATTGTGCATCCATCCCTCGGCCAGCAGCTGGCGCATTCCCGCGTCGACGATCGGATAGCCCGTCTCCCCGGCTCGCCAGGCCTCGAGGGCGTCCGGGTCGTCGCGCCACTCGATCTCGTGTTCGTACCCGCTGAAATCCTCGGTAATCGTCTCGGGGTTGAACGCGAGGACGTGTGCGTAAAACTCCCGCCAGGCGAGCTGGCGCTGGAACTCTCGAACGCTCTCGCGGTCGTCGGCGGTCGAGGCTCCATCGGCGGCGCGCTCGGTCGCCGCGAACAGTTCGCGCGGCCCGATCGTGCCCCATTTGAGATGTGGAGAGAGCCGGGACGTCCCGCTGGCCGCGGGATAATCGCGCTGGTCGGCGTAGTCGTAGATCGGTCCCGAACAGAAGTCGGCGACCCGCTCTCGAGCCGCCGCCATCGTCACCGTCGGCGGCGTCGCCTCGGGCTCGTCGAACCCGAGCTCGGCGAGCGAGGGGATCGGCTCGCCGGACACGTCGGCGAGATCGTCCGCAACCGGTTCCGCGACCGCCGCTCGCTTGTCGCGATCGCGCCACTTCTTCCAGAAGTACGAAAACACCGAGTAGTGCTCGCCCTGATTCGGCGTGATCGACCCCGGTTCGTGGTGGATCGCGTCGTGGACCGACTCGGCAGCGATACCCGCTTCCTCGAGCGCCGCCCGCACTGCCCGATCGCGGTCCCGTGCGAGGCCGCTGTAATCCTCGTTCCAGACGACCCTCGTCGCGTCGTGGGCCGCCGCCACCTGTGGAACGACCCCGCTCGCCTCGCCGCGAGCGACGAGCAGGTCGCTCCCCCGGTCCCGGTACCACGTCCGAAGGTCGGCGAGAGACTCGAGCAAGCACGCGACGCGGACCGGCGACGCGTGCTCGAGGACGGTCGGATCGAGGACGAACAGCGGGACGACCGGCTCCTCGGTCGACGCAGCGCGTGCCAGCCCCCGATTGTCGGTCGTCCGGAGGTCCCGGCGGTGCCAGTGAACGATCACACTCGGTCTGACGACTCGAGCACGGAAAACGTGGGGTTGTCGGTGATCCGTGCGGTCGCGGAGTCGGTTGGATGGGTGTAACCCCTCAGTTCGGCTACCGCAATCAACACTCATCGGTCGATGAAAGTTCGGATTAGAAGAGAGTAGTGAGACGATGACATACTTTGTATCGACTATACGGCGCGCATAACAATGCCCGGAAGTGGCGTCTCGGGAGACGTGGAACCCGTTCCAATCCCGGCGGACCGCCGGTCCCCACAGAGCGGTCGCGGTCGCGCCGGGGAACGGCCACGATAGACAGCTATGAAACTCGCACTCATCGGCTTCGGTCAGGCAGGCGGGAAGGTAGTCGACGAGTTCCTGTCGTTCGACGACGCGATCGGCGGCGGCTTCATCGAATCGGCGATCGCGGTCAACTCCGCGACGACGGACCTCAAAGGACTCGAGCGAATAACGGACGAGAACCGCATCCTCATCGGTCAGGCGCGCGTGAAGGGCCACGGCGTCGGTGCCGACAACGAACTCGGCGCGGAAGTCGCCGAGGCGGACATCGACGAGATACAGGGCGCGATCGATCGGATCCCCGTCCACGAGATCGACGCCTTCCTCATCGTCGCCGGGATGGGCGGCGGCACCGGGTCGGGCGGCGCACCCGTCCTCGCGAAACACCTCAAGCGGATCTACACGCAGCCCGTCTACGGGCTCGGCATCCTCCCCGGCACGGACGAAGGGGGGATCTACACGCTCAACGCCGCTCGATCGTTCCAGACCTTCGTCGACGAGGTCGACAACCTGCTCGTCTTCGACAACGACGTCTGGCGCAGCGCCGGCGAATCCGTCGAAGGCGGCTACGACCGCATCAACCGCGAGATCGTCGAGCGGTTCGGCCTCCTCTTCGCCGCCGGCGAGGTCGAGCAGGGCGATCACGTCGCCGAGAGCGTCGTCGACTCGAGCGAGATCATCAACACGCTCTCGAACGGCATCTCGACGATCGGCTACGCGCGCGAGGTGGTCGACGCGGACACGGGACTGCTCTCGTCCCTGACCGGTGACGACGAGTTCGACGACGGTGCCGCGACGAACCGAATGACCAGCCTCGTCCGCAAGGCCGCTCTCGGACGACTCACGCTCCCCTGTGACGTCTCGAGCGCGGATCGCGGGCTGGTCGTCGCCACCGGCCCGCCGTCCCACCTCAACCGCAAGGGCGTCGAGCGCGGCCGCCAGTGGCTCGAGGACGAGACCGCGAGCATGGAGATCCGCGGCGGCGATTATCCGATCCCGAGCCGAGACGAGGTCGGCGCGATCGTCCTGCTGTCGGGCGTGACGGACGTGCCGCGGATCGAACAGCTCCAGCAGGTGGCGATCGAGGCCCAGGAAACCACCGAGGACGTCCGGGCGAGCGCCGACGAGGAGTTCGCCTCACTGATGGACACCGGCGGCGAGCTCGACGCGCTGTTCTGACGATCGAGAGTGTCGCCGCCCTGCTGGTGTTGACTCCCAGAGAACGAGTCGTCCGTTTTTCGTCACCGAGCGTACGAAACCGCCGGCGAGCTACGGGGAAATCGATCCAGATCCGGTACCGTTCACCGCATACGGTGCCTCGAGTACCGTCGGTTAGGTGCCCAGTGTGGTGAATACGTCCGGCGTCACGAACGGAGAGAGATAGCGTTTCGGTGCGCTCGTCGGCTTCGTCACACGCTCGCGGATGGGTGTGAGTTCCGATTTCAGCTCACCGTCGGCTGATTCACCTCACCCGGATTCGTCGCCTGCTGCCGGTTCTTCGCCGCGAGGACGACGAACAGCACGAGTCCGATGCCACGAAGCGTGAGATCGAGCGCGAGCGCGTCGACCGAGGCAGTCACGCCGACGACTCCGAGCAGGTCGAATACCGACGTCGAGAGCATCCCCGGTGCCATGAGCAGCAGCGAACTGAGCGCGAAGCCGGATCGCTCGAGGCGGTTCGCGCTCGTGTACAGCGTTCCGATGACGGTCGCACCGAGGGCGATCACGCCGAGGAAGACGCCGGCGACGGGGATCAGGATCTCCGGAATCGAGTAGGAGAGTTCCATTAGATCGGAGACGCCCACGACGCGGTACTGCTCGCGAATCGGCAACTCCGCGGCGTTCTCCTTCTCGCGAAGGAGGATGATTCCGGGGACGAAGACGAACGCGAACGGCACGATCGCCTTGTTCAGCGACAGCGAGAACGCCTTCACACCGGTCTCGAACGGATTCGACTTGGCGACCCCGCTCGCGGCGTAGGCGGCGACGGCCACCGGCGGCGTGATGTCGGCGATGACGCCGAAGTAGAGGATATACAGGTGGGCGGCGAGCAGCGGGAGACCGAACTCGACTAGCGGCGTCGCGAGCATCGAGATGAGGATGATGTAGGTGACCGTCGTCGGCATCCCCATCCCGAGGATGATGCTGGCCACGGCAGTCACGAGCAGCATGATCACGAGCGACCCGCCCGACAGCGTGAGCAACAGCGACGTGAGGTTCGGGCCGAGCCCGGAGACGCTGATGACGCCCGGAATGATACCGGCGGCCGCGACGGCGATCACGACCGGAACGGCCGTCCGCGCGCCCTCGTCCATCGACTTGACGACGAACGTTCCGAGACGGAACGGCTGATTATCGCCCAAGTCGCGACCGGTCCGATCGCCGATCGAGTCGGCCGTCTCCCCGACCGCCGGGTTGAGATCGAGCAACGGTGCGTCGAGGTTCGGACGAGACAGCAACGTCAGCGCACCGGCCAGCATCGCGTACCATTCGATCCGGGAGACGACGCGGTCGAGCGCTTCCCCGACGGGCAATCCGGCGCTGCTGGCTCCAGTGACGAGGCCGGTAACGGGGACGCCGCCGACCGCGTAGCTCGCCAGTTCGACGCCGACGATAGCCGCGAAAACGCCGAGGAGCCGCCCGCGCGTCTCCTCACTGTACGCCGAGACGAGCGCGATCAACCCCACGAGCGCGACGAGAGTGAACCACGCCGACCGCGAGACGGAGAGCCGCTCGATGATGAGGTAGTACAAGAGCAAGCCGATCGGAACGAGGTAGAACCACCCGCGCTTGAGGTGAGCCCCGATCGGGACGGTGTCGGCGTCCTCGACGCCGCCGATCCCCTGTTCGACCGCCTTGAGGTGGACCATCACCCAGACGCCGAAGAAGAAGACGATCGCCGGAATCGTCGCGACGATGATAATGTCCGCGAACGGCGTCGCGGTGTACTGGACCATCAGGAACGCGGCGGCCCCCATCACCGGCGGCAGAATCTGACCGCCCGAAGAGGCCGAGGACTCGACCGCACCGGAGAACTCCGGCGAGTATCCCGAGCGCTTCATCAGCGGAATCGTGAACGCGCCGGTGGTGACCGTGTTGGCGATCGACGATCCCGAAATCGTCCCCATGAAGCCGCTCGCGAGGATGCTCGCCTTCGCCGGGCCACCTTTGCGATTTCCAGTGACCGCGTACGCGAGGTCGATGAACCACTGGCCGGCGCCGCTCATCTCGAGGAACGACCCGAAGAGGATGAAGATGTAAATAAAGCTCACCGATACCGTCACCGGGATGCCGAAGACGCCGTTTTCGGTGTTGTACCAGAGGTTCTGAACGATGTCCGGCCAGGTCAGCTCCGGAATCGCGAGCAGGCCGATAAATGGCGTCCCGCTGCTGATGAGGTAGCCCCAGCGCGCGTAGACGATGAAGGTCGCGACGATGATCATCAGCGGGAGCCCGAGCGTTCTGCGGGTGGCCTCGAGCACTAACAGGACGCCGACCACGCCGAGTATCATCGCGTAGGAGTACTCGCTGACAAACGGAACGCCGCCGAGGAGGGGCTGGAGGAACGCGTACACTTCGGTGATCGGCCGCCCGGACTGAAGGCCGAACACCCGCATGTTCTGAATTTCGGAGAACTCCGTCAGGAAGTAGCCCGCCGACAGTATCGACGCTCCGATACAGAGGAGATCGAACGGCGTCACGCGCTCCCGGTCGGGGTCGAGGAACGCCCACCGGGACGCGGCTCGAGCGCTCTCGAGAAGCCGCGTGAGGGGGTTTCGATCCCCGAGATTGCTGGACGCGGTGGGGACGATCCGCCCCAGGTTTCGTGCGACGATCCCGTCGCCCATACTCGCTGGGAACAGCAGGAATGTCAGCACGAGGGCGAACGAGACGTGTATCGCGTTCGCCTGCAAGAGTTGTAGTGAGACCTGCCAGTTATCGACGATCGGGAGCCAGATCGTGAACGAAAAGCTACGCGCGGCCAGGAACAGCTGGAAGACCGAAAACAGGATGCCGATCGCAGCGACCGCCACTGCGGCACCCCCCTGTAGCGACCGTCGGCGCTCGATCTCCTGGATCAATTCCTCGGCCTCCTCGTGGGAGACCGCGTCGGTCGGTTCGTCGTCAGACCCCTCCCGATCGTCGGTCGGAGTGTCAGTACCGCCGTCAGATTGGTCGTTCGTATTCATAGAATCATCTCGATTAGCGATCGTCGTTCGACGCGAATGCGAACGTCGTTGGCGTTCGTCATCGCGACCAGGTCGTATCGTCGATCGTCGACGATCAGCGTGTGGCCGGCGATCCGTCCGGGCGATACGGAAAGCGTTCGAAGTTCCGCGATCGGCTCGGACGGCTCGTACACGAGCGTCCCGTTCACGTTCGTCACATCGACTCGAGCGGGCAGCCCCCAGCCGTAGGACTCGAACTCCATTCGGGTGTTGACCAGAGTTCGATCGTCGACGCGATACTCGTCGTACACCCGGGATTTCTCCACGCTATGCGTGTACTCGAGGGCCACAGTGCTGCCGTCGGAGACCGGCTCGGTGAGGTACTGCTCGCCGGTTTCGACGTCCTCGACGACGAGCACCGTTTCGGCCGGGGCCGTCGCGGTAACGGCGACGAGGACCAGTACCGTCGCTACGAGGATCGCGACGAGGACGTTCGGACGGGAGACACGGCCCATTCTTACGTGTAATTCGATGAAACCGATGTCAGCGCGCCGGACGGGTTCCGTAGCGGCGGAACCGATCAGGCGTCGAAGTACGCTGCTGCTCCTTCGTGGAGTTCGATGGACATCCCGTCCTGTGCGCTATCGACCGAGATGAAGTCGGTCTTGATCGAGAGTTCGCCGAGGTTGTCGAAGATGGCCGCGGTGACCGTCTCGACCGTGTCGGCCGGCACGTCGGAGTGCGTGGCGATCATCGCCTGCACGGCGACGGTCTCGACGTCGTTGTCGACGCCGCTGTAGGTTCCACCGGGGATGGTGTCGTCGGCGAACCAGGTGGCGTCCTCTTTGATCGTCTCGCGGTTGTCGCCCGCGATCGGGACGATCTCGATGTCGTTCGTGTTCGCGAGATCCTCGATCGCACCGACCGGCCAGCCACCGACGACGAAGGCTGCGTCGATGTCGCCGTTGGCGAGCTGTTCGGACGCCTGGGAGAAGCCGGCGTTCTGTTCGTCGAAGTCTGTGATCCCGACCGATTCCAGGATCTGAAGCGCGTTGACCTGGGTGCCCGAACCGAGGTCGCCGGTGTTGATCGACGCGCCGCTGAGATCCTCGACCGAGGAAATGTCGTTCTCGGCGAGCGTGACGAGCGTAATCGTCTCCGGGTACAGCGTCGCGACACCCTGCAGGGTGTCGATCTGATTGTCCTGGAATGCGTCGATTCCGGTGCCGTTCTTCGCGAAGGACGCGATATCGTTCTGGATGAGCGCGAAGTCCGCGGAGCCGTCCGCGAGGCTGCCGACGTTCTCGACGCTCGCGCCCGTCGACTGGACGTTCAGCGAGAAGTCGGTGTTGGCCTCGACGACGGTCTTGAACTCGTTCGAGAGCGGGTAGTACGTGCCACCGGTACCGCCGGCGTGCCAGGTCAGGCGGTTGCCGCCACCGTTTCCGTCTCCGTTACCGTTTCCGTTACCGCCGCCACTACAGCCGGCGAGTGCGGCTACACCGGTCGCACCAGTCAGTTCGAGAAATCGACGTCGGTTCGTATCGAGTGACATCTATATTCGACACATACTATGTAGCTTTATATATCTGATTATTGAAAATAAATTCATAATTATATTAATACACCTTGCTCGCGTGTAAATCGTGTTTGTAAGCATTATTCGATAAGATAGCGGATACCAGCCCACGTAACGGACCGTTCTCGGCAACGATCCGCCATTTCAGCGGCCCGCCTCAACACTAGATCGAGTCTCCCGACGAGAGAAGGGAGGCCGCATGATCGCTGTTTCGATCAGTTCCGCGCGTCCGACGGACCCACAAGTCGGTGGATTGCCGATCGGAATCCCGGGCTCTCGCGGTACCACAGCCAACAGCCCACGCCGGCGGTCAACAGCGAGCCTGCGATGAGGCCCACGGTTCCAGCGAGAAGCGCTGTCGCGCCGGTTCCAGAGACCGCGAAGACGTTCGCCGGGTTGTCGTGAATGAAAAAGAAGTAGGTGACGAACCAGGCGTTGGTGAGCATCGTCGAGACGAGAACTGGCGCACCGTACGAGTAATTTTGCGCCCAGATCAACCCGATCGCGACGAGCGGCCCGACCAGGCCGACGGTGGCGATAAACGCCGGTTGGCCCTGAGTGAGGGGGGCATCGGCCGTCGACAGGGCGATCCCGAACAACCCACAGAGTGCCAGATAGAGTATAAACGGCGTCGTTGCGATGAGTCGTTGATCCACGTCGTATCGTGATCACCTAATCGTCTTAACCGTTATTACCAACATTTTTTCATTATGTGCTCCACGACGGCGGTTTTCGGAGGTGACGGTCTAAGGCAAAGGGGACCGGGACAGCGGCGAAATACCCGACAGTCGTCTCAGGTCGACATCGCAGTTCGTCGACCCCGGTCGATACGGACCCTTCGCGACACAGCCCAGAAGTAGTAACTCGAAGGCCGTAGGCACTGATTACTTCGTTTCGGGGATCAACGCTACCGTGACTGTGCGTATAACTAGACAATAACGAATTGTGATATCCGAGACTGAACGAGCATGCAGAGCCAGGAAAACGGTACTACGACGCGGTCACCGATACGAAAAGCGCTCGCGGCCGTTCTCGGCCGAGTAAACGATCGATCCATCATCGAGGAGTGTCGTCGATGTGGGATGACCCTCGAGTCAGCGACGACGTGTCCGGCCTGTGGCGGCACCGACATCGTCGAATACCGAATCGAGTGACTGCGGCGTGAGGTGTCATCGAGTCGGCGCTACTCGATCGGGAGGACACCGGTGTCGATCGCGTCACGTCGTCCGTCGAGTACCGCGAACCGTTCGGTCCGGCGCGACTCGAGCCAGGCGAGGAGGCGCTCGGCCCACTCGAGTTTGCGCGCTTTCGGCGTATCGACCCCGGGATCGTCGAAATCCCAGCCGACGAAGGTCAGTCGGCCGGCCCCGAGATGATCGGCGAGGAACGCCGCCCGATCTCCGTCGGTAAACCCGCCGAAGTTCCGAACCGGTCCGCGCGGTGCGGCCTGCGTCGTCGGGAGCACGTACGCATCGTCACAGTTCGGGACGACGTCGCGTATCGCCTCGAGATTGTCCCCGTGGCCGTGAACCGCGACCGGAACGTCGTCCGCCGTGAGTCGTTCGACCGTCTCCGGGTTCTTGTCGAGGTCGGTCACCATGCAGTCGGCGTCGATACCGTGGCTCGCGAGGGTATCCACGGCTGTCGACGCGGCGACGACCACGTCGGCCTCGCGAGCCCGCTCGAGGTTCGCTTCGGTCTCGAGGGACGGACCGGCACCGGCGATGGCGACGGTCGTGTCGGGGTCGATCGGCAGTTCGGTCGGGTCGAACGACTCCTCGAGGCGGGCTGCGAGGAGATCACGTCCCCGCTCGTCGCCGGCTCGGTCGTAGCCGAAATCTCGAAGGATCGCGTCGTAAACCGGCTCCCACTCGTCGAACTCCATGTCGCTATCCGTGCTCGTCGCTCTACGGATTTGGGTGTTCGGTATCGACAGCCGGCCCGATCGATGGCGACGGCAGCGCCCATACCTATATGATCCGTGTCACTACCGGGCGAAGGACCTGGTCGTCACTGGGCAACGTAGCACCACAATAATTCCGTGTTATGGGCCGGGGGTCGCCTCCAAAGTACCCCTACCCGGGAGGCCGCCCGGCGTCCACTCCCCCCTTTCGAAGCATCCGGCATAAGCTTTCTCTTAACGCAGCAGTGTTGACAGCTTCTCCCCGAGACGACCGAGACGTCCGTTTTCTTCACTCAGGCGTCCTGATACATCGGAAACGGATCCCGTCGATCCCATGAGAATAAGTCGCACGTCAGACGCGCGTTGGACGTCCACGCCGTGCTCGGTCGCGATCGAAATCAATCGCTCGCTGGCGTCGGCGTCGAGACCCTCGACCTCGAGGAGTTGGGTCTGCCAGTCGTCGGCGAACGCGGGATCGATCCCACGCTCTCTGAGCTGGGCCCGAAACTCGCGAGTCGAGCGAACGTCCAGTTGCGAAACCGTGACTCCCTCGGCGGTAGCGCTCGACCGCTCGGTGAAGGCCTTTCCGATCAGTGCTGCGTCCCTGGTTTCGGCAACGTCGTGTGTTCGGATCACGTGTGCGCCGCGCTCGACGGCCATCGAGGTCGCCGCGAGGCTGACCGGGAGTCGCTCCTCGGTCTCGCGGTCCGCGATCTCCCCGAGGAAGTTCTTCCGGTTGATCGAAACCAGCATCGGCCGATCGAGGGCCCGGAACTCCCGAAGTCGGCGGAAGGTCTCGCGGTCGTCCGCGACCGTTTGCGCCTCGCTCCACCCGCCGAACGCGGGGTCGATAATCGTCTTGTCCGTCAGCCCGTTCTGTTTCAGTGCCTCGTAGACCTGATCGACGTAGTCTGCCTGCGACGCCCACTCCGGTGACTTCCGCGCCGCCCAGTCCGTCTCCTCGACCGCACCCGGCCGTTCGATATCCGGCGGACTCGCCATCTTCGCGACCGCGACATCGTGGTCCTCACAGACCGCGGGCATCTCCGGATCGGCGAACCCGCAGATGTCGTTGACCATGTCGAACCCCTGCGAAAGCGCCTCGTCGGCCACGTCCGCGTAGCGCGTCTCGATCGAGAAGATCGCGTCTCCGGAGACGCTCTCGATGGTTTCGAGCGCGACGTGAAGCCGCTCGAGTTCCTCCTCGGCCGAGAGCACGTCGAAGCGCTTGTTCGCCGACTCGAGGCCGATGTCCACGATATCGGCGCCCTCACCGATCAGGTCCTCGTCGACGTAGCGGGCCGCCTCGCCGGGGTCGTCGAAGACGCTCGGGTCGTAGGGGGACTCTTCGCTAACGTTCAACACGCCCATGATTCGAGGCGGGTGGTCGTCCCCGATTCCCAGTCCGGCGGCATCGACGGTGTTCATATCCGGTCTGAGGAAGCGAGGCAAAAAGGTATCGCGGTTCCGGCGAACTCGAGTGCAGCGTGTAGTGGCCGACGAGGATTTACTCCTCGTCCTCGAGCACGGCCAGTCGCGAGTCCCGCAGGAGCACCTTCTTGACGATCGAGGGGTTCTCGAGGAGGCGGTGTTTGGCGTGTGCGCCGCGACCGCGGCCGCGGCCTTCGCGCTCGGACTGGATGACGTTGAGGAAGTTCTGTTCCTGAAGTATTTCCTGCACGCGGCGCTCGGAGAGGACGTCGAAGTCGAGCCGCCGGGCAACCTCCTTGTACTGGTTGTAGATGATCTTCGTCGGGAACTCCTTCTCCGAACTGTTTTCGGTCAGCAGGGTGAGCGAGTAGAGGATCGCTTTCGCCTGCTGGGGAGAGCCCTCGATCAACTCGTTGAAGCGGTCGGCCTCGGTCTTCTCCTTGGCGTCGCGGACGTGATCCGCGGTGACTCGCGTTTCGTTTCGCTTCTTCGCGATGCGACCCGCGTTCCGGAGGATGTCGATGGCCTTGCGGGCGTCGCCGTGTTCCTGCGCCGCGAGGGCGGCCGTCAGGGGAATGACGTCGTCGGAGAGGACGCCGTCGTGAAACGCGTCGCGGCGTTTCTCGAGGATCTCGACGAGCTGGTTGGCGTCGTAGGGCGAGAAGACCAGTTCGTCCCGCGAGAGGCTCGACTTGACGCGTTCGGAGAGGTGATCCGGGAAGTCGATCTTGTTCGAGATGCCGATGATGCCGATACTCGAGTCGGAGATGCGTCGGTTCTCGCCTGCTCGAGAGAGCTTTCGGAGGACCTCGTCGTCCTCGAGCATGTCGATCTCGTCGAGGATGACGATGGTAACGTCGGTACAGTGATCGATGGCCTGCCAGAGGCGCTTGTAGTAGTCGCCGGTGCCGAGGCCGCGGTCGGGAACGGTGACGCCGCTCGCGTCCGGTTCGTTGACGATCTGGGCGATCGTCTTGACGATGGACGCCTCCGTATTTTGCTCGCCGCAGTCGATGAACGCGTACCGGACCGTGATGTCGTCGTGTTCGGCCTCGGTGATCACTCGCTGGGTGACCGACCGCGAAATGAGCGATTTGCCAGTGCCGGTCTTGCCGAAGATGAACAGATGGTTGGGTTCGCTCCCGAAGATCGCCGGGTTCAGGGCGTCCGCAACCCGTTGCATCTGCTCGTCGCGACCGACGATCCGATCCGGGCCGGGCAGGTGCGTGATCTCGAGCAGGCGCTCGTCGGCGAAGACCGGATCGTCGTACCGAAAGAGCGGGTCTCGATCGTCGTTGGCGGACATTGCGATGTGCCGTCCCTTTCAACTGGATTGAAATAAAGATGTGGGGATCGATCGCGGATGTAAACCGTCCGGTTGAGGGACTCGAACGGGTATTCTCGGCCGCATGGCTGAGCGACTTACGGGTCGCCGCCCTCGCGCTTCTAATAGCGTTCGATACCGGAAATCGGGGCGGACACCCCCATCGCGTATGTAAAGATTAGTTTTTCTACCGTATAAGGGGCGTTATAGCCGATCTCTGAGAGCGAATCCCGCTTTTCGGTCGCGAACGGGATACCGACATTGCGGCCCGAAATCGACTCGGACGGAGACCGAACGAACAGTTCGATGATTCACCACGGGGGGCACACCCCCCTCGCGTTTGTAACGGCAATAGTGTGGGGCCGGAGAGAATTATCTCGGGATATCCAGAATTAGAGCCCTTTTTCCAGGAGAATTTACATCCGCGGCACTGGTGTGTTCCAACACAGGACTCCCACACCTAGATACGCTTACAAACGCGAGGGGGGTGTGTCCCTCTCTCACTGTTCGCCGACATGATCGGCGAATACAAGAAACGGACCGCGCCACGATACGTCGCTCACGCTGATCTCAGGCCGGATCGCATCTGATTCTAAATTACTGTTCTAGATTGTAGAAGGCTAGTTCTAGCTAGTTCTTATTCGAAGAAGGAGAAAGAAGGAGAAGAAAGGCGAAAAGAAAACCAGCTACTGTCACTATCTCCGGTTTCTCCACCGAGCCATCGAACGAGCGGACAACGCGCTCCTTTTTGTCTTCCCGTTCGGAACTCCGGGTATGAATGTGGCCACCGTGACAGCGTCTCCGTCGAGAGTCGCTCTTGTCGAAGCTACTGTGAGAGAACTAGTACCGAGCATCGCTCACCGTACGTTCCGCCGATCGACGAACCGATGAGCGACGATACGTCCGATACGGATGCGGGTCGGACCGTCCCGGCCGTCGCCGTCGTCGACGCTCAATCACCCGGCAACGTCGGCACCATCGCTCGAGCGATGAAGAACTTCGGCTTCGAGGAGCTCCTGCTCGTCGATCCGCCAGACCTCGACCCCGATGGCGAAGCGTACGGCTTCGCGGGACACGCTCGAGAGGACGTGCTCCCGAACGCCGAGGAGATCAGTTTCGATCACCTCGTCGAGACCTATCACACGATCGGGTGTACGGCAGTGACCAACGAGGACGACCGGAGTCACATGCGGTTCCCCTATTCGACGCCCGCCGAGTTGGCCGACCGATTGCCCACCGTCGAGGCACCGACCGCCCTCGTCTTCGGTCGCGAACGCGTCGGCCTGACGAACGAGGAACTCGCCCGGATCGACGAAATCTGCTCGATCCCGGCGAACGCCGACTACCCCGTGCTCAATCTCGGGCAGGCCGCCACGATCACGCTCTACGAACTCCGGTCGCTCGCCCTCGAGGAGACGCAGCTCCCCGACCTCGAGCGCGTCCGGGCCCCCGAGCCGACTATCGACCGGCTCTACGACCAGTGGGCGGCACTACTCGAGGAGATCAATCACCCCGAGGAGAAACGCGACAAGACGATGCGGATGCTCCGACGGGTGTACGGACGGGCCGACCTCACGGAACGGGAGGCGAACACGCTGCTCGGTCTCCTTCGACGAGCAACGGAGCGGCCTGCCGAAAACTGATCGACCGATACAGACCTGTCAAACCGCTCAAAACAGCCCCGTTCGGTGGCCAGTACAGTAATACGTTCCCAGTAACCAGCAACATGGGATGACCGACCTTCACCGACGGAAGGCGCTGAGTTTACTCGGCGGCGGAATGGCGCTCCTCGCCGGGTGCTCGGAGTCGTCCGATGGAAACGGCAACGGTACCGACGACGATGACGACGGCGACCAGCCCGTCGGCGACCTCCCGTCGTACGCCTCGGTACTCCCGACGAACGATCGCTCGGCGTACTTTTACGGGGCGATCGGCGTCAGTACGATGAATACCCTGCTCAACGACGAGGGTGCCGAGGCGGGGCAGGAACCGACGGACCTGCTCGTCGCTAACCCCGTCGTCGTCGCACTCCTCTGCTCGTTCGGGATCCAACAGCTCAGCACCTCTGCCGGCCGTGACGCGTATCTCGGAAACAACGAGACGGCCGATGGCGAGGAACAGTTCGTCTACGCCGACGGCGTCTACGCGCTCGTCGGCTCGTACGACCGCGACGGCCTCGCGACGGATCTCGAGTCGGCCGGCTATACGGTCGAAAGCGAGGGAGACGCGTACGTCGTCTACAGTGACGGCGAGAGCGACGAGATCATCGGCGTCTCCGGCGACGTGTACGCGTATTCCTACTCGAGGGGAAGCGAGTCCGACTTCGATCCGGTCGCAGCCGTCGAGCGAACGGTCGCGACGGCGGCGGGCGATCGAGAGCCGAAACACGAGGCCGACGAGGAGTTCGATCGCCTGCTCCGCGCCGGCGAAAACGGCGGGATCGCCTGCTGTCTATACACCGACAGCGACGAGTTCGCGTCCGAGACGCTCGCGGACGACCAGGCGAGCGACAACGATAGTCTCCAGTTCGAATTCGGCTCCTTCGAGGGGTCTTACGGCGTCCACCAGCAACTCGCGGTAACCGGAGTCGACTCCGCTGCGACCGCCAACGCGGTCGTCACGTACAGCAGCGAGGATCGGGTCGACCAGGAGCGCCTCAAGTCGGCGCTCGGAACGGAGGCGGAAACGGTCGATTTCGTCACGACCGGGTCGACGGTCGAAATCGACGCCGAGTACGGCGCGGAGTTCGCTACCGAGTAGCAGACGAGTTCCGTCCGGTCCCGACCGGTTCGCCGCTTTCTCGGTTACTGCTTATCGCGTTTCGACGACCGGTGACTCGCTGTCCCGTGCGTGCTGATTCGACCGCGACTCGCGTCGGCCGGACTGGGTGACGGTCCCGACCCACCCGCAATCGCTACAGCCGAACAGCCCTTGCCCGTCGATCAGCGTACCGCCGCAGTCGGGGCAGTTCGTCGACGTCGTCGACTCGAATTCCTCCGCTGCAGGCTCCCTCGAGCCGAGCGGCGTCGGAAGTTCGCCGGTTCGGAGCGTGGCGATCGCTTCGTCGGTGGTGTACGTCTCGTCGGTCGTCTCGTCGGAGTGGGGGAACACGCCGAGCAACTCGTCGTCGGCGTAGAGTTCAAGACAGAGCAGCGGCGTCACGAGGAGGTCTCGCGTCTTCCCAGTCACCTGAGAGGTCGTCGAGCGCTCCCTGAACGGCGGCCGGACCGTCACGCCGCGCTCGTCGGCCCACTGTGTGAGCGTCTCGTAGTTCGTGAAGACTTCCTGATGGGGACTTTCCTCCGACAGTGCGACTTCCTTGGGCCAGCTCCGGATCAGCAGGTCGTCGATCGCGCCCTCCGATTCGCAGGCCTGGAGCGTCTCGATCTGTTCGTCGATCGGCTCGAGCAACAGCGGCGCACGCACGTGACACACCGTAGTGAGATCCACTGATTCCGTCTCTCTGGTCTGAGTCATAGGTCACGTGATCGGGCAATGTGTGTGCCAATAAATGTTTTCGACGATGCAGATATCCGAGAGTACCAGGCCCGGAAGACGATCTCCGCCGACGGAAACTCGGACGGACTGCTCGAACAAAACGGTGTACTGAAGGGGACCTCGTCGGTCGGTCAGGCCCGCTTCTGGATCTCCTCGCGGAGGAGTTCGCTCACGAGGTCGCCGTCCGCCTTCCCTCGCAGCGCACCCATGCACTCGCCCATGAGCCCCGAGAAGGCTTGCATTCCCTCCTCTTCGACCTGTCCCTCGTTTCGTTCCACGACCTCGACGACTGCCTCGCGGACCTCGTCCTCCTCGGCGCCGCCGAGGCCGGCTTCTTCGGCCGCCTCTTCGGCCGTTCGATCCGGCTCCTCGGCCAGCGCCGCGAGCAGGTCCGGTACCCCCTCGTTCGGGAGGTCGCCGTCCTCGACCATGCGGAGGACGCCCTCGAGGTGATCCCGGGTCAGGTTCTCGACGGGCGCGCCGTCCCGGCGGACTTCGGTCAGCGTCGACTCGAGCGTCGTCGCGGCCAGTGTCGGATCGACACCGTCGGTCACGACGTCCTCGAACAGCGGCATGTACTCGCCGTAGGCCACCTGCTCGGCCAGCCCCTCGCCGAGGCCGTACTCGTCCTGATAGCGATCGACCTTTTCGGTCAGCAGCTCCGGTTCCGGAACCTCGCTCGGATCCGGCTCGACCGGCGGCACGTCCGTTTCGGGGTACATCCGCGCCGCGCCGGGCAGCGGTCGCAGGTACCGGGTCGTCCCGTCGTCGTTCGCGCCGCGAGTCTCCTCGGGGACGCCCTCGAGTGCGGTTCGTGCACGCTCTGCGGCGGCTTCGATGGCCGATTCCGCGATCTCCGTGTCGGCGGCGACGATCGCGACTGCGTCCTCTGGCCCTGCCCCGACTGCGTCTCGAAGCGCCGCGACTTCGTCTTCGGTGACCCCGTATGCGGGTAGTTCGTCGGTGTGGAAGATTCCGCCCGCGCCGTGGCGTTTCGCGTGGTCCGAGAGCTCGGTTCCGAGCCGGCGATCGGGCGCGATCTCGCGACCCACGATCCCGTCGAATCCGTAGAGCGGGACCGCCGTGACGGACCCGCCCGAATTCAGTGCTCCCGCAATGACGCCGCTGTCAGTGTCCTCGAAGACCCCGGTCACGTCCCGTACGTCACCCACCGACGCGTTGCGATCCGCGAGTTCGTCCCGAATCTCGACGAGTTCGGCCTGTCGGGCGACCTCGTTGCGCACGATATCGTCGATGTCGTCGAGGCTCTGGACGCCCTTGATCTCGACGCGAGCGCCCTCCTCGATGGAGACGTTGACGTCCTGGCGGATCGTCCCCAGTCCGCGCTTGACTTTCCCCGTCGAGCGGAGCAACATCCCGATCCGTTCGGCGGCCTCGAGCGCCTGCTCGGGCGAGGCGATGTCCGGACTCGTCCCGATCTCGACCAGCGGGATCCCGAGGCGATCGAGGCTGTAGCGGACCCCGTCGTCGGTCTCTTCGACGCGCTGGGCGCTCTCCTCCTCGAGCAGCATGTCCTCGATCCCGACGGCCCCCTCGCTGGTCTCGATCTCGCCGTCGGTGGCGATCAGCGACGAGCGCTGGAAGCCCGTCGTGTTGGAGCCGTCGACGACGATCTTGCGCATGACGTGGGCCTGATCGACCGGCTTCATGTCCATCAACTGGGCGACCTCGAGGGTCGTCTCGAGGGCCTCCTCGTCGAGCCGGTGGGGCGGTTCGTCGTCTTCCTCGACGAGACAGGTCGTGTCGTAGGCGAGGTACTCGAACTCGCGTTCGACCTTGCTCTCCTCGACGGCGGCGTCGTCGAGTTCGCCCAGTTCGCTCCGGGTCGGATGGAGGTAGCGCGTAAAGGTTCGCGTCGACGCCTCGGGTTCGCGGAGATCGGTCGGACACTGGCAGAACAGCTTCGTCGCCGTATCGAGTTGCTGGTGGATTTCCAGCCCGGCGACGAGTCCGAGATCCTCGTAATCGTACTCGGTCATTGGCCGCCACTCGGTGGCGGAGGGGTAAAAAACCGTCCAGTCCGGCTCGCCGAACCCGGTTCCGTCGGTACCGACGCGCTCGGCAATCTCGGCACCCGTTAATCGTCGTCCGAATCGATCGGCACCGACGACTGCTGTCCGGATCGGTTCCCGTCGGCCGCCGTGACTGCCTCGAGCACGCGACTCACTGGCACCTCGAGCGCTCGCTCGCGATATCGCTCGTAACGGTTTCGAGCCCCATCCCCGGCGAAGTTCCGCTCGGCGAACAGCCGCGTTTCGATCACGACGAGCGAGTCCGACTCGTCGACGGTCTCGAGGATGCTCCGATTGCCGGACCCCACGACGAAATCGGCGAGCACCGTCGCATCGGCGTCTCGAACGAACGTTGCGACGGTCGCTCGCTGCGCAGCGGAGATCGGTTCGAACGGATCGGTTTCGACGGTCTCGACGCCGAGGGACCGCGCCGTTTCGGCCGCGGCGTCGCCCGACGAAACTGGCCCGAGCGAGACGGAGATTCCCACGGCCTCGAGTCGGGCGACGGCCCCGGCAGCGGCGGACCCGGACCCGAGCACGTGTACCCGATCCGGGAGACGCTCTGGCTCCCGGTCGGCCGCGAACGCAGTCACCGCCTCGGTCCCCGTCACCGGGTTCGGCGTTACGACGGCGTTCGCATCGAACGCATCCGCGAGCGCGCCGCTGGTCAGAACGCTCGAGGGAGGTCCATTCCGGGCGACCGAGCCGTCGGCGAGCAACACGAGTCGATCGCAGTACCGTGCGGCCAGGTCCAGATCGTGAATCGCCGCGATCACGGTCTTGCCGTCCTCGACCAGCTCGCGAACCAGCTCGAGGGTTTCGACCTGATGGTTGATATCGAGACTCGCCGTCGGCTCGTCGAGCAACATCACCGGCGTTTCCTGCGCGATCGCCCGCGCGAGCACGACCCGCTGGCGCTGACCACCGCTGATCTCGTCGATCGGCCGGTCGGCGAGTTCGGCCGTGCGGGTCCGTTCGAGGGCGTGCTCGACCGCCGCGCGGTCGTCGGGTCCAGGCGACGAGAACCGCGAGCGGTGTGGATGTCGCCCCATTTCGACGACGTCGCGAACCGGGAAGGAGAACGAGAGCGAGGTGTCCTGCGGAACGACGGCGACGAGTCGGCTCGAGGCCCGCGAGGGAACACCGTGGACGTCGACACCGCCGACCGTAACTGAACCCGAACCGGGCTCGAGCGCGCCGCTGATCGCACGGAGTAACGTCGTCTTCCCGGCTCCGTTCGGGCCGACGAGGCCGACGAACTCCCCGGGCTCGATCGAGAGAGATACCGCCTCGAGTACGGAGAGCTCGCCGAACGACAGCGAGCAGTCGTCGACGCTGATCGCCACCGGATCCGGGTTCGGTTCGGGACCGGGTTTCGACTCGGCGGGGACGCCGGATTCCGACCCGGAGCCGATGCCAAACCGTTTCGTGAGTCGATCGAAGTCGATCACAGCGATTGCACCTCCCGGCGAGTGAGCAAGAACAGGAAGAACGGCGCCCCGAGCGCCGCCGTGATGATGCCGACCGGGACGACGGCAGGTCCCGCTCGAGCGATCGTATCGGTGGCGACGAGGAACGATGCGCCCGCGAGCGCGCTGGTCGGCAACAGGATCCGGTGATCCGGGCCGACGATCAGTCGCATGATGTGGGGGACGACGAGACCGACGAATCCGATGACGCCTGCGACCGCAACGCCGGCGGCGGTGACGATGCTCGCGAGCGCGAGCAAGAGCAGTTTCGTTCGCTCGACCTCGATGCCGAGGTGGTGGGCGTCCTCCTCGCCGAGCAAGAGGACGTTCAGTTCCCGACGGAACGTACAGAGGACGAGGACGCCGACGAGCGTGATCGGCAGCGCGAACGCGACGTCGCTCCACTGGCTGTTGTTGAGATGGCCCATCATCCAGACGACGGCCTCCCTGAGCGAGTCGCCGCTGTGGACGAGCATGTAGGAAATCATCGCGCCGAGGAAGGCCTGGACCGCGACGCCCGCGAGCAACAGCGTCGCGACGGGCGTTCGCCCGCCCTCGGTAGCGATCCCGTAGACGAGAAAGGCAGTTCCGAGCGCGCCGACGAACGCCGAGAGATGGAGTCCGCCGAACGGAATCACTGCGGGAAAGGCGATCGCGGCGACGGCACCTGCCGCGGCACCGGAGGATACTCCGATGACCGACGGATCCGCCAGCGGGTTCCGAAAGAATCCCTGCATCACCGTCCCCGCAGCGGCGAGTGCGAGCCCGACCGTCGCCGCGAGTGCGATCCGGGGTAACCGTACATCCGCGACGATGATCTGACGCGTCGCCGGCACGTCGAAGGAAAAGATCGGGGCGTACTCGAGTCCGAGAACGGGAACCGAGACGCCGAGGATGGGGACCGACCAACTGCCGACCGTCACGCTCGTCGGCACCACGATCGCGTTCAACATCGCCATCGCGACCGTGAGAACGTCGATTCTGACCGGACCGAGTGCGGCACTGCTAAGGACGACGGCGACCAGCACGACGAGAAGCCCCGCCGACCACGCCATCGTTCGGGCCGGTCGATACATACACAGCAACCAATCTTGCAGTAGGCAAATATTTGTTGAAGTGGTGAAGAGGTAGTACAGATGCGACGATACCTACCCGTTTTCTTGGCAGTCTTGCTCGCCGTCTCGGCGTTCGCTCCCGTCGGCGCCGCACAGTCGAACGGCGGATCTGACTCGACCGTGGCGTGTGAGTTTCCGCTCGAGGTGACCGACGCAACAGGTGAACCGATCGCGCTCGACGAACGACCGGAATCGGTCGTGGCGCTCCAGCCCAGCGACGCCCAGACGATGTTCGAAATCGGTGCCGAGGACCGCCTCGTAGGAATGCCCGACAATCCGGCGACGAGCGACCTCGAACTGGGTAACCGGACGGCCGTGACCGACAATTACCAGCTCGTCCCCGAGCGGGTGATCGACCTCGATCCCGACCTGGTCCTGGCTGCCAACGCGACGGAGAAGGAGTCCATCGAGCAACTCCGCAACGCCGGACTCACGGTCTATCACTTCGAAACGGCCGAATCGATCGACGACGTCCGTGCCAACGTCGTAACGACCGGCGAACTCACCGGCGAGTGCGACGGTGCTCGAGCGACCGTCGACTGGATGGACCGGCAACTCGCGGTCGTCGATCGGGCCCTCGAGAACGTGGATCGACCCCTGGCGTACTACGCGATGGGCGACGGCTATACCGCCGGATCGGGTACGTTCATTCACGAGGCGATGACGACAGCAGGCGTCGAAAACGTGGCCGATCGTGCCGGCATTCAGGGGTACGGACAGATCAATCCCGAAACGGTCGTCGACGAGAACCCCGACTGGATCATCTACCCCGACGACAGATCGGAACCGCCGATTCACCAGTCGGTCGAGGCGACGACGGCGTTTCAGAACGACAACGTCCTCGCAGTTAACGCGAATCAGATGAGCCAGCCGGCCCCCCAGATCGTCTACGCGATCGTCGATATCGTCGAAACTGTTCACTCGGATGCCTACGAGCAGGCGAGCGACGACCTCGACGGTACGAACGAGAGCGATACCGACGCGACCGGCGGCGAACCCAACGAGAGTCCGATTCCCGGATTCGGCGTCGTTGCGACACTGGTCGCCCTGCTGGCCGCCGTCGGATTCGTCTCGAGGCGGCGCTAACTGTAGACGATTCTCGGTGTCGTCACTCCGTTCGGACGGCACCGCTCGACGTATCGTTTTGAAAAGGGTTTACTCGCCTGACCTCGCAGGAACGCGCATGGTCGAGAACGTCATCTGGCCCGCCTATCTGGATGCGGACCTTTCACGGGCCGAGGGACGGCGCGTGTCCGAGGATCTGGCGGTCGAGGAACCCACCGTCGACGAGATCGCGAAAGCCGTCCAGCAGATCGGGTACGACGCCACGATCGAGCGGGACAAAGCCTACTCCCGAGAGCACTGGGCCGACCGCGGCCGAGTCGTGGTCCGCGGGGCCGACGACTCGACGAAGAACGACCTCGTCCAGGCCGTCGCGGCCTACGTCGTCGCGATGCGTGAGTAACATGCATCGGGTTGGCACGGTCGTCCGCACCGCACAGGGGCTTGCGATCCTGCGAGCAGACGAGGTCGACGGCGGCGAGAGCACCACCGCTATTGACGGCCACCGCGACGACATCGGGACGATGGTCATCGACGACGACCTCGAGGAGGTCGGCCGCGTGGTCGATGTCTTCGGTCCCGTCTCGAGGCCCTATCTGGCGGTGACGCCGGACGACGCCGTTCACCTCCCGTCGCTGGTTGGATCGACGTTGTACGCGCGGTAGCGGTACTGTCGGTCGAACTCCTCCCCGCTTCTGCCTCGGATTGCATACGTCTTCGTCGCGAATCCGGAGTGGAAAAACCAATACGAGCGGGGTGCGAACGCCGCGCCATGAACGACCGGACCCGGATCCTCGCTGCCGTCGGGATGACGGTACTGCTGTTCCTCGCCATTCAACTCGGTGCACTGGCACTGCTCGAGCCGTTCACCGAGTCGGGCCGTCAGGCCGTCGAGGATCCCGAAAATCCGATCAACAGTATCCTCTACGTTGGCGTCATGCTGGTCGCGACCGGGCTCATGCTCGCAGCGTTCAGATACGACCTCGACTGGCTCATCAGGCTCTTGCTCGTCGGGGTCAGCGTGATGATCTCGTGGTACGTCTTCGCTGAGCTCGTCCCGACAGTCGTTTCGCCCTTCGTCTCCGACGGCGTCGCGAGCGGCCTCGCGATCGTCGCCTCGCTGGCCGTCGGGGCGGCGCTACTGTGGTATCCCGAGTGGTACGTCATCGACGGTGCGGGGGTCGTGATGGGTGCCGGTGCCGCCGCCCTGTTCGGAATCAGTTTCGGCCTGCTCCCCGCCCTCGTGTTGCTCTCGGTGCTCGCGGTCTACGATGCCATCAGCGTCTACGGCACCGAACACATGCTGGACCTCGCCGAGGGCGTCATGGACCTCAAGATCCCCGTCGTCCTCGTCGTCCCGATGACCCTCTCTTACTCCTATCTCGCAGCCGGCGGTACCGACGACGTCCTCGAGAACGGCGGGGCTGAGACCGTGGCCGACGGCGAAGCGACCGACGGAGGTGCGTTCGAGAACGAGGCCGAACCCGACGCTGGCGCCCTCGATCGCGACGCGCTTTTCATCGGCCTCGGCGACGCCGTTATCCCGACGATTCTCGTCGCCAGCGCGGCCGCCTTCCTCGACGTCGACGCGCTCTCGGTTCCCGGTATCGCGCTCAACCTGCCGGCGCTCGGCGCGTCGCTCGGCACGATCGCCGGCCTGCTCGTGCTCATGTACATGGTCCTCGAGGGGCGGGCCCACGCCGGATTACCGCTCCTCAACGGCGGCGCGATCGGCGGCTACCTGCTCGGCGCCCTCGCGAGCGGGCTCTCGATCGCGACCGCGATCGGCCTCTGACTGCGGGAGCATTCACCGCTCACATCGACTCAGCGCCGCGAAACCGGGCTATAGACTTCCCGTTTCGATTCCCCTCATCGCAGCCCGAATCGTCTGCGACGAGATCGTGGCAATGCTCGAGATTCTGACCCGTCGTGCAAACCACCCGTTCTCCGGCGGGCGACGAAGCGACTATCGCGGTGTAGTCTCCACTTCCAAATCACTGTTTGTGTGGCTGCTCGGACCGTCTAGAGTTCGACGACCGAGACGTCTCTGATCTCGAATCTGGCTCCGCCGTCGCGACCCGTCCTCACCGAAACCGACCAGCCGTGTGCGTCAGCGACTTCCGCGACGATCGCGAGGCCGAAGCCCGACCCGTCGTCGCTCGAGTAGCCCGATTCGAACACCTGCTCGCGCAGGTCGGCCGGAATCCCTGGGCCGTCGTCTTCGACGTAAAATCCATCGAATGCGGCCAAGTCGGCCGTCCAGTCGATCTCGGCTCCCTCGTGGTCGTCACCGCTAGCCGCCGAATCGCGGCCTTCGTCGTTTTGAGTGTCCCTTTCCAGGGCGCCGACCTCGACACGAACGCCGTTGGCGGGCTCGACGGTATCCTGCTGAGCCAGCGAAGCAGGATCCGTGGAACCGTGTTCCACGGCATTCTGACGAGCGTGCGAGTCAGGGTTCGTCGAGCTATGCTCGACAGCATTTCGGAACAGGTTCTCGAAGAGGTGACTGACGAGCGAGGCGTTCACGCGGATCGCGATGTCGTCGACCACCGAAACCGTCGCGGAATCCGTTGAAACGTTGTCCCACGCGGTCTCGACCACCGTCGCGAGCGGAACGAGTTCGGTTTCCTCTACGGTCTCGATCGCGACCAGCGCCAGTGCGTCGTCGATGATCGCTTCCATTCGCTCGAGGGACGACCGCAGCGGCGTTCGATCACTCCCCTCGCCGCTGAGGTCGATCTCGTCGTCCAACTCGAGCATCTCGGCGTGGGCCAGCGCGACCGACAACGGATTTCGAAGGTCGTGTGAGAGCAACTTCGCGAACGATTCCATTCGCTCGGCCTGTTCGGCGGTCCGTTGCTCGAGCAGTCGCCGATCGGTGATGTCCACGTGCATCGCCAGTACGAAGCGCTCACCCTCGATCTCGTAGGGTTTCACCTGCAGCATGAACCAGCCGTCCTCCTCGGGTGTGTGGCAGGGATACTCGAGGGAGAACTCCGCGCACTCGCCGCTTACGACCGCCCGGATCCCGCGTGCCGCCTCGGTCGCGTTCGCGTCGTCGCTGGCGTCGCAGACTGCGAGGTAGTTGTTGCCGACCCCACCGGCCCCCTCGGCCAGCCCCTGATCGACGCCGAAGGAATCCCACGACTCGTTCGTGTAGACGATTTCCCCGTCGGCGTCGAGAATCGCGACGCGTGCCGGCAGGGAATCGAAGCCGGCAGCGACAACCGAGCCTGTTCCACTCATACCGCCCCTAGGGTTGCGACGTACTTGAGGCGTGTCGATAGACCCGATCCGTGAGAACTGCCCGATCGAACAGTCGATTACTCCCCCGACGGCAGTCGATACGTCGAGCCGTCGTCCGTATCCTGCACTTCGATCCCGAGCGCCTCGAGTTCGTCGCGCAACTCGTCGGCCCGCTCGTAGTTGCCTGCCTCGCGTTCCCGCTCGCGGACGTCGAGCACGAGGTCGACGACGTCGCCCGCGAGTTCCGCGGAGCCCGTCGTCTCGCCGGTAAAGGAGAGGCCGAGGATGCGACCCAGTTCCTCGAGGGTCTCGACGGCCTGCCGGAGGCCGCGGTAATCGTAGCCCGCACCTTCGTCACCGTCCCCGCTGCTCTCCTCGAGGTGCCGGTTGATCGCCGTCGACACGGAGAGGAGCGCGGACTGGGCCTCCCGCGTGTTGAAGTCGTCGTTCATCGCGGTCGCGAACGCTTCGCGCGCGCCGTCGACCTCGTCGCGGAGCGACTCGTCCGCGACCTTCGAACTCGCCGCCGGCGAGTCGAGGGCGTCGACGGCCGCCTCGTAGCCGCGCTCGAGTTGCTCCCATCGCTCCTGAGCTTCGGCAATCGTCTCGTCCGAGTAGAGCTGTTTGCTGTTGTAGGAGCCGGCGGTCAGGAACGTCCGCATGACGTTCGTCCCCCAGCGGTCGATCGCCTCGTCGACCGTGACGAAGTTGCCCAGACTCGAGGACATCTTCTCCTCGTCCATCTGGAACAGTTCGCAGTGGAGCCAGTAGTTCGCGAACTGCCGGTCCGTCGCGGCTTCCGACTGTGCGATCTCGTTTTCGTGGTGGGGGAAGACCAGATCGCGACCGCCGACGTGGACGTCCAGCGTCTCGTCGAGGTGGGTCATGCTCATCGCCGAGCACTCGATGTGCCAGCCCGGTCGGCCCTCGCTCCACGGCGACTCCCAGGTCAGTCCCTCGGGCGGGTCGCCGCCGTGGTCGACGCCCTCGTGGCGGTGCTCTTCGACCGCGTCGGGATCGACACCGCCGGCCTTCCAGAGCGCGAAATCCGCCGGATTGCGCTTTTCGGTGCGCTCGTCGGGGTCGCCCTGGGACTCGATCTCGTCGAGTTCCTGGTTCGAGAGCTTGCCGTACTCGTCGAAACTGCTCACGTCGAAGTAGACCGACCCGTTCGACTCGTAGGCGTAGCCCTTCTCGATCAGCGTCTCGACGAGGTCGATGATCTCGGGGACGTGTTCGGATACTCGCGGATAGACCTCCGCGCGCAGGAGGTTCAGCGAGCGCATGTCGTCGATCGTCCGCTGGATGTAGGTCTCCGCGACGTCGCCCTCGCTCTCGCCGAGGTCGTCCTCGCCGACGCGGGCGACGATCTTCTCGTTGACGTCGGTGAAGTTCTCGACGTGACGCACGTCGTACGAGAGGTGCTCGAGCCAGCGGTGCATGACGTCGACGTGGACCCACGACCGCGCGTGGCCCAGGTGTGGCGGATCCGAGACCGTCAGGCCACAGTAGTAGAGGAGAACGTTCTCGGGATCCTGTGGCTCGAACGGCTCTTTTTCGCCCGTCAACGTGTTCGTCACGTGCAGGGTCATTACCGGCACTTCCCCCGGCCGAAAGTTAAACAGTGTGATGCCACCCGAACGCGGCGCGTTTTCGAGCCGGACCGATACCGACGAGTTCGGCGGCCGCATTCGTCGGCTTCTCTCGAGGGTCGGCGGGACCGTCACAGCCGGTCGGCTATTCGGCGGGTGCTTCGACCCGCGATTCGCTCGCGGCGCTCGATTCGTTCGTCCACTTCTTCTCGACGTCGCGGTTCGCGAGGACGACCAGAGTCCCGTCGTCGGCCCGGATTCGCGTCTTCCGGAGGTCGATCTGCGTGACCGTTCCGGTCACCGAGGCCGTGTTGACGGTGTCGCCGACCTCGAAGTCCGGATCGCGGAGCAGGTAGATACCGGCGACCGTATCGGCGATCATTTCCTTGAGCGCGAACGCCACGCCCAACCCGATGAACCCGCCGGCGGTCCCCAAACTGGCCGCCACGTCACCCAGCCCGACGATCTTCAGGAAGGCGAGCGCAGCGCCGAACCAGAGGAACACGCCCACGATCGTCACGGAGAGATCCACGATGAGCCGCTGCTCGTCGGGATGCATTCGCTCGAGGACGGACCGAGTGACCCACAGTGCGATCTTGATCAGGAGGTAGGCGACCACCAGGAAGAGAACGCCCGAGATTACTTTGGGCAGCGCGGTGATCGTGTCGGCGATCAGTTCGGAGAGGATCGCTCTGGGAACCGGCTCGTCCGTCGGTTCCGAGACGGCCTGAATCAGCATACAGTACCGTTGGCCATGAGTCACAAATCAGTTGTGCTCGGCTGACTGTCGTACTGAGCTGCTTTCCAGCAAATTAGACTGATACGATCTCAATCATTCATCACAGGAGTCGAACTGGGCTCGGACCAATGGCAACCTAATGTCTCACCTACCGAACGCGCACTCGCTCGAGCGCGTCCTCGACCGCGCGAAGCGCGTTCGCACCCGCGAGTCGATCGACCACGAGCACCATCGTTTCGTCGGCAACGCCTGCCGCCTCGGGCGAAATCTCTTCGGTCGAAAGGCGTGCGAGCACGTCGGTGAGCGCACCCGTATCGACGTCGCCCGTCGCGACGATAGCCGTGCGTTCGCCACCGCAGGGGCCAAATGCCGCGCCGCCGACGGTGACGAGCGCGTCCGTGTCCCCGTCGGTATCCTCGAGCGGCCCGATTCCGCTTTCCATCCGGACCCGGACCTCGCGGGCGTCCGTCTCGTACGTCGGCAGTTCGTCGGCGTACCGGCGCAGTGCCGTCGCGATCGCGTCGGGTTCGCCGTCGACCTCAAGAAAGCGGGCGGCGGCGCTGTAGTTGACGATATCTGCCCGGAGGGCGGTCAGCAGAAACGGGTGGCGTTCGACCGCGCGGCGCGTCTCGGCTGCCAGTGACATATCCCACCCGGCGTCTCGAGTCGATATAAAATCGCGCTATTTCGGCCGCGGTGGTTCACAGGTATCCGATCGGCGGGAGTTTCGGACTCAAGCCGAGAACCGGTTCGCCCGACAGTATATACCGCTTCAGTCCCTCGTCTCTCACATGAGCGAGTCCGAAACGGAGCAGTCCCCCGAGGACGCCATCCGCGAAGACGTGTCGCTGTTCCTCCGACGGAACTTCCCGCAGATCGAAAGCCACGGCGGCGAGTTCGCGATCACCGAGGTCGATCTCGAGGAGCGTCGCGTCTCGATCAATCTCACCGGTGCCTGTAGCGGTTGTGGGGTCAGTCCGATGACGACGCAGGCGATCCAGCGGCGACTCCCGTCCGATATCGACGCCGTCGATCACGTCTCCGTCACCACCGGATTCGACGGGCTGGGCGACGGCAACTCGTCAGGAAAAGACGTCCCCTCCGACGTGCCGTTCTGAGAGAGCGGTACTCCCTCTCACTGGCCGGGACCGCGGCGTTTTTGCCTCGAGCGGTGCACGTTCTTTCTATGCAACCAGCAGCCGTCGAGGAACTCATCGAATCGAACCTCGCAGACGCCGACGCGACGGTCACGTACGCACGCGACGAACACGACGAGGACCACCTCGCCGCGACCGTCGTCTCGCCGGTCTTCGAGGACCTGCCGCTCGTCCAGCAACATCAAGAAGTGTACGACGCGCTCGGCGACCACATGACGACCGATATCCACGCCCTCGAGCTGTCGACGTACACGCCCGCTGAGTACGAGGACCTCGAGGCGAACCAGTAGCGGGGTTACGACACCCTGCCCTCTTTATCAGGACGACCGTCCTCCTCGCAGCAGTGGTGGGAAAACTGACTCTCGTGTTTCCTTTCAGTGCGGGAGTTTCGCCTCCCGTGTCGATCCGTCGACCGCCTCGAGGACGTCTACACGTTCGGAACCGTGGTTTTATTTATTAGTATTGACACGATACGGGTATGGAGTCGCTACATCCCCGCATTCGGTTGCTCTGGATCGCTCGCGGTGCCCTCGCGGCGGTCGTCCTCGCCGTCGCCCTCGCTGCCGTCGACCAGTGGCTCGTTACCGTGCCGGGAGTCGCCGTCGTGGCCGCATCCGTACTCGCACTGCTCCTCGGAATCGTCTACGCCGTCCGCCTCTACCGGGTCTGGCGGTTCGAACTGCAGGACGACGCCCTCTACCTCGAGCGAGGTGTCGTCACGTTCGTCGAGACTGCTGTCCCGTTCGTTCGGGTCCAGCACGTCGACACCCAGTTCGGTCCCGTCGAGCGGCTGCTCGGCCTCTCGAGCGTCGTGGTCTACACGGCCGGCACCCGGAACGCGGACGTTCGGATCCCGGGATTGACGCCGGAACGCGCCCGACGGCTGCAGGAGACGCTTCGCGGATTGGCCGTCGAAAGCGAAGCTGACGACGCCGTCTAACATGAACCGACTCCATCCACTCAGCGCGGTGTCGATGGCCCTCCAGCGCGGCGTCACCGGATTCTCGATGCCGTTTTTCCTCGTCATGATCCTCTCGAGTATCTTCGAGTTCGTGGACGTCGGCTGGATCTTCGTGCTGGCACCGATCGGACTCGTCGCCGGCGTCGCCTACGGCATCGCGTACTACTATCGGTTCACCTACGCCGTCACCGCGGACACGTTCGACGTCACCTCGGGCGTGTTCTCCCGGCGCTCGCGCGAGATTCCGTATCGGCGCATTCAGAACGTAGACGTCGCGCAGGGCGTCTTCCAGCGCGTGCTCGGACTCGCCGTCGTCTCGATCGAAACCGCCGGCGGCGGCGACACCGAGGCGTCGCTCCAGTTCGTCAGCGAGGCGGACGCGACGCGATTACAGCGCGATATCCGCCGTCGAACTGCCGAGGTAAGAGAGCCCCGGCGCGACCCGGACGAGACCGGTAGCGAATCGGAATCCACCGATACCGCCGTCAATACCGACGACTCGAGCGCCGGCACACCGGATACTCGATCGCGTTCGGAACCCGGATCGACGCCGTCCGCGGAACGAGCGCCCGCTGACCGACCCCGTCGACGGCAGTTGTTCGCCCTCGAGCCGCGAGAATTGCTCCTGTACTCGCTGTCCTCGTTCCGACCCGCGGCCGGCGCGGGGCTTCTGTTCCTCTTCTTCCTCGCGAACGATGCGATCCTCGAGTACCTCATTGCCGTTGCCCGGCCGTTCGGTGGGCCGGCGGATCTCCAGAGCGGCTCGGTCGGGAGTTACGGGATCCTGACGCTGGTGTCGCTCGTCAACGGGGTCATCGTCACGTACGTCCTGAACGTCGGTTACACGTTCGTGGCGTACTACGACTTCCGGCTGGGGCGGGCCGGCGAGGACTTCGTCTACGAACGAGGGCTCGCCCAGCGCTACAGCGGGTCGATCCCCGCCGACAAGATTCAGGCGGTATCGATCACCGACAACCCGGTCCAGCGGCTGCTCGGCTACGCCGGCCTCTGGGTCGAGACCGCCGGCTACGGACCCGATAGTAGCAGCGGGAGCCAGTCGGCCGTTCCCCTTGCCGACGCGTCCCGAGTCAGACAGTTCGCTGCGAACCTCACCGGCCTCGAGTCGGCGGCGTTCCGGAGCCCGCCGACGCTGGCCCGTCGACGATACCTCGTCCGGTACGCCCTGATAGCAACCGTCATCGTCGCCGCCGCGTTCGGGCTCGCGGCGGTCACCGCGCTCGAGCGGTGGTATCTCACCGCGATCGTCTTCGCCGCAGTGCCGCCCGCGGCGCACCTGAAGTACGTTCATCTGGGGTACGTCGTAGGCGACGACCACCTCGTCGTCCGAAGCGGGTTCTGGAAACGGCGGACGACGGTCGTTCCGTACTACCGGATCCAGACGATCTCGACCCGCCGATCGGTCTTCCAGCGTCGGCTCGGGCTGGCGTCGCTGGTCGTCGATACCGCCAGCTCGCGGACCTTCGCCTGGGGGACGCCGACGATCTACGATATCGACCTCGAGACGGCCCGCGGTATACAGGACACCGGCCGGGACCGGCTCCAGTCTGCGCTGCGCGAGCGCGCTCGCGCGGACGATATCGGCCTTTCGGTGGATTTTACCTGACTGGAGCCGAGGCTCCGCGTATGGCAGACGGAGACGACTACCGAATCGAGGAGGACAGCCTCGGCGAGATGCAGGTGCCAGCGGACGCGTATTGGGGCGCACAGACCCAACGTGCCATTCAGAACTTCCCCATCTCGGGGATCACGTTCAGCCGTCGGTTCGTCCGCGGACTGGGCGTCGTCAAGAAGGCCGCCGCACAGGCCAACCGCGACCTCGGCCTGGTCGACGACGACGTCGCCGAGGCGATCATCGAGGCCGCCGACGAGGTCATCGCCGGCGAACACGACGACCAGTTCCCGGTCGACGTCTTCCAGACCGGCTCCGGGACGTCCTCGAACATGAACGCCAACGAGGTCATCGCCAACCGTGCCGCCGAAATCATGGGCAGCGAGATCGGCGACCGCGTCGTCCACCCCAACGACCACGTCAACTACGGCCAGTCGTCCAACGACGTCATCCCGACCGCGATGCACGTCGCCTCCCTCGAGGCCGTCGAGAAGGACGTCATCCCGGCGCTCGATACCCTCCGCGAGGCCCTCGAGGAGAAAGAGGAGGAGTTCGACGACGTCGTCAAGACCGGTCGCACGCACCTGCAGGACGCGACGCCGGTCACGCTCGGACAGGAGTTTTCGGGCTACCGGACCCAGGTCGAGAAGGGGCTGGCCCGCGTCGATCAGGTACGGGACCACCTCGGCGAACTGGCACTCGGCGGTACCGCGACCGGAACCGGTCTCAACACCCACGAGGAGTTCCCCGGCCGCGCGGCCGAGTACATCACGAAGGAGACCGGCGTCCAGTTCCGCGAGGCCGACAACCACTTCGAGGCCCAGGCCGCCCACGACGCGATGAGCGAGGCCCACGGCGCGCTCCGGACCGTCGCCGGCTCGCTGAACAAGATCGCGAACGACCTCCGACTGCTCGCTTCCGGCCCGCGTAACGGACTCGGAGAGATCGAACAGCCCGAGAACCAGCCCGGCTCCTCGATCATGCCCGGGAAGATCAACCCGGTCGTCGCCGAGGCCGTCAATCAGGTCCACAAGCAGGTCGTCGGCAACGACGCCGCGGTCTCCGCCGGCGCTGCGGAGGGCCAGATCGACCTCAACCTCTACAAGCCCGTGCTGGCACACAACTTCCTCGAGTCGGCCGAACTCATCTCGAACGCGAGCCAGGTCTTCGGCGAGCGGTTCGTTCGTAAACTCGAGGCCAACGAGAGGTACTGCGAGGACCGCGTCGAACAGTCGATGGCGATGGCAACCTCGCTGAACGTCCACATCGGCTACGACAAGGCCAGCGAGGTCGCCAAGACCGCGCTCAAGGAGGACAAGACCGTTCGCGAGGTCGTCCTCGAGAAGGGCTATCTCACCGAGGAGGAGGCCGACGAGGTGCTCGATCCCCGGAAGATGACCGAGCGCGGTATTCTCGGACAGGACGACTGAACCGCCGACGACTACCGTACCAGTAGTTCGATAAATTCAGCGATTCCATAACCAGTGCTTTCGAGGGGCGATCACCCGAGATGAGAGTAGAACGGTAACTGTTAGCCAACGCTCACCCTCGTGCTGAGAGTCACTCAACGAACGGAACCACTCGAGGACTGATCGCCACTGGATCGTTCGCCACTGCAGTTGGGTTCCGACAGTGGTGCCGTACATCGGTCGGGCCGACTACTGTACTCGTATCTACTCTACTTCGATGTCGATAAAGATGAAGCGTCGAGAGTCGGATTAGTTCTCGTACCCGTTGAGCTGGAACTCTGCCTGCGCGACGTAGCCGGTGACGCCCGCCGGGTGGGGCACCTCGTCCATCGAGGCCTCCATGATGAGCCAGAAGATGACCCGCTGGTCCTGGATGCTTTCGTCGTCGACGTACTGGGCGGGATGGTAGAACTCGCTTTCGACCTCCCTGTCCATCGTCCGGGTCACCTGGTCCTGCGCGGGACCGATTTCGTCGGAGTTGGGCCGGACGACGACGACCTCGAGGTTGCGGTTCAGCGGCACGTCGATTTGCTCGCTCCCGTCGGGGTTGGAGAACCGGACCTTCTGGCCGGGTTCGCCGACGAGGTAGAATTCGTTCTCGGGGGTGACCCACTCCTCTCCGTCGAAGACTTGCGTCCGGACGCCGCCGTCGGTCGTTCCGGGCGTTGGCTCCAGGGCCGTGAGATGGAGGTACTGCTGGACGACGGTCTCCTCGCCCTCCCAGTCCTCGGGGACGCCGTAGTTACGCAGCGCCTCGACCACGTAGCCTGGCCCGTGACGGCGCCAGATGGGGACGATGCGCCCGTCCTCGAAGAACTCGTAGGAGATGTTGTAGTTGTACGGCCCGAACTGCGCCCCGGTGTGGAAGTCGACGCTCCCGCGGCCCTGTGCCCCCGTGTGGTAGTGGGTCCGGAACTGGAAGCCCGAAGGATGCCCGCGGCGTGCGGGGTAGTCTATCTTCGCCAACTGGCCGGGTCCGCCGAAGGGGATGCTGTGGATGTCCCAGAAGATGTGGTGGCCGTTGATGACCGGCTCGTTGTCCGGGAAGTACCACTCTCGGGTGTTGCGGCCCTCGCGCGGCGGGAGCCCGTAGGCCGTCGGTGTCGCCATCGCGTTCATCGTGCTGAACACGGGCTTGCCGTTGTACTCGCCCCAGAAGGTCACGCCCTGCGTCTCGGGCGGTTCCCACCTGATGTCCCAGTTGTCCTGCTGGAACTGCTGTTCAGGCAGGGTTTCGAACCGATGGAATCCGTTGTTGGCGGTCTTCATCGGCCGTTTCTCCACGGGCACGTTCGGAACCTGCCCGAGGACCGACTCGTCGTTCGTGGCGGTTTCCCGCGCCATCTGCTGGACCGGATACCGGATGAAGTCGTCGACGATGTACGCCGTCAGGAACTCGGGGTTGCCCTCTTCGCGCACGTCGATGAACCCGGAGACGACGCTGACGTTCTCCTCGTCGACGGCGTAGAGGATGACCACCGAAATCTCGTAGTGCGCGAGGCCGCGGCCGCTCGTGATGCTTTCGGCCACTTTTATCATCGGCCAGTAGTCCTTGCCTTGCAGGTACTGCTGTATCTCTTGCTGGTCCAGCAAGAGCTGAACCCGACGTGTCTGCTCCTGCTCGTACTCCTCGGTCCACTGGACGTCGGTGGGCTCCTCGATCTGCAGCGCGACGATCTCGTTCCGTCGCCGGTCGATCAGCCCGTAGATCGTCTGCCGGTCGACCGCCGTGACGTCGAACGTCCCCGATTCGAGGCTCCCGTCGACGGTGTAATCCGTCGGCCCCTGGATGCTGATCGCGTCGAGGTGGTTCGTCAGCGCCTCGTAACTGATGAAGTGGGCGATCCAGTCGCTCGCGACCCGGTTGACCTCCGGGTCACGCAACAGCGTCTGAACCGCCTCCTTGCGGCGGTGGACGTTGATTATCTCGTAGTTCTCCTCGTGGAAGTCTCGCGGACCGACCCGTTCGGCCAGGTCGATGCGCTGTTGTGCGTCCGGTAGCTCCGGTTGCTCGTCCGTGGTGACGACCTCGCCGCCTTGACCGTTCTCCTGCGCTCCGACGATGCTTGCTTGCAACCCGAGTACAGTGGCCGCTCCGGTCGCTTTCATGAACCCACGCCGATACCATTCCTCCCCATAGTGCATGCCATTGTATGACATGGTGAGCTCTACCCCCCTCTGAATCTTAATGACACAGTACACATGAAAGAATAAATATACAATTTCTGGGTAATCACGTCAGGGGGCGATTATCGTAGTCTTTGATACCACCGCGACATTGTTACTGTCGCGATTAGAAAGAGATGATTCGTTGTATTCACCTAATCGGCGTCCGAGGAGTGTAGGATACTACTACTCTAGTTCAACGAATTTTACTTCCCATCGCCGGTGAGTGACTCCTCGGATAGCGATCCGATAAGCAGTTGGGACACGGTTAGGCCCGTGCGATCAGCACAGAAGTATCGACCGTGCGCACGACGCGATCAGTCGTGCTCCCGAGGAGGCGTTCTTTCATCCCCGATCGACCGCTCGCGCCCATGACGACGAGATCGATCTCGTGGTCGGCGCTGTACGCTGCGATCACCTCGTGGGGATCGCCCTCCCGAGTGACTTGGTCGTACGCGATGCCCGTTTCCTCGGCCCGGCTCGCTGCATCGTCGAGGGCCGACTCGGCTTCGTCCTCGAGCGTCTCGGTGAGCTGTGGCGCGATGGACCCGGACGCGCTCGCCGACATCTCCGTCCCCACGTCCACGACGTGGAGGAAGTGAACCGTCGCCGCCTCCCCGTCCGCGATCGCGACGGCCTGCTCGACCGCCGCCGTACTCGAGTCGCTCCCGTCGGTCGGCACGAGGATATCGTCGTACACGGCCATTGCATTCACCGCCACACGAAAAAATCAGACGCACGCAGCAGCCTGCCGGTGTGACCGTCCGCGACCGATCACCGATCGACCGGATCGAGCTCTGCTTGATCGAGGGGATCCTCGATATCACCCATCACCGCCTCGAGCAGGTCGGTCACGGTGACGAGCCCGACGGCCTCGCCGTCTTCGATCACCAGCGCGAGCTCCTGACTCTCCGTCTGGAACTGATCGACTGCGTCGCTGACGTCCGTATCCGGCGAGAGCGTCATCGGCGGGGCCGCGAGCTCCTCGAAGTCGATGGACCCGTCGGCCAGCTCCTGCCGATGCCGGACGAACACCGGCGTGTAGACGATCCCGCGGAAATCGGTCAACTCCTCGCCGACCAGCGGATACCGGGTCTGTGGCCGTTCCTCCATCTTTCGGAAGTTCTCCTCGGGGTCGGCCGTCGTCGACAGCGCGACGATCTCCTCGGGAGACACCATCAGATCCCGGATCGACTGATCGCCGATATTGAACGCGTTCAACACCTCTTCACGGCGCTCCTCCGGGAGGTCGCCCTCCTCGAGGACCGACCCGAGTCGGTTCCGGAGGTCCGCTCGCGATTCGATGACGTCCTCCTCGGTCTCGAGCCACGCGCCGGTCATCTCGATCCCGAAGAGTTTGAGCGTCAGTTTCGCAATGCCGTCCCCGAGCGTGATGATCGGCGAGATGATCCAGTAGAACCAGTACAGCGGCGTCGCGCCGTACCGACAGACCAGCCGCGACCGCTCGACGCCGAGATACGTCGGCGTCTGTTCCCCGTGGGTCAGGTGGACGAGGTTGATGATCAGGAAGGCGAGGATCGCTCCGCTCCCGATCGTGGCCAAAACGGTGTTTTCGAACAGCGGCTCGAAGATGGCCGCGAGCGCCGGCTCGGCGACGATCCCGACGGCGATGCTCGAGGCCGTAATTCCCACCTGGCACGTCGTGAGATACAGTTCGAGGTCGTCGGTCATCTCCCAGGCCCGCTCCAATTTGGGATTCCCGTCGACGAACTCGTCCTCGGTAAACTGTCGAGCACGGGTCAACGCGAACTCGATGGCGACGAAGAAGGCGTTCGCCAGGATGAGCAACACCCCTGCGAACAACCGCCCGCCGATTACGAATGAGTTCATCACGACAACGTTGGAGCGCCAGACACAAATTCGGCGCGGATTTTGACCGAATGAAATCTGCCGATCGACGGACGGAGTGACACGATATCGACACCTTCGCGAAGGGTCCCGACGGGAGAAACTGGGGTCGGTCGAACTACCAGCTACCGGAATACTCGGTGACGAGTAAACACGGATTCGGGTCGTTCTTTATTCCCGATCGGTCAACAGTAAATCGGGTCAGCGACGGCGAATCAGCGCGTTATGGGGCGTAATAAAAGAACCCAAGCAGTTTTTGCGGATGCTCGCGTCTGGCGAAATATGCACACCTGTCGTAACTGCAACCAGTCGTTCCAGACCGAACTCGCCCTCGAGTTACACCGAGATACGTGTAAAAAGGGACAGCTCTTCTGCCAGGTATGCGGGGAGCGGTTCCGAGAGGGAACTGCGACTCAGGACGGCTGGCACTACGAATGCCCGAGCGAGGACTGTGACGGAAACGGACTGAAAGACGACCTGTATCGCGTCGAGGACGTTCGGACCGCGACGCAGTAGCCCTCGAGACGCTTTCTTCGTACCGAGTGCCCCACAGCGCGCCGACGAAATGACCAGCGATACCCGAAACTCGAGTCGTCCGGGACGACTGATCGGTTATACTTGCCACTGAACGTCACTGCACACCGAATCGCACGAGTACATTGTGAGTAGTGTGTGATCCGTATCAGTAGCTACTATTGTGTACTACGAGAGGGCGTACCTCGTCTCGAGGTGTGCGATCAGGTCGCCGACGATCGTCGGATCGAACGTCCAGAACCCGTAGTACTGTCCGTTGCCTCGTTCTTCGGCGATCAGCGCACAGTTTTGGGAACCGCTCTCGCCGTCGTCATAGATCAGGAACCAGAACGCGCCGAGTTCGCCGTTAGAGTCCGCAACGACCCTCACGTCATCAGCGAGGGGGACGTTACAGTCTCCCTCTAGAAACACCGTGACGGCGACCGACTTGCGAGTTACGAGTCGATCGTAGAGGTCGGTCTGTGCCCGGAGCGCGTCCGGCCGCTGGAACCCCGCGTACAACCGCCCGGTGCCGACTCGCCACGCCCGCTCCTCGATTTCGCGCGACGTCGCGAGCATCTGTCGGCGATTGTACGACGAGAACAGCGTGTTCTCGAGGAAGCTGAACAGTTCCGCCTGATCGTACTCGGTGTCGGCGAGTTCCCACGGCGGATGGATCTCGGGCGACAGGACGGCCTCGAACTGGTCGAGTCCCAGCGCACCCCGGAACTCACCGTCGCTGTCCCGGATGAGTACGAACCCCGTTTCGTCGATCGATCCCAGTTGCCGGTGAGTCACGTCGACGTTTCGGGTGTCGAACTGCCGTCGGAGCTCGCTAATAACGGACTCCTCGTCGGTGTGTACCTCGAGGGTTTTCCGCCGTTGGCCGACGGTCTCGAGGATGTCTCGAAGCGAGTGCATGCCAGTCAGTCGTTGACTCCCAGAGCGGCGACGACCGCGTCGGGGATCCGCGTCTCGGTGACGGTGTTCGTCTCGCTATCGAACTCGATGAAGTCCAGATCGGCGAGTCGCGGGAGGATATCGTGGTGCAACCGGATCAGAATCCGGTTCCGATCGGACGGCGTCGCGATCGTTTCGTCGGCACTGGCAGCCGCGGCGGTGAGGGCATCGGCGAGTTCGTCGAGCGTCGCTGTGGGGTGATCGTGGAGATAAACCACCGCGTTCCGCGCGTGGACGTTCGCGAGGAGGCGAATCACCTCGTCGACCGGAACCGAATCGGACGCTGTCTGGAGGGCAAACAACTCGAGAGTATCGTTATCGTTGCCCATCAAACAGGATGTACGCTAACTGTTCACATATATCTGTGCATTGCCGACTGACACGCGGTCTCCGACCCAGCCCGGAATCGCCGATACCAGTCCGTAGAGTGCTTCTATCTGGAAGCTGGGTATTCGGACGACGAGTTCGTCCGCCGCCGTCGACGCCGCCGGCGGCACCGACTCGATTCGGGTTCTCCGGGTCTCGGACACCCTCGAAGTCCACAGGCGTGGGGATCTCCATTCAGGCTGTGAGAACCGCCGCCGCTTTCCCACCATTTAATCGGATCGTCCCCTCACGGTACGTATGGAACGGCTCACTCCGCGAGTGCGAGTCGTCTGGCTCGGCCTCGCGCTCGCTCGAGCCGCGATTTTCGGCGGGATCATCGTCGGCGCGGCGATCGGACTCACGCGCACGGATTTCTGGGAATCGGCGCCCGACGTCCTCGTCCCGGCCGCCGTGTCGATCGCCGTCGGTCTCGCGTTCTTGCGCGTCTTCGTGGCCTGGCGACGCTACGGGGTCTGGCGATTCGAACTCCGGGACGACGATCTGTACATCGAGCGCGGCGTCTTCACGCGCGTCAAGACCGTCGTCCCCTACGTCCGGGTCCAGCACGTCGACTCCCGGCGGTCGCCGCTCGAGCGAACGACCGGGCTCGCGACCGTCGTGATCTACACGGCCGGCTCCCGGAGCTCGGACGTGTCGATCCCAGGACTGACACCGACCCGTGCGGAGGACTTACAGGAGTCGCTTCGGGAACTCGCGATCGAAAGCGCGGGTGAAGACGCCGTATGAAAACGCTCCATCCCGCATCGGTCGCGGTCAGATCCCTCTCGCGAAGCCTCAATACCGGTTTTCTGTTCTTCGTCGTCGGTATCGTCGCCTCACCCGGCGGGAACGGGACCGACCTGCTGTCCGTGTTCGGACTGGTCGCGATCGGGATCGTCGTCGGCATCGTCTACGAGTTCGCCTACTACCGGCGTTTCCGGTACGAACTCACCGGCGACACGTTCGACGTCACCTCCGGCGTGCTCGCGCGCAGGGACCGCGAACTGCCCCTCGGACGGGTCCAGAACGTCGACATCAGGCAGAACGTCGTCGGTCGCGTGCTCGGTATCGCCGCCGTCCACATCGAAACCGCCGGCGGCGGCCAGACCGAAGTCAGCCTGCAGTACGTGGCCGAAGCAGAGGCTCACCGGCTCAGGCGACAGCTTCGACGCGGCGGGAGCGCTACCGGGGCCGAATCGGCCGACGAACGCGCTCGCGACGCCGACGACGAGGACGAGTTCGAGCCGACGACCGACGAGGACGTCCTGTTCGAGATCCAGCCGCACGAACTTGCGATCCTAAGTGTCTTCACGATCGACCCGGGGGCGAGTCTGCTGGGAGGGATCGCTCTCTCCTTCGCCAGCGGACTCGATCCGACGGCACTCGTCCCCACGGATCGCTTCACGTGGCTTCCCGGGCCGGAGTCGGGGCTGTTCACGCTCATCTGGGGCATCCTGCTCTTCCTGCTCGCCGCCTGGCTCATCAGCGCCGCCCTCACGTTTACCAGATACTACGGCTTCCGGCTCACCCGCGTCGACGACGAACTCTACTACGAGCGCGGCCTCCTCCAGCGCTACAGCGGGACGATTCCCCTCGAGAAGGTCCAGACGCTGACGATTTCGGAATCGATCCCGTTCCGGTGGTTCGGCTACGCGGCACTGAGCGTCGAAACGGCCGGCTACGCGCCGGGACAGTCCGATTCCCGCGGGACGGAATCCGCGATCCCCCTCGCCGATGCCGACCGCGTCAGGGAACTCGCGCGGGCGATCGAACCGTTCGGGCCGATCGACCTCGAGTCCCCGCCGCGACGTGCACGCGAACGGTACGCCGTCCGGTACCTGCTGGTCGTCGCTGGTGTGGTCGGCATCGCATACGCACTGGCCCGATATACCTCGCTCGTCCACCGATGGTACGTCCTCGCGGTCCTTGCAGTCCTCGTCCCCTTGGCTGCCCACCTGAAGTGGTCGAGCCGGGGCTACCGGATCGACGGCCGGTACTTCCTCACCCGCACCGGATTCTGGCGGCGGACGACGAAAGTCGTCCCCTATTATCGAGTTCAGGCCGTCATCCATTCGGCCACGATCTTCCAGCGTCGGCGGCGACTCGCCAGCGTGACGGCCGACACCGCCAGCTCCGCGACGCTTCTCGGCCGAGCCGCGACCGCGTACGACGTGGATTCGGACCGCGGCCTCGAGATGCAGGCCGACATCGAAGAGCGGTTACAGGACCGGCTTCGAGCGCGGCAACGCCAGCGGACGGTCGATCGGTGGGTTCGGGACTCGAGCGACGCGACGGACGACAATTCCACAGCTGAAAACGACGATATGTCGTAAGCTACCTGCGAGTGCAGTGCTGGTCGACGGAGATGGGGAGCTACTGGGTTCCGTAGTAGAAACCCCTCGGAGTGATCGACGAACCGACGAAGATCCGTGACGCACGCTGCGAGGCTCAGTAGGTCAGGCTCATCCCGCCCTCGTGAGTCATGTCGCCGCCGTTGAGGTGCTTGCTGTGGTTCGAACAGCCCATCACGAACAGGTTCGCGACCTCGTAGGGCTCCATCATCTCCTTGACCCGCGTGTGCTCTAGCATCACGTTTTCTACGACCTCGTCGACGGTCATGTCGCGACGATCCGCCGTATCGGGAAGCTGTTTCGCGACGAGCGCCGTCTTCACGTAGGCCGTGCTGACGGTAAATGCTCGCACCTTCCCATCACCCTCGGCGGCGATCGACTGCGTCAGCCCGCGGAGCCCGAACTTCGTCGTGTTGTACGCGACCTTGTCCTGCGTCACGATGTGGCCGTGGACCGAGCACATGTTCCCGACGACGCCCCTGCCGTCTTCATTGTCGCGGAAATGTGGCAAGCAGTGTTTCGCGAGTACCATCGGGGCACGCTGCATGACGTCGTGCATCAGATCGTACTTCTCGAGCGGGAACGACTCGATGGGTGCGACGGTCTGAATCCCGGCGATGTTCACCAGATATCGGACGTTGCCCTGCTCGGCGGCTTCGTCGACGATCCGTTCGAGCGCCGGGTCGTTAGTAAGGTCGGCGACCACGGTAACGAGCTCTCCTGGCAGGGACAGCTCCTCGGCCTGCGTCCTCGTTTCGGCGAGTCCGTCCTCGTCGTGGTCCGTCGCGAGGACGGTCAGTCCGTTCGCCGCGAACGCCAGCGCGGTCGCCTGCCCGATACCCGAGCCGGCACCGGTCACGATCGCGACGTTCTCCGTGGTGTAGTTGGGATCCTCGAGCACCAGCAGATCGTCGCGCGTGAGTTCCGACGGTCCGTACTTCTCCATCGCTTCCTCGACAGTCATATCGGCCATAGCGGTGTGGATGGTCACCAACGGGGAATAACTACCGACGAGGAGATCACGTGGCTCTCCAGAGATGGGATATTCGAGGAAAGATTGAAACCCGTTTCAGAACAGAGCCATCAGTTCGAACCGCGTGGCCGTCTATTCAATTTGCTTAGCCTCGGCGCTGGGGGCGTCTCCTTGTCGCTCTCGAGATCGCCTCGAGCCGGGGCAATTCGGCCGTTTGGGCGGCCCAGTTTGAAACGGAAAACCGTGGGCGAAGCCAACGCGATGTAGTAGCGGTTGGCACCAATATCGATATAGCAATATATGATTTATTAGATCGCTTTCGGACGCCGCGTCAGTTCATTCACCCGAATTTCGACCAACGAGCGACACGACGGGTAGGATAGCACGATGCGGTCGATCCTCTTGAACCCGCTCAATGGCTCTCTGAGTGGGTTCTCTCTGTCGATGTATGATCTTCTGACGAATTAGTATAAGGCGAAGAGCACGTCGAATAGGGGTGCGTATGGGGCCCGTAACTCGGACCTGCCGAGTACCTCGAAATCGTCAGACCGGGGTGGCCGTCGGAACGGTTCCACTCTCCTACCGCTTGCAGGCAGGTCCGTTCTCCGTCATTCGCCACTAGCAGCGATCGGCACCGAGTCGTGCGACCGACCGGTAGAAGAGAGCTGTCTCGTTCCAGTGACATCCCAGCGTCGACACTTGGAGAAGACCGATCCTGCGGTTCGAGTCAGGTAACGACAGTGTGCCGACGAGCGTGCTTGTCCCGAAACGTGGGTCCGAATCACTGTCGGAGAGGTCGTGACACAGGCGTCGTTGAGTGCTGACCATCGGACCGAATCGCGTCACAGCTGTAGTCTCGGTTCGTTTCGCTTCAGCGCCGATCTCTGAGCGCAGGGACTGGCGATCCGAACCGGAGCGTGTTTCATTCCGAAAAGCGACGGCTACTGACTCGATCGAGGCCGAAATCGCTCCCCAGCGGGGATGAGCCAACGATTCGCGTGTCAAACGTGGCGAACTCAGATCCGTAGCCGACAGACATTCAAAGCATCGCGATGGCAATTCTGGAGGGCACTTGCTGCACACGGAGCGATATCCGTCTCGATCGAACGCGATCCGCAGTGAGTGGTGGCTACCGCTTTCCGCTCCAGCGGTTCCGGTCTTCTCGGCTCGCGTAGGGAAGCCCAATCCGGGCCACGATGCGGAGTTCAAATCGTCTCCGTGATCGACCGGAATCGACGACCCGACGCTCCGAGTGAGGGAGGAAATCGAACGGCTCGATCGAATCGTCGATAATAATATCCCAAATTGTATCACTAGAAGCCGAAGATACGCATCCGAGACTGTGTCACCGTATATGGCTATTATCCCCATTTCTGATCCTAGTACTCTGGCAATAGGGGTTCTGTAATATGAGATAAACTCACTTAGCTCGAATAATGGGTAGATTGAATATCATCGCGTCTGATGGATGGCGTATGAGCGATTCGGCGGACACATCTAGAACAGCTGTCAAAACGTACGTGCCTGCCTACCAGAAATCCGAGTGGGAGTCCCACGCCGCCGAGCTCGACATGAGCCAGAGCGAGTTCGTCCGAACGATGGTGCAGGCGGGGCGACGGGGGTTCGAATCCGGCTCTGCGGAACCCGATTCTACCGGCCCAGACCCCGGGGGTAGCGACCTCGAAACACAGGTCCTCAATTTACTCTCAACTGACACGTACTCGTGGGACGAGCTCCTCGAGGCAGTCTCCCAGGATATCGAGTCACAGTTAGACGAGACACTCGAGGAGCTCCAGTCGACCAACCGGATTCGATACAGCGGTCGCCACGGCGGGTACACGACTGTCGACGGTGGTGGCGATGGCGACTGAACCCGGGACCGACGCCCCCGAGGACGTGACGGATCCGATCTCGTACTTCCTCGACGACCAGCGGTATCACGGCAAGAGCGAACGGACGCTCGAGGCCTACGAGCGCGTGCTCCGACGGTTCGAGGCGTTCCTCCGCGAGCGATTCGATATCGATGCGGTCGGAGCGGCCCAGCGCCGGGAGTGTATGGCCTGGATCCACTCGCTGCGCGGGGCGTTCGAATCCAGCACGATCGCCACCTACGCCTCTTATCTCAACCGGTTCTACGACTACATGACTCGGGTCGGCGTCTTCGACGACAATCCGATGGCCCTCGTCATGGAGGAGATGTCCGAATCGATCGACACGAACCCCACCCGACGAGATATCTCGGTCGACGAAATGCGATCGTTCGTCGAGGCGATCGCACACCCCCTCGAGCGGGCCGTCGTCGTCACCCTGTTGAAGACCGGAATGCGCGTCGGTGAACTCTGTAACCTCGATCTCCGGGATCTTTACCTCGAGATACCGGAACTCGACCTCGAGTGGACGCCCCGGGTCGGGCTCGAGCGGCGTCCGTCGTCCGTTTTCATCTCCTCGGAACCGGCCCGTGGCACGGGTATCAACGGCGAAGAACGGACGGCATCGAACAAGCGAAAGCGGGACACGGTGGTTCCGGTGGACGGCGAGCTTCGTCGCGCACTACTCGAGTGGCTGGCGATCCGTCCGGACGCCGTCTCGTCGGCGCGGCCGCTCTTTCTCGATACTCGCGATTCGTGGGGCGAGCGGCTCACTCCCTCGGACGTTCGCTATATCGTCGAGAAACACGCTCGAGAGCGCGGTTGGTACCGGACCGGCGGCGGAACGCAAGAGAACGTCACGCCACACTATTTCCGACACTTCTTCACCACCCACCTCCGGGATCGAACTGGCGATCGGGGTATCGTCCAGTACCTCCGGGGCGACGTCGCCGGCGACGTGATCGATACCTACACCCACAACTGGGGGGATCGGGTCCGCGAGACCTACCTCGGGTGTATCTATACCGTAACTGGACAACGAAAATAAGCGACAAGACTGTTTCTGGCCGCGATTCCGCTGCTGGCGTCCCTCTATCGAATCGTTCCGGCAGGAACAATTCATATTGTTTACGCAATTACGACAACTGAACTCGATTGTGGCGTCCGAGGAGCGACTTGTAAATCACATATGGCTATACGAATGTGGTCGTCAGGGTGGTTGCTACGAGATTGGATATAGAAGGGCTAGGATGCGGAATATCACGAGAATCAGTGAGCAGATACTGTTTCAGATTGCCTTTCGAGTACTACTTTTGTCGTAATGAAACCTATCTCGACGGTTTCACGAGATTGCCAGCAGTGGTATCACTCGGAGACGAGAGCCACATGGTCACAGTCCGAGATCACTTTTTGATGTTGTTTCGGTCGGAGTGGACGCCAACCACTCAATTTATGGCGTGCGAGGGATGTCAGGTACCACCAGCATAGACAAAATTCCGAAACAAAAATGTCATTCCGAAACATATTTACAGTATCACATATATTAATTATTTGTGGTGGGAATGGGAAGCTACATTGGGCCGTTAGTCCGTGATTTGTCACAGTATCATTTTCAAAACAGCGCTGTCCGACGGGAGACAACGAACCCGTCGAGAGAGACCGTCTAGGTAGGAATGACGGTCCACATCAAACTTTACGGAGAGAAAGGGGACCGATTCACAGAGATTAAAGACGAGCTGACAGACCAGCTCGGGTACGAGCCGAGCAATCCCGAAGTTATCGGAATACTCATGGCTCAATTCAACACCGGTGATGGAGTGATAGAAAGCTTTACTGAAAAGTGAATTGACTCGGGGTTCAGATGTCTCGATAAACTTCGGGCGTACCGGTGGCTTAGTCACTCGTCAAACAGCGAGAAAATCTCGGTCCTCCGGACCGGACGTGAATCGCGGAAAACTGGGTGTCGGCACTACCGAAATCATACGATAAAGCCTCCAAACCGTAGTATCACAGCAAGACTAATTTGTACACAGGTTCCGCCAGCCTCCGGTGGCTGAGACTGAAGAGCCCACAGTAGCCCCTGCAGGACAATGTATACCTGATCGTACGACAGCCGTGCGACCAGTGTGTGAATAATTGCAATGACGACTAAAATCGATCCACTCACGTCTGCGCCGTTCCGCGAGCCCGACAACAATAGATAACAGAACCAGCAGATCGACCGTGTGGTTCGACCACCGAGGTGAGAGCGACGTCGAGAAACCGCGGAACAATGAGTTGTCGGCGGATTGGGGCACCCATGACAGAGCCAGGGGATGCTCCTGAGCGAGGGTCGAAATCCACGCCACCGTCGTCGGACGACGCCCGACTATCTGAGGCACCGTCGGTTCTTCTCCGATTACGGCGCGGAGGGTCTCACTCTGATGTGAACGTGGATGAGCTGACGGCTAGTTCTCTTTCACCTCGTTAATCCCGGATCTGAAGTGTTGTTTGAGCTTCTTTTGCGTTTTCCGCAGTCGTCGATACGCCATGACCAGAATCAGTCCGGCGGCGATCAGGAGGATGATTGTGTCCATTGTTACTCTGTGCACGAGGCAGTTACCGCACGATTTTCCCGGCGTCCAGCCGGGGAAAGACCGATACACGTGACGTCTCGCTCTCCGTCTTCCTCACAACGGAGGGGCTGGAGGGAACGCGATCGACTCGATGGTCTCAGCTCGATGGCCGCTGGCGGAGACTGGATTGACACCGTCTGCATTGTCATAGCTCGGTATCCTCCAGGAGGGAACCACAGGAATCGCACTCGAAGCCCGATTCTCCCTCGTCGGCTGCGTCCGTTACGCTCCACATGCTCGCATCGCCGGCTGGAGCGCTTTTCTGTCCGCAATCGGTACAGCTGAGGAACTGCGTCCGACCGACCGTCCCCTCAGACCGTGATGTGGACGGACCGCTGTGAACGTGATCGTCAAGATCTGAACGCCTACTGTTACCACGGCCATTTCCGTTGCCACGGCCGTTTCCACCGCTGTTTCCATTGCCACGGCCGTTACCGTTGCCACGGCCGTTTCCACCGCTGTTTCCATTGCCACGGCCGTTACCGTTGCCACGGCCGTTTCCACCGTCGTTTCCGTTACCACGACCGTTACCGTTGCCACGGCCGTTTCCACCGTCGTTTCCGTTACCACGACCGTTACCGTTGCCACGGCCGTTTCCACCGTCGTTTCCGTTACCACGACCGTTTCCGCCGCCATCGTTTCCATTGCCATTCCCGCCGTTTCCGTTACCACCGCCGTTCCCGTTACCACGACCGTTTCCGTAACCGTTCTGGGCCTTTTCGGCGTCGTGGACAGCTTTGAGGGTGTTCTTGGTGGTATTTTTCAGGAAGCGACGCTCGGGCGTGTCGGCCGGGTTTGCGATTGCGTCGACCGCCGGGGTTCCCGCAGGGACAGTGATCTCTTTGCCGGATGCCGTTCCGATGGCGAGTACCGGCGCGTTTCCGTTGCCCCGTCTATCGACGGTCGTACCGAGACCTTGTCCGGGCCTGCTCCCAAGCAACGTCAAGTCGGCATTGGACAGTTCGTCGACGGGCCCCGAATGGTCTTCGAAGATGTACACTGCGCCGGCGTTTTTCCCACCGACGTCGCTCTCAGGAATGCCGATCACCAAGTCGTCGATCCCGTTCCGCGTGATGTCTTCGTGGAACACGTTCCAGTTCGGACGCTGCTTCGGGTCGACGGGGTTGTCCAGATCGGGAAGCGGCTGTACCGGATTCGGGAAGTCGCTGGGCGTGTTCCGCACCCGGAAAATTCCCCAGAGACCCGACTCGAGGCGTCGGCGCTGCTTGGTCTCCTGGAAGATGTAGTCACCGGTCGCTTGCTGGTGACCGCCAGCGTCGCTGGTCAGCCCCAGCCTGACGCCCTTACCCGGGCTGAGGCGGTCCTCAACGCCGATAACTGGCGATTCGGGGATGCCGCGATAGCGCTGCCACTGGTGACCCGACAGGTGGAACGACGTGCCACGGGCCTTGTCGGCCGGCTGGTGGACCAGGAACTTCACCGGATCACCGGTGAGTGCTCGGTACACCGGCGTCGCCGGATCACCGTGGACGTCCGAGTCGAAGACCTTGTGCTGTGCCGGGTCGGTCTGGAATCGACGGACGAACGGTTCGGAACGGTTGTTGATCGCGCCGTGGCCGCTGTCTTCGAACCCGCCGATCGTGTTACAGTCCGCGTTGCCGTCCTCCGGACCGCCGGGGACCACACACGAGTCCGGATCGTCGCTGTTGAGGACGTATCGACCATCGCTCAGCGACAGCGTGTACTCGCGGACCGATTGCCGTCCTGGTCGCTTGACGATCGCATCGACGCCCTCCGGTAACGCTTCGCCGGTCGAGGAATCGAGCCAGACGGCATCGGACGGTTCGATGACGAGGTTGCCGTACGCACCGTGGTGACGGTGCCCGCGGACGTCGGCCTCGTCGGTGAGCACCATGTTGTCGTACAGATCGTCGGCGTACCACCGGTAGGTTATCGTCTCACCCGGTGCGACAGTCTGGTCGTAATTGAACCCAACCGTCGCGCCGTCCGAGCCGTTGGGGCCGTAGGTGATTCGCTGCGGGTGTAACGAAACGCGATTCGACGGCTCCCACTCGGTGTCCAGCGTCTCCTCGACCCGCATCGGCGGGTCCACGTGAGAGTCGTTCAGATCGGCCGGCAGTTCGTTTTGCAGGCGCACTTCGATGCAATCTCCCTGGTTGGCACGAATCGTAAGCGGATCGGGGTGCCGGGTCCCGTCTGCCACTTCGTCGGCGTACTCGTCGAGCGAGAAGACGATACCGTGCGGGTCGTGGTCACCGTGGTCGTTGAAGTGGATGTCCACCTGCTGGGCAACAACGTCGTACTGGCGATCGGGCGCGTCGTCTCCGCAGGGTTGGCCCGGTGACGGCGGCTTCGGCGGCTTCTGACCGACGTTCGGATTCTTCCGGTCGGCGGTATCCGGCGTGAGGGTTCGGTCGTCGCCGGCTTCGTACAGCAGCCGGGCTTGCTGACCCAGGTTCTTCAGCCGGTCGATGCCGACGAACGGTGCCGAATGGCCCATCTGCTCGAGTTGGTTCTCGGTGACCTTGCCCGCCGGCGTCCCGCGGTCGGGGAGCGGCTCGAGGTGCGGTGCCGCCGCATCAAACACGCGGTGGATGCCCCACATGCCGGTGAACCGGTCGTCGGTAATGCCCGACCCGTACATGTAGTCCTGGATCGGAAGCCCCGACGGGTTCGGCATGCGGTCGAAGGTAGGGGTGTCCGGCGAGTCGTAAGGGTCGATCATGAACGTGAACGCTTCCGAGGGGCTGATGAGCTGGGACACCGTGTCCTGTTCGTCGAGGCCTTCGGGCTCGATCTGGCGACCGTGGAGCTGGAAGTTGTGCTGGTCCTCGAACGCACCCTGAAACAGCCGAATGCGAACCGGGTCGTTCGAGTAGGCCTCGAGCAGTGGGGTCGCCGGGTCCCCGTTGACCGCCGAACTGTGGACGTACGCTGCGCCGTCGTCGTCTCGATGGTAGTACGGCGCGTTCCGGTTGTTGATGGCGGTCGTCCCGAGATTCAGGTTGTGCTCGCGCTGCTGGTTGACGTATTCACCCGTTTCTCTGTCGCGCAGCGGGACGAAGTCGTTGTAGTGGAGGCCGAACTCGCGGAAGTCGGTCCCGTCGGGAACCTCGATGATGGCCTGGGCACCGCTTTCGATCGGCTCCCCGCTGTAGGGGTCCAGGTGTCGAGAGCCTTCGGGTTCGACGATGAGACCGGCAAACGTGCCGTGCTGGGCCTCTTCTGCACCGACCGCGTGGTCGTGGAAGTAGATCGGGCCTTCCTCGTCGGCGTACCAGCGGTAGGTCCGTTCCTCCCCCGGTTCGACGCTTTGCTCGGTCTGGTACCCGATAGACGGGGTCGAGTCGGTGCCCTGATTGTCGAACCCGACGAAGTGGGGATGGATCGATATCGGGAACTCCGACTCGTTCACGAGGGTCATGTTCACCGCCTCGCCGACGTTCGCGCGGATGAACAGCGGTTCGGGGTTCAGGTCGCCGTTCTTCGCGGCCTGGACGTCGTCCTCGTGGACGTACACCAGGCTCTCGGGATCGTAATCTCCGGCGTCGTTGTACACGATGTCCCCGAGGTGCTTCCCCTGAAGGACGTGGATCGTGTGGTTCCGCTCCGGTGCGTTCTCGTCCACGACCGGGTCCTGGTACGGTGCACCGTCGACGTCCGTCGTAAAGCCGGCCTTCCGTTCGGCCGCGGTCGGAGCGCGCGGGTTCGTCGTCCCGGACGACCCCGCCACGGGCTTGGGCGGGAACTCGCCTTTCGTCCCGGGGACGTAATCGGGGAACCCGGGAATATTCGTTCCCGATCCGAGGATCCCGTCATTGAGCGGCAGGTCGACCGACGACGGGTTGGTAACGATGTTCGTGTTCGGGAGCGGCTGGAGGTCGGCGCGTTCCTTGTCGTGGACGCGCATAAACGCCCACATCCCCTCCGCGTAGTGGGGGAACAGGTGGCAGTGGAACAGAATGTCCCCGGCACCGCCGTGGACGTAGCCGGCACCGCCCCTGTCGAAGGCCTCCCTGTACGTCATGCTCTGGCGGACGCTTTGCTCCGCATCGTGAACCGCGGTTCCCCTGTTCGAACCGTGCGCCGCGATCAGATACTCGGGGTACGACGTACCGAGACCGAGCGTCTGGGCGTCGATCGTGTCCGAATCGGTTCGACCGGGGACGGTCTTCCACCGGCTGTTGTGGAGGTGGTGAACGTGGTTCTCCTCGAGCGAGGCGCCGACGGGCACGAATTTGATGGAGTCACCCTTGTACGCGTTGAAAACGTTGTCACCGCCACCGGGATCACCGTTGATCCACGAGGAGTAGAACAGTCGTTTGAGGGAGTGGGGCTGGAGCTGGGCCTCGGTCTGGTTGACGCGGGGACCAGTCCCGTCAGCCCGGTAGTTGATACCGTGTGTCGTTTGCTTGGTACTATCTTTCGGCCATTTCTTCTCGGTGCCGTTCGGGAGGTACACCCCCGACGGTGTGTGGTAGTGCGGGACGAACTCACGGTAGCTCGTTCCCATGTGGTTCGGGTCGTGGATGTCGGCCTTCGTCCCGCTCCGGAGGGGGCCGCCGGTGACCGGATCGGTCCACGTCGCGCCTTCTGGCTCGACGACCAGCGTCCCGAACAGCCCACGGGAGAGGTGATTGACCGTTGCAGGTTCCTCGTCGGGGCTGTTGAATCCCTGGTGGGCGCCGTCGTAGAAGAAGTGCCCACCAAGGTGGGTTGCCTCCCACCGATACGTGACCGTTTCGCCGGGCTGAGCGACCGTACTCGGGTTGTACCCGACGTTCATCCCGTCAGAATCCTTCGGATCCTGCGGGAGCCCGGTCTGGTGCATCGAGGCCGGCTGGTCGAGATGATTGACGAACTCGATTTCGACGGTTTCGCCCTTGTTCGCCCGGATCGTCAGCGGCTCGATGACCGATGTGTCGACGTCGTCGCCGCCACTCTCATCCGATATCAGATCGAACCCGTCACCGGGGGCGACACCCGAGGCCTTCCTCGCAGCCTCGAGATTCTCCTCGAGCACGTACATCGCGCCGTTTGGCTGATGCAACCCGAATCGATTGTAGACGATGTCGACCTGGATCGCGTGGACGGTGAACTTGCGAACACCGTTTTGTCCCCTGTTGTTCCCGTTTCCGGAGAACGCCCAGCTGTTACCCACCATCGAATTCGCGATCGTCGCCGCGCCGGCACCCTTGAGAAACGTCCGTCGAGTAGACGAATCGAACCCACCAATATCGTCTATGTCGACGGTAGCGTCGTTTCCAGTATCGTCGGGTACTTCGCCATCAGTCATCGGTCGGCCCCCGACTGTGAGTCTCGACTCGATATCCCATCAGCCGCGTCAACTGACGCTGAGCAAACGGGACCCTGTTCGTTTTTCTGTGTCTGATCGCCGCTGATACGCCCCACCGTTTTCCGTCTCCCTGCACTGGCCATGTCTGTCTGACCAGCAAGCAGTATGCTTGCAGGCATGCGATACTCTCGTCAAATCATTCACAGTTAAACACTGGTTGTAGTAAAGGGAAGAATTGTAGAAAGAAGCAGTCAGACCGGGTAGAAACCTCTCCATACCTGTTAACACAGTCCACTGCAACAGCCGAAATCGGCCGCTTGAGTAGATGACTATTGGTTTTGAAAAGTCTGAAATACGTTGTAACAGTCTAAAAATGGCTGCAAATTACGCGAATTATCTTCCGACGGAGAGGGAGCTCCGCCTGGAAGCCGGGCGGGAATCGTGGATGACCCTGGCGACCGATCACAACAATCCCAGCGTTCACAAGGGGCGGAGGTGAAGAGCGGCGCTACAACTGACCAAATGGGGCCACCAACAGTCGGTGGATACCCGAACGAGATCCATTTAAGAACAACTGCGAGCCGTGTACTCGACGTTCGCAGGGAGAGTCGAACGACAGAACCATGCCAAGACGGGCGGTTTCCTAGCTCGCCGGAGAACACCTCGAGGGACGGTCGTGACTCGACTTGCCGTAGTGTGGGCAGCCGATCTCCGAGCAAAAAAGACGGTGTCTGTTCTGCGCCGGGTCGAATCCCCCGAAGACACCAGCGACGAGCTCCGGATGTCGGGATGCGTCGTGGCCGATCGGTTCTCGGCCACGTCCGTCAGGGAAGCGGCGGATCGACGGTTGCCCGCGTGAGAATCAACAGCCCGACGATCGTGTAGAAGACCATGACGGCCGTCATCGGCAACTGACTCTTTATCGCGCTCCGGCGCTCCTCGAAGACGTCCATCGCAACGTGGTGGGCGACCCAGACGGCGACGACGTGGCCGGCGACGACGAGTGCGGTCTGCGTAAGCCAGACAGCCTGCACGGTGAGAAGCGGTATTTCGTGGACCGGCTCGAACTCGGCGAGCCCGAGCGGATTCCATCCGAGTCCCAAGGGGTCCAGCAGGGTCAACACGAGGTACTGTCCCCGGAGCAGGAGGGACGGGAAGAAATGCGAGATCTGATACGCGATCGCGATCGGCAACAGCGTGAGGGCGAACCGACGAGCGAGGTATCCCTCGTCGGGTGCGACGTCACCCACGAACCGCTTCATTACCCAGGCGACGGTACCGAAGACTTCGACGAACAGCACGAAGCCCACGAGCATCAGGAGCGTCGACGTGAGATACGGGATGGGGGGCGCCGGGACCCCGTTAGCGATCACCGCCCAATCGGGCGTCCCGAGGAAGCCGTCGAACGTGACCGTGTACAAGATCGCGACGAAGAACGCGAGCGCGCCCGGCTTCCACAATCCCTCGTCATCGTCGATCAGGCCGACCCCGTACATCCGAACCTCGGCGTCCAACCCGAACGACAGCGGTGCGAACCGACCCAGATAGTCGAACAACAGCGTGAACGGGTCGGCGTTCCGCAGCCAGGTCTCCGTCCCGAACACGAACATCCCGCCCCAGAGGTACATCGAATACGTGAGAACGATCCCGGCCATCCAGCGCGGCGACGCCGAGAACGGGGAGATCACCTCGAGCCAGGCGAACCCGAGAAACAACGCCACAGCCGGTTGGTGCCCCCAGTTGTAGGAGCGTTCCAACGAAAGTTCCCGACCGAGGAGGCTCGTTACCCACTCGTAACACGTCTTCCACGGATTGAGCGTTGGCCAGGTGTTCCCGACTAGAGCGACCGAAAACGTGTAGCCGATCCACCACCCGACCCAGACGAGGTTCGTCAGCAGGTTCGCGTCCGAGGACTGGGGGCCCAGAAACCCGGCGAATACGCTCACGACGAGCAGGCCGACGGCGACGAACCGAGCGGCCCCGACCACCGAAGACGACTGGAACACCCGAAGCGGCGTCGCCGACAGACGCCGGGACCGATACGAAAAGGCCTCGTCACTGCCTCCGGACAGAATGCTCACAGCGACGAACGAGATGACCACCGCGGCACCGCCGGCAAGAAGGAACAGCGACTGTGGAATACCCAATTCGTACCTGGCGCCCGACCCGTGGGCTGCCACCATTCCCGGAAGCACTGCCAGAACCGTTCCAAACACAACGACGCCCCTGTAGACTGAAATCTCCGAACGCGTTCTCGACTCTCGTCCGAGGTCTAGTTCCACACTGTCTTTCTCCACTCTTTCCATCATATTATTTTATAGACTAAAAATATAAGAGTAAATTGATTTTCCTGTACCGATCGCGAAAAGCCAATCGACGGTGTCCTCACCCGATGTCCTGGAGTCGGTGGATCGGAGGGAGCAACACGAGAAAAGAGTCGGTTCGTCACCGTTCGGTACGGATCGAAGTACGAATCGATCGATTTCGAGATCGGGTAGTCCTAGTGGCCGACCGCGAGTTCCGTCTCGAGGTCGCCGCCGTTCAACAGCGATCGAACGAATTCGATGGTTTCGGTCGTCTCCGCTGCATTCTCGAGCAATACAGTCTCGCTGGGGAACAGCTGTTCACCGAGCAGAAGACCGTGGTCGCGCGCGGTCGACCCGGTGACGGTCAGGTAGACGCCCAGCCCCGCGTCGGCGATCGCCGCCTCCTCCTCGCGGCCCTCTTTGGGGTACCGAAACTCGATCCCCTCGAGCGCCCGCGTACCGAGCACCGCCTGGACGAGCCGTTCGTATCGCGGTTCGATACAGAGCGGGCCCTCGTAGGTCTCGAGGAAGTCGCGATCGAGCGAGCCCGAGGAGGGTGCGACCTCGGGCGTCGCCAGTAGCGTGTGGTAGACTGTATCGCCAAGTCCCGTGACGACCTGGACGTCGGTATCGGAGGGGTTGATCCGGGCGTTGACGTCGGCAATTCGGTCGAGCGGCTCCGGTCGGAGTTCGACGACTTCCTCGAGAACCAGATCGGCGCTGTCGAAGCCGAGCCCGAATTCGTGCGTCCGAAGGGCGCGGAACGGTTCCTCGCGGCCCACGAGCTGAATCGCCGCTCCCTCAGGGGCACCGTCGATGCCCCCGAGCGGGATCGTAACGCTATCGAAGACGATCCGCCTCGGTTTCCCGGCGCGGTCGTCCCGCAGGAGCGTGTACTCGGGTTCGGTCGGATCGGCGACGGTGCTGTAGTCGGCGAGACGATGGTAGACGTTCTCCTCGTCGGGATCGAGTGTCCCCTTCGTGAGTGCCTTTTCGTGGCGGAGCGTCGAGGTAATGTCGTCCGCGAGTTCGGGAACGTCGAGGCGCTCCGCGATCCGCTCGAGCACCGACTCGAGCGGTCGCCCCTTGCGTGGAACGGCGATCGGTATCGTCTCACCCATCGATCGATCCTCTACCGGCGACGGATAAACGAGTTGCGTTTCCGGACTATACGACGATGGCGGCCGGTTCCACGAACCGACTTACTCCGAGAACATCGACCCGAGCTGGTCGCGCCACTCCTGAATGTCGGTCACGTCCTCCTGTACCGACTCGAGTTCGTCCTCGACCGTCTCGAGATCTCCTTCGACGGTTTCCAGGTCGTCCTCGACCGTCTCGAGGTCCTCCGACACCGTCGTGACGTCGTCGTCGACCGAATCGATGTCTCCCGCCAGTTCGTCGACCTCTCCCTCGAGTTCGTCGACGGCGTCGTCGATCTCGTTCAGGTCGGCCTCGAGATCACCGTTCCAGTCGGTGAGATCGGTGACGTCCTCCTCGAGTTCCTCGAGATCCGTTTGCAGGTCCTCGATGAGCTGTGCGCCGGTTCCGTTCTCCTCGAGGAACGTCTCGAGCGCGTCGGTGTAGGAGGCGACCTCCTCGACGCGGCTCTGGAGGTGCTCGACCTTCGCGATGTCGGGGCCCGACGGCTCGAGGTCGAGTGCGGACTGAATGGCGTCGAGATCGTCGTCGTCGACCTCCCCGTCGCGGATCTCGGTCGCGAGACGGGCCGCGATCGATCCGCCGAACTCGGGGCCGGTATTCGGTCCCGTCTCGGCCGATGTGGCCGATCCGTCGGTGCTGTCGGCCGTGGCCGCCGCGGCCGCAGCTTCGACGCCGGTCGTTCCGGGTTCGTCGTCTCCGGCGTCCGGTTCGTCGATCTCGGTCGGCTCATCCGACTCAGATTCGACCTCGGACTCGGCGTCGAGTTCCGGCTCGGCTTCGGTTTCGTCGGACGCGGGCTCCGACTCGTCGTCCGAATCTGCCGCCTCGACGGCGTCGGACTCTTCGGCCGCTTCGTCGTCTTCCTCGACGGACGCCGCCGATTCCTCGAGATCGAGATCGATCTCGGGGTCGGTTTCGGCAGACTCGTCGTCGGCCTCGGCCGATTCGGTGTCGTCCGTGTCGGTTCCGAGATCGAGTTCGACGGTTGGCTCGTCGTCCTCGTCGTCACCGTCGGGAGAGTCGGTGTCGGTGTCCGGCTCCGGGATCTCCTCTTCCTCGAATCCGAGGTCGATGTCGGGCGTGTCGTCCTCCTCGGCGTCGTCCGCGTCGGCGTCGACCGGCTCTGGGTCGGGATCAACATCACCGAGATCGAGGTCGAGGCCGCCGGAGTCGTCCGTAGCGTCGTCCTCGGTTCCGGCAGCGTCGTCTTCCGCGCCGGAGCCGGCCGACGCCTCGTCGGACTCGTCGGTCTCGAGCCCCGGCACGGAGTCCGATGCGCCGGAGATCATGTCTTTGACGGCCTGGTTCTGATCGTCGGAAACGATGTTTCCGATGACCTCGTCGTCGACTTCGTCGGCATCCGAATCGTCGTCGGTGCCGTCGCGTTCGACGATCGTCGGCTCGACGAGGAACTCGGCGGCTCGACTCTCGTCGTCGATCTGGATGCCGTAGACCGTCTCGAGGCGCTCGCCGGGCTCGAGCGTCGCGGTGAACTCGACGTGGTGGTCCTGGAACGCCGTCCAGTCGTCGCTGTGAAAATCAGGGTGGAACCCGACTTTGTCCATCGGGAACGATTCGGGGATGTCCTCGGAGAGCTGGAACGTTACAGGGTCGGACCGATCCGACTCGATCTCGAATCGGATCGCAGGGACGGGAAACTCGTCCGCCGCGAACGTCTTTCGGACGGAGAGTCCGTCGGTATTGACCTCGATCACGTCGTCCGTGTCGGCGGTGCTACTCATATGAACCGAACGTTACCATACCATTACCATAAATTGTACGGACGGACTCATGTCCGAACTGGAATATTTTTACAGCTCGACGCGGTCACCGATCTCGACGACCGCGAGTCGCTGCGGATGATCGAACCCCTTCGCGTGGTGGTGAAGCGCCGTCGGATCGGCGGTGAGCCCCTTCCACATGTCCCAGTGACTCGGGAGGAGTCGATCGCACTGGAGGGCGGCGGCGCACTCGACGATCTGGTTCTCGTCGTTGTACCAGCGGGTTCGCTTCGGTTCGCGGGTCTGTTTGTCGGGAATCCGACCAACGGTCCCGAAGGCGAGCGCCGCGAGGTCGATGTCGTACTCGTCGCCGATCCGGTCGAACTCGCCGCTCGGCTTCGTGTCCCCGCCGTGGAAGAAGGTCCCCGCGTCGTGTTCGAACACGTAACTCACCGGGTGGGTCGCGTCGGGGTCGTTCGCCTCCTCGACGTGAATCGTGAACTCGCCGAGCTCAAGCGTGTCGCCTTCGGTGACTTCGGACAGCTGGTCGTCCGTGACGGCCCACTCGTCGGTCCAGACCTCGTCGTCGCGGGCGACTGCGAGGCTGTCGTCGGGTGCGTAGAAGGTCGCGCCCGTGTTCGCGAGGATCGGTGCCTGGCTCGGTCCGTGGACGTGGTCCGTGTGTTCGTGCGTCGCGAGGACGGCGTCGGCTTCCTCGACGTCGGTCGGGTCGAACGGGACGGGAATCATCCGGACCGTCCGGGGTGGATCGCCCAGCCCGAGATACGGGTCGATGTAGATCGTCGTTCCCTCGGTCCCCTTGAGAACGAAGCCGTTACAGCCGAGATACCAGACCGCGACGCCGTCCGGATTCGCGTCCTCGACATCGCGGACGAGCCAGTCTCCCCAGTCGCTTTGAATCATACCGCAGAGTGCGGTGACCGACTGGGTAAATATTGTCATCTCGCACTCGACGACGGTAACGACCAGTACGCGGTATGCGACGGTGATAGCGGGTACGACGAGTCGCGATCAGACCGAGAGAAAAGCGATGACAGCGAGCGGACGGGCGATCACGGGCTACAGAGAGAACTGGAGGACGCGATCGTCGTTCCGTGCACTGAGTCCGTCGATCCGTGCGTCGAGCATCTGACGCATGAGGACGACGAGTCCGTTACGCGGCCCGTCGCCCAGAATCGCCGTTTCGACGATCTCGTCGCCGTCCGGCGTCGGCTGTGCGAACGTGCCCAGCATCACGGCTTCGCGGTCGGCGAACACGAGCCGCCCGACCGATTCGCCCTCCTGCGGCAGGTTGAGCCAGTCCGTCTGGGGCTCCCAGAGGACGACTCCGGGCACCCGCTCCCGGACGAGGTCGCGAACGCGCTGGTCCCGCGAGCCGAGGTAGACGTCGACGCCGCGATCCACCGCATCCTCGATCCGTCGGAAACATCCTTCCTCGAGCATCCCCGTCGTCGTGAACATGAGGAAGAGCTCGTCGTCGGCCCGCTCACAGAGGGACTGACCGGTCGCGACGATGGACTCTCGCCCCTCGAGCGTCCGGACGTCGGTCCCTTCGGTGACGGTCTCGGCGGTGTCGTCAGTGGTCGCGACATCGGGGGCGGGCTGAACCCATTCGGTGCGAACGGCGGGATGGCCCTCGTAGGAAACCCGGTGGCCGTCAGCGTCGTAGCCGACGAGGGCAGCGTCGGACAGCAACGGGAGGTGGACGTGAACGAGCGACGTCAGCACCTCGTCGACGCGCTCCTGAGAAACCTCGCGCTCGGTCGCGTCGGCCTCGCGGGCCGCGACGTCGCGAGCGAGCGTTTCGGTCGCGATCTGGTGGTACTGGTTACTGAGAACGCCGAGGACCGTTCGGCGACGCTCGTCGGCCAGCGCTTCGAAGACGGCGTCCAGCTCGGCCGGATCGTCGCCGCGTCCGGCCGAGATGGCTGCCTCGAGCCCAGCCGCGTCGAACGCCCCGTGCTCGGTCGTTCGGACCGCGCCGTCGACTTCCTCGAGGAAACCGGCGTCGGTCAGGCGGGGCAGCAGCGTGTGGTGAAGCTCGATGCGCGCCCGCTGGTGGTCGTCGTCGGTGACCGCAGCGAGTCGTTTGTCCGTCATTACTGCCGCGAACTGGAACGCAAGATCGTCTTTCTCGATTCCCAGGGGCGATCGCTCGTGGACGAGACGAACGACGGCCCGTCGGCGGCCGTCGGCGAGGGCGTCGAAGAGATCGTCGCGTCCACCGGCCGTGGATCCGCTCGAAGCTGAGTTACTCATCGACTACTGGTCAGGGGCTTAGGTGCAAAAGGACTCCTCCAAACCACTTTGGAATAAGCACCTCATTACTCATCTATAGCGCAACTTTCAAACAAAAACGAGTATTCCTGTCTGAATGTAGCATCGGATTTCTATCCATTCAAAGAAACATTCATTCTATGATGGCGGTCGCTGTCCGGTAACACCCGCCAGTGAGAAACGGTAATATCGGCAAACCGGCGCGCCGACGGCGCTACCAGGTCCCGTGGAACGTGTCGAACGAGAGACTGTCGAGTGGCTCGTCGCCGACGGCGATCCGGTACTCGCCGGGTGTGAGCATCGGTTTGTGGAACTGCGGCCCGTCGTCGGTCGTGATCCGCGGACAGCCGGTGTTGACGAACGCGTCCATGTCGAAGTTCCGGAGTCGATCCGGCGTCACTTCGTCCATCGTGATGAGGTAGGCGTTGTCGTTGTCGTCGAGGATATTTTGGGCCATCTCCCAGCGACCCTGGCCGATCTTGGTACAGAAGATGACGCCCCACTTCTCGGCGTCCATCGCGCGGTGGATGGCGCCGTAGCGCTGTTTCATGAACTTGTCCGTGTCCGCGACGGTGACGACGTTGTTGACCGGGTCAGCGATGACGACGTGTTTGTCGGGGTGTTCCATCGCCAGCCCGAGCGGGTGGAACTTCCCGCCGCCGACGTACAGGACCTGGTCCGCGGGCACGTCCGCGCTCGCGTAGTTGCACCCGAGCACCTGTCCCTCGTGAGTGAGCCGTTCGTCACCGCGACGGCTGTGGACCTCGTAGCCCCGCTCCTCGAGAAAGGCCTTCATTTCGTCGTAGCGGTTCATGTGCTGGGCCGTCGTGACGAGACCGACGCCCTCGGTCTCCTCGGGCGGCTCGAGCGTCTCGAGGGACTCCTCCATGATCGGCGTGACCTCGACGTTGGAGAACAGCGGCACGTAGATCACCTTGTCCGTGTCCTTCATCGGCGAGTGGCCGAAGTGAACGAACACGTCGGTGCGTTTCATCAGATAGGTGTCGAGGTCGCAGGCGCCGTAACACGGCTGTCCCGAGAGCATGAACGTCACGTCGTCGTCGGCCAGCTCCCGGAGGTCGTCGGCGACAGCCGGCCCGCGTCGTTTCAGTCCCTCGGGGAACTGCAGTCCGACTTTCGTCGCGTCGCGCTCCTCGATCGCGTCGACGATCTCCTCGAGTTCGTAGTCCCACTCCCGATCGTGCTTCAGACTCATTCCGGTGTTCCGGAGGTCCCCCTCGGTGTACTCCGACTCCTGACTCATTGGCCGTCCTAACGCCCACGGACGTATATACTGCACGTTGTTCCGAGAAACGATCGTCCGTCCCGAAATCGGCACGGGACGCGGTGTCGTCGCCGGTCAGGAACGTTCGTCGGCCCGCTGGGGTCCGGACGTTTCTTCGACCGTACACGTCTCGAAGGCGGCCCGAAAGTCCTCGCCGTCGAAGCTCCTCAGCAGGTCGTCCAGCTCCGAAAACAACTCCTCGAGCCGGTGCTGTGCCGCCACGTATTCCCCCTCGAACTCGAGTGCAGATCGTCCGCCCGTCCGTGCCTCGAGCGCGCCGCATTTGGCCGCGAGCATCGCGCATTCGGAGACGAGTTCGTCGTATCGACCGCGACGCAGCAGTCGATCGACGGTCTCGAAGAGGGTGGCTCTCGAGACGGGTCTCACGAGACCGTCGTCGATATCGCAGTGCCGGGCACCCCCGTGACAGTCGTGAACGATTGACGTGGTCCGTACGGCCGGTCGCCCCTCGAGCTCGTCGACGACGGAGGTCCCGGCTGCCGTCCGGAATTCGCAGTCGACCAGTACGGCATCTGCCTCCTCGATCGCCGAAAGGACGCCGTCGCCGTTCGTCGTCGTCTCGACACGGTAGTCGCGAGTGAGCCACGACTGGAACCTGGCACGCACGTCGGGGTCGTCGACTGCGACGAGCACAGTCGGTACGTTACCGGACACCATTTGAATTGGAAACCGATTTTGACCGGATCATTATCAAACTATGGACTATGGTAACACATCCAATATTTTCGGTGTCGGTCGCCTATTCTGGCGGAGCCCTGCGATCGGATCGTTTCGGCAGGACAGACTGAGACACCGCGGTCGAATCGCGACGGTGGCGATATCAACGGGGCGATGCGGCGGTCTCGAGAGACGGGGCGGGCGGGTTCGTTTTCCGTCCAAACAGTCATAGTACTGGAGTATAAATTGAGACCAAATGGCAGCGGAACAGGCCGTAGACGGCTATCTATTCGACATCTATCGTCGATACATCGGTGAACCGGACGATCGGACCGACGTTTACGTCGGATTCGGTCTGTTTCTGGGCGGAATCGGGCTGGCGATCGTCGGGCTCGTACTCTTCGTCTGGGGTAGTACGTTCGAGGCACGCACCGCCGACTACTTCGCGTGGGTCGGTCCCGCATACGGAGTAGCAATGGGGTCGCTCCCCGTTACGATGCTGGGGATCGTGGTCCTGCTCCCGTCGGAACGGCGAATGCTGTACACGTCGATCGCCGGCGTCGCGATCACGATCGCCGCGATCGTCGGTTTCCTCGTCGTCTATCCCCAGGACTGGAACGGCTACGGGGCCGATTACACCGTACAGGTGATCGCAGTGTACGCCATCGGACTCGCGGGCATCACCGCCTCGACGGGTGCCGCACTGATCGCCCACTACCTCGATATGGCGCAGCAGGCCGAGGTGGTCACGACCGATACCGACACCGACGAGGACGACGACCCGGAACTCTCCGACGCGGAGATCCAACGGGACATCGACGACGCGATGGAGGGCGTCGAGCTCTCCTGGGGCGGCGTCGAACAGACCGAACACAAGCGACTGAACTTCTCGAGCAACGACCTCGACGACGTCGAGATCGATACCGACGCCGGCACCACGACCACTCGTTCGTCGGGCGTCGACCAGCAGGTCGCCGGCCTCAAGGGGCTCAAAGGCGGCGAGACGAAGCAAACGACCTCGAGTTCGACGGTCGACGATCAGACGGCGAAGCTCAAAGAACTGCGCGAACAGCAGCGAGCCGAGGAACAAGCGACGGCCGAGGACGACGGTGGAGCCGTCGAAACCGTGACGAAACCCGTTGGAACCCTGTTCGAACGATTCCGGGATCTCGTAAAGAGGAATTAACGGCCGGCGACCGAAAGTAATAGCCTCTTGTGTCGTAGTATCAGATCCGAAATTAAGGCACATAGATTTATAATCCGTCGGTTGCCTTGCCCACACATGGCCAAAGGCCTGGACGTCGGAACGATGAACATCCTGTCAGCACAACAGGATGGGAACGACACGGTATTCGTGCAACAGCGTAACTCATTCGTCGAGATCGAGTACTCGGATATGGCCGAGCAGATGCTCTCACGAAGTGAAGTGCTCCACATTCGCAAGGACGACAAGGTCTACGTCGTCGGCGACGACGCGCTGAATTTCGCGAACATCTTCAACAAGGAAACTCGCCGCCCGATGAAACACGGGATCCTCTCGAACGACGAGCAGAGCGCGATCCCGATGATGAAGCTCATCATCGAGCAGGTCGTCGGCGAGCCCGCCTATCCCGACGAGAAACTCTACTTCTCGTCCCCCGCAGATCCGATCGACTCGGATCTCTCCACGCTGTACCACCAGAAAACGATCGAGTCGTTCCTCGACGATATGGGATACGACTCCGAACCGATCAACGAGGGGATGTCCGTCATCTACAGCGAACTCGCGGATAACAACTTCACGGGACTGGGCATCAGTTTCGGTGCCGGGATGACGAACGTCTGTCTCTCCTACTACGCGGTACCCGTCATGAAGTTCTCCGTCGCCCGCGGTGGCGACTGGGTCGACGAACAGGCCGCGCGCGCGACCGGGACGCCCGTCGACAAGGTCACCTCCATCAAGGAAGACGACTTCGAGCTGGACTTCACGACCGACGTCGGCGGCGTCGAAGGTGCCCTCTCGATCTACTACGAGAACCTGCTCGATTACGTCATCGAGAACATCGTCAAGGAAGTCGACGAGGAAGACGTCGAGGAAGGACTGGACGTCCCCGTCGTCGTCACCGGCGGAACCTCCAGCCCCAGCGGCTTCGAGGCCCTGTTCCGCGACCACCTCGAGGACGCGAATATTCCGTTCTCGATCAGCGACGTCACGCACGCGAACGAACCGCTGTACAGCGTCGCCCGCGGTGGCCTCGTCGCGGCTCGGTCCGACGAGGACGCGGAGCATCAACAGGAGGAAGAGGACGCGGAAGCGGCGGCCGCAAACGAGTAAGCCTCGCGCTGCGGGGTTCGTTTTCTCGGGGAACGTACTACCGGTCGATGACGCACGCAGCCCTGCTCATTCCTTGTAAAATCGGTTGAACGCATCCCGCCACGATTCGGGATCCTCGCCGTCGGGTTGGTGTTCGACGGGGACGTCGGCGAACCCACAGTGGGGGCACGTGACCGTCGACACGTCCCCCAACGAGAGTTCTTCGACGGCACCCTGACACCGCGGACACTGCTCCATACCTGTTACTTCCCCGGGGAATCCTTAACTCTATTCGAAACTGTCGTGGAACTGTGACTTTGAGGGTTCCATGGCCCGTCGTTCGTAGTCGAGGACCGCGCGAGGACGACTCGATATATTACTACTACGTATTTAACAAGCTTTTTGTATGCAAGTCATGTATGGCACGACAATGAGTACGACCCCGTCCCACCAGTCAGCGATCGACCGTTGTCGACCGGCCGACGCCACGCCGGTCGCCCTCGAGGCCGCTGCACTCGAGTCGACCGCGCCGGAATATCTGCGCGATTTCAAGCGCGACCTCACCGAGGAAGGACTCGTCCCCGCCGAGTTGACGATCAGTGCGTGTTTCGAGGAAGACTGTTCTCTCGCGACGCAGGAGGAAATCGACCGCATTCGAGGGTACGTTCGCGCGGGCTCGTTCCTCGGTGTCGGTACCGTGACCGTCACCGTTGATACCGTCGCAGACCCCCAAAAGGTCCGTCCCGCGCTCGCGGCCTGTGCCGAGCGGGCCGACCGAGAGGGGCTCGCGTTCGACCTCGAGGGACCGATCGCCGTCGACGACTGAGGGATGGCCGGCCCCTCACGCCGCACGCTCGCCCGCCGACTCGAGTCGGTCGCGGACTTCTCCGATCCGGACGCGAGCCTCGAGCAGTACCTGACGCCGGCGGAGCTGGCGGCTCACATCTGTCACCTGGCCAGGTTGCAAGACGACCTCGAGGGACGGGTCGTCGATCTCGGAACCGGCACCGGGATGCTCGCGATCGCCGCCTCGATCGCCGGTGCCGACAGCGTCGTCGGAATCGACGTCGACCGCGACGCGCTCGAGCTGGCTCGCGGGAACGAGCAAACGGTCGCGGCGGCTGCCAGTGGCGGTACCGACCGCACGCTCGAGTGGCTCCGCGGCGACGTCACTCGGCATCCGTTTTCGACGACCGACGCGACCGTGGTCTCCAATCCGCCGTTCGGTGCCCAACGCGGAAACCGACACGCGGATCGGGAGTTTCTCGAAACGGCCAGCGAGATCGCGGCCGTCTCGTACACGATCCACAACGAGGGGAGTCAGGAGTTCGTCGAATCCTTCGCCGGAGACGAGGGCGGCGACGTGACGCACGCGTTCCGGGCCGAGCTCCCCATCGCGAAGCAGTTCGACTTTCACACCGAAACCGAGGAGACGCTCGAGGCCGAGGTCTTTCGGATCGAATGGACGCATCGAGAATAGCGGATTTTGTCGGGATGTGACCGTCTGCTGGCTCTGTGTTCGTCGAGTGAGGAGGAGGTTTCGAGTGGTCCCCTACTGCAGTCACTGTGGAGGTACCACCCCCTCCAACCGATTCGCTCGCACGGCTTCGAGTCGCGGTTCGCCACTGGTGAACCGCGCCCCAGCGCGCCACCGCACCTCGTTCAATAGCCGTTGTACGTCTCCTCGCTCGCGATCGCGACTCGCGTTCCGTCGGCGGCCGCGTAGACCGTCTCGTCTTCGCGCTCGAACGATAGTCCACCCGCCGAACTCGTCTCGTTGACATCCGGAATCGGCGTCGTCGCAGCCGCGCCCGTCCCGTTCGAGTCGACCTCGAGGAGGAACTCGCCGTCCTCGGAGCTGATCGTCACGTTCCGCCCCGCGATCCGGGCCTCGGCTCGTGACTCGTTGGACTCGTGTGAGAGTCGTCGATCCTCGCTGTCCTCCCAGAGCCAGACCTGATAGACGGTGTCGTTGCCGACCGGTTCCCAGCCGGTGCGCTCGACGTGGACCGTTTCGCGCCACCCGGGTCCACCGACGGTGACCGTCTCCTCGCCGGTAACGGCGAGCCGCTGGGTACTGACCGCCTCGAGCCAGATCTCCCGCTGGTCGCTCGCGACGATCACCCCGCTGGACTCGAGACCCTCGTCGCTCTCGAGGGCCTCGATACCGATGCCGGTGACCAGTTCGTTCTGGACCCCCTCCGCGTATTCGACGGTGTAGTCCTCGATCTGGATCGCCTCTTCGGTGGACGCCGTCGCATCGTCGACGACGAGGAAATTAGTGGGAATAGCGACGCCGGCGAGCAAGGCGAGGACGATGACGACGGCCGTGAACGCGGCTTGTTTGCGGGTCAGATCCAACAGCGAACCCGAGTCGCTGACCCGCCTTCGCGCGCCGCTGGCGATTTCCCGAACGCGATCGATGCGGGCAGTAACGACTGCGTCGACCTGTCCGGCCACCGCTAACTCGAGCGACCGGTCGATCGACGAGCTGCTGTCGCCCAGCCTCGGAGTCGGCCGGTTCGATCGAGTGAGCAGCCCCTCGAGGCGCGGTGGAACGATACGCGTCTCCGAGGCGGTCATCGAGAGCGTGACCACGAGCGCGAGCACGGCGACGACGGCGACGCCGGGACCCTGGAAGAGGACGTACGTGTTCTCGCCGCCGAACCAGTAGATCGCCCAGAGCCGTTTCGAGAAGCCAAAGAGGAGGACGGAGAGCCAGAGGTGCAACGGGTCGGGGCGGGCTCCTCGCCGCTCGAGGAGCGCGATGCCGAGGACGAAGCCGACGAAGAGGCCGAGCGCGTGGCCCTGGATGGCGATACCGGCCCAGGACGGCGGCGACGGGGGACTCGGTTGGGCGGTGTAGACGTTGATCGGGTCCTGAAGCGCATAATAGAGTCGCAGGATGACGCCCTGGACGCCGAGCGTGCCGACGATCGTTGCGATCGGATAGTGGACGATCGCGAAGCCGGCGAAGGCGAAGACGACGCCCGAGAAGCCGATCACGGGGCCGAGCGCAAACAGGCTCGAGAGCAGGCCGATCCCGATGACGAGGAGTGGAAAGAGGACGAACGCCCGGAGTCGCGGGTTCGTTCGCCACGAGTCGGTTCGGAGGGGATCGCGTTCGTCGGGATAGTGACCCCACGCGTACTCGGCGAGCGGTGCGACCACGATCGTTCCGGCCAGGTTCCCCACGAGGTGTCCGGGGCCCGCGTGGGAGAACGACGCGGTCGCCATCCCGAGCGGGTAGAAGTACGACCACGTCCGATACGGGATCGTCACGGGATCGTCGAAGTTCGTGATGCCGTCCTGAACGAAGAGATAGACGCAGAGCACGAACGCGATGACGACGATCGAGCCCCACGGGACGCCGTACACGAGCCGCTCCCGGAGGACGTCGCGCCAGCGTCGCGCCGGCCGGTGAACCAGTCTCACGACTGCGATCGACCCCACCAGCGCCGCGGCGACGACGACCGGCAACAGGGTCGCAAACGAGAGCATGTCCCGTGGTTCGAACGGACGCATTTAGTGATTTGCCATCAGCGACCCCCGACGAGCGGCGGCTTCGAAAGGTACAAGCAGCCGACGACCGGAGACTCTGTCATGGAACTGCGGGTCACCGAGAGCACCGAGAACGAACTCTCGATCGAGATCGCCGGCGAGGATCACACCTTCATGAACGTGCTCAAGGGCGCGCTGCTCGAGCACGACGACGTGAGCGCAGCGACCTACGACGTCAACCCCGAACAGTCGGGTGGCCAGACCGAGCCCATCCTGACGATCAAGACCGAAGGCGGCGCGGACCCCCTCGAGGCGCTCGAGGAGGCGGCCGCGACCGTCCGCGAGAAGGCGAACTCGTTCAAGGACGCGTTCGAAGCGGCCGCATAACGTCAGTCCGGACGGCAGTCGCAGGGCTCTCGTTTTCTATCCAACTCCAAGCGATTCTCGCAGTCGTTCGGTTCTCGAACGAACGGATAGTCTCGAGTTCGTCGAGAAATCCGTCAGCACGTCGCGTAAAAGACGTAGATATCCCCGTTCGGTGCGACGTGAACGTCGACGCCCTCGGCGTCGAACCCGGTCCGAATGCCGTCACTGTATATAGAGAGGAGTTCCGCGACGACGCCGTCCGCGAGTTCCGCCTCGTCGGGGTAGTCCTCGACAGAGACTCCAGTGACGACTGCTGGTCCCTCCTGTGGTCTCGTGTCACCACACCGGTGATCGAACGCGTCGGAATTCGGCTCGTCGGGTGTCTCGTTGGCGAAATCGCTCAAGACGCGGAGACGATTCTGGTACTCCGCATACGCCGCGAGTCCGGTGCCGTACGTTCGACTCTCTGACGGCTCTCGTTCCTCTTCGAGTCGGTCATGAATCGCTCTCTCCGTCGCCTCGAGATCGATTCCGGCTTCTACGGACCCGTTACCCGGCGCGTCGGGCGGTGACGGTTGTCCAATCCCAGGGAGTATCGACGGCGAGACGATACCGGTCGCGAACAGCGCGATGACGATCGCGATACCGGCGAAGACGGGAAGATAGGGTTTCGCGACCTCGAACCAGCTCGGCGTGGCGAGGTCGCGCTCGAGTCCCTCGTACGTCCGCTCGACCCGGTCGAGGTCGGGGTTCCCGCAGCGAGAACACGGCGGCGTGTTCCGGACGTGCTCGCGGCCGCAGTTCGTGCAAGCCCAGACGTATTCCGGGCCGGTTTCGACGGTTCCGGACGGTATCGGCTCGCTACCGGTATCGCTCTGGGCGTCGATCTCGTCCACCCGGACGATCGCCTTCTCGAAGGCGTTGTGACCGCACTCGTCACAGGGTGGGTCGTTTTCCGCGTGCGGTTTGCCACACCGCGTACACCGCCATTTCACTGATCGAAACGCAGGACCCGGACGGAATAAACGTATTGGATGGCCAACCCGACGGGGGCCGAGTCGTCGATCGACGACTCGAGCGCGAACGCGGCGTCTCTGCCGAGAACTCGCAACCCCGGCGACTCAGAGACGGACGGGGACGCCGCGTTCGTCGAGGTAGGCCTTCGTGTCCTCGATGGAGTACTCGTCGAAGTGAAAGATAGATGCCGCGAGACCGGCGTCCGCGCCGGCTTCGGTGAAGACGTCGTACATGTCCTCGGGGCCCCCACAGCCCGAGGAGGCGATGACCGGCGTGTCGACGGTGTCACAGACTGCCTTCGTCAGGGGGAGGTCGTAGCCGTCTTTCGTGCCGTCCTTGTCGATGGAGTTGACGAAGAGTTCGCCCGCACCGCGGGACTCGGCCTCCGCGGCCCACTCGAGGACGTCGATGCCGGTTCCCTCGCGGCCGCCCTTCTTCGTACACTCGAACCAGCAGGATTCGCCGTCGATCTCGACGTAGTGCTCGCCCCCTTCGTCGAAGCGCCGTCGGGCATCGACGCTGATGACGATACACTGGTTGCCGAAGGCCCGCGCGCCCTCGTTGATGAGTTCGGGCCGCTCGAGCGCGCCGGTGGTGATCGAGACCTTGTCCGCGCCGGCCCGCAGCGTCTCCTTGATGTCCTCGGTGGTTCGGATGCCCCCGCCCACGGTCAGCGGGATGAAGACCTCGTCGGCGACGCGTTCGACGACGTCGAGCATCGTCTCGCGCCCCTCCGCGGAGGCGGTGATGTCGAGGAAGACGAACTCGTCCGCGCCCGCCCGGTTGTACGCGCGGGCCATCTCGACCGGATCGCCGGTGTACTTCAGGTCCTCGAAGTTGACGCCGGTGTAGACCGCCGGGTTCCCGTCCTCGTCGAGATCCACGTCGATACACGGGATGACTCGCTTTGTCAGTACCATGTGGTTGTTAGGCGAGCCTTCGCACCGGGGATAGTAAAGGGGTCTGGATCGGGCAACGGCTCCGACCGTCGTGACGAGGGCCGCGCTATCCCTCGAGCACGCGCGACCGAAACGCGTCGACCGCCTCCGGAAGCGCCTCGAGCGATGCGCGAACGCGCACGTAGTCGCCGTACTCGCCGGTCAGCGAGGTGACGGCGTCGGAGTCGGCGTCGGAAAGTCGTCGCACGGACTGGTCGGCCCACTCGAGTCGCTGAACGGTTTCCGAAAGCGCCAACGCCCCGGGCGACGGGCCGGTGACGTCGTCTCGAGCGGTCTCGGCCGCGTCGATCGCGGCCTCCCGTTCGCCGCGGACGTCGGCGAGCGTTTCGGGGAGGGCGATCGAACCGTCCGCGATTCGGTCGCGAACGATCTCGAACGCGCGGAACGCCTGTTCGAACCGAACGGCGTGGTAGAGCCCCGTTCCGAGGTCCCCGCTGGTTTCCGCGTCCCGCAGCCGCTCTCGCTCGTCCGTCACGGCATCACCGGTCCGCCACAGGATGTGCTCGAGGTACGTCTCGTCGATATCGCCGACGCCGATCTCGTCGAGCCAGTCGTCGTCCTGTGCGGGAAAGGCGACGCCGTCGGCGTGGTCGACGCATCGCTCGAGTCCGCCGCGCAGTATCGGCTCGAGGTCGATCGGCTCGTCGAGCGTCGCCTCGTACCGATCGGCACAGTGCTCCCAGACGGCAGCCGTCGCCGCCGCGGACTCCAGGTCGGCGGCGGCCTCGCCGACGTCGATGACGGACGCGCTCTCGTCGATCTCCCACGGTCGGAGGGACTCGATCGCCCGGTCGAGGGCCGACTCGAGCCGGGAGTAGTACAGCGCCGAGCGGAGCAGCTCGTCGTCGGTGGCGTTTCCGCGATAGGCGAGCGACGCGCGCTGATCGCGGACCCGCGGCTGGAGTTCGCCGTGTTCGTCCTCGAGGTCGTCGACCACCGTCTCGTCGTCGATGGCCGACCACGTCGTCACTGCCTGTCGAGCGTCGGCGCGGGCCCCTCGGAGATCGCGAAGCGCGTGATACAGCCCCGGCCCCGTCGCATCGGCCGCCTCGGTCCGGATCTCGCGGGCCTCGTCCCGCGCGTCGGTGATCGATTCCCGGACGACTCCGTTCGGAACGGACTCCGCCGTGAGCGGGTCCGGGACCGGTGCCAGCAGTTCGTCGATCCGCTCGAGCGCGGTTTCGATCGCACTCGCGTCGGGCCGTACCGGAACCGGCTCGTCGATCCGCGGAGCGGACGGTGAGAGGACGCTGGCGACTTCCGAGACGGGGAACGACCTGCCGGTTTCGTCGTCGGTCCACGGGAGGCTACTGCAGCCGGCGATGGCGATTCCGGACACCGCGGTGAGCCCGGCGAGGAACCGCCGTCGGTCGGCCGATCCACGGTTCGACGCGGTCATTCGCGATCCCCTCCCTCGCCGTCGGTCTCGTTCTGATCGTGGGAATCGGTCGCGTTCGAGTCGGCAGCGTCGGTCCCGTTCGAGCCCGGCTCGGATCCGTTCGTTCCCACGATGATCGGGCCTCGACACGACGCACTCTCGGAACTCGAGTGACTCGACGGCGCGTCCTCGTACGGTCGCTGGATCCGGAAGACGACGGCCTCCATCACGTCGGTATCGGCCTCGCAGGGCGTCATCGGGTCTTTCAGCGTGCGGCAGTACTGTCGATGAAAATCGTCGTCCATCGCCTGGACGCTCAGGACGCGCCTGTGATAGCAGTCGCCGATCGGACGCTGATCGACGACGATCGATTCGGTCCCGAAATCGGTGTCTGCGACGAACTCGCGTATCTCGGTCGCCTCCTCGGCGTTCTCTTCGAAGTCGATCCGGAGCGCATCGGCACCGTCCTCGTCGATCACGAAAAACGACCGGGTATGTCGCGGCGGCCGATCCTCGTCTTCCTCCCGCTGGGCCGCCGCATCGTCGGGATAGATGAACGGTTCATTGTCGGCCGCGCGCACGAACAGTACGTCGTACTCGTGGGTCGACTCGAACGCCCGGCCCGTGTCGCGAGCGGTCCCGCTTTCGGTGGTCGATCCGCCGGTCCCGGAACAGCCCGCGACCGCGGCCGAGAGACAACTGCCGCCGGTCGCGAGTAACCGCCTGCGAGAGAGCGTCGTGGAGGGCATCGTCCTCGGATGGTTACTCGAGCGATATATATTTCCCGGTGACACGACGGGCAGTGCGGCGCTCCACTGACGCACTGCTGTAGATGTCTTTAAGGGAGTGAACTGAGAATGGAGACCTATGACAGACGACACTGCGACCCCCGACGATGACGATTCCGGAGCCGATGTCGGTCACGATCTCGACGCCGAACGAACGACCGCACCGATGAGCGACTACTCGTCACGAGCCGTCCTGGTCGGTGCCCTCGTCGCACTGGTCGGTGCAGCGATCGCGTTCGGAATCCCGTTGCTCGCGGTTGGGGTATAAGCTAGAAGACGTACTCGTCGTCGTGCCCCATCATGCCGTCGTCTTCGAAGCCGGTCCCGCCGGTTCCCGCCCCATCCTCCTCGTCCGTCGGTCCGCTGGTCTTGTAGGCCTTGATGCCCGTCGAAAGGAGGTCCTCGATCGCCTCCTCGCGGTTGACGAACTCCCCGCGTTCGACCATCTGGGCGATCTGCATCTCGAGGTGCTCCGGTATGGTGATCTCTACTTTCGGCATCTGATTCGGCTTTCGGTGAGGGGGTATTTAGGTTTGACGGGGACCCAACACCGACGGGACGTCGCAGTCGTCGAACGGAGATGTCGCTCTCGAGCGACGGCCGAAAACGACGGCAGGTGTTCGAGGACGAGACGTCGATCGCGCCGTCGACCTACCGGTTGCCCATCATCGAGTCGATCGCGTCTCGCAGTTTCGTTCCGGGCTGGGTCAGGGTCTCGAGCTGTTGGCGCATCTTTCGCTGGTTGAAATAACTCGCGAACGCGAGGATGGTCGGCGGCCAGAGGCCGACGAACGTGCCCAGTTCGCGCTCTCCCTGAATGAAGAAGTAGTAGAGCGCGAGGCCGACCGACGCGGCCGACGCGACGAACGCAGGCCCCATCGCCTGTTCGCCGACCTCTGCCGTTGACTGTCCTGTCATTTCCCGATCCGTAAGCTGTTCTGTGCTAGCCATGCATCGATATCTCTCGCCGAGACCGTACTAAGGGATGGCGAGGGTTTCGCGGGAAACAACCGAGTTGTGGCCGGATCGCGACCGTTTCCGTCGGTTTCGACCCCGTCCCCGTCGTGGTAATCGATTGTTTCTCGCATGCCGATTCCCCGGTCGCCGCGATACGAACGGGCGATCGGTCGGCAGCTCCGATCGTATCGACGTCGTCGCGTCGACTCCAGTGCCGGCCGGCGGTACAGCGATCGACCGCATCGGTTGGCGATGGGGGCCGAGGCGTCACACCTACGTCCATCGGGACGTACGCACGAGTATGGATACAACGGACGTCACGGACCTGTATCGGGAGTTCGGCGAGGAGCGGCTGCCACCGGGCCAGCGCGAAACGTCCGAGTTTCCCGTCCTCTCGAAGAGCGGGACGCCCGAGTGGGATCCCGAGACGTGGGAGTTTACCGTCACCGGCGCGGTCGACGAGGAACTGACCCTGTCGTGGGACGAGTTTCGAGACCTGCCGGCCGTCACGCAGCGGCAGGATTTCCACTGCGTGACCGGCTGGAGCAAGTTCGACTGCGAGTTTACCGGCGTTCAGTTCACAGAACTCGCCGAGCGGGCCGGCGTTCGCGACGACGCGGTCCACGTCATGTTCTCCGGAATGGACGACTACACGACGGACTTGCCGCTCGAGGAGTGCATGCGCGAGGAAGTCCTGCTCGCGTGGGGGTTCGACGGTGACTCCCTCCCCGAGGATCACGGCGGTCCGCTCCGTGTCGTGACGCCCCACAGGTACGCCTACAAGGGCGCGAAATGGGTCGACGGCATCGAGTTCCTCACGGAACCCGAGCGGGGCTACTGGGAGCGGCGGGGCTACTCGCAGACGGCGGACCCGTGGCAGGAAGAGCGGTACAGCTAGTCCGGTCTTTCCCGTCGGTCAACGAATAGTTAGGCTGAAGGTCGGGCGGTCCCGACGTGCGGTCGATGGATCGATCGTCGGGCGATGGCCGACTGGCGACGGGTTCGGAGTCGGGTGAGGGCGCTGTCGACCTCGTGAGTCGGAGCCGGGAACTCGAGGGAATCTCGTTCAGCGCGATTCTGGACGGCAGCGCCGAGTCGCGGGTCCAGTGGGCCACGCCCGACGGTCTCGAACTCGTCGGTCGGGGCGTCGCCGCTCGGTTTACCGCCGACGGAACCGACCGATTCGATCGGATTCGAACGCAAGCGAGGCGGGCGTTCGACGGCCTCGCACACGACGGACCCGCCGCGGCTCGACCGCGGGCGTTCGGAGGCTTTTCGTTTCACGACGGTCACGAGCCGACCCCGCCCTGGATCGGGTTCGACGGGGCGTCGTTCGTCGTTCCCCAGGTACTCGTCACGCGGACGGACGACGGAACGTGGCTGACCGTGGTCGGAAACCGACGCGACGAGACGGCGGACCGACTCGAGCGCTGGCACGACCGACTGACGGCGCTGCCGGCCATGCGACCGAGCGGGTCGACCCCCGGCGTCGCCGCGACGCGGCGGACGACCTCGCCCGCCGAGTGGACGAGTCAGGTCGAGACTGCGCTCGAGCGGATCGTCGACGGGCGGTTGCGAAAAGTCGTCCTCGCACAGGCGCTGTCGGTCGAACTCGAGGGGCCGATCGACGTCCCCGCGACGCTCGAACGGCTGCGCCGCCAGTACCCGAACTGTTATCGCTTCCTGGTCGGTCACGAGGCCAGGGGCACGTTCTTCGGTGCGCCACCCGAGCGGCTGGTTTCGAAACGCGGCGAACGCGTCGAGACGGAGGCGCTCGCCGGCTCGGTCCCGCGCGGCGAGACGCCGGCGGAGGACGAAGAGCACGTCGAGCGGATGCGGGCCGACGCGAAGTTCCAGCACGAACACGAACTCGTCGTGGACGCGATCCGCGATCAGCTCGTTCCCTTCGCTCGCGACCTCACCGTCAGCGAGCAGACGATCCGCCGGCTGGCGACCATTCAGCACCTCCAGACGCCGATCGAAGCGATCCTCGAGAGCGATCGGCACGTCCTCGAGATCGTCGAGGCGTTGCACCCGACGCCCGCGGTAGGTGGGGTTCCACCCGATGCGGCCTGGGAGACGATTCGCGAGACGGAGACGTTCGATCGGGGCTGGTACGCCGCGCCGGTCGGCTGGTTCGACGCCGACGGCGACGGCGAGTTCGCCGTCGCCATTCGCTCCGGTATCGCGACCGACGGCACGGTGACGCTCTTCGCCGGCAACGGCATCGTCGCCGACAGCGATCCCGAAGAAGAGTGGGACGAAGTACAGCTGAAGTACCGACCGATCCTCGATGAACTCCGGTGACACCTGACCCGATGAACGCACCGAACCGCGCGACCCTGTGGGGTCGCGTCCTCGCCGACGAACTGGCGAAGAGCGGCCTCGAGGCGGCCTGTATCGCGCCCGGAAGTCGGTCGACGCCGCTGACGGTCGCGTTCGCCGAACACGCGGACATAGACGTCTACTCGCACCTCGACGAGCGGTCGGCGGCCTACTTCGCGCTCGGGCGCGCCCGTCGGACCGGCGAGCCGACGGCGCTGATCTGTACCTCCGGAACGGCGGCGGCGAACTTCCATCCGGCAGTGATGGAGGCGGACCGGGCTCGCGTCCCGCTGCTCGTTCTCACGGCGGATCGGCCGCCCGAGCTCCGTGACAGCGGCGCGAACCAGACCGTCGATCAGGTCAAACTCTACGGCGACGCGGTGCGCTGGGACGCGGAACTCCCCGAACCCGAAGCCGACGAGCGAAAAGTGCGGAGCCTCCGGACGACCGCCGCGCGAGCGCTCGCCGAGACGACCGGCGTCCAGCCGGGTCCCGTCCACCTGAACTGTCCGTTTCGTAAACCACTCGAGCCGACCGAGGTGCCGGGCGACGTGCCCGACTCGTTCGCCGAGACGACGGCAGCGCGGGGCCGGGACGGCCCGTTCGTGGAAACTACTGGCGGGACGCGACGGCTCTCCGCCGAGGAGTGCCGGCCGATCGCTCGAGCGCTCGAGACCGCCGACCGACCGCTGATCGTCGCGGGGCCCGCCGACCCGACGGTGCTCTTCGGGCTCGAGCCCGCGGTCGTCACCGAACTGGCCGACCGACTCGGCGCGCCGGTTCTCGCGGATCCACTGTCCGGACTCCGGTTCGGCCCGCACGTCGAGGGCGAGCGTGGGGACGAGGGCGGGAACCCCGAGGGACCGCGTTCGATCTACGGCGGCTACGACACGTATATCGGCCACATGCCGACTCCGGACGCCGTCCTCCGGTTCGGTGCCTCGCCGACCTCGAAACCGCTCCGGCACTGGCTCCGGGACGCCGGAGCCAAGCAGTTTCTCATCGATCCCGCGGGCGCGTGGCGCGAGGCGACCTTCACGGCGACCGACCTGGTGGCCGCCGAGCCCGCCGCCGTCGTCGACGGGATTCTCGAGGCGCTCGGAGAGCGTGATGGGCACGCGGACGAGTGGCTCGGCCGGTTCGACGAGGCCGAACGACACCACTGGGCGGTTCGCGATCGAGCGCTAAACGCGGACGCGCTCGAAACGGAGCCCTTCGAGGGAGCGATCCTCGCATCGGTGCTCTCGAACGCGCCGGACCCGGCGACCGTGTTCGTCTCTAACAGCATGCCGATCCGGGACGCCGACCGGTTCGGGCGGCCGCGAGCGGCCGATCTCACTGTCCTCGCGAACCGCGGGGCGAGCGGGATCGACGGCATCGCGAGCACGGCACTCGGCGCGGGGAGCGCGACCGACGACCCGGTCGTGATCGTGACCGGCGATCTGGCCTTCTATCACGACTCGAACGGCCTGATCGCGGTCGATCGGTGCGACGTGGACGCCACGATCGTCCTGCTCGACAACGACGGGGGCGGCATCTTCCACGAACTGCCAATCGAATCGTTCGATCCGCCGTTCACCGAGCAGTTCAAAACGCCCCACGGCCTCGAGTTCGATGCGCTGGGAGACCTGTACGGTCTCGAGTTCGAACGCGTGTCTCCCGTGGACTTTTCGGACGCGTACCGCCGATCGCTCGAGCGGGCGGGCACGCAGGTTCTCTCGGTCGAGTTCGACTCGGCGGGGAGTCACCGGCGGCGTGACGCGCTCGCCGAGCGCGTGACGGACGACGTCGAAACGCGGAGCGACTCGTAATCGAGTCTCGCCGTGTCACTCGCCGAATCGAGGAGGGTATCGGAATCGATCAGGACCGAATCAGTATCGGATTCCGAGTGGTCTAGCGACTCCACAGCCGCGAGGAGCATTTCGGAACGGGAATCGGACGTGCGCTCTGTCAGCGGATCGTCGAGCACCAGCAGAGAGAGGGAGAGATCCGGGCCGAGTCCGAGCTCGGTGCTGGAGCCACGGCTTTGGTAACGCTACCAGAAGCGGATGATGCCTGAATCACGAGTCGCTGACCCGGTCTCCCGAACGCCGGTGGTCAGGGGCGAAGCACCCACCAGAGCGCAACGGCGTAGCCGAGGGGTACCCAGACGAACGCGAGTGCGAGCACCCCGAGTATCGAGATCGGATCGATCGGCGAGAATTGCAGGATGCCGATCGAAAAAAGGACGCTCCAGCCGCCGAACGCCGCCATCGCGATCCGGGGCATGGTCAACAGATATCCCACCAGCACGAACGTGCACCCGGCGATGATCGCGTTGACCGGGAACGAAAACATCGGCGTCAGACTGCCACCGACGAACAGCGGGTAGAGAACGGCCACGGAGCCGACGGACACCGCCGTGGCCTGATCGAATTGGTGCCCGTCCCACCCGAGGTCGACCTCGCCGTCCCAGTCGTGAACGGAGTACTCGAATCCGCCGTCGTCGTCCGCCGTTGCCGTCGCACGGGCTTCTTGACGGGTTTTCGTCCCGCCGTTCCCAGCCGTCTCGTCGGTGTCGAACGGCCAGTTCCCCGCCGCCCGTTGCTTCGCCCGTTTCTGACGCCGTTTGGATCGCTGCCGAGCGTGGTGGCTTCGCGTCCGACCGGTGTGGTCGGTCTCGGTTCGTGTCGACTCCTTTCCCTCGTTTATCCACCACTCAGCCACCTCCTGCCACTTGGTGTTCTCTTCGGGCGTGCTCGTCTCCGTCCCACTGGTCGTGTTCTGTTCGGATGCGTTCGTCTCCGCGCCAGTAGCCGTCGTGTCCGTACCGGTTGTCGTCTCGTCCGTACCAGTCGACTCCGTGTTCCCCGCCGATCGACCCGTGCCCGTTCGGGCCCCTGCGTTCGAATCCGATTGGGCGGCCGAATCGGAGCTTTCGGCCGAACCGGCACCGTTTTCATCGGACTCGTCATCGTCCACACTCGAGTCGGAACCGGCCGACGCTCCCTGAGCGAGTCCGACGTACGCATCGTGGCCCAGGCGGTCGTAGCGCGCGCGTTCCGTCCCGTCGGTGAGCACTGACCTCGCGGTCGTGACCTGCTTGAACTGCTCGGCCGCGTCGGGATCGTCGGAGTGGTCGGGGTGGGTATCGAGGACTCGTTCGCGATAGGCGGACTCGATCTCGTCGTGAGTCGCGTCCGGATCGATCTCGAGCACCTCGTAATACGTCTCCCCCATCACATTGGTGATTGAACGGGTGAGTAAAAAACTGCTCGGGCGAGACGACTGTCGTCGAGACCGACAGTTCTGTCGGCTTGCTGGAGGGAGGCGGCTGGTATCTACCAAATAAACCCATGAATGCTATACAAAATCTCCCTCAGCGACGCGACTCCGGTCGGCGACGCGAACCTATTTCACCTATCGACGACGAAATTCGAGCAAATGGTTTCGGAACTCTTCGATGCGGACCGGTGGGAGCCGGTCGACCCCCTCGATCGCGAGTTTCAGGACATCACCTACCACCGCGCGGTCGACTCCGGCACGGTTCGGATCGCGTTCGATCGACCGGACGTTCGCAACGCCTTCCGGCCGGGGACCGTCGACGAGCTGTACGACGCGCTGGATCACGCCAAGCGCCAGACCGACGTGGGTTGCATCCTGCTCACGGGGAACGGCCCGTCCTCGAAGGACGGCGGCTGGGCGTTCTGTTCCGGCGGCGACCAGACGGTTCGGGGCGAAGACGGGTATCAGTACGAAGGTGACGAGGAGAGCGAGGCGCAACGCGCCTCGGACAATGCGAGCGGACAAAGTCCGCGAACACGCACGTCCGAGCAGGGCCGACTGCACATTCTCGAGGTCCAGCGCCTGATCCGCCATATCCCGAAGGTGGTCGTCGCCGTCGTGCCGGGCTGGGCCGTCGGCGGCGGCCACTCGCTGCACGTCGTTTGCGACCTCACGCTCGCGAGCGAAGAGCACGCGAAGTTCCTCCAGACGGATCCCGACGTGGCGAGCTACGACGCCGGCTTCGGCTCGGCGTATCTCGCCAAACAGATCGGCCAGAAGAAGGCCCGCGAGGTGTTCTTCCTCGGGAAGACCTACGACGCCGAGGAAGCCGCGGAAATGGGAATGGTCAACGAGGCCGTTCCCCACGGGGAACTCGAGGAGACCGCCCTCGAGTGGGGGCAGCGCATCAACTCGAAGAGCCCGACGGCGATGCGGATGCTCAAGTACGCGTTCAACATGACCGACGACGGGATGGTCGGCCAGCAGGTCTTCGCCGGCGAGGCCACGCGGCTGGGCTACATGACCGACGAAGCGGCGGAAGGTCGGGATGCCTTCGTCGAGGGTCGCGATCCAGACTTCGACGACTTCCCGTGGCACTACTGACGAACGACTGACCGAGGGAGATCGAGGCGACAGGAGATATGGACCGACGAACGTTCCTCCGGCGGACGACTGCGGTTCCGGTCGGGCTCGCCGTCGCGGGCTGTGGAGCGCCCAGCGGCGAGTCCGGCGAGGCGACCGACGATGCCGAGAGCGGGAACGGAGCGGACACCGGCGACGAGACCGGCGGGGGAACCGCGCCGGTTCCGCGGATCGAGGATCCACCAGCGGCGGTCTATCTCCCGGGACATCGGAAATCGATGCGGATCCTCGAGCCGATCGAGGCCGGTGACTACGCGCTGGCACCGTTGCTCACGTACCCGCATCCGTTCTGGGTCGTCACCGGGTCCTATCGACGGATCGTCGAGCCCCCTGCCGGTCGCGGCGTTCATCTCATGCTCGTCTGCTGGGATCCGGAGACCGGACTCGTCCTTCCCGGCGATGCCGAACCGAGAGTGACGGTCTCGCGGAACGGCGACGAGATCACGTCGCGGTCGCTGTGGCCCATGCTCTCACAGGAGATGGGCGTCCATTTCGGCGACAACGTCGCCCTGCCGGACGACGGCACGTACACCGTCGGGGTCGACCTGCCGCCGCTTCCGACGCGTCGAACCGGCTCCCTCGCGAGACGGTTCACCGAGGGTGGGACCGCGACGTTCGAACTCACCTACGATCGGGCGTTCCGCGAGGAAATCGTCGACGGCCTCGAGTTACTGGAGCAGGAGCGCTGGGGAGAACGGGGAGCGCTCGAGCCGATGACTCGCCGTACCGACGGCGGTGCGAACGGAGGGGGTGCCGACGTTCCGTACTCCGCACTCCCACCGGCGGACGACTATCCGGGAACTCGTCTCGTCGATTCGGACGCGGATACGGACGCGAACGCCGACCCTGGCCTTCCGAGAAGCGGTGACGCGGCGTTCGTCGTCACGCTCCTCGAGGCCGGCTCGCGCCTGGCCGACGGCGAGGAGCGATACCTGCTCGTCTCCCCGCGGACGCCGTACAACCGCGTTCCGCTGGTGAATATGTCGATGCGGGCCGTTATCGGACGCAACGGGTCGACGGTCGTCGACCGGCAACTCGAGGGAACGCTCGACGCCGCGTTCGGCCTGTCGTACGGTCGATCGATTCCGGACGTTCGGCCGGGCGATTCGGTGCGGATCGTGATCGAATCGTCGCCGCAAGCGGCACGCCATCAGGGGTACGAGACGGCGTTTTTCGATATGGGGTCCCTCGAGGTGGCGATCCCGCCGACGTAGACGAGCCCCGGAACCCCGACCCGCAATGCCAACGTTGACACTCTCTCGAGTGGCACATTCGAACAATGAGTTCGGCCGAGGTCGAAATCTCACGGACGAAGGCGTGGCTGATGGCGGCCCGCCCCCAGACCTTGCCCGCGGCTGCGGCCCCCATTATCGTGGGGACGGGACTCGCGGTCCACGAGGGGGTGTTCGCGCCGCTGCCGGCACTGTTCGCCTTCGTCGGTGCGGCACTGATACAGATCGGGACGAATTTCGCGAACGACTACTACGACGCGATCAAGGGCGCCGATACGGAGGATCGGGAGGGATTCACCCGCGTCACCCAGTCGGGACTCATCTCGCCCGAGCAGGTCAAACTCGCCACGTTCGTCACCTTCGGGCTGGCGATCATCACCGGCACCTATCTCGTTTATATCGGGGGCCTCCCGATCCTGATCGTCGGGCTCGTGAGCGTCTTCTGCGGGTGGGCGTACACGGGCGGCCCCTATCCGCTGGGCTACCACGGACTGGGCGACCTCTTCGTATTCGTCTTCTTCGGTCTCGTCGCCGTCACGGGGACGTACTACGTGCAAGCCGCAGCTGTTCTCGCGGAACCGCTGACGACGGCCATCCCCGTCGGAACGCTCACCCGAGACGCCGTCGCGGCGAGCCTGCCGGTCGCCGGCATCTCGACGGCCATCCTCGTGGTGAACAACATTCGCGACAAGGAGACTGACGCCGGGACCGGCAAGCGAACCCTCGCAGTCCGGCTCGGCTACCGGTGGAGCCGTCTCGAGTACGTCTCCCTGCTCGCGCTCGCCTACGTCGTTCCTCTCTGGTTCTGGGCGGCGGCGGGCCTCGGTCCCGGCGTGTTGCTCCCGCTCGTCACGCTGCCCTACGCTGCGATGATCGCGCGAACGGTCTGTACGCGAACGGACGGCGAGGCGCTCAACCCGGCCCTCGAGGGGACGGGCAAGCTGCTCGCGATATACGCGGTCTGTTTCGCCGGAGGGCTGGTGATCCTATGAACGCGACCGGCTCCCTTTCCCTCGAGTACCGGCCGTTCTCGCTCGAGCTCACCGAGGCGCTCGAGACGGCCGACGGGACGATCGACTCCCGTGACGGCTTTCTGGTCCGGCTGTTCGACGAAGACGGGACGGCCGACGCTCGCTCTCGATCGGCCGTCGGCTACGGCGAAGCGACGCCGCTCCCCGGCTGGACCGAGTCCCACGCCGACTGCGAACGGGCGCTCGAGCGGGCACAGGACGCGATTCGGACGGACGGGCCGAGCGGGGCACTCGAGGCCGTCGACCGGCAGGTCGCGGCCCGACACGCGCTCTCGCTGGCGCTGGCCGACCTGCAGGCGTCTCGCGAGCCGACGCCGCTGTACCGCTACCTCGGACAGGGACCGATGGTCGGTCGGGTTCCCGTCAACGCGACCATCGGCGACGGGTCGCCGTCCGAAACCGCCGACGAGGCACAGCGAGCCGTCGACCGCGGGTTCGACTGCTGTAAGCTGAAAGTCGGTCTCCGCAGCGTCGAGGAAGACGTAGAACGCGTCCGCCGCGTACGTGAGACCGTCGGATCGACCGTCGAACTGCGCGCCGACGCCAACGAGGCGTGGACCTACGAGGAAGCGGAATCGGCGCTCGATGCGTTTTCGGACCTCGGGCTCTCGATCCTCGAGCAGCCGTTGCCCGCGGGGGCGCTCGAAGGGCACGCGGACCTCCGAGCCAGGAGCGGCGGCGTCTCGATCGCGCTCGACGAAGGGTTACTCGAGCACGGCGTCGATGCGATCTGCGACGCCGATGCGGCGGACGTCGCCGTCCTGAAACCGATGGCGCTCGGCGGGATCGACGTCGCCCGCAAGGTCGCGGCCTGGGTGACGGAAGTCGACATCACGCCGCTGGTGACGACCACCATCGACGGTGTCGTCGCGCGGACGGGTGCCGTCCACCTCGCGGCGGCGATCCCCGACGTTCCGGCCTGCGGGCTGGCCACGGGCGAACTGCTCGCGACCGATCTGGGTCGCGATCCCGTCCTGCTCGAGAAGGGGTCGGCGGTCGTCCCGCAAGCCAAGGGGCTCGGCGTCTCGGACGTGTGGGATCCATGATGGGCGAGCCGACCGACTGGCCGACTCGAGACCTCGTCGCACACCGGACGGCGGCGACGCCACAGCGGACGGCGCTGGTCGATACCGAGACGGGATTCGAGTGGAGCTTCCGCGAGTTCGATCGGCGAGTCGACCGCGTCGCGTCGGCCCTCGAGGCCGTGACTGCCGGCGAATCCGACGGTGGGGGCGATGACGGCCAGCGGATCGCCCTTCTCATGCCGACCAGACCCGCCTTCGCGACGATCTTCTTCGCCGCGATGCGAACCGGCACGACCGTGCTCCCGCTGAACGTCCGCGAGACGATCGGCGAACTCGCGGCGAAGGTCGAGCGAACCGACCCGACCACGCTCGTCTGCGACGGGAGCACCGAGGACGCCGCTCGCGAGGTCGCGGCCGAAATCGAGCCGATCGATTCGGCAGATACCGATTCCATCGATCTCCGGTCGGTGGACGATCCCGGCTGTGAACGAGTCCGATCGCTGCTCCCGTCGGACTCGAGCGGAGCGAGCGACGCCGATCGCGAGTGGTCTCGAGCGGTCGAGCCGGTCCCCCTCGAGCGCGACGACACGCAACTGATCATGTTCACGTCCGGGACGTCGGGCGAGCCGAAGGCCGTCCGACTGACGGTCGGCAATCTCGTCGCGAGTGCCACGGCCTCCGCGTTTCGGCTCGGTGTGACGCCGACCGATCGGTGGCTGTGTTGCCTTCCGATGTACCACATGGGCGGACTGGCACCCGTGATCCGATCGGTGCTGTACGGCACGACGGTCGTGATTCAGCGCGAGTTCGACGCGGAATCGACGTCTCGGGTCCTCGAAACGTACGACGTGACCGGCGTCTCGTTCGTCCCGACGATGTGCAAGCGGCTGCTGGATGCCGGCTGGGAGCCGGCCGACGCGTTGCGATTCGTGCTACTCGGCGGCGCGCCGGCCTCGAGCGAGTTGCTCGAGCGGTTCCGAGACGCGGGTGTTCCGGTCCATCCGACCTACGGCATGACCGAGACCGCGTCCCAGATCGCGACGGCGACGCCGGCGGAGACCGGGACCCACGAGGGAACCGTCGGCCAGCCGTTGCTCTTCACCGACGTGTCCGTCGTCGACGAGACCGGCGCGACGGTCGATCCCGGCCAGCAAGGGGAGCTCGTGGTTTCGGGGCCGACGGTGACACCCGGCTATCTCGACGACGAGAAGACTGCGGCGGCCATCGACGAACGCGGCTTACACACCGGGGACGTCGGCTACGAGGACGACGACGGACGCCTGTGGGTTCTCAACCGTCGGAGTGACCGCATCGTGACCGGCGGCGAGAACGTCGATCCCGGCGACGTCGTCGCTGCGCTCCGAGCCCATCCCCGCGTCGAGGACGCCGCGGTCGTCGGACTCGCGGACGAGGAGTGGGGCGAGCGGGTTGGTGCGCTCGTCGTTCCCGGCCCGGCATCGGAATCGGCCAGCGACGACTCGCTCGAGCCCCGATCGATCCGCGCCCACTGTGACGACCGCCTCGCCGGATTCAAGCGACCGAAGACGATCGGTATCGCCGACGCGCTTCCCCGGACGACGTCGGGGACCGTCGACCGCGAGCGGGTTCGCGATCGACTGCTCGAGGCGGGGACGGACGTGACCGAGTCGGCGTGACTCCCATCGATCGCCGGTGGTACCGATCGGACTGCCGCTGGAACCGAAGTTAAGACGCTGGCGTTCCTATTCAGTTGCGTGTGTACGCTCACGCTCGCCTGGCAGGTCTTCGACGAGGCACCGGTGGCAGTCGCCGCGAATCGTGACGAGGCGCTGGGACGGGAGTCAGTTCCGCCCGCCGTCTACGACGAGGAGCCGCTGGTCGTCGCACCCAGGGACGCCGAGGCCGGCGGGACCTGGATCGGCTACAACGAGCACGGCGTCTTCGCGGGGATCACGAACAAGTGGACCGACGCCGACCTCGCCGGTGACCGCTCGCGGGGATTGCTCGTCGCCGACGTGCTCGAGGCGCGGTCCGCCGCCGACGCGAAATCGATCGTCGAGGATGCGGTCGAGGACGACGAGTACAGCGGTTTCTACCTCGTCGTCGCTGACGCGGCGGACGCGTTCTGTTTCCAGTGGGACGGGGCGCTCTCCCTGACGACGTTCGATCCCGGCGTTCACGTCGTCGTCAACGTCGCGGTCGACGACGTCGACGCTCCCCCGGCTCGGTCCGACATCGGGGAGGAACAGGCGGCGAACGCCCGAGCGGTGCGGGACGCGCTCGCGACAGATCCGGACGAGACCGTACTGGACTGGCTCGAGCGAGCGGGCGACGTGCTCGGCGATCACGAGTACGGGGTCTGCATCCACCGGGACGGGTTCGGGACGAAATCGTCCTCGCTGATTGCACTCGGCCCCGAGACGGAGCAGTACGCCTTCGCACCCGGCCCGCCCTGTCGGACGAGCTACGACGACGTCAGACTCGCCGACGACGCGCTCGAGACGGGTCTCGAGGGAAGTACACGGGCCGAGTGACGGCCGCGATCGCGGCCGTCGCGGGGATCGAGAACGAAGCGGCAACCGAAGGCGGTGCCGATAATCGGTGCTCGACGGGGAAGGGCACATTTAAGCGGCTCGCTCCATCTCGTATGGATATGGACGCACTCCTGCCTGTAGCCGCGCGCACGGCGAGGTGGTCACCGTGAGCGTTTCGGCGGCCGAAGCCGAGCTCTCCGAGGACGAGCGGGCCGGCCTCGAGCTCGTTCGCGAGTCCGGGGGGATTCACCAGAGCGATTTCTGGAAGGAACTGGACGTCTCCTCGCGGAAGGGCAGCCGGATCGTCGAATCGCTCGTCGAGAAGGAACTCGTCGACCGCGAGGAAACCGTCTACGACGGGCACAACACATACTACATCTCGCCGACCGCTCGAGACCTCGATTTCACCCTGTTGATGGCCGGCGACATGCTCTCGCCGTTCATCGGTGAGGAAGAGGTCGATCCCAACAGCGACGCCTTCTCGCAGTGGATCATGAACCTCGCGTACGAGGAGTGAGCCGCCCGGTCTGACGGTCGAGCCGGATTCGGCCCCCGATCGTCCCCGATTCGTCGCGCCGAGAGCGCCTCGAGCGTTCGATACCGCGACCCCATTTTCGGTGATTCATCGGTTCGTCGACGGCGAACCGGCCATCTAGTCCGGTTTCGCCGGAGTCAGCCGTTCGATTCCGTTGCACCGTGTACCTGTGCGACGTGCGTGAACGTGACCAGTCCGATTCCGCCGACGAGGTTCCCCGCGGTCGCGATGACGACGGTCTCGACCAGCGATCCGTAGCTGACGCCGGCGCCGAAGAGAAGCCCGAAAAAGACGTGGATGGCAGTGACGATCACGTGATCGAAGGGGCCCAGAGCCAGCAGGAATCCGACGACGTACGCCATCGTGATGCGACTGCCGACGCTGTTGACGGCCTCCAAGAGGAACGACAGGAGGCTCACGAGCGCGCCCCCGATGATGGCGCTCGCGAACATTCCTCGTATCGGTCGATTGACGATCCCCTCGGCGGTCCGGGACAGGGCGTGTGCCGACCCCGACGGAAGGACGCCGTCGACAGCGAAAACGAGTGCAAAGAGGAATCCGCCGACGAGGTTGACGACGAGGGTGACGATCCACAGACGAAAGAGCGGCCAGAGCAGCCACGAATCGTCCGCATCGACCGCCTTCGCGGCCGGATCGAAGAAGTTCTCGTTGAACAGTTCCGACCGCCCGACGACGAGGAAGACGACGCCGATCCCGAAGGTGAGCGCACCCGCGACGTGTGCGACCTCACCGAACTGGGGTTCGACCAGTGCGTCGACGACGCCCAGCGTGGCGATGCCGAAGACGATGGTAAACCCCGCGATAAAGCTCGTCGCCGTGAGCTCGAGGAGCGACTGGTCGAGCCGCCGTTCGCCTTCCGCGACCGCCCGCTCGAATATTTCGTCGGGATCCGGCGCAACGGACACAGCGCAAGTACTGTTCGCTGACGAATAAGTGCCGGACATGAATACGCTGTGGCCGCGACAGCGACGACACACCGGTACGGAACAGCACGACTCGATCGCCGTCCTGCCGCCGGGCGTTACTCGTAGGGATCGAATCGCTCGATGAGAACGAACGGATCCCGTTCGCGGTTATAGTACGAAACGTCGCCGTCGAGGGCCTCGATGAGCCGTCGGTGGACCTCCCGTGCGGCTCGTCCCTCGTTGGGTTCGAGGTGGTGTTGCCCGCGCATATCGGTCCAGAACCCGCCGTCGAGCCAGAGGAGGGTCTCGGTGTTCGACTGGTAGACGACCTCGCCCTGTCGGGTCAGCCCGTCGATCGTGAACTGGCGTCCCGAGAGCTGTGCGCGAGCGAGAACGGCGATGAGCTGTCGACGCGACACGGGTGCGTGCAACGCGACGTCGTCGATTGTGTCGCCGAAATACGCCTCGACGAGGTCACACGCCCTCGAGAACTCGTCGAACTCGACTTCCTGGTTCTGTGCGATCTTCATGACATTCTAACCCAACCACTGGTTGATTACGACTATTGTTAGCGAAATTGGTATAAAAATCTATGCCCAATGAGTTGTGTTGCCCCATCGATATCGGATCGGTCTCCCGTCGATTCGTCAGGCGAGCGCGCTCGCGGCGCGGATCAACCGCTCCTCGCCGAAGGCAGGACCGACCAACTGGAGGCCGACGGGGAGCCCGTCGGTCTCGCCTGCCGGGATCGAGATCGCCGGCAGATCCGCGAGGTTGACCGGCACCGTGTTCGCGTCGGCGAGGTACAACTTGAGGGGATCGTCCAGACTCTCGCCGAGTTCGAACGGCGGGACCGGCATCGTCGGCGACGCGAGCACGTCGGCCTCCGACAGCGCCTCGTCGAAGTCCTGCTTGACCCACGCCCGGGCGTCCTGTGCCTTCTTGTAGTACTTGTCGTGGTAGCCCGCCGAGAGCGCGTAGGTCCCGAGCAGGATCCGGCGCTTGACCTCGTCGCCGAAGCCCTCCTCGCGGGCTTTCGCGAAGGCCTCGTTCCAGTTGCCGTCGTAGCCGCCCGAACGCCCGTAGCGAACCCCGTCGAACCGCGCGAGGTTCGAGGAGGCCTCCGACATCGCGATCACGTAATAGGCTTCGACCGCGTGCTCGACGGAGGGGAGGGAGACCTCGTGGTACTCGGCGCCGCGGTCCTCGAGCTCGTCGATAGCGTCCCAGAAAGTCTCGACGACGCCCTCGTCGGCCCCCTCGAGTAGCTCCGTGGGAACGCCAATCGAGAGTCCGTCGACGTCGCCCGTGGCGGCGGCGGCGTAGCTCGAGTCGTCGCCCTCACTACGAGTGGTTGCATCCCGTTCGTCGCTCCCGGCGATCACGTCGAGCAGCGCCGCGGCGTCCTCGACGGTCTCGCCGAAGGGCCCGATCTGCTCGAGGCTGTTGCCGTAGGCGACGAGGCCGTACCGCGAGACCAGGCCGTACGTGGGCTTGATGCCGACGACGCCGCAGAACGCGGCGGGACAGCGGACGGAGCCGCCGGTGTCGGATCCCAGCGCGAGATCCGCCTCGCCGGCGGCGACGGCGGCCGCGGACCCACCGGAAGACCCGCCCGGGACGTGGCCCGGTGCGGCGGGGTTGTCCGTCTCGCCGAAGTACGACGTTTCGGTGGTCGTTCCCATGCCGAACTCGTCCATGTTGGCCTTGCCGACGATCGTCGCGCCGGCGTCCGTGAGCCGTTCGACGACCGTCGCGTCGTAGGGCGGGACGTAGTCCTCGAGCATCTTCGACCCGCAGGTCGTTCGAACGCCCTCGGTCGAGATGTTGTCCTTGACTGCCACAGTCCTGCCGGCGAGGGGGCCGTCCTCGGCGCCCTCGATCCGTTCCTCGGTGATGAAAATGTTGTCCGACATGGTTACGAGACGTTCGGTCCTTTGAAGTAGCCGTCCTCGGTCTCCGGCGCGTTCCGAAGCGCTTCCTCGCTGTCGAGGGAGGCGCGTTCCTCGTCCGGCCGCATTACGTTCGCGAGGTCGGCGTCCCGATCGACTTCCGGCACCTCATCTAGCGTCTCGAAGTACTCGAGGATGTCCGCGAACTGCTCGGTGAACCGGTCGACCTCGTCGTCGTCGAGGTCGACGCGGGCCAGATCCGCGACGTGGCGGACCTCCTCGGGGCTGACGGCGTCGTCGCTCATACGTGTTCGCACCGGCCTCCGGAGAGTAAGGGTTTCGATACCGGTGGCGCATCGATGGGTGCGCCCTCCGTGTCGACCGGTCGACCGCGTCTTCGGTTCGGTACTCCCGGTTGCAACCCCAGCGTTTAAGTGACAGCAATCCGTTACACTAGGTTGAAAGACAGTTTTCCAGCGACAGGTTCACGATTCGGCGACAATGACTGATATTCCCATACGAACGCGGACTGACGAGCGAGACCAGACCGAGTCCGAAGCTGAGAGCGACGCCGCGGTCGAGAGCACACAGCAGCGAGAGGAGTGTCCGGAGTGTAGTGGTCGACTCGTCGCCGACGACGAGCACGCCGAAACGGTCTGTACGGACTGTGGGCTGGTCGTCGACGAAGACGAGATCGACCGCGGCCCCGAGTGGCGGGCGTTCGACGCCGCCGAGAAGGACGAGAAGTCCCGCGTCGGCGCGCCGACGACCAACATGATGCACGACCAGGGACTCTCGACGAACATCGGCTGGCAGGACAAGGACGCCTACGGGAAATCCCTGAGCTCCCGCCAGCGCGAGAAGATGCAGCGCCTGCGAACGTGGAACGAACGGTTCCGGACTCGCAACTCCAAAGAGCGCAACCTCAAGCAGGCGCTGGGCGAAATCGATCGGATGGCCTCCGCGCTCGGCCTCCCCGACACGGTCCGGGAAACCGCCAGCGTCGTGTACCGACGCGCGCTCGAGGACGACTTGCTTCCGGGACGATCGATCGAAGGCGTCGCGACCGCCGCGTTGTACGCCGCCGCCCGTCAGGCCGGGACACCACGGAGCCTGGACGAGATTTCGGCCGTCTCACGCGTCGGCAAGGACGAAGTCGCCCGCACGTACCGCTACGTCGTCCGCGAACTCGGGCTCGAGATTCAGCCGGCCGATCCGGAAAGTTACGTGCCTCGCTTCGCCAGCGAGCTCGAGCTCTCCGACGAAACCGAACTGCGCGCTCGCGGGCTGCTGTCGACGGCCAAAGAGAAGGGCATCCACAGCGGCAAGTCTCCCGTCGGCCTCGCCGCGGCCGCAGTGTACGCCGCCGCGCTCCTGACAAACGAACAGGTCACGCAAAACGCCGTCGGCGAGGTCGCGAACATCTCCGAAGTGACGATCCGGAACCGGTATCACGAACTGCTCGAGGCCGAGGACGGGGCGACGGTCTGAGTCGCTCGTCGAACCGCCCGTCGGATCGACTGTTCAATAGATGATTACCGACTCGTAATTCAGTACTACCGGGACGGCCGTTCGCGCCCGATCGATTTAATCGATCTATACTCAAGGTCGATCTCCTCGAGTCGTCGAGTATGCACTGCGATAACTGCGACGCCGACGAGGTTGCATACACGTTAACGACCTACGTCGAACCGGCAAGGCAAGATCACGTCCAGCTTCACTTCTGTTCGACCGACTGCCTCCGCGTCTGGACGTGACTGCGCGCGGCGATCAGCAGTGGGTGGTCGAGTGACGAGCCACGAACCGGTTCGCTCGGCAGTCGATATTGTCAGCGGTCGGGTCATCCGGCTCTTCTCGAGCGGATTCGAGCGAAACAAGTCGTACGCTACGGGTTGCGGACGGTCCCGAACGAAAAAGTGAGTCAACAGTCGGCCGATCCCGCTCACGGATCCTCGTCGTAGAGGTCTTCGGTCGGTTCGCCCTCGACGTTGACGACGCCGAGTGCGCCCCGGCGAGCGGCGCGCGTCAGCGCGTGGTCGACGATCTTGACCGGGCCGGGGACGGGGAACTCCATTTCGGCCGCGGTGGTCGTCCCGGGGGCGACGGGCGCGGTCTCGATGTTCAGGTCGGGTTCGCTCAGGAGGTCGCCGTCGCGGTAGTAGCGGCTCCAGACGTTCCCGATGGGGTGGAGCGAGCTCAGCAGGTTCGGCCCGCCGTTGGCGAAGTACACCCGCGCAGTTTCGCCGGTGTTGGCCTGCATCGGCTGGCCGCCGTCGGGGGCGAAGCCGTAGGCCTGGCCGTTGAACACGACGTAGGTCGGCGATTCCTCGAGCATGGCGTCGAAGTCGAAGCTGTGGTGGCCCTCCTCGCCGACGTCGCCGTCGGTGTAGATCTCGTGCTGGCCGAGGTAGTACTCGTGGTCGACCTCGGGGAGGCCCTCTTCGGGCTCGACGAGGATCGAACCGAACATGCCGCTGCTGATGTGCTGGTCCATGTTCGGGATCGCACAGTGGTAGATGAACACCCCCGCGTAGTCGGCCGTGAAGCTGATCTGGGTCGGGTCGTCGCCGGGCGCGATCGTGGTCGCGTCGGCCCCGCCGCCGGGCCCGTAGACCGCGTGGAAGTCCATGTTGTGCGCGGCCGCGTTCAGGTCTTCCGGGACATCGAACGTGAGGTTCACCCGATCGCCGCGGCGCACGCGGACCATCGGGCCGGGAACCTGCCCCTCGAAGGTCATGTACTCGAACGTGACCCCGGGTTCGATCTCGGCCGTCTGCCGAACCGTCTCGATCGTGATGTCGTGTTCGCGCGGCTCGTCCCAATCGACCGGCGCGGGAACGTCCGTCGGGTCCCGCGCGATCCGGTCGACGTCGACCGCCTTCGCTTCCGGCAGTCCCTCCTCGCCCGCCGGCTCGTCGGTTTCCGCGCTGTTCCCCTGCGTATCGCCATCGAGACAGCCGGCCACCGCCAGCGCGCCGGTCGCCCCGATCGCCTGCACCACCTGCCGTCGGTTGAATTGGGTTTCGGTCATCGTCCTATCTATAGATAACGGTGGACGTATGATCAAGTATAGAGATGATTCTCGGCAGATAGTAATCGGATCGGCCGATCCCGCTATACCGTGGGCAGTTAAGTACCCTCTCGCAGCCCATCGTGATCGGAGCGGGTTCTGACCACCGTCGCCCGCTCGCCCCCGATCGTCGCTGCGTTTCTTGCTGGTAGTCGTCCACAACCGGTATGCCGTCTCGCGGTCCAGTCCGAAACATGAGAACGGACCCGCGAGCAACGATCGCTGGTTCGGACGTCGAGGCGGTCGTTTCGTCGGTCGGGCTTGACTCGCACCGACGAACCGTCAACGGGATCGAGTTACACACCGTCGCCGCCGGTGACGAAACGAACCCGCTGATCGTCCTTCTCCACGGCTTTCCCGAGTTCTGGTACGCCTGGCGTGCCCAGATTCCGCCGCTCGTCGAGGCCGGGTATCGCGTATTAATTCCCGACCTGCGCGGATACAACCTGAGCGAAAAACCCGGTGGAGTGAAATCGTACCGGGTCCGGGAATCCGCTCGAGACGTCGTCGACCTGATCGCGACGGAGAACCGTGAGGTCGCACACGTCGTCGGACACGACTGGGGTGGCATGGTCGCCTGGGACCTCGGGCTCCGACACCCGGGGGCGGTCGACCGGCTCGCCGTCGTCAACGCCCCGCACCCAACCGCCTATCTACGGCAGGTCACCGCAAACCCCGAGCAACTGTCCCGGAGCCTGTACGCCGTCTTCTTTCAGCTTCCGTGGCTACCCGAGCGCGTCTTGCAGTACGACGAGTACCGCATCCTCGAGCGAGGGCTACGCGAAACGGCTGCACCGGAGACGTTTCGCGACGACGAGCTGGCTCGCTATCGTCGTGCCTGGAGTCGGGACGGGGCACTCACTGGAATGCTCAACTGGTATCGGGCAGCCGCTCGGTATCCGCCGATTCCGCGATCCGAGCGGGTCGATGTCCCGACACTCATCGTCTGGGGAGAAGACGACACCGCACTCGTCCCCGCGCTGGCCGTCGACAGCGCGGACCGGTGTGAGGAGAGTCGACTCGAGCTACTGCCGGAGACGAGCCACTGGGTGCCACGCGAGACACCGGCGCGGTTGACGTCGTTGCTCCTCGAGCACATCGATCGGGAGTGACGGCGTGGTATTCGGTTCCTCGAGTCGAGATTCGGACTGTCGCTTGCGACCCGCAGTGATCGCGGGCCGTCGCTGGCGATCGCACCGTCGGTGAATCCGGATCGATTCCGTCGCTCGAGAATAGCACCCCGAACGGGTTCGGGGGTAGGGCTACCCGCCGCGTGGACGACAATCGATCGTGGAATGAGTTCCTGCTCGCTCTGTGGACTCCCGATCCCCGACCGACCGGTGACGGCGGCGGACGTCGAGGGAACCTTCTGTTGTCGCGGCTGTCTCGAGGTGAGCGCGAGCCTTGCGGACGTCGACGATCTCGACCGGGAGGCGGTCGTCGACCGCGCGACGGAACGCGGTGATCGCGAGGTGCCCGATGGGAGCGAGGAGACGTTTCTCGCGGTCGAGGGGATGCACTGTTCGACCTGCGAGGGGTTCCTTTCCCTGCTCGGCGAACGGGAGCCCGGAATCCGGACGGTCGAGGCGAGTTACGCGACCGACACTGTCCGCGTCGTCTACGACCCGGACCGGCTGGACGAGGCGGAGCTCCCCGAGGCGCTCTCCGGGTACGGCTACGAGGCCCGGTTCCGCGATGACGACGGCGGGACCGCCCGCGCCGACGAGGAACTGGTCCAGCGGCTGCTGGCCGGCGGGTTCCTGGCGATGCTCGTCATGCCGTGGTACCTGTTCTACCTCTACCCGAGCTACGTCGGGATCGAGACGGGAATTCTGACCGTCGACGCGACCTCACCCGTCGGCGTCTACTTGCCGATGGCGATGATCGGGGTGTTGACGAGCGGCGTGTTGTTCTACACCGGCTATCCGGTCCTGCGGGGGGCGTACGTCAGTCTCCGAGTGAGACGACCGAACATGGACTTGTTGATCGCGATCGCAGCCGTCTCGGCGTACGCGTACAGTACCGTCGCGCTGGCGATGGGGAGTACGCACCTCTACTACGACGTGACCGTCGCCGTGATCCTGATCGTCTCGCTCGGAACCTACTACGAGCGCCGGGTCAAACGCCGGGCGACAGATCTGCTCGCCGACGTCACCGCCGCACGGGTTCGCGAGGCGACCCGCCGAACGTCGGCGGGGGCGGAAACGGTTCCGGTCGATCAGCTCGTCGCGGGCGACGAGGTTCTCGTCAGGCCCGGCGAACGGGTTCCGATCGACGGCGCGGTCCTCGAGGGAACGGCGGCCGTCGACGAGTCCGTCCTCACCGGCGAGTCGTTGCCGGTCACGAAACGACCAGGGGATCGGGTCGTCGGCGGGTCGATCGTGACCGACAGCGCGCTCGTCGTCGAGGTCGGCGAGGACGCCGAGAGCACGCTCGACCACATCGCGACGCTCATGTGGGAGATTCAGAGCGCGACGCCGGGCGTCCAGCGACTGGCGGACAGACTCGCGACGATCTTCGTTCCGTTCGTGCTGACGCTCGCGCTCGTCGTGACGGGCTGGCGCCTCACCACGGGAACGGCCGTGGGAGACGCGGTACTCACGGGGCTGACGGTACTCGTGGTCTCCTGTCCCTGTGCGATGGGGCTGGCGACGCCGCTAGCGGTCGCTTCGGGGCTGCGCGACGCCCTGGAGCGCGGGATCGTCGTCGCGAACGCGACGGTGTTCGAGTCGGCAGCGACCGTCGAGACGGTCGTCTTCGACAAGACGGGGACGCTGACGGCGGGCGAGATGACGGTCCTCGAGGTCCACGGAGACGACGAGGCGGTCGATCTCGCCGCGGCCGTCGAGCGCCGTTCGGAACACCCCGTTGCCGATGCCATCGTCGCCCGCGCCGCGGCGAAAAAAGCGGACGGATCGGACGGAGCGGAGACCGACGCACGCGTCGCGTCCGACGGCGGCCGCCTCGAGTCGGAGACGGACGACGAGTCGAGCGCCGGAATCGAAGTGCGTGACTTCGACCGGCATCCCGGCGAGGGCGTCAGCGCGACGGTCGAGGTCGAGGGAGCAGTGTCGTCCGCCATCGGCCCGGATCGCGGCGACGAGAGGCAAGACGGTGAGCGGGTAGTCGTCGGCACGCCGGGGCTCGTCGAGCGGCTGATCGGCCCGGTGCCGGCCGAGCTCGAGGCGGCTATCGACGATGCTCGAGATCGGGGTCGACTCCCCGCGGTCGTCGGCTACGGCGGGCGGGCGAGGGCCGTCGCCGTCGTCGGCGATCGGACGCGCACCGAGTGGAGCGATGTCCTCGAATCGTTCGCCGACCGTGAGGTGGTCGTACTGACGGGCGACGACGCGGCCGCGACCGAGACGTTTCGTGACCATCCCTCGGTCGATCGCGTCTTCGCGGGCGTCCCGCCGGACGGGAAAGTCGAGACCGTTCGGCGACTCTCCAGCGAGGGCGTGACCGCGATGGTCGGCGACGGGACGAACGACGCGCCTGCGCTGGCCGCGGCGGACGTCGGGATCGCGCTCGGTGACGGGACCGCCCGCGCGACCGACGCCGCCGACGCGGTCGTCACCTCGAGTGACCTCCGCGCCGTCCGTTCGGTGTTCGATCTCGCGGAGGCCACCCGGCGGCGCATTCGCGAGAACGTCTGCTGGGCGCTGCTGTACAACGCCGTCGCGATCCCGCTGGCCGCGATGGGACTGATAAACCCGCTTTTCGCGGCCGTTGCGATGGCGACCAGCAGCGCCATCGTCGTCGTCAACTCCTCGCGGGCGGTACTCGACGACGAGCGGTGACCTCGTGTGGGGACGATTCGTCTCATCGGCACGTCGATCGGTTTCGGGTATGGCGTCGTGAGAACGCAGGTGAGTCCGTTCCGCATCTGGAACGTAATTCGCCCCGTATACTTATCGACGAGTAGTGGTAACACTATACATGGATAGAAGACGATTCCTCGAGTCGTCTGCGGCCCTCATCTCGGTCGTACTCGCCGGCTGTGGCGGGCCGGAAGACGAGACCGACGATGGAGGCGGCGGTGGTGGATACGCGCTCGACGAGTCGACGCAGTTGGGGCCTCGAAACCGCACGTGAATGCTGGGCCGACTGCTGCCTCTCGGAGGATTCCCTCTTGAAATTCCGACGAGCGCCCGGAGCCGTGCCCCGGAAACGGCGTATCTTCTCTCGATCCCTGCGACCCGAATCACGCTGTGGGGACATCGTACCGGGATCGGCCAGCGGTCGTTCGGATGCTGCTGGCTGCCCTCTGTGGATTCCTACGACTGTCGATCCGAGAGCCACGCAGTACCGTCGTTCGAGGGACGAACGGCCGAACGGAAGGTCGAGCGAACGCGCCCGATACTCGAGGGTGATCACGCTCCGGCTACCAAAATCGAGTCTACGCTTCCGGAACTGAGGCGACGGACCGACGGTACCGTCGCAGGGTGTCGTCGTCCTCGTCGCGGAGTTCGACGACGAACTCCTTCTGGCCGACCACCTCCTCGAGTTCGTCCTCGCGGAACGTGAACTCGAACGGCGGCTCCTCGACGCGAGTGACCTGATTGTTCCCGCTGATCACGACGACGCTGTCGACCCCTTCGGACTCGGAGAGTTCACAGGAGACGACGCCGTCCGACCGGGTACAGGAGAGATCCGGATTGACGTCCGAGCCCGAATCGTTCTCGAGCGTCGACTGGAAGTCGAGCAGCATGGGAGAGATGGGGGCCGTCCCGAGGATCAGGACGATGGCCAGAAAGACCGAGAGGTTGATTTTCGACCCGTTCCGGGCGATCGCCCGCACCACCGGGTGCTCGGCGGTCCGTCGAAGCCGGATCACGAGCGGGACGATCACGGCGTGGGTCAACGGCCCCCAGAGGATGAGGACGAACCCGTAGGCCCTCGTGTACTCGAGGATCGTCCAGTCGATTCCGTAGGAGAGGACGAGACTCGAGGCGGACCAGCAGAAGAACCCGAAGAAGAGCAGTCCGGCGCTCTTGAACAGTCGCCAGATCGGCGTGTTCGCGTAGTAGACGCTCAGCAAGTCCCGCCACGCCTGTCGGAGGAGATGCTTCACGGACTCGAGCGGCGATGCGGTCGTGTCGGCGTCGGAGTGTGATGGCATGGGTGGTGATCAGCGAAACGGATGGTCGATCAGGCGCCGATCGACCAGAGCTGGGTCAGCAGATACCAGTTCAGCAGATAGGTTATCGCGAACGCGGCGAGGAAGACCAGACAGAGGACGAACGTGCCGCGCATTTCGTAGGCGTGGACGGGATCGTCCGGGTCCTGGGCCATCGCGAGACCACCGTCGGCGACGAGATCCGCGTTGTCGTCCCCGTTCTCGACCCGGTCGCCGAAGACGAGCGAGCCGACCGCCACGACGACGAAGAGGACCCCGCCCGCGATTGCGAGGAGGGCGAAGATCCCGAAGATAGCGAACAGCGGCGCCGCGGCCGAGAGGCTGAACTCGGTCCCGGGGATGTTCTCGACGACTTCGGCGGTTCGGCGCGGGACGCCGTAGAGAATGCCGACGTACATCATCATCAGGACGGCGACACCCATCGCGGCCGAGTAGAAGAACGGCTGGATGGACGCGAGCCGTTCGGAGATGTACTGGCGCATGAACATCGTCCGGATCACGAAGAAGGCCAGGCCCATGAACGCGACCGTCGTCCCGAGGACGACCGTGGCGTGGAAGTGGCCGACCGTCGCGAACGTGTTGTGCCAGGTCATGTTGAGCTGGAGCTGCCCCATCATGACGCCCGTGATCCCGCCGAGGAATCCGAAGAGGATGATCGAGAAGATCGTCGAGGAGAACACCGGGTTCGACCAGGGGGCGGACGTCAGCCAGCCGAAGAGGCCGCCGCCTTTCCCGCGCTTGCGCCGCCCGGCCTCGATCCCCGCCGGGATGGCGAACGCGTGGATCAGACTCGCGAACGTCGCCCCGTAGAACGCATAAGACGTGTTCCAGAGCCGCCAGCCGGTCGACACCGCGGGATCGGACAGCAGGTGGTGTGCCGCCCCGAGGTTGATGAAGAAGAGGTAGAGAATGAAGGCCGTCCGCGAGACTTTCTCGCTGACGACCTCTGCGCCGGCGACGACGTGGGTCAGGAAGTACCAGACAGCAATCATCGCCACGAGGTTGATCTGCTGGGTCCCGTGGCCGATGATCCAGTACATCTGGCGGTACCAGGCCGCGTCCCACCACTCGATCAGCTCGAGTCGCCAGAACAGGGTGGGAACGAACGCGAACAGGCCGCCGACCAGCGCCTCGACGGCGATGATCGACGTGACGAACGCGGCGAAGCTGACGAGCGGGAGCGTCTTCCCCGGATTCTCGCGCTTCTCGTACCACATCGTCACGAAGAAGGGCAGCGCCGCGACGACGGTGCCCAGGATGAAGACGATCGCGCCCGCGTAGAACAACGGTGAGACGGGCATCGGGACGTAGGCGGTCAACAGCGGTGCCTCGTTGGGGGGTTCGGTGGTCCAGATAGCGTAGTTGACCAGTACGGCCCCCCCGACCATGACGGCCCATCCCGCCTTCGCGACCGTCGTGATCGGGAGCCGTCTGCCGAGCACCATCGGGCCGCCGACGTAGAGGATGGCGATCTCCATGAACACCATCCAGAAGATCAGCAGGTTCCACGCGTGCATGCTGAGGTGCGTGTAGAAGTCGGCGGGCTCGAGCAACCCGATCACTTCCCAGCGGGTCATCGCGACGGTAAAGGCGAAGATGCCGCCGAACAGCAGGGCGACGACTGCGGTGAGGCCGAACAGTTTGACGTAGTTGTCGACGGAGCGGTGGACCTCGAGTCCCGTCACGGAACAGGTCCGGAAGCCGTCGTCGCGATACTCGTTGTCGAACAGGCCGAGAACGTCGAGCGTGTGTGCCATCGTTATCCCTCCTCCACGACGATTGTGCCGTGCATACTCCTGTGCCCCTGGCCGCAGAACTCGTTACAGATGATGTGGTAGGTCCCGGGTTCGTCGAAGGTCATCGGGACAACCCACTCGTAGCCCGGCAGCACCTGCAGGTTGATCTGTTTGCTGAGGGCGTCCTCCGGTCGGAGGGAAAAGCCGTGCTGAACGTCGAAGGAGTTCAGGTGAATGTCGTACTCCGTCCCCGTTTCGAGCACGACCGGCGCGCCGTCCCACTGGAAGCGCATCGCTTGCAGGTACACGTCTCGATCCGGCGGGACGAGGCCGTCGTCGGTCTCGGTCGCCCGTTCCTTGTAGTCGGACAGCTTCTCGCGGTAGTCCTCGGCATCGATCCGGAACGTCTCGCCGATGGGGTTCTGGTCGCCCACGCGCGTCCAGGCACTCATCCAGCCGAAGAGGATGAGCGACCAGCCGACCCCGAGCCCGAGCCAGATAGATTCGCGTCTGTTGACCGGTTGATCCCACCAGTTTCCGTCCGGGGGTTTGATCGGTGACGTCATCGAATCATCCCAGTGGAACGGAGAACACGTCTATCCAGCCCCACGCGACGTACGACAGGGCGAAGAACGCCAGCGCTGCCGCCGCGAGTAACCAGATGCGGTCGTACAATCGTTGCATCACCGGCGCCGATTCGCTCGAAGGTGGTTCAGTCATCGTTTCGTTCAGCCGGAACTCGTTTTGATATCTGCATATCCGTTGTCCCGCACATATTCCCGTGAAAACGCGGATCGCGCTGGCTCGAGTGGAACGTCGCGGCTCGTCGGCCCGGTCAGGTGGCGACGACGAGCGTCTCGAGGACGATCGCGAGGAGAATCGCTCCGAGGTAGTAGTTCGAGACGTAGAACGAGCGGAGCGCGACCTCGTCGGTCGGCGTGCGGTACTGGCGGATCACCGACCGCAGGAAGACGCTACCCAGCGCGATGGACGTGACCGCGTAAACCCAGCCCAGTCCGGCAATCCACCCGAGAACGCTCGCGGCCAGCAACGTCGCACCCAGGTAGAACGCGACGTGTCGACGCGCCGCCGGGACGCCTTCGACGACGGGGTACATCGGAAAGCCGCCGCGCGCGTAATCGTCCCGAAACGCGATCGCGAGGCTGTAGAAGTGTGCGGGGGTCCACAGGAAGATCACCGCCGCGAGGGCGAGCCCGGGCGCGCCGACGGTTCCGGTGACGGCGGCCCACCCGATAACTGCAGGGAGTGCCCCGGCACCGCCGCCGAGAACCGTGTTCCAGGCGGTGTTGGGTTTCAACAGGACCGTGTAGAGGACGGCGTAGTAGACGATCGCCGCGAAGGTGAGCGCCGCTGCCAGCGCGTTCACCCACGTCACGAGCACGATCATCGACGTCACCACGAGAGCGAGCCCGAACGCGAAGGCGTTCCGGGCGGGAACGAGCTCGTGGACCAGCGGCCGGTCGTGCGTTCGGTTCATCCGCCGATCGCGGTCGCGTTCGTAAACGTGATTGAACGTTCCGCTCGCGCCGATGGCGAGGACGCCGCCGGCGAGCGTCGCGATCGCAGTCGTCGGTTCGAGCGGCGCGCCGGTGAGCGTCGCCAACCCCATCCCCGCGAGTGCGACGAGACAGAGCAGCCACATCAGCCGCGGCTTGGTGAGCGTCAGGTACGCGCCGCCCGTCCGCCGGAGCCGGGCGAACGATCCCTTCGGTCGCTCGTTCGATCTCGCCGTCCCCTCGATATCGTCGTGGTTGGCCGCCGAAACGGGTTCCGACTGGTTCCCCGCGCTCGAGGCGACCGTGTCCCCGTTCGGGGGTATCTCCTCGCGGGGGTTCTCCTCGAGCGTCCCGACGAGCGCGACGAGGAGGCAAGCGAAGATGGGCATCGCGAGTGCGAGGTGAACCGTACTCGCGATGGCGGGGCTCCCGACGAGGATAGCGGCTCCGATCGCGACCTGGACGGGAAAGAGGACGACGACACAGCCGACGAGCCGGGCCACGCGACGATCGACAGCGGTTCGCCTGACGGCGAGTCCGGACGCGACGACGAGGATGCCGGTGACGAGGGCCGCGAGACGGTGGCCCCAGAAGAGCAGGACCTCGCCGGAAAGCGAGAGGAACGCCGGATCGGACGAACACCGCAGGAACCTCGAACAGTTCGTCGCGCTATCGGTCGTCGAGACCGCGGTCCCGAGTGCGACGAGAACGTACGCTGCGACGGTCGTCGTTGCAAGGAGGTCCGCAAATCGTCGTCGGTCTGTGATATCTATCATCTGTCAGCGGTCGCTACACTCGCGGCTATCCTGCGAACTGACGGTTCGGGACGGGTTGCTGATCGGATCGGCAAACGGGAATCGTCGCTAGTCACGCCAGATGACGGTCACGACGTCGTCGTCCCGCTCGACCGTCTCGTAGCGATAGCCCCGATCGTCCAGTTTCGGGAACAGAAACTGGGGAACGCGATCGTTGCGCTGGACCAGCACCGTCTCGTCGGGCAGTTCGACGAGCAACTCGAGGGTCTGCTGGAGGGGGTTCGGCGGCCCGAGCGATCGAACGTCGAGGGTCTCCCGCGGCCGATCGCGCGGTGCATCGGTGCGGTCGACGACGGCGGTGGGTGATGACATACGTGCTGATTCGGCTCCGCGGTAGCTATCTTTCTCCCCGTACGTGTTCGGCCGTAGTCCGACTGTGCGAGACGCGACGAGGCGTCCTCGTCCTGGACGCTATGCGTCTACTTTCGGGAACGTCGCGACGAACTCGTCGGGCGCGACCTGTTCGACCTCGTAGCCGTCGGCGTCGAAGCTCTCAACTTCGGCCTCGAACTCGTAGAACAACGGCTTGGGCTCGTGGTCGTTGACGATCGTCAGCGACTCGCCCGGCTCGAGCGCGTCGAATTCGTCGTGGATCTTCGGATGGCGGTTCACCGGTGGAATGTCCCTGACGTCGAGTCGTGTCATGCAATTCGTAGTCGGAGCGAGCCCCGCATCGACTTTTGTACGAACATGTTCGAGATCGATTCGGATCGTTACGCGTGTTCGATGAGCACGTGCCAGACACCGCCGTCGCGTTCCTCGCTCTCGTGGACGAACCCGCGGTCGTCGAGCACTTCGTAAAGGGGTTCCGGCTCGAACGGGGCGATCAATCGCAGTCGCTGGTCGGGTTCGAGGTCCGCCAGTGCGGCCATGATGTCGTCGAACGGGGGACCGTCGATTTCTCTGACGTCGAGCGTTCGTTCGGTGGATTCGGTTGCCATCGAATCCATCTTCGATTCACGAGCGATTGGACGTTCGGGCGAACGTGTTCGTCACTCTCCGTCTTCCCACCGGTTGGGAAATTGCCGAACATATTCGTAACTACCCGTATATAGTTTCGACCGGAACACGTTCGTATGGCCCAAGCAACCCTGTCCCTCACGATGCCGGAAGAGGTCTGGATCCAACAGATATCGACGGACTACCCCGAGGCGACCTTTCGGGTCCTCGCGGCCGTCCCCGGGTCGGAGTCCGGTTTCGCCCTCGTTCGGATCGCCGGTCCGGTCGTCCCCGAAGTGGTGGACGCGATGAACGACCACCCCCAGCTCACCGAAATCACGCTCGCCCAGTGGAGCGACAACGAAGCGACGGTCCACTTCGAGACGACGGCACCGCTCCTGCTGTTCTCCTCCCGAGAGTCGGGAATGCCGATCGAACTCCCGGTCGAGATCCAGGACGGCGAGGCGTCGATCGAGGTCACGGGCTCCCGAGAGCGACTCGCCGAACTCGCCGAACAACTCGAGCACTTCGGCCTGCAGTACCGGATCGAACACGTCCGCGAGCGGCTCCACGAGAGCCAACTCCTCTCGGAGCGCCAGCTCGAGGTGGTCGCCGCGGCCGTCGACGAAGGGTACTACGATACGCCGCGCCAGTCCTCGCTGACCGAACTGGCCGACCACCTGGATATCGCCAAGTCGACCTGTAGCGAGACGCTTCACCGCGCCGAGGAAGCGATCATCAAGCGATTCGTCGAAGATCTCCCGAGCCTCGACGGCGAAGAGGCGCTCGAGGAGGAGCTCGCACGTACTTAAACCAGGGCCGTCGAACCGAGACCGGCGACCGGACGGCATCGATCCGCGGCAACCTATTTGTACGTCCGAACATATTCGCCTCGATTCTCACGAAGTGGAAATCGACTCAGTACTTCATCCGAGTACGGTTGTGAGACGGGGAATGAGGACACACAAATGAACGATTTCAAGTGCATGCCGTCCAGTACCTCCGGCATGACACCAGCGTCATATACAGAGGTGTTCTGATCTAATGAGTACGGACGATGAATCATTCCACCCGCTCGGGGACGAGTGGGAGGACGAACTCGAGACGATGCTCGACGATACCGAGTACGACAGCGATCTCGGTATGGAAATGGCCCAGGACGCGATGCGGGTCACGAAGGGCGAACTCTCCGAAGCCGAATTCCACGAACGCTATCACGAGGACGTGATGGAAGAGTTCGGCGAGGACGAGCGCCCGACGAAGGAGGCCTACGAGGCGGCACAGGAGGAGGCGAGCGGAACCGTCTCCAACATGCTCGGTGCCTTCGACGGCGACGGGGACGAGACCCGTCGCGAGACGATGAAGAAGATGGGCGTCGGCGCGGCGGCCGTCGGGCTCGGTGCCTTCGGGACCGCCAGCGACGGACCCGAAGAGAACATCGCCGCTGAAGGGGGACACAACGAACCCCGCCAGGAGACGACCGAAGAACGCGATACCCAGTGGGGGATGACGATCGACCTCGAGCGCTGTGACGGCTGTCTGACGTGCATGACGGCCTGTACGCAGGAGAACGACCTCGACGAGGGCGTCAACTGGATGTACGTCATGGCCTGGGAGGACGAACTTCACGGTGGGCCGGGAGAAGACGGCAACACCGACGTCTACACCGACTTCAACATGGGGAGTGACTTCAACATGCTCGTGCGACCGTGCCAGCACTGCACGGACGCTCCCTGCGAGAAGGTCTGTCCGACGACGGCCCGTCACACTCGCGACAAGGACGGTCTCGTCCTGACCGACTACGACGTCTGTATCGGCTGTCGGTACTGTCAGGTCGCCTGTCCCTACGGCGTCAACTACTTCCAGTGGGACGAGCCCAGCGTGGACTACGAGGACATCGACGGGAACGAGGATCCGGAGAACCCCGACCAGATCACCCACGCGGAGTACGAGTACGGCGAGCGATGGGTCGACAGCCGCGCACCTCGCGGCGTCATGAGCAAGTGTACGATGTGTCCGTCCATGCAGGACGGCAAACAGGGAGAAGAAAAGGTCGGGACGTCCGCCTGTGAGACCGCCTGTCCGCCGGGCGCGATCCAGTTCGGGAACGTCAAAGACGAGCGGAGCGACCCGTCCCAGCACCGCGAGCACCCGGTCAAGAGTCGCGCGATCGTTCACCTGACGAACAGCATCGAAAGCACCAAAACCGCTCCGTCGCCGGACCAGATCAACAGCGCCCTCAGCGACGGCGACGACCTCGAGACCGCGATCGAGGCGCTCGACGGTCTCACCGAGAGCATCCTCGCGATCATGAAGTCGATCGAAATCGTCAGCGAGGGTACCGAGCCCGGCGACGAGGAGAACAACAGCATTCTCCGGAACGAACAGGAGATCGTCGCGTCCGTCGAGGCCTTCGAGCAGTACGTCGACCTCGAGAGCGAAGCGGCCCTCGAGGCGCTGGAACTCGGCGAGGGCAGCGAGCAGGACGCGCAGTTCCGCCTCGAACAGTACACGGGCGATCCGAGTTCGTTCCAGCTACTCGAGGACATCGGAACGAACCCGAACGTCACTTACCTCGGGCAGGAGCCCGGACCGGAAGCCCACCAGGTCGAGGGACCGACCAAGTACGAGGACGTCGATCTGCTTGACGAGCGGCAGGAGGCTCTCGATAACGAGACCGTCGGCGGCATCGACGGGGTGTCGCTATGAGCACGAAGGAGCCAACCGAGGCGGACATCCTCCGCCCGATCAACACGCTCACGAGTAAATATTTCATCTTGTACGGGGCCGCAGCACTGGGACTCGTCGCGTTCCTCGTCGCCTGGGCCTACCAGCTTCAGCAGGGGCTGATCGTTACCGGCCTCGGCGACTGGGGGAGCGGTGGCGGCTCGACGTGGGGACTGTACATCGGCGCGTTCATCTGGTGGGTCGGTGTCGCACACGGCGGCATCATCCTCTCGGCCGCCGTCCGCCTGCTCGGCATGGACCGGTACATGCCGGTCGCCCGACTCGCGGAGATGACCACGATCGGTGGCCTCTCCGCCGCCGGCTTCTACATTCTGGTCCACATGGGCCGTCCGGACCGGATGGTCACGAGCGTCATCGGCCACTACCACATCACGGTCAACAACTCGCCGCTGGTGTGGGACGTGACCGTCATCACGGCCTATTTCGTGCTGTCGGCGACCTATCTCGGCCTGACGCTGCGCTACGACGTCAACCGGCTGCGCGACGATCTGCCGGACATGTTCGAGCCGGTCTACAAGATCATGACGATCGGTTACACCAAGAAGGAAGACCAGGTCATCGATCGGATGGTCTGGTGGCTCGCCGCCGCAGTCATCATCATGGCCCCGCTCTTGCTCCACGGTGGCGTCATCCCGTGGCTGTTCGCGCTCCTGCCGGCGATGCCCGGCTGGACCGGCGCGATTCAGGGGCCGATGTTCCTGAGCATCGCGCTGATGTCGGCGATCAGCGGCATCATGATTATCTCCTATGCGTTCCGTCGCGCCTACGACTGGGACCACATCATCACTGACGACATCTTCCGCGGGCTGCTCCTGTGGCTCGGGTTCTTCACCCTGCTGTTCCTGTGGTTCCAGCTCCAGACGATCATCAACGGCGTCTTCCTCGGACCGACCAACAAGGCGGTCGCGATCGAGGCGAAGATCGCCCACCCGGTCTACCAGGTTGCGATGACGATGATCTTCGGCACGCTCGTGTACATCTTCCTGCAGGGGATCCGTCCGGCCCTGTTCAGCAAGAAGCGAGCGCTCCTCGCCAGCGGCATCATCCTCACCGGGACCCTGACCGAGAAGATCCTCTTCGTCGTCGAAGGGTTCCTGCACCCGACGTTCGACATCTACGCCAACACGCCCGGGACCTACTTCCCGAGCGCGATCGAGTGGCTCTCGCTCGTCGGAACGACTGCGCTGGTTGCACTTTTATTCCTCAACCTCTCGAAGCTCGTCCCGGTGGTCGAACTCCACGCGATCGAACACCTGCGCGGCGACCACGAGCACAGTGAGGAAGCGACCGAACCGGAGGTGGAAGCATGAGTGCATCACTGACAACCGTTCCGTTGGAACTGCTCTACCACGGCTACGACGGTACCGCCGGCTTCACCGGATTCGCCAACGAGGGGACCTGGATCATCTTCGCCGTCATCCTGGTTCCGGTCTACATCATGCTCGCGGCCTGGTTCCTCGGTGAACCCCGCGACACGAAGTCCGGACTGCTCGGCGTGGGCTACCTCGTCGGTCTGACGACGTCGATGTGGGTCGGGATGTTCATCCTGACCGTCCTGATCGGCATCGTCTTCTATGGCGGCCCACCGGAGCCGTTCAGCGCCGTCGGCCCGCCGTAACCGAACCCGTATCGTCTCCGACCAGCGCTTCATTTTTCGCGACGACGACCGCTATGTTCCAGCCTGCAGTCTCTCTTCACTCGCGTACCGAACCATCACACGTATGCCGTTCCGCGCCCTTCATTCGGCTAGTAGATCGACACTATGAGCATCACAGAACACGAGCTCGAAATCAAACTCGAGGGGGTCGAGGATCCGGAGCTCGGCGACGACATCATCTCGCTGGGACTGGTCAACGACGTCACGATCGACGACGAAACGGCCCGGATCTCGCTCGCGTTTAACGCGCCGTACGCGCCCTCGGAGCTGGAACTGGGGAACCGCATCCGCGAGGTCATTCAGGAGGCCGGTCTCGAGGCCGACCTGCGGGCACACGTCGGCGAGGACCACGGCTTCGACGAGGACGTCCTCCCGCGCGTTCGGAACGTCATCGCCGTCTCCTCCGGGAAGGGCGGCGTCGGGAAAACGACCGTCGCGGCGAATCTCGCTGCCGGACTCGACAAGCGCGGCGCGAACGTCGGATTGCTCGACGCCGACATTCACGGTCCCAACGTCCCGCAGATACTCCCTCCCGAGAGCGATCCCGGCGTCACGCCGAACGAGGAGATCGTGCCGCCCCGCTCGGACGGCGTCCGCATCATCAGCATGGGCATGATGATGGAGGACGACGACGACCCCGCGATCCTGCGCGGGCCGATGGTCAACAAGTTCATGATGAAGTTCCTCGAGGGCGTCGAGTGGGGTCGGCTCGACTACCTCATCGTAGACCTGCCGCCGGGGACCGGCGACGCGACGCTGAACCTGCTGCAGTCGATGCCGGTGACCGGATCGGTCGTCGTCACGACGCCCCAGGAGATGGCGTTAGACGACACCAGAAAGGGGATTCAGATGTTCAACAAACACGACACCCCGGTACTGGGCGTGGTCGAGAACATGAGCTCGTTCGTCTGCCCGTCCTGTGGCGACCAGCACGGGCTGTTCGGGACCGGCGGCGCGGACACCATCGTCGACAAGTACGACGTGCCGCTGCTGGGTCGAATTCCGATCCACCCCGACTTCGGGGCCGACGGCAGCGAGGGCGCACTCGTCAAGGACGACGACAGCGAGGTCCAGAGTCACCTCGAGGACGTCGTCGGCGAGGTCGCCGATCGGATCGGCGAACAGAACCGCCGAACGGTCTCCGAAAACGTGACGTACGAACCCACGAACAAGCTGCCGACCGAGACCGAAGACTGAGCGGGTACCGACTCGAAAAGCGCTAGTTGGGTGTACCCACGTTTTCACGCCAGTCACGATCGGAGAGCGACGCGTCCCTCTCGTCGAGCCCTCCTCTCCGGTACCCCTGCCGTTAAACCGCGCCCGAGCGAATCGAGCCGTATGCTCGATACGTATGCCGAGTCGATCGCCGACCTCGAGCCGGCCGACGGCGAGGTCGAGACCGCGGAACTGGTCGTCACCGACGACGTGCTCGTGAAGGCGTTCGCCCTCGGGTCGGGTGCGGAACTCGAGGCCCACGACCACGCCGACAGCACGAACGTCTTCCACGTTCTCGAGGGGACGGTGACGGTTGTACAGGGCGACGAAAGCGAACGGATCGACGCGCCCGGCGTCGTCCACCACGAACGTGGCGTCGACCACGGCGCGAGAAACGAAACCGACGAGACGGCGATTTTCACCGCGAGCCTCTGTCCGCTCCCGTCCTGAGATGGGAACGGTCGTGGGTCACTCGCGCTGAGTCGTGCCGTCTTCGAGCAGCGCGGCGACGTACTTCGTGACGTGATCGTCGATCCGGCGCTTGTAGCCCGCCTGCCGAGCCAGCCGGTCGAGTTCGCGGGCCACGAGGCTGCCGTACTGGACTGCTTTCTTGTCCCGCGCAGCGACCTCGTCGGGCAGATATTCGGCAGCCACTCGTCGGAACCCCCGCTTTCGCTCGTCGTCGTCGGCCAGCAACTCGTCCGGCAACCGGAGCGCCGCATCGACGACGGCGTCGTGGAGGAAGGGAGCGACCGGCTCGAGGCCCGTCGCTTCGATCGTCAGGACGTCACGCGGGAGCTGGTCGGGCAGGCTGCGGATCCCCTCTCGGACGGCACCGCGAGTGGTCTCGGCGTCGACCCGGTGGTCGAGCCGGACGACCTTCTCGTAGCCGCCGAACAGTTCGTCGGCACCCTGACCGACGGCGAGGGCGTCGAACCCGTCCGCTGCGACGCGTTCGCCTACTAGGTACAGAGGCAACGCAATCTGGACGTCCATCGCGTTCGTGCGACCGGTCGCGCGGGCGACCTCGGGCACGGCGCGCTCGAGGTCGGTCGGCTCGAGTTCGACGACGGTGAGATCGCGGCCCATCGCGTCGGCGGCCGTGCGCGCGGCGTCGACGTCGTGACTGTCCGGGAAGCCGACGACGTACAGCGGCGCGTCGAGCAGCTCGGCGACCAGCGCCGAGTCGACGCCACCCGAAAAGGCGACGGCGATATCGCGGTCCTCTCCCCGGACGGCGTTCGTCGCCGTTTCGATCGCGTTCTCGAGGCCCTCGAGTGCGGACTCGGGGTCGAGCGGGTCGGGATCCGGCAGCGGCCAGTGAGATTCCGGCTCCGGGAGTGGGTCGGCCGGGGTTGCAACTGCACCAGCCGGAAAGAGCACGGGGTCCTCGAGTGTGGTCGGCTCGAACGACCACGACCGATCCGCGGTCGCGGTCTCGGAGCCGTCGACGAACAGCGGTACCCGCCCGAGCACGTCGCGAACGAGTCGGCCGTCGATTTCTCCGGCGAAGCCCGCCGTCCCCGGGAGGGGATCGTTGCGCTCGAGGGCGTCTCGAACGGTCGGTGGCTCGGCACCGCGAAGCGTCGCGTCGGTCATCGTGACTGAATACCCGTCATCTGAGTAGTTTCAAAACGTGGCTCACCCGTCGCGTGACGCCGCCGGCGAACTGCTGGACGCTGATCCGCCACGGCGTTCGCTTCCCTTCGACGGTCGTCCGGCCGTCGGCGATCGCCTCGAGGATGGCGTCGGCGGAGCGCTCGTCGGCGTCGACCCGGGTGACCGCCTGCCCGACCATCTCGCTGATGTGGGCGTCGCTGCCCGCGGTCATCGGTAGGTCGCGGGATTTGGCGTACCGTTCGGCCTGACGGTTCGCCCGGCCGGTGAACAGCCGGGAGTTGTAGACCTCGATCGCGTCGCCCAGCGCGAGCTGATCGCGGGTAATGCGGGCCATCACGCCGTGGCGCGACTCCTGAAAGGGATGGGGAACCACGGCCAGCCCGCCCTGGTCGTGGATCGCCTCGAGCGTCGATTCGAACGAGAGTCCCGGCGGGACGGCCTCCTCGAGCCCGAGCCCGAGCACGTGCCCCGCCTTGCTCGAGATCTCCATCCCGGGAATCCCGACCAGCCCGTAGTCGGGGGCGCGCTCGACGGCCTCGAGGCTCGCGTCGATCTCGTCGTGGTCCGTCACCGCGATCGCGTCGAGGCCGACGGCCTCGGCCTGCTCGAGGATGAGCTCGATCGGGTCCCGGCCGTCGTAGGACAGCGACGAATGCGTGTGAAGTTCGACCGACAGCACGAGCGCACGTTTAGGCGGCCTGATCAAAAACGACTCGGTCCGCATGCCGGGGGTGCGACGTCGCGGTTTGAGTCCCCTCGAGAGGCATTACTGTTGATCCGTCCAGGGATCGTCCGAGTGGCTGTCTATCTCGTACGTCTCCGTCGCCCGTTCCCGTCGAATCCGTTCGTCGACCAGGTCCGGTCGGAGGTCGTTCTGGTCGATTTCGAAACGCCACCCGGCGAAGAGGACGAAACCGGCAGCGAGTCCACCGAGAAGTCCGCTTCCGGTCAGGATGCCGTATCCCACCACGACGGCCACTACGATTCCAAGCAGCAGCCGTCGCATCTGCCGCCGCTTGCGGAACTCGTCCTCGTGAACGGCGACAATCTGCTTTCCGTCTCCCGCCGGAACCGATCGATAGCTGGGACCGTCCGCGGTCTCGTATCGAAGCACGTCGACCAGTTCCGGGTATTCGACGCTGTCGTCGACCATTCGTCCCTCGGGTCACACTGCGCGATAGTAAACGTTTCCGACAGGACTGTCGCGTCGTCTCGCGACGGCGAGCACCGGCGATCAATGCACGACCGTGTATATGGAAACCCCTTTACTGTCCGACTTCCACCACCGACATGAATGAGTCTTGCCGATTCGGACCGCGAACTCGTCGTCTCCGAGCTGGACCGGGAACCGACTCGAGCGGAGGCGGCGCTGTTCGAGAACCTCTGGAGCGAGCACTGCGCGTACCGCTCCTCGCGACCGCTGTTGTCGGCCTTCGACAGCGAGGGCGAGCAGGTCGTCGTCGGGCCGGGCGACGACGCGGCGGTCGTCGCGCTGGACGATGAGACGTATATTACGATGGGGATCGAGAGCCACAACCACCCCTCCTACGTGGATCCGTTCGACGGCGCTGCGACGGGCGTGGGCGGCATCGTCCGGGACACGCTCTCGATGGGCGCCTACCCGGTCGCGCTCGCGGACTCGCTGTACTTCGGCGAGTTCGACGACGAGCACTCGAAGTACCTCTTCGAGGGCGTCGTCGAGGGAATCAGCCACTACGGGAACTGTATCGGCGTCCCCACGGTCGCGGGGAGCGTCGACTTCCACCCGGATTACGAGGGGAATCCGCTAGTCAACGTCGCCTGCGTCGGTCTGACGAACGAGGACCGCCTCGTCACCGCCGAGGCTCAGGAACCCGGCAACAAACTCGTGCTGGTCGGGAACGGCACGGGTCGAGACGGACTCGGCGGCGCGAGCTTCGCCAGCGAGGACCTCGCGGAGGACGCCGAGACCGAGGACCGACCGGCGGTCCAGGTGGGCGATCCCTACGCCGAGAAGCTCCTCATCGAGGCCAACGAGCAACTCGTCGACGAGGGACTGATCGAATCGGCGCGGGACCTCGGTGCCGCCGGCCTCGGCGGTGCCTCGAGCGAGATGGTCGCCAAGGCCGACCTCGGGGCACACATCGAACTCGAGCGGGTCCACCAGCGCGAGCCGAACATGAACGCGCTCGAGATCCTCCTCGCGGAATCCCAGGAGCGGATGTGTTACGAGGTCGAGCCGGACAACGTCGACCGCGTGCGCGAGATCGTCGAGCGGTTCGATCTCGGCTGTTCGGTCATCGGCGAGGTCACGGACGGGAACTACGTCTGCACCTTTGATGGTGAATCCGTCGTCGACGTCGACGCCTACTTCCTCGGGGAAGGCGCGCCGATGAACGACCTCGCGTCCGAGGAGCCCGCCCAGCCCGAGACTGACCTCCCCGAAGTCGATCTCCAGGAGGCGTTCGAAACGATCGTCTCGAGTCCGAACACCGCCTCGAAGCGCTGGGTCTACCGGCAGTACGACCACGAGGTCGGCGTGCGCACGAGCGTCGGACCCGGCGACGACGCGGCCATCATCGCGGTTCGGGAGGCCGAACAGGGTCTCGCCCTCTCCTCCGGTGCCGCACCGAACTGGACCGACGTCGCACCGTACGAGGGCGCTCGCGCGATCGCGCTCGAGAACGCGACGAACATCGCGGCAAAGGGCGCGACCCCGCTCGCCGCAGTCGATTGTCTCAACGGCGGGAACCCGGAAAAGCCGGACGTGTACGGCGGGTTCGAGGGGATCGTCGACGGACTCGCCGAGATGTGCGAAACCCTCTCGACGCCGGTCGTCGGCGGGAACGTTTCCCTGTACAACGACTCCGTCGCGGGACCGATCCCGCCGACGCCGACGCTGGCGATGGTCGGTTCGAAGGACGGCTACGACGCGCCGCCGCTGTCCGTCGAACCTGACGGTGCTCTCCTCCTCGTCGGTGATCTCGGACTCGAAACTGGCTCTCCTCGCCTCGGCGGTTCCGAGTACCTCGCCCGGTTCGACGGCAGCGACGCCTTCCCCGAACTACCGGCGGATCCGGCGGCCGTTGTCGAGACCCTCGCTGCGGTCGCGAACGACGACGCGACGCTCGCGGTTCACGACGTCAGCCACGGCGGGCTCGCCGTCTCGCTCGCCGAAATGGTCACCGAGGACGCCGGTCTCGAGGTGGCGATTCCGAGCGACGATCCGGCGGGCGCGCTGTTCCACGAACAGCCGGGGCGCGCGCTCGTCCAGACGGAGTCGCCCGAAGCGGTCCGCGAGGCGTTCGACGGCGTCGCACCGGTCGTCGAACTCGGCTCGGGGACTGACGACGGCCGGCTCACGATCGACGGCGGTCGGACGCTGACGGCCGATGCAGCCGAGATCCGCGAGCGTCGCGCGACGATCGAACGGGAACTCGAGTAACTGTGAGATTCGTTCGGAGTAGTGTCGTCCGGACCGCAGTCGGGGTCGACCGGCCTAGTGGTTCATCAGTGTGTCTCGAACCGGACCGGTCCCGGCACGCGGTTCTCGAGCGACTGTCCGGTATATTGATATACGACGGGGCTAATTCGTCCAACGAACAGACACCCCTGGAGGAAGTTCGATGACTACCGACACCCCGTCCGTCCTGATCGTCGAAGACGAGCCCGACCTCGCGAACCTGTACGCCGCCTGGCTCGATGACGAATGCGACGTCGAGACGGCCTACGACGGCAACGAAGCGCTGGACGCTATCGACGAAACGATCGACGTCGTCCTCCTCGATCGGCGGATGCCGGGCCTCTCGGGGGATACCGTTCTCGATACGATTCGAGACCGGGCGCTCGACTGCCGGGTTGCGATGGTGACGGCCGTCGAACCCGATTTCGACATCATCGAAATGGGATTCGACGATTACCTCGTCAAACCGGTCTCGAACGACGAATTGGTCGAAATTATCGACCAACTGCTCCTTCGGGGGACGTACGACGAACAGTTACAGGAATTCTTCGCGCTCGCGTCGAAGAAGGCGTTGCTGGACGATCAGAAAACCGAACCCGAGCGCAAGTCGAGTCAGGAGTACGCCGAACTCAAGGATCGGCTGGCCGTCCTCCGCGTGCAGGTCAACGACACGATCCAGGAACTCCTGGAGCAGGACGGCTATCGACAACTGTGTCGAGATATTACGAGCGAGTCGGTCCTTCAGGAGTGACTATCCCGTCCGATGCTGTGACGGGTAGCTAGCGGAGGCCCACGACTTCAGCCGTGGGAAGAAAGTAAACCCCCCGCAACTGGTGTCGCGTGATCGTCCGGGAGGACGCTGCGGGTTGCAGTTACGAAACCCGGCCTCGTAGAGATCAGACAGGAACGCGACGTGTTTCGAGGACACCGACACCGACAGACGGTTTCCCCCTGTTCGGTGAGCGGTCGAACCTCCGTAGCGGACGAGCGGTCCGTGACATGGTATGGAACCCTTTCATTTTCGAACAAATGTTGAACTGAAGACGTTTCTATAGCGCGCATATCGATTTAATAATCGAGAGTATAGAGTGCATCAGGCCCGATTTCTTCCGGTAATTGCATTTCTTGCCAGAACGGTTATGTCGATCGAGCCGATATATAAAGTAATGGAAGATCCCGTTCGGGTCCTTTTCGTCGCTCCCGAAGGGACTCTCGCTGACGAGGCCGCAACCGTTCTCGAGCGTGACGGTGACGGATTCGTCGTCGAAACGGCGGTCAACGCGCGTAACGGTCTCGAGTACCTCGCGGCGCACGAGGTCGACTGCATCCTCTCGGGCGACCACCTATCCGACCGGACCGGTGTCGAATTCCTCGAGGCCGTCCGCGCGGACCATCCGAGTCTCCCGTTTATTCTGTACCCGGACGACGGGTCCGAGCGGATGGCCAGCGACGCGATATCGGCGGGCGTCACCGACTATCTCGGGTCGGAAAGCGACGCCGAGGGGTACGAGTTCGTGGCGGACCGGATCCGAGCGGCGGTCGACCGATCGCGGACGCGAACGGAGTCGAAACCGCGTGCCGAGGCGAGAACATCCTCGAGCGACGGTGTCGCAACTACCGACGGGGACGGCCGAAACCGGACGGCGGGTGAGCTCGATGCCCTCTTCGAACACTCGCCGGACATGATCGACATTCACGACGCCGACGGCACGATTCTCGACGTCAACGAACGACTCTGCGAGGTGTTAAATCAGTCCTCGGACGACCTCGTCGGAACGCGCGTCTGGGACATCGACGAGACGTACGAACCGACCGAACTCCGGGATATCTGGAACCGGACCGAGGTCGGCGAGCGACTGCGGTTCGAAACCGAATACCGTCGGGCCGACGGTTCGACGCTCCCCGTCGAGGTGCACGTCGTCCGACTCGATATCGACCACGAGGATCGCTTCGTCGCGATCTCGCGAGACATCTCCGATCGCAAGGAACGCGAGGCCGAGTTCCGACGCAACGCGCGAGCGATGGACGAAGCGCCCGTCGGGATTACGATCAGTGAGCCCGCCCAGAAGGACAACGAGCTGATATACATCAACGAGAAATTCGAGGAGATAACGGGGTACACCGAAGCGGAGGCGATCGGTGAAAACTGTCGGTTCCTCCAGGGAGCGGACACGCGCGAGGAGCCGGTGGCCGAGATGCGAGCGGCCATCGACGAGCAGGAGCCGGTCTCCGTCGAACTCAGGAACTACCGAAACGACGGGACGATGTTCTGGAATCGCGTCACGATCGCGCCCGTCGAGGACGAGAGCGGCACGATCACCAACTGGGTCGGCTTTCAGGAGGACATCACCGACCGGAAGGAGCAGGAGCGGAAACTCCGGCGGCAGAACGACCAGCTCGAGGAGTTCGCGTCCGTCGTCAGTCACGATTTGCGGAATCCGCTCAACGTCGCGGAGGGGAGACTCGAACTCCTCCGCGAGGAGTGTGAGAGCGAGTACCTCGACGACATCGCGTGGGCCCACCGGCGTATGAACGACCTGATCGACGATCTCCTGACGCTGGCACGGGAGGGGGAACGGATTCGTCACCCCGAACGGGTCGATCTCGCGGCGCTCGCGCGGGACTGCTGGCGGAACGTCGAGGCGACTCGCGCGACGATCAGTACCGATCTCGCCCGGCCGATCCGGGCTGATCGGCGGCGACTCCAGCAACTGCTCGAGAACCTCATGCGGAACGCCGTGGAGCACGGCGGCGAGGACGTGAGCATCACTATCGGTGAACTGGCCGACGGCTTCTACGTGGCGGACGACGGCCCGGGCATCCCGGAACGCGAGCGCGAGGAGGTGTTCGATATGGGCTACTCTACCTCGACGGACGGAACCGGCTTCGGGCTCGCGATCGTCGAACAGATCGCCGACGCCCACGACTGGGCGATTCGAGTGACCGACGGTGATCGCGGCGGCGCACGGTTCGAGATCCGAAACGTCACGTTCGCCGACAACTGATCGGCTGCGAGCCATCGGTCGTCGGTACTGGGCGCTGGGACCGTCGCGGGCTCGACTCGTCGATTATCCCCCGAGTCGACGCTCGAGCGTCGTCACGTCCCGAATTTCGATCCGCGTGCCGCCGTTCTCGCCGTTCGTAACGGTACAGTCCCAGTCGTGGGCCTCGGCGATCGCTCGAACGAGTGCGAGTCCGAGACCGTCGATCGCGGTGTCGTCGTCGGCGGTCGGGTCGAGCACGCGGTCGTGTGCGTTCGGGGGAATCTCTTCGGCGTCGTCGAGCACGAAGATGCCTCGATCCCCGTCGTCGTCGAACCCGACCAGACCGATTTGGACCGTGACGTCGGTATCTCCCCGGGCGACGGCGCTATCGAAGGCCGTCTGGAGGAGGTGAGCGAAGCGATCGGGATCGGCCCGGAGCGCGGCCGCCCCCTCGACGATGACGGCGTCCTCCGCGAGCCGGGACTGGCTGACCGCATCGGTAACCGCCTCCTCGAGGTGGAGCCGACTCCTGGTACCGACGGCTGTCCCGTTGCGAGCGAATTCGCGGACGTCGTCGACGAGCCGCTCGGCCCGATCGAGGGTCGTTTCGACCGTATCCTCCGCGAGCGGGAACTCCCATTCTTCGGCCGCGTCCTCCTCGAGGGCGTCGGCAACGCTTTCCAGTTGCCGTTTCAGATCGTTCGAGAGGACGTCGGCGACGGCCTCGAGGCGTTCAGTCTGGCGCTCGAGCTCGTCCGTCCGCTCCCGAAGGACTCGCTCTCGGTCAGCCCGATCGAGTGCAGCCCGGGTGTTCTCGACGAGCGTCGAGATGAGGTCGACGTCCGTCTCGTCGAATCGATGGGGGTCGAGCGCTCCCGTCATGAGGACCCCGCGTGTGCCGATCGGTGCGATGATCTCCGATCGGAGCGGGGTGTCCGGGTTGTAGAGTTCGTCGACCGTCTCGAGGTCGTCGAATAGCTCAACTTCGCCGCCTTCGAAGACGTCCCAGACGAGGCCTTCGCCGGGGTTGAACCGCGGGAGACCGCCGAACTCGTCGTGGGCGCCGGCGGTGCCCGCGACTGGTTCGAGATACCCCTGTTCCTCCTCGAGCAGCCAGATCCCACTGATGGGGAGATCGAGCAGATCGCTGCCCGCGTGGACGGCGATCGCACAGATCTCTTCGGGATCGTCGGACTCGAGGAGCCACCGCGTGATCTCGTGGAGGGATTCGACGACGCGGTCGTACTCGTGTTGATCGGTGACGTCCCGGACGACGGCCGCGACGGTCGCAGTGTTGTCCTCGATCGGGACGAAGCGGAATTCGCCCATCCGGTCGTCGCCGTTCGGACCGACGTAGGGCACCTCGAGTTGGCGGCGATCCGCGTTGCCGATGTCGACGTCGGTGATCGCCTGTCCGATATCGACGGCGTGTCTGTCGTCGATCCCCGCCAGCGTGGTCAGCGTCTCGACGTGCTCGCCGACGAGCGTCGATCGATCGGTGTCAAGGATCGCTTCGGTCGCACCGTTTACCGTGACGATTTCGCGGTTTCGGTCGAGGGTGACGACGGCGTCGTGAACCGCTTCGACGACGGCGGCGTGCTGGGCCAGCGTCCGCTCCTGTGCTTTGCGCTCGGTCACGTCGCGCATGTACACCGACAGGCCTGTTTCGGAGGGATACGCCCGGGCTTCGAACCACGTCTCGAGTTCCGTATGGTAGATTTCGAAGGAGACCGGTACCTGTTCGTCCATCGCGCGGTGGAAGCCGTCGGGGAACTGCGTCTCGACGGTCTGCGGGAACTCGTCCCACATAACCCGACCGATCAGCTCGCTGCGGGTGCGCTCGAGCAACGTTTCGGCCCGTTCGTTGAGGTACGTGAAGCGAAACCCCGTATCGAGTGCGAAGAAGGGGTCGGTCACGCGGTCGACGGTCGGGATGGATCGCATCGTCACGACGCTCCACCCCGTCCCCCGCCGGGCGACGGATTCGATCCCCTCTTCCGCTCGAGGCTATCGCCTCTCACAGCCGTTGTGCTCATCGACAGATAGTCAGGGTATTGTTAGTGAAACCCCTATTTCAGTGTCGTGGCCGAGCGATCGACTGTGACTCTGTCACACGGTGTTCAGAGGGAGATCGTCGTTCCCGATCCGACCTCTCGAGCGCGTTCGAAGACGAATTCTGCGGCTGCAGCGTCCAATACTGCGGTCCCAACGCTTTTGCAAACGATGATCTCCGACGGCGCCGCGCGTCCTCGCTGGCCGGCGATCACGTCACCGAACGGGTGAACCGCGAGTCCAGCGTGATCGCGGAGATCGCCGGTCTCGCGCGCTTCGCTCGGCACGTCCGCGAAGACGCGGTCCGCACGGTTTATCGTCGCGTCGTCCAGTTCACGCATCGCCGGCGTGTACGCGCCGACGGCGATCACGAGCGTCCCGTCAGCTAGCGCGTCCCCGGGGAATACCGGCTCCGTACTCGTAGTCGCTGTGACGACGACGGTCGCACCGTCCACGGCGTCGCGCGGACTCGAGACCGGCGTGGCGGGCACGCCGAGTTCCGCGTCGAGATCGCTGGCACAGGCCGTTCGGGAGTCGCTGGGCGAGTAGACGCGGATCGACTCGAGGCGGTCGGTCGCAGCGGCGATGGCCCGCGTTTGCCAGCGAGCCTGCGTGCCGGCACCGATCACGGCCAGGTCGATCGGCTCGTCGATCGCGAGTTCGCGGGCCGCGAGGCCGCCGATACACCCGGTCCGCGCGCTGGTGATTCGATTTCCAGCGAGGTAGCCGGCCGGCTGGCCGGTTTCGGCGTCGGCGAGTGCGATCTGTGCGGTAACGGTCGGGAGTCCGCGCTCGGGGTTGTCCTCGACGACCGTCACGAGCTTCGTCGCCGCGTACGCCGCGCCGTGAACGTACGCCGGCATGCAGAGGCCCGTTCCCGTCGGTTCCCCGGGTGCGTCCGGATCGGTCCCCATCCCGATCGGGTAGTGTGGTCGCTCCGGTCGTTCGACCGCGCCCGCTCGCTGCTTTTCGAACGCGTCGGCGACGACCGGCAGGAGAGCTTCGAGCTCGAGTACGGACGCGACGTCGTCGTCGGAGAGCATGCGAACCATACGGGCACATCGACGGATGGCCACTTCAGTCGTGATGTCAGTCGTCTGGCGGTCGATTCGGCGATCGAGTGGACAGGTAGTTGTTTGATGTCTGGTGTGGTACCAGCGCGCATGGACATCGTCATCGTTGGCGGCGGGATCATCGGAACGGCGATCGCGGCCCGCCTCAGCGACACCGATCACGACGTCACGCTCCTCGAGCGCTCGCGGATCGGCGGCGAAACGACGGCGGCCTCCGCTGGCATCCTGATGGAAACCATCGTCGCACCGACGCCCTTCGACCTGCGATTCCGTGCGCGCTCCCGATCAGTCTACCGACGACTGTTCGACCGCGGGCCGCTCGAATCGGAGCGGATCGGGACGCTCTACGTCGCCGAAACGACGGCGTTCGCGGAGCGGCTCGAAGAATCCGCGGAGATCCTTCGCGACCACGGCGTCGAGGCCTCATTCCTGTCGGCGGCGGAGCTCGAGCGGCTCGGTATCGACTCCGACGGATTCGTCGGGGGACTTCACACGCCGAACGACCGCATCTGTGATGCGACCGACGTCGCGTCCTGGTTCGCGACGTGCGCTCGACGGAACGGTGCCGAGATTCGAACCGGTGTGACCGTGACTGACATGATCGCGCGCGACCGCGACGCGTCCATCTCGGGCATCGAAACAGACGGGGGTCGACTGCAGGCCGACCGCGTCATCAACGCGACCGGTCCGTGGGCTCCGAAACTGAACGACATGGTCGGCGTCTCGCTCCCGCTCGGGCACACGCTGGGACCGATGGTCGAACTCGAGGCGACCGAACCGATCGACGGTCCGGTGACGATCCTCGAGTCCAAGCGGTACGTTCGACCCACCGGCGGGACCGACGGGACCGGGGCGTGGGTCGGCGAGTACCGAACGGAATACACCGACGGCCAGCGCTACGATCCGGACCGGTGTACCGTTTCGGACGACTTCCGCGAGACAGCGACCGACGTTGCGAGCGTCGTTCCCGCACTCGAGGGCGCGACGGTCGTCGACGAGTGGATCGGCCTCCGAACCGTCACCCCGGACGGTCGACCCATCGTCGGCGAGACGAGCGTCGACGGGTTCGTCGTCGCCTGCGGCATGTCGGGTCAGGGAGTGACGCTCGCGCCCGCCGTCGCGGACGTCGTCTACGACGTACTCGAGGGGACCGTTGACGAAGACCACCAGATGTACCTCTCAACCGATCGCTTCTGACGGCGGCCCGCCGCTGCGGTCGTCGCTCCGGCCGGACGAATCGCTCCCGTTTCGACCCCATTCTCAAGCGAATCCTTTTCGCTCGGTTTGTCGTTAGGTACCGTATGACGGTACTCGTGATCGGCGGCGGCATCGTCGGCCTCTCGAGCGCATACGAACTCGCTACCCGCGGCGTCGACGTCGTCGTCTGCGAGCAGGGGTCGATCGGCAACGGCAGCACCGAGCGGGCCGCGGGCGGCATCCGCGCGCAGTTCTCGACGCCGGTCAACGTCACCATGTCGCTCGAGAGCATGCGCGTCTGGGACTCCTTCGAGGAGCGCTTCGGAACCGATATCGACTACCGCCGGACGGGGTATCTCTTTCTGGCTCGGAGCGAGGCTACCGCCGCGCAGTTCGAGGAGACCGTCGCCATGCAGAACGACCGGGGCGTTCCGAGCGAAGTTCTCGACCCCGACGCGGCGGCGGACTACTGTCCGGGAATCGACCCCGAGGAGTTCGCCGCGGCCACGTACTCCGTGACGGATGGCTTCGCCGATCCGCATCTCGCGTTGCAAGGATACGCGCGAGCGGCGGCCGACGCCGGCGTCGACGTCCGGACGAATACGCCGGTCACGGACGTGCTCCGGGGAGCCTCCGACAGTCGCGAGGGGGGCCGAGTAACGGGTATCGAGACCGCGGACGGCAGTCTCGAGGCCGAGTTCGTCGTCAACGCCGCGGGGCCGTGGGCGGGCGAGGTCGCGGCGATGGCAGATTGCTCGCTGCCGATCACCCCGAAGCGACGCCAGATCGCCGTCGTCGAACCCGAGCATCCGGTCCCCGAGAGTCATCCCCTGACGATCGATCTCGAGAGCGGATCGTACTTCCGGCCGGACCGCGGCGGCGACGCGCTGATCGGCGGGCACTTCGGCGAGTCCGATTCGGTCGCCGAGCCCGACGCCTACGATCGGTCTATCGACTTCTCGTGGGCCGCCGACGCCCTCGAGACCGTCTCCGAGTGGACCTCCTACTTCGGCCCCGAATCGGTGCTCAAGCGCGGCTGGGCGGGGCTCTACGCGGTGACACCGGACGATACCGCGATCGTCGAAGAGACGGTTCCCGGCTTCGTCACCGCGGCCGGCTTTTCGGGCCACGGGTTCCAGCACGCACCCGCGACCGGACGGCTCGTCGCCGAACTCGTCACCGAAGGGACGGCCTCGCTCGTCGACATCGAACCGCTCTCGAGCGACCGGTTCGAAACCGGGACGACGCGCGCGGAGACGAACGTCGTTTGAGACGACGCCGCGGGTGCGCCCGGAGAGGGGCCCGCGAACGTGCGGGCGCTCGATCTCAGAAGAACTCGCCGAGATAGACATCGGTTTCCGGAAAGAGCTCCGCGAGCGTCGCCACCGCGCCCGATCCCTTCGCCTCGAGCCGCCCGGTCCGCTCGAGGGCGGTCGCAGACCGAGCGCCGACGGCGAGTTGCGAGAGTGCGGCGATATCTAGGGAAACGTCGGTCCCGTTCGAGTCGGCCGCGTCGTCCAGACGCTCGCACGCTCCGTTCCCGTCCGACACCTCGAGCGCGAACGGTCCCTCGTTCCAGTCGACCAGCGGATCGTCGACGGCGATCGTGAGGGCACCATCGCGGTCCGGATACGAAAGTACGGAGAGGGTCTCCGCCACGTCGACGAGGCGAACCATCGGGCCATCCGCGACGCCGGTGTCGATTTCGTCGGGGTCTCGAGCGAGATCTCGAATCGGAACGTCGACAGGGACTTCGAGACGCACCCGCTCGACCTGCGACTCGTGATCGTAACAGAACGAGAGCAGGGCCAGGAGGGCGTCGTGGTCGACGAACGCCAGTTCGGAGACGGCCATCGTCGGTCCGTCCGAATCGTCGTCGATCGTGTAGACGAGATATCCCTGTACCTGCCCGTCACGCTCGTAAGCGTAGACGAACGGATCTCGATCGCCGCCGGCGAAGACGCGATGGCGCCACCAGTCCTCGTCGCGCTCGAGTGCGAGACCATACCGGTCGGCATGGACGTCGTATGCGGGCTCGAGGGTCTCGTACTCGTCGGCCTCGAGTCGACGGAACGACCCTGACTCCCGATCGATGGCGTCTGAAGCGAACGAGAGTACCGCCGGGTCGCACTCGTGGGTGACGATGCGGTTAGACGTGTCCCAGCCGTACTGGCGGTAGAACCGGTAGCGGAACGGCCACAGCACCGAGAACCGGACGTCGTGGTCGCGATACTCCGCGAGGGAACGGGCGAGCAACTGTCTGACGTACCCCCGGCGGCGGTACTCCGGCGGCGTCGCGACCGACGCCAACCCCGTGGTCCGATGAATGTCGCCGCGGACGCGGGACTCGAGCCAGTAGTGGCGGGAGACGCAGCGCGGCTCGGCGTCGTCGGTCGCATCGGTTTCGTACAGCCCGCGACGGGAGCCGAGCGTCGACCGCGGCGTTTCGTGTTCGTCGGGATCGTACGCCGGCACCCCTTCTTCCGCCCTGAACGCGTAGCTGCTGTACTCGTGGAAGACGTCCCGCTCGTCCGGAATGGGGCGATAGTCGACCATGCAAACGAGAGTGCGGGCGACCGAGAAAACTGTTCGTGGTCGCGATATTCCGACCCGATACGCGGGTCGACGGACGGGCTACGGGACGGGTCTTCAGGCGTGTTCTTCGACGAACGCCTCGATTCGGTTGAGCGCTTGCCGGAGATCGCCGAGTCCGGTCGCGTAGGACACGCGCAGATGTCCCTCGCCGACGTCGCCGAAGACGTCACCGGGGACGACGGCGACGCCCTGCTCGCGGAGGACCTCCTCGGCGAACTCCTCCGCGGTGAAGCCATCGGGAACCTCGGGGAAGCAGTAGAAGGCCCCCTTGGCCTCGAAGACGTCCATCCCGATCTCGCGGAACCGCGAGAGGACGAACTGGCGTCGACGGTCGTACTCCTCGACCATCTCCCGGACGTCGTTGTCGCAGGTGTCGAGCGCCTCGAGGGCGGCGTACTGGGGCGTGGTCGGCGCTGAGAGCATCGTGTACTGGTGGATCTTGTTCATCGCGGCGATGGCGTCGGCTGGTCCGAGCGCGTACCCCAGCCGGAGGCCGGTCATCGCGTAGGCCTTCGAGAAGCCGTTGAAGACGATGGTCCGCTCGCGCATCCCCTCGAAGCTCGCGATCGAGGTGTGCTCGCCGTCGTAGGTCAACTCGGCGTAGATCTCGTCCGAGAGGACCGTCAGGTCGTGCTCGCGGGCGAACTCCGCGATCGGTTCGAGGTCCTCAGCGGGCATGATCGCGCCAGTCGGATTGTTGGGATAGCAGATGACCAGCATGTCCGCGTCGGCCGCCCCGGCCTGCTCGAGACTCTCCACGGTGAGCCGGAAGTCGTCTTCCTCGGTCGTCGGGACGGGCAACACCTCGCCGCCGGCGAAGGTGACGCCGGGTTCGTAGGAGATGTAGCAGGGCTGGGCGACCGCGACCGTGTCACCGGGGTTGACGAACGCCCGGAAGGCGAGATCGACCGCCTCGCTCGCGCCAGTAGTTACGATAATCTCCTCGTCGGGGTCATACCCCAGATCGAACCGGTCGGCGACGTAGTCGGCGATCGATTCGCGGAGTTCGCGCTTGCCCCGGTTGGCCGTATAGGAGGTCTTTCCCTGCTCGAGGGAGGCGATCGCGGCGTCGCGGGCGGCCCACGGCGTCGCGAAGTCGGGCTCGCCCACGCCCAGCGAGATGACCTCGTCGCGTTCCTCGGCGATCTCGAAGAAGCGCCTGATTCCCGACGGCGGGACCGCCTGCACGCGGTCTGACAGTTCGAACGTCATGGTCAGGGTGAGTACGAGAGGCGGTCGTCGTCCTCGCCGTCGCCGAGTTCGATCCCGTTCTCCTTGTAGGAGGTCATCACGTAGTGAGTGACCGTCTGCGTGATCTCGGGGACTGGCGCGACCTTTTCGCTGATGAACTGGGAGACCTCGCGAATGGAGTCGCCCTCGACCTCCATGTCGAAGTCGTAGTCGCCGCTGATCAGTCGCAGGGCCTTGACCTGCGGGAACCGTGCGAGGCGCTCCGCGATATCGTCGTAGCCGGTTTCGCGGTCGAGCGTGACGTTCAACTCGACCTCGGCCCGGACGCGCTCGTCTTCCAGTTTGTCCCAGTCGACGACCGCCTGGTACCCCCGGACGACGCCCGCCGCCTCGAGTTCCTCGACGGTCGCCTCGACCTCGCTCTCCTCGAGGTCAGTCATTCGCGCGATATCCGCCGTGGAGTAGCGCGCGTTCTCACGGAGCAACTCGAGCACCTCGCGTTCGCTCATACCGCTTGCAAACGCGAGCGCGAGTAAAGGTCTAACGTTGTTCGTCGCGGCAGCGGGATCGATGCCCAACGGTATCTTCGCTCGGTCGATCCGGGCGAAGGATAGCGAGGTGTGCTGAGAAGGGTGTGCGAGCGAAGCCGACGGGGAAGGCGAGACCACTCCGTGCAGACACGGAGGCCCAACGCGTCCCTCGTATTCGGACTCCAGGGACCGGTCGACCGAAATACGCGATTTTTGCTCTATCGATAATTCTTGAACAACAGCGCCCGAACGTCGTCTTTCGTCTGGACCTGCTCGGTCGAGCCGTCGGGGAGATCCACGGTGTACCGGTAATCCGCGGAATCCGACTCGGACCACTTGTCGTCGTGGGTCTCGAGCAGGCTCATCATCTCGTCTAGCATGTCGTCGTCGTCGGCGGAGCCGTCCCCGTCGTCGCCGTCGCCCAGGTCTCCGGCGGGTCCGCCGTCGTCAGCTGACGCCTCGGTCGAGCCGTCGGGATCCGGTTCGTCCGATCCGGGATCGACGCCGTCCGTCTCCTCGCTTTCGTCGTAGCTGACTGCCTCGGGCTCGTTGGGGTCTGCCGCTCCGTCGATGGCCGCCCCGACGGACGCGGCGACGTCGTCGGCCGCGGTCGAGCCGAACTCGCCGCTGGTCTCGAGTTCGACGTCCTCGTCGAAATTGTCGATCAGGAACTGGACGGCGTCCTGTTCGCGGACGAACCCGTACTTGCCGACGACCGATTCGGCGACTTCCTCGCGGAGGTGCTGGATGAACGCGTACTGCTCGTCGGTGACCTCGAGCGTCTTCATACCCTGTGGATGTAGGTCGGGGTACTAATATGTAAGTCGTCGCGACTCCGGTAGCGAATCGGTCTCGGTACGAACCGGGCTGGAATGAAGCGATCCCAGCGATCGGATCGCTCGCGGCGCTGTTCGAAGAGATCGACTCGTCACTGTCATTGGTCGACCCGCAGACGAGCGAACCGACTACCCCGAACGTGACGATTAAGGACGAACGAACCGAATCGTTCGACATGGTTCTCACAGAGTCCGAGTCGGAACTCGAGGCGGGCGACGCTGCACCGGCGTTCGAACTCGAGGGCGTCGACGGCGAGACGTACACGCTCGAGTCCTTCGCGGACGACGAGGCGCTGTTGGTCGTGTTCACGTGCAATCACTGTCCGTACGCCCAGGCGAAGTTCGATTTGCTGAACGAACTCGCGGACGAGTACGGCGACGTCTCGGTGGTCGGAATCAATCCGAACGACGCCGAGGAATACCCCGACGATTCCTTCGAGCGGATGCGGGAGTTCGTCGACGCGGGAAAAGTAGCGTACGACGCCTATCTCCGCGACGAGAGTCAGGGGGTCGCCCGAGAGTACGGTGCAGTTTGCACCCCTGATCCCTTCCTCTTCGAGCGCGAAGACGGTGCGTTTCGGCTGGCCTACCACGGCCGGCTCGACGACGCACCCAATCCCGACGACGAGCCGAGCCGATTCCAGATCCGCGAGGCGATCGACGCCGTACTGGCTGACGAGCCGGTCGACCTCGAGTGGCAGCCCTCTCGGGGCTGTTCGATCAAGTGGAAAGACGACTGAAGCCGGGTAGAACCGTTCCAGAATCGGAACCCGCGTCGTTCGGCCCCAGACTTTAGTCGCCAGCGGGTGTGCCTACCGGCCGTATGAGCCAGCACCCCCGAGGGAACGCGCTCCGCGAGACGCTCGAGGCCGGCGAGGTCGCGCTCGGCGTCCTCGAGAACACGTACAGTCCGACTGTCGTCGAACTCTACGCGGCGCTGGGCGCGGACTTCGTCTGGATCGATCTCGAGCACGGCGGGCCGAGCCCGCGGGACGCGGGCCGGCTGGAGGAACTGCTGCGCGCAGTGGACGGCACCGACACGGAGCTGCTGGTGCGGCTTCCTGACACCGATCCGTCGCTGGTTCGGAAGGCCCTCGACGCCGGCGTTCGAAACGTCTTCCTCCCGCGAGTCGGGAGTAGCGAGGAACTCAGAGCGGCGGTCCGGGCTGGCCGGTTCGAGTACGACGGCGAGCCGGGCCGGCGCGGCATGGCCAGCCCTCGAGCGGGCCGTTGGGGGCTGACGGACGACTACGTGGGCACCGAAGACGACTCCGTCGTCGTCGGCGTCACGGTCGAGACCCAGTCGGCGCTGGACGAGCTCGACGAGATACTCGCGGTCCCCGAACTCGGGTTCGTCTTCATCGGCCCGCTCGATCTCTCGGTTTCGCTGGGCCATCCGGGCGAGTTCGATCATCCGGACGTGGAGGAGGCCGTCGAGACGATCCGATCGGCCGCCGTCGAGGCGGACGTTCCGGTCGGCGGGCTCGGATTCGGCATGGACGACGTCAACGAAAAGGCGCAGAACGGCTACCAGCTGTTGAATATCGGCACGACGACCGGCGCGTTGCGGTCGTCCGTCACGGGCTGGCTCGAGGACTACGACGACGAGTAACCGCAGCGCCGACGCGCGGCGGACCTGACCGCGCTACCGCTGGACCGCTCGCCGGTACTGGACCGGCCACTGCTCCGCGACTTCGTCCGGATCGCGCTCGAGGTCGCCGGTCGCCCGGAGGCCGAAGTACGGATCGCGGAGGAACTCCCGCCCGACGAGCACGAGGTCGGCGCGGTCGTTGCGGATCAGCGCGTCGGCCTGCTCGGGTTCGGTGACACCGCCGACCGTGCCAACGGCGACGTCGGCACCCTCGCGAACCTTCTCGGCCAGCGGGACCTGGAAGTTCGGCCCGCCGGGAACCGCTTGCTCGGGGTGGAGCCCGCCCGAACTGACGTCGATCAGATCGACGCCGAGATCGGCGAGATCGTCCGCCAGTCGCACTGACTGTTCGATATCCCACGATTCACGGTCGTCGAGCCAGTCGGTCCCGGAGATGCGAACGAAGAGCGGCTTGTCGTCCGGCCAGACCTCGCGAACGGCACTGACGATCTCCCGGGTCAGGCGCGTTCGGTTCTCGAAGCTCCCACCGTAATCGTCTTCGCGGTGGTTCGTCGCCGGCGAGAGGAACTCGTGGAGCAGGTAGCCGTGGGCCGCGTGGACCTCGGCGATCTCGAATCCGGCCTCGAGCGAGCGCTCGGCCGCGGCGCGGTAGGCGTCGATGACGCCCTCGATATCGCCCTGATCGGCCTTCTTCATCGCCGGGCGGTCGCCGTCGAACGGCGGGTACGCCTCGGGGGACGGCGTGAGGACTTCCCATCCGGATGCCCCGCTGGGACCGGTCCCGTCGGGCTGGATCGGGACGTGGCCCTCCCACGGTCGCTCCTTGCTCGCTTTGTGGCCCGCGTGGGCGAGCTGGATCCCGGGCACCCCACCCTGGTCGCGGATGAACTCGGTGGTCGGCTCGAGCGCGGACGCGTGCTCGTCGCTCCAGATCCCGAGGTCGTGAGGCGTGATCCGGCCAGCCGGGTCCACCGCCGTGGCCTCGGTCATCACGATCCCCGCGCCGCCGACGGCTCGGCTCCCGAGGTGGACGCGGTGCCACTCGGTCGCGAGCCCGTCCGGCTCACAGGAGTACTGACACATCGGTGAGACGGCGATTCGATTCTCGGTCTCGAGATCGCGCAACGGTAACGGAGAGAGTAAGTCAGTCATCGCAGGAACGTTACGACGGTGGCGAGAAAACAGCCGTGGAGGGAGAGGGGATTGCCGGATCGCGGACGAACGACATGAACGCCGACGCCGTTGGCAAGGAGCGCCCACACGAACTTATCCCGCTCGCGGTCCCAGCACCGATATGATAGCAGGCAGCACCCTCGGAGACCGGTTCGAGGTCGACCGTCCGATCGTCGGCATGGTTCATCTCCCGTCGCTCCCCGGCGCACCGGATTTCGACGGTGACCGCGAGGCCGTCCGAGCCCGCGCCCTCGAGGATGCACGGCGTCTCGAGGCCGGCGGGGTCGATGGACTCGTCCTCGAGAACTTCGGCGATGCGCCGTTCTACCCGGACGACGTGCCGAACCACGTCGTCGCGGAGATGACCGCTATCGCGACGGCCCTGACCGACGCCGTCGACGTGCCGGTCGGCGTCAACGTGCTCCGCAACGACGCGGCGGCAGCGCTGTCGATCGCCGCGGCCGCCGACGCCGAGTTCGTCCGCGTCAACGTCCACGTCGGCACCGCCGCGACCGATCAGGGAATCCTCGAGGGACGCGCCCACGAGACGCTTCGACTTCGCGACCGACTCGAGGCCGACGTGTCGATCCTGGCGGACGTCCACGTCAAACACGCCGCGCCGATCGGTGCGCAGGATATCGAACGCGCGGCGCGCGAAACGGTTGGACGCGGCAGGGCCGACGGGCTGATCGTCTCCGGTCCCGGGACGGGTGTCGAAACGGCGCTGGCGGATATCGAGCGCGTCGCCGACGCAGCGGCGGACGAGAGCGGGGACGCTGACCGCGTGCCGGTGTTCGTCGGCAGCGGCGTGACGAGCGACACCGTCTCCGACTGTTTCGAAGCGGGTGCGGACGGCGTCATCGTCGGCACGGCACTCAAAACGGACGGCGTGACGACGAACCCGGTTTCGAAAGAACGGGTCGAGAAACTCGTGACCGCGGCTCGAGCGGCGGGCTCGAGCGACTGAAGAGGGAAGTGTCGTTCAGAGTCCCAGCATCAGCGGTCCGATCAGAACGCCCATCAGGTGGACGCGACGACACCGCAATCGAACCGGGACCATGCCGATGGCGGTCGCGACGACGAAAATCCCGATGCCGAGCCCACCGGTAAACAGATACGAGAGCCCGAGCAGGACCACGAGGATCGCAGCCGAGAGTTTCCAGTACGTGAGTCGGCCGACGAGTTCGAGGTAGGCGTCCCCGACGACGATCACGAAGACGAACCCGATTAATCCAGCGAGAACGACGGCCCCGAGCAGGATCGGGAGCTCGAGGGGTGCGGCCGTGCCATCGAACGCTACCAGGACCCCGGTTCTGGGCTGGCCGATCGCTACCAGCGCGAAGAGCGCGAAGACCGCGTTCGCCGTGTCGACGCCGCTGGTCGCGACGATATAACCGCGGTCGCTGGCTCCATTGGGGACGATCGCCAACACCGCGACTGCAGCGATGGCCGCCGAAATGCCAGGGACGTAGCCGACGATCGCACCGGCCAGCGTGCCCGCGATCGCTGTGGTGCCGACGAACCGTCGCGACGTCTCGATCCCGGTCCCCGACTGCCGGGGAATCCCACTCCCCCGAATCGCGTCGATCAACACCGGCGCACCGAAGAGGCCGGCGAAGAGGGGCGCGAGCGTGCCACCCGCCTCGAGGGGCGCGTCGGTCGAGAGATCCAACGTGAGCGCGCCGAGGCCAGTTGCGAGGGCGAACGACAGGACGCCACCGAGCCGGCCCCGCCACGTGCGTTCGGATGCGATCAACGCGACTGCGACCATCGCGAGGACGAGCGGAAGATGGGCACGGATCGTCGGATAGGCCGCCGTCACTGCCCACGTGACAGGGACGGCGAGCGGGACCGCCGCGAGCACGGCGAGGATACTGCCGAGCGCGGAGAGCCGAATCGCTTCGTACCCCCGGCCCTCGAGCACCATTCGATGACCCGGCAGCGCGGTGACGGCCATCTCGGCGTCGGGAACGCCGAGCGCCATCGCGGGAACGGCGTTGCAGAACGTGTGGACGACACCGGCCGCGAGCATCGCACAGCCGACGAACAGCGGCGGACCGGGGACTATCGGCACGACGCCAGCCAGGAGAAAGGCGAAGTTGTTCGCGTGCACTCCCGGGACGAGCCCGCTGCAACAGCCGAGCAGCGAGCCGGCGAGGGTCCACGCGAGCACCTGGAACGCCACCGCCGGCTCGAGACCGAGTTCGACTGGTGCGGGCATCGCTGATGCTGGCCGCGTCTTCCGATATATACTCACGGATCACAGCCGCGTCGCTGGAGGCGATCGTCGAACAAAAAATCGGGATTGCAACTCGTCGGAACCGAACCGACGTGGACGTTATCCGAAGAGTTCGCCGAGGCCCTCGCCGTCGGCCTCGTCGTCGTCATCGTCGTCGTCCGTCGTGTCCGGCACGTCGCTGGTCTCTTCGACCTCTTCGTCCTCGTCGTCGCCCTCGTCGGCAGCGGGCTCGGCAGCCGCGCCGCCTGCGGCGCCACCGGCAGCGGGGACGGCGGCGGCCTCGGAGACTGCCTCGTCGATGTCGACGTCCTCGAGTGCGGCAACGAGTGCCTTCACGCGGGACTCTTCGACGTCGACGCCGGCAGCGTCGAGGACGTTCGTCAGGTTGTCTTCGTTGATCTCTTCGCCCGATTCGTTCAGGATGAGTGCAGCGTATACGTATTCCATTGTTGGATCCTCCTAGTCGTTATCCGAACATCTCGCCGAGACCGGCCGCGCCGTCGCCGTCGTCTTCGTCGTCGTCATCGTCGGCGTCGGTATCTTCGGTCTCAGCCTCGTCTTCAGTCTGGTCGTCCGCCGATTCGTCTTCGTCGTCGGCTGCCGCCGGTTCGGCGGCCGCCTCGACGTCCTGGAGTTCGTCAGGAAGTGCCTCCTCGTCGTCGACCTGTGCTGCGAGTGCACGCAGCTGCGCGTCGGCCTTGCTGACGAGATCGGGCATCAGGTCTTCGTCCTCGATCGCGGCCTGCAGGCCGAGGCTCTTGGCCTCGCCCGTGGCCTTCGCGATGAGCGTCGGGGCCGTCGTCGCAGTCGGGAAGCTCGCGTTGAGTGCGAGGTTCCGAGCGCGGGCGGCGGCCGTCGACACGTCGCTCTCGTAGGCCTCGACGTCGATATCGAGGTCCTCGGGGCTGAAGAGCACGCCGTCGGCGATGACGGCTCGAAGGTCGAGACCGACCTCCTTGGGCTCGATGCCGAGCTCGTTCAGGACGTTCGCCAGATCGACGGAGACTTCCTCGCCGGCCTCGAGGACCGTCGAGTCTTCCATGACCTGGATCGACCCTTCTTCGATGCGCGCGTTCGCGCCGATACCCTGGAGTTCGCCGACGAACGGCCCGGGATCGACACCGGTGTCCCCTTCGGGGATGACGATGTCGTTCGGGGCGACTTCCCCCTCGTTGATCGGAGCGGGCGTCTTCGACGCCTCGAGCTCCTTGTACAGCGAGAACGGGTTCTCGTCGGTCGCGATGATCCCGACCTGTCCCCCGATGTGCTCGACGAGGTCGCCGAGTCCGGCGTCCTCGAGGGCACGCGTCTGCAGGGTGTTGCGGCTGACGCGAAGCACGGCGGTGCCGTGCAGGTCGCGACGCATGTCCTGGAGCTGCTTCGAGGGAATGCCGGCGATGCCGACGACGCCGACGCTGTCGTACTCGTCGATGATCTCGGCGAGGTCGGCGACTTCCTCTTTCTTCCACTGGGGAAGGTTCTCGGTTTTGCGTTCAGCCTGTGCGCTCATATTAGGCCACCTCCACGGACGGGCCCATCGTCGTCTTTACGTAGACGGCGTCGATGTTCTGGGGCCCCTTCTCGAGGTCGGCGTGCAGGCGACGCAGGATGACGTCGATGTTGTCGCCGATGTCCTCGGCGTCCATGTCTTCGGCGCCGACGAGCGTGTGGAACGTTCGTCGGTCGCCGGAGCGAAGCTGCACGGTGTTTTTGAGCCGGTTGACGGTTTCGACGACGTCGTCGTCGGGCGAGAGCGGGTCCGGCATCTTCCCTCGGGGACCGAGAATGGTACCCAAGTGCCGGGCGATGTCTTGCATCATCGCCTCTTCGGCGATGAAGAAGTCCGTCTCGTCGGCCATGTCTTTGGCCTCGTCGTCGTCCAGATCGGCCACATCGTCCACCGAAAGGACCTCATCCGCGGCCTCCTCGGCGCGGACTGCGGTCTCTCCTTCGGCGATGACGACGATGCGGGTCTCCTGGCCGGTTCCGGCCGGCAGGACGATCGACTCGTCAACGCGGTTCGACGGTTCGTTCAGGTCTAAGTCGCGCAGATTAATCGCGAGGTCTACCGTCTCGGTAAAGTTCCGGTCCGGTGAGTCCTCGAGTGCGCGGGCTACTGCTGTTTCAATATCCGAATCTGCCATCGTTCACCTCCGTAGTACGCAGGGTGTGCTCCTACGGGTCAGTGAAACAGGCGATGCCTGTCTCCCTTGAACCAAGTGTCATCCCGAACTTAAACCCGTCGAACTGCCTGTACGGTCGTCTCGCAGTCGCACTGGGCTCTCGAAGGGTGTACACTATCGTAGAGTCGGCGGCTGTATCGTTCGGTGACTGCCCTCGTCCACTGTGATCCCGAGTACTCGTGACCGGCATGTGAATATGGGGTTCGTTTCACCATATCTTTCGATATATATTGGTCAAATGTATATTCACTAATCGAAAAATCTATAATACGTGATAGTGTAGCACGGATATATGTGGCCAGTAGATTTTTACGTTATCGCCGGGGGGTTGCTGCTCGACTCCGTCGCCGCGCTGGCGGGACACGGCGAGGGTCTCGAGCTGTATCGGTCGCTCGAGCCGATCGTTCGGGCCGGTATCCAGTTCGTCGGGACTGCCCTCGTCGCGATGATCGTGCTCGGATTGCTTCAGCAATACGGGACAACTGCGGTGGCGAAATCACGCGGCAGTCCGATTATTTCGTTCTGTATCGGTGTGCCCATCCTCCTCATCGTCGGCGGGGTCACGAGTACGGGGATAATTATCGTGGATTCGAGTATCGGGGCGTTCTTCGGGATTCCGATGGTCGTCATCGGTGCCGCAATTCTGCCGGTCGCGACGGCGGTCGGTTTCGTCGCGATCGGGCGCACCGTCGCTTCCCGATTCGGTAGCGATCGACTCAGTACCGGCCTGTTCGTTGGTGCACTTCTCAGCGGCGTGTCCGGGCTCGCGTTTCCGGCAACCGTGGGAGTCGTCGGAGTCGCCGCGGCGCTTGGCACCGGCGCGACCGTCCGCGTTCTGTTCGGTGCGTCCGGGACCGGGAACCCCAACGAACGGACCGTTCCGCCCGCGAACAAAATATAGGTCGACGGTCGTCCGACCGACGTCCCCTCTCACGACAGCGTTCGGACCCGACGAATTCGATCCCGTCACTCCATTCCTCGAGTCCCGACGAAATCAGGATTAGTGACCCGGAACGAACCGGCAGATTCCGATCGGGTCGCGGCCGACAAGTAACACTGCGCGAGTCTTCCTCGAATGATCGGCGTACACACCGGTCAGAGCGGGAGAGAACGAAGAAACACTCGTTCTGTTCGCGCTTCGAGCGCTTCCGGACTACGCCGCCGCTCCGTCCGCAAGCACGTCGTCGTACTCGCCGTCGTCGACTCGCTGCTTGAACTCGCGAGCGTCGTTGCCCTCGATGGTGACGCCCATCGAGGCGCAGGTGCCGACGACTTCCTTCGCGGCGTTGATCGTATCGTAGGCGAGCAGGTCGGGATGTTTCTGCTCGGCGATTTTCTTTACCTGCTCGACGGAGAGGTCCGCGACGAAATCCTTCTGGGGTTCGCCGCTGCCGGTTTCGAAATCGGCCTCGTCTTTGATCAGCGCCGCCGTCGGTGGGACACCGACGTCGATCTCGAAGGAGCCGTCGTCCTCGTAGTCGACCGTGACGGGGACTTCGGTGCCGTCGAACGCTTCGGTCTGATCGTTGATTTCCTGTACGACAGCCTGCACGTCGACGGGAGTCGGTCCGAGCTCGGGACCGAGCGGTGGGCCAGGGTTGGCCTGGCCACCCGGAACGAGCACTTCGATGGTTCCAGCCATACCCGTCACAACCCGTGCGCGAGTTTTAAGGGTTGCTAATTCGGGCAGTCATCGTCTGTGACCGTCTGACGTGATCGTCCGGGCCGCGCTACTGCCCCGCGACGCTGTCCGCACGCCAGTCCGCGAACGACTCGAGGACGTCGCTCTCGTCGAATCGCTCGATACAGGGGACGTCGTAGGGATGGACCTCCCGAACCCGCGTCACGAGGTCATCGTAGACTTCCTCCGTCGTTTTCGCGAGCAACACTGCCTCCTCGTCCTGCTGAATCTCGCCGTCCCAGCGGTAGGTCGACGTCGTCGACAGCCGATTGACGCAGGCGGCGAGTCGGTCCCCGACCAGGGTTTCAGCGAGCTCGTCGGCCGCGTCCGGTGGGGCCGTAATGTAGACAGTCGGCATGGGGGATACTACGCTCGAGTCCGGGAAAAGAGCACGCTCACCGAGGGTTGCGGGCTGGAGAGAAGAGGCCCCGATCAGTTATCGGCTTCGTCGACCGGTCTGAACGTCCCGGTGATGTCCCACTCGTGAATGCAGTGGGGGCTGCCGACCTGTTTCTCGCCGTCGTCGCGGGCGATCTGCCAGGCCTCGAGATCCTCGTCCCACCGTTCGCCTCGACCGCACGCTTCGCAGATTCTCGCGGTCGGTTTTCGTACCCGTGCGCTCATTGTCCGACCATGAGAACTCGACACATATAACAGTGGCCGTGACCGGCAATTGCTGCCAGACCGTGTGAGGAGCGTGATCTGTCTGAAAACCGGAACTGTTGCTCCCCGGTGCAATCGGCGTCAGTAGACGGCGTCCGTGATCTCCTCGCGAAGCTCGTCGAACTCGGCGAGGTAGTCACGACGGTCGGCACGCAGGTCCGCGAGCGCATCGTCGTAGTCGTCGACGTGGTCGGGAACGTAATAGTCCTCGATGTCGAGCCCGGGGACGGAGTCGGGGATCGTCAGCTCCATCCGCTCGTCGCGGGTCCACTCGATGGTGCCGCGGGCGGCCTCGGTGAGGATCGTCACGGACTCGGTAACGCCGATGTCTTTCGATTTCTGGCCGAGATAGCCCGTGTTGATGACGTAGCAGTCGATGTCGAGAATGTTGATGAGTTCGTGGAAGATGTTCCCCTCTTCTCCCTCGGAGCCGATGATGAAGGGGTTCGTCCCGACGACGCGGATCGATTCGCCGGCTCGCGAGGGGTCGCCCGCGCTGGTCTCGATCGACTCTCCGAGCATGAAGGCGACGGCGGCCTGCTCCTCGTCGAGTTTGGCGACCGGCGGCATCAGCGGGTTTCGGGTGATGAAAAAGACCTGATCCATCCGGTCGAGGTCGATCTCCTCGTCCGCGCTCTCGAGTTCGTCGCGCTGGATGATCGCCCGAGAGTTGGCGGTGTATCGGTCCTCCTCGAAGTGAACGGTACCGTCGTCGTCGACCGCGACGTTCTCGAGGATCGCCGATTCGGCGGTCGCGGCCTCGTAGAGTTCCGGCTGCTCCGCCTCGTCGAGTCCGATGGTCTTGATGAACAGTCCTTCGCCCTCGCTGCCGGCGACGGAGCCGTCCGAGAGGAGGCCGCAGACGTCGTCCTGCAGCATGGACGCGTCTTCGGGGTCCTCGAGCCAGCAGCCGTGGGACGTCAGGGTCGATTTCCCGGTGGCGGAGAGGCCCATGAAGACCTGACCGACGGTTCGAAGCTCGCCGTCGTCGTCGCGGACGCGAACCCGTTTGCTGCCCGCGTGGAGTCCGAGGCCGCCCTGCTGCTTGATTCGATACATGAACAGCCGCAGGAACGACTTCTTGGCTTCGCCGGTGTAGTCGCTGCCGAGGACGGCGGTGAAACCGGTGTCGGGACGGATGCGGATCGCAGTCTCGTCGTGGTCGGGGAGCTGGACGGTGTAGAGATCGGGATCCTGTCCGTCGGCCGGCTCGAACAGGCTCGCCCACGCGTAAGCGATTCGAGCGTGGTCGACGGGAACGAAGAGGCGACAGCAGAAGGTCGCCTCCGGGTGGCGGCCCATCAGGCGGTCGACACAGAGCAATTCGGTGTCATTCGTGGCGTCGACGGCGGTGTCGATCAGGTCGTGATCGCGGTCGTCGAACTCGTGGTCGACGGCGTTTTTCGTCCGATCCGAACTCCGGGAGCGGAACTCGCTCACGTAGGACGCCGACCCGAATTCGGTCGTCGTCTCGTCGGGTCCGGCGAGTTCGCGCAGTTCCTCGAGCGACGGGTTGTACCGGATGTTCGACGCTGTCGTTGGATCCGGAAGCTGACGGACCAGTGGACGGGACTCCGTCCCGGTTTCAGACATACACGTAACCCACCACTGTCCTGATGCATAAACATGAAGGATTTTGATCTTCGTATGTCATGATTTACCAATAGCGTAGTTACGTATGGCATATTCCGAATTTATAATAGCGTAATTAATGGATCCCTGTTCTCCCAGATAAATATACGATATCAGAGAGGTATGGATAAGAACTCGAGTGAGAAATAATTCTACTCGAACGGAACTGCCGGTCGGGAAGACCGTTCGGAATCGGCCCACGAGGATCGGCTCTGGATTAGGGATTCGATAGCAACGAGTGGGCGCATTCGAACTGCTGAGTGGCCCCGATTTTCACATCTGGTACTGTGGGGCAAACAGCCAATAGGGTCGTTCGAATTTGCGGGGACATGAATTACGGTCTCGATATCGGACCGGAAGCGATCAGGGCCGTCACTGACGCGGGCGACGGCCCGATGATCGAATCGGTCCCGCCGGTCGTGCTACCGGTCGACGACGATGCGCTCGATGCGGCCGGACTCTCCGGGGAGGGACGGACGATCGAGGCGGACGGAACCACGTACGCAGTCGGCGGGGACGCTCGAGCGGTTGCGGCGGAAACGGACGAAGAGCCGGAGCCGCTGTTCGCTGACGGCGTTCTCGCGACTGACACAGCGGCGCACGCGACGGCCGCGCTGGATCTGCTCGTCGGAGACGTGATCGAGGACGCCACGGATGGCCGACTCTGTTATACGACGCCGGGAACGCTCGTGGATACAGCAGCGCCGACCGACAGACACCGCGACACCGTCCAGTCGGTACTGACGACGCGCGGACTCGACGCGACGCCGATCAGCACCGGATTCGCGGTCATTTACGACCTCCTCGAGGCCGACAACTACACCGGCCTCGGGGTCTGCATCGGTTCGCAGACGACGAGTGCCACTCTCGCGTACTACGGCGTGCCGGCACTGACGGTCTCCCTCGCCAAGGGACGAGAGTGGATCGTGGAGCGCGCGGCCGGCGAAACCGGTCACGCGCCGGCGCAGGTCGCCGGCGTGCTCGAGGAGTTCGCGCTCGATCCCGACGCTGCGGCAGGTGGAATCGAGAGCGCGCTCGCACAGGCTTACGACGCACTGATAGGCGAGTTGATCGACGCGATCCGAGCGGAGGCCGACGAGAGCGACGTCCAGCAGGGGCTGTCGGTTCCGATCTCGATCGCCGGCGAGGGCGCGATCGAGGGCGTCGAGTTCCTGGTCGGCGGTCGGTTCGACGCGGCACCCCTCCCGTTCTCGGTCCGCGGCGTGCGACTGGCGGACGACCCCGCGACGAGCGCTGCCAGCGGTGCGCTCGCGGCCGCTCGGGACGACGTCGAGGCCTACGAAGCGGTCACCTGGTCCGAATCCGACTCCGGCACCGAAACCGACGCTACGCACGACTCCTCGAGCGCGGACGAGACGGCCGACGCGAACGGAGCGACCGAACTCGCGTTCGACGGGTCGGCAGCGGCCGACGCGACGACCGACCGCAGCGACGACGCCATCGACCAGTTGTTCGATCGGCTCGCGGACCGCGACGACGAGATCGAGTCCCTCCGGGAGGAGCTCGAATACGTCGAGGACCGAACGGCTGCGTCCGATGCCGTCGACGAACTCGACGATCGTCTCGAATCGATCGCGGACGACCTCGCACGCCTCGAGGCCGATGCCGAAGCGCACGCGAGCGACGACGACGTCGCCAGCCTCGAGAGTGACATCGAGCGCGTCGACGACGAGCTCGACGAGCTGTCGGCGGCGCTCGCGGACCGTGCGGACGATATCGGCGAACTCGGCGACGACCTTGGGGCTGTGGAAACCGCCGCGGCCGACGACCGGGAGCGGCTCGAAGCGGAACTCACCGCGCTAACGGCCGATCTCGAGACCGTCGAAGACCGGACGGAAACCGTCGATACGGACCTCGATGCGCTGTCGGAGACGGTCACGGACCTCGCGGACGATGTCGGCACGCTCGACGACGAGATCGAAACCATTGAGACGACTGCAGCCGGCGAGCGGGAGGATCTCGAGGAGCAAGTCACCGAACTGACGAGCGATCTCGAAGCCGTTGCCGACCGCACCGAAACCGTCGATGCGGATCTCGAGACCCTTCGAACTGACCTCGACGATCTCGAGACGACCGCGGCAACCGAAGCGGGACTCGAGGCCGTAGACGACCGCGTCTCGCAGCTGGTCGACGACCTCGAGGCCCTCGAGGACGATATCGATCAAACAGGGACGCGTATCGACAGTGTCTCGGAACGGGTCGAAGAAGTGACCACTCGAATCGACGGCGTTTCGGGCCGGCTCGAGGAGCACTCCGAGCGGACCGACGCGCGCTTCGACACCGTCGAAGCGACGATCGACGAGGAGATCGCGGCCGTCGACGACGAGGTGACTGCCGTTCGAGAGACGGTCGACGACCGGATCGCGACGCTCGAAACCGATGTCGATACCGTTCGGGAGACGATCGGCGACCTCGAGGCGACCGCCGCGGACGAGGAACGGGTCGACGCCGTTCTGGACGACCTGGAAACCCTCGAGAAGGCGGTTGCAGATCTCGAAGACACGGTATCGGGCGCGTCGAGCGCGCTGGACGACCTCGAAGCGCGGGCCGCCAGTAGGGACGCGGTCGGCGGACTCGCGGACGACCTCGAGACGGTCGACGAAGACGTCCGGGCGCTCGAATCGAAGCTGGAATCGACCGCGGACGCGCTCGAAACGCAGATCGAGGAGACGGTCACGGACGTCGAGGCACAGATCGCGACGGCGACCGAGGACCTCGAGGACGATCTCGCGGGGCTCGAGGCGACCGTCGAGCGAATCGACGCCGAAACGGTGACCGACGACGTGGACTCGATCGCGACGGATCTCGAGGCACTGGAGGGAAGCGTCGACGAACTGGACGGCGAACTCGAAGACCGAGTCTCCGACGTTCGAACGACGCTCGACAGCCGGGTAGAAGAGGTTCAAACGACGCTCGACGGTCGAGTGGACGACGTTCGGACGGCACTCGAGGCGGACATCACTGCTCTCGAGACCGATCTCGAGGACGAAACCGAGTCCCTCGGCGAAACCCTCTCCGAGACCGCTGGGCGAGCCGAGGACAACGAACAGCGGCTAGCCGATCACGAAGCGCGCTTGGAGGCAATAGAGTCGACACTCGAGGGGCTCGAGGCCGATATCGATGCCGTCAGCGGCGAGCTCGAGTCCGTCACCGATCAGGTCGACGGAACGGCCGACTCGGACCTGAGCGACGAGGATATCGCGACGATCCGGGACGAGGTTTCAGCTATCGAGGACCGCCTCGACTCGCTGCGATCGGACCACGACGGCTTCGCCAGAAGCATCGGCTCAGTTGCAGACAAATCGGCGGTACAGACGCTCGATCGCGATGTCGATTCGTTGGACGACCGGCTGGGAACGGTCACCGAGCGGCTTTCCGGCCTCGAGCAACGCATCGACGCGGTCGATGCACAGCTCGCCGAGCGCGAGAATACGGAGAGCCAGCGCGACGAGATCGAGGCGATCCGGGCCGATCTCGAGAGCATGGAGGACGGAATGGCCGCCGAGCCGATGCTTTCGGCCTCGGTCGTCGCCGGTGGCGGAGGTGCGGGTGTCGTCGCCGGAAGTATCGCTGCGCTCACTGGGGATGCCGTGATCGGCGGCGGCGCGGCCATGGTCGGACTCGTCCTGATCGGTCTGGCAGTCGGACTCGCCCGCTGAGGAGGGCTCGAAGTGGGGAGGAGAGTGGAGAAACCCGAGTCGCAGTGCAGGCAATCGGCGGCACCGCTCGAGGGGGTCCGTTTGCTCCGAGGATCGGCGCTGCTTCCGACTAGTCAGCGATCAGCTCGACGTTTCGCATTTCGCCTCCGCACTGCTGACAGGTACTGAGGAGTGCGTCGCTGACCGTTTCCCGCCGGCCACACTGGACGCAAACGTACTCGCGTTGCTCCTCGAGTGTCATGATATGACATACACAGCGTACTGTGTTAACTCTTTCCACGGATACGATCGCTGGAGGGTAATCGCGGGCGGTCGTAGCGCTGATTTCGGCCACGAGACGTGGGTCATGGGGTGAACTGATGGCGGAAATCGGTCGTACTACGCCGGTTCGAAGGCCAGGAGCAGACAGCCGAGGGTCGTTGCACCGACGATCGTCGTTGCGAGCAGCCAGAACGCGGCGCTGAAACCGGCGGTCTCCGAGATCGTCCCGACGATTGCGGGTGCAACCGCACCGGCACCCATCAACAGCGTTCGGACGACGCCCAGGCCGCCGCCGGCCACGTCGTCCGGAACGGCCGACATCAGGTACGCTCCCCTGACCGGACGGAAGCCGTGTGACCCGATTCCGACGGTGACGAGTAACCCGCCGAGCAGGAGCGGGCTGCCCGTCCCAGTGAACGTAACGAACGCGACCAGCGAGACGGAAGCGAACCCGAGCGTCGCGACGATTATCGGTAACCGTCCGACCCTGTCGCTGAGGTTTCCGGTCACTAGCTGGACCAGACTCGCAGCGAAGAGCCCACTGTAGAGCACGCTCGCGGTCGCCGTCGTGAGTTCCGCTTCCACCGTGAGGTATCGTGGCGCGAACGCGACCAGCCCGTTGTAGGTAAACGAGAACAGGACCGTCAACAGAGCGAACGTCGAGAACCGCCAGTCCCGAAAGAGCGAGACGTATCGGGCGATCTCGCCGCCGTGGCTGCTCGAGCCCGCGTCGCCGTCCCCCGAGTCGTCTGGAACCCGTTTCGGCACCCGAATCCGGAACGTCACCGCGAGCGCCAGCACGACGACGCCGGCGACCAGAAAGAGCAGGTGCCAATCCGCGATCGGACCGATCGCGAGGGATGCGACCGCGACGACTGCGGCGGGGGCGACGACACCGCTGAGCGCACCGGTCGTGTCGAGCACGCCGAGTGCTCGCCCCGTCCGAGCGGGATAGGCTCGAGCCAGGAGCCGGACAGCGACGGTCTTGTGAGCGCCGGTGCCCGCACCGATCGCGAGCATCGCGCCGACAAGGACGGGAAACGACGAGTCGGCGACCAACACGAGCGCGGCGGCGGCCGCGACGACTGCCCCCGTTGCGATGACCGTGACCGAGCCGACCCGATCGGCCAGGGCGCCCGAGGGAAACTGCATCGCGGCGTAGACGAGCATAAGTCCCGAAAACGCGGTTCCGAGGACGGCGTCCGAAACGCCGTAGCTCGCCCCGAACGAATCGAAGAGCGGCGGAAAGACGTATCGGAGAAACTTCGCGAGAAACCAGATTGCAGCCGTCAGTACGAGGGCGTCGTACCTCGCGAGCCGTCCGGCCGCTCGTCGAAGCGACATGCGTTCTCGCCGGGACTCGCGACCGAACGGCCGAGTATCCTCCGATTCTGCCCCCAGTCACTCTACGACGAGATGCTACTGCCGTTTCGTTCTCGACGAGGGGCTGGTTGGCGACTCGTCCCGATCGCGTGCATCGGTTCGGACGAGCAGCATCGAACTGGCGGATCGTATCTTATTGGCATTATATGACATACAAATTGTAATAGATCCTAACGGACGAGACTTATATGATAGTTCGTGATAGATCTCGGCACCGATGACAGCGAACACGACGAGAGACTGGGTCAACCCGGTCACGTGTCCCTTCTGCGGAGACGAACTCGCATCGCCGGGTGCCGGATTCGTGGATCACATTCACGACAACGACGACTGTCAGGACGGATTCGATCACTGGCGGGAGAACATCGCCGGCGATCTCGCCGGAGAATGGGCAGGCTAGCGATTCGATGGGATCGGCGCTCGAGGAGTAGGTTTCGAATTTTCGCAGCCGCTCGGTGTCCATCGACCGAGTGGCGACCGCGTCGCTCGATCACGGGTCCCGTCGCTCGGCTCCGAGATCGGTGGGCGAACACAACGCGGAAGGTGAGAGACCGCACACTACCAGTATGGGATTTCATACGTATCCGGTCGACCGGGCGGATGCACTCGAGGACCCCGGGCGCTACCGGTACTGTTCCCGCGAGGAACTGCTCGCGATGCTCGAGCCGACCGCCGACAGCATCGTGGCGGATCTCGGCTCCGGGACGGGATTCTACGCGGACGACGTCGCACCGTTCGTCGACACGCTGTACGCAGTCGACGTGCAGACGGCGATGCACGACCGCTATCGGGAGAAGGGCGTCCCCGAGGCCGTCGAGTTCGTCACGGCCGAGGTATCGTCCCTGCCGTTCAATGACGATCAGCTGGATCGCGCGTACTCGACGATGACCCATCACGAATACGCGCCGACCGACACAGACGACACGGGCTCAGAAAGGAAGAATGACGGCGCGCTCGCCGAACTCGCTCGAGTACTCCGTCCGGGCGGCCGACTGATCACGGTCGACTGGTCGGCCGACGGCACTGGAGATGCCGGACCGCCGCTCGAGGAACGATTCAGTCTCGCAGACGCGACGAGCCAGCTCGAGGACGCGGGGTTCGAGATCGAATCGGCCGTCGATCGACCGGAGACGATCGCGGTCGTCGCGACGCGATAACCGTCGAAATGGTGGACGAATGTCCAGATATTATACGCATTTAGCCGATTAGAATTGTATGAATGCCCACACAACCACTCCAACACAACACTTTTCCATGGTATGGTGTATCGCATACCATGGTCTACACGGACCCGTACACGCCCGACCGATCGTACTACGAGTGCCGAGACTGTGGGTACCGGGAAGCGACCGACACGCTCGGAACCTGTCCGGAGTGTGGTGGCCGTCCCCGGAACCTCGCGGTTCCGCGGGACTGATCGGTAGCGGACGTCGGTAACTGCGAAGGCATCGCTTCCGGGAGACGCGGCTGACTCGAGCGGCGCGTCGGTACGGAGAGAGCGAACACGAGCGAGACGCAGGTGTGACCCGTCGCTCAGTCGAAATCCGGCAGGTCCTCCGGCGGTTCGTACTGGGCCTCCCAGTCGACGTACTCCTCTTTGAGCGTGACCGAAACGATCTGTCCGAACTCCGTGAGCTCGGCGTTGATCGAGGAGACCGTCCCCCAGGTGTCGAGTTCGGGGTGGTACTCTCGCGCCTGCCAGTCCTCCGGAATGCCGGGCGCGTGATAGCCGACGCGGTCGGCGAAGTCGTCCCAGAAGAAATCGAAGCCCGCGAAGAGATCGAGATCGCGGGCGATCTCGTACTCGCGCTCCTCGAGATCGGTGTCAGCCCGCCACTCGTCGAACGCTTCCTCCCAGGCACCTTCCTCGAGGAAGCCCTGGAGTTCCTCGCGGCGGTAATCGATCTCCTCGGCGCTGTCGGCGCTGATGGTGGCGTCGTCGTACTCGTTCGGATCGACGAACTCCAGTTCCGGCGGCTCGGGGGGGTCGACTGCGAGTGTCATAGCCGGACGTAGGTCGGGTTCTCGGATAAGAATTCCCACCACGGGATGATCGCCACCGGGTGCACCTGGCGGACGGTGAGCGCGCTCACTCGAGCGACCGTTCGGGCCCCGTTCGCGGTATCACTCCCACGTATACCCGAACTCCTCTCCGTCGCGGTGGATGTAATCGGTTTCGAGCACTTCGCTCACGATCAACCCGAGCGAGTCGAGTTCCTCCTCGATGTCTTCGACGTCGTGCTCGTCGAGGTCGTCCCGAGTGCCGACGGAATCCGCGGGAACCGTCGGTGCACGATAGCCGACGTCCTCGGCGGACTGATTCCAGTAGAAGTCGAACTCGTCGATCAATCCGAGCTCGACGACGGCCCGAAACTCCGTTTCGGTGAGATACGTGTCATTGGCCCACTGGTCGAAGGCGTCCTCCCACGCACCCGCCTCGAGAAAGTCGGCCAGCGCCTCGCGGCGAACGGTGTCTCCCGTCCGCTCGTCGGGTTCGTCCACGGCGTCGAAGTCGCCGACGTTCTGTGACCCGTGGAGCGTCGGCGGATCCGGAATCTCGACATCGAGTGTCATGGTCTCACGTTCGGTCGGCAGCGGTATGGTGTTTTCCCAGCAACGGATTTCCCGCGATCACGCCGCACCAATTTCGCCGGCGCTTGCCGACGAGACCTCGCCTGCTAACTCGGTTTCGCAGTCCCCCACAGTTATTTCAGCTGACCCACAACTAGCGCACATGGCCACCGGGAACACCGGCGGACGGGAGTACTCTCTCGTCGAGCTGTTCGCGATCAAGTTCGTCCTGGCCGACGTGCTGATCATCGCGTTGCTCCTGTTAGCCGGTCCGGTGTACGCGATCGCAGCCACCGCTCTGATCGTGGTCGGCGGACTCCTGCTGTGGTATCTCGCCGGACGGACTGGCAGCGACGAAGCGCCCGATCCCGGTCCGGACCGTGCGCTCGAGGATCCCGAGACGACTGCCAGCGAGAGCGATCCCGTGACGACGTTACAGGAACGATACGCCGCCGGCGAACTGTCGGAGGCGGAGTTCGAGGCGAAGCTGGATCGACTGATCGAGTCGAACGAGCGAGCCGATTCCGCGGGCGTCGAAACCGACGACCTCTCCCTCGAGCGCCGAGGCTAACCTGGAACCGCCGCTCTCACCGAGTACGAGCCGCTCCGCAGGTCGATTGCGCATCCAAACACTCAATCGCCGGCCGGCCGTACCCTCGGGCGATGACTGACTACGAGGCGGTGATCCTCGACGTCGACGGCACGATCGTCCGGGGTGAGGAACTACTGCCGGGCGCGACCGACGGCCTGCGCGCCCTCGAGGCGGCGGGCTGTTCGCGGCTGCTCTTCTCGAACAACCCGACGCGCGGGGCCGATCACTACGGCGAGAAGCTCGCGCCCCACGGAATCGACGTCGATCCCGGTACCGTCCTCACCTCGGCGACCGTCTCGGCGGAGTATCTCGCAGCGACCCATCCCGACGAGGCGGTCTACCTCGTCGGCGGCGAGCGACTCGAGGGAATCCTCGAGGACGCGGCCGTCGAGCTGACGAGCGACCCCGACGCGGCCGAGGTCGTCCTCGGCTCGTTCGACAGCGACTTCTCCTTTGGCACGCTCTGGGAGTCGCTACGGGCGCTCGAGGGCGACGTGCCCTTCTACGGCACCGACCCGGACGCGACGATCCCGATCGACGACGGCGAGATTCCCGGCACGGGGGCGATCCTCGCCGCGATGGAAACCGTCGCCGGTCGCGAGGCGGACGCGATCCTCGGCAAACCGTCCTCGATCGCTGCGGCTGCGGCGATGGGCCGGTTGGACGCCGACCCGCGGAACGTCCTGGTCGTTGGCGACCGACTCAACACCGACATCGAACTCGGCAATCGCGCGGGCATGGAGACGGCGCTCGTCCTCACCGGCGTCACCGATCGCGCGGATCTCGCGGCCGTCGATCCGGACAGCGAGCCCGACCACGTCCTCGAGTCGCTCGCCGCCGTCGAGACGCTGCTGTGAGGAGTCGATCACGACCACACGGGCGATAGCAGGGTAGGCGGCGAGCGATTTGCCACGGACTCGAGAGGTATACTTATCCGTCACAGTCACCAAGGACGATACATGAGAGAACGTATATCAGCAGTGCTACTCCGAGCACGATACGCAGCACTCGGCGCGGGAATCGGCGCAGCGATCGGCGGACTGTTCAGCCGCAACGCGGCCAGCACCGGCGGCGCGATCGGCGGGCTCGTCGGCGCAACCGTCGCCGACACCCGCGGCACCGTCGACGCCCTCCTCGAGGACGTCAAAGAGCGCGATCCGCGGTCCGAGACGAGCGACGCGGAGTAACAGCGGGCCACCGACCGCCCGACGACGAGTTCGTCGCGGATCATTTTTCGGAACTGTGCGCGAGTCCGACAGCAAAGCCGAGCAGCCCACTTGCGGCGACACGTCTTTCGATCCCGTCAGTCGGCTCTCCCCATCTCGTCCTCGAGCGCCTCCCGTCGAAGCCGCTTGCCCTCGTCGGTGCTGACCGTTAACTCGGGAACCGTCGTCGGCGTATTGTTTTCGTCGATCGCGACGTAGACGAAGTACGACTCCGTCGTCCGTTCGCGCTCGCGAGTCCGGAGGTTCTCGCGCTCGGTGATCAGCCTGACCTTCACGCTCGAGGTGCCGGCGTCGTAGACGTAGGCGGTGATGTAGGCCGTGTCACCGACCGGAATCGGCCGTTCGAAGTTCATCTGATTGACTCTGGCGGTGACGCACATCTCGCCGGAGAATCGCATGGCGCTCATCGCTCCGACCTCGTCCATCCACTTCATCACGTTTCCGCCGTGAGCGACGTCGAGGGTGTTGGCGTGGTTGGGCTGAACCATCTCCCGGTTCTCGACTACCGTCTCCCGAAGGTCCGTCATTGGTCCGTGTTTTTCGACGGCGGGGATTAGTCTTGCTTTCACTGAGTCGTCGGGGACGAGTCAGTCCACGTGACAGTTCGATCGGTTCGACAGTGCGATCGTGCGGATATTTTGCACTCCTTCGCGGTCCGATACTGGTAAAAGTCGCCGCCGAGTTGAGCCAGTAATGAGCGATGCAGGCGAGGCTGACGTGCCGGAGCCGCCAGCACCACCCGACCGCGAGCGTGGGTCCGTGGAGGTTCTCGGGACGGCACACGTCTCGCAAGCGAGCGTCGACGAGGTGCGTGAAACGATCGATCGGGAGGATCCCGACGTCGTCGCGGTGGAACTCGACGAGGGGCGCTACCGCCAGATGCAGGGCGGCACGCCCGACGACATCGAAGCGGAGGACCTCCTCTCGGGCAACACCGTCTTCCAGTTTCTGGCCTACTGGATGCTGTCGTACGTCCAGTCCCGGCTCGGCGAACAGTTCGACATCGAACCCGGTGCCGACATGCGAGCCGCCATCGAGGCCGCCGAAGCGAACGGGAACGGCGTCGCCCTCGTCGACCGCGACATTCAGGTGACGATCCAGCGGTTCTGGAGCCGCCTCTCGTTCACCGAGAAGCTGAAGATGGTCGGCGGTCTCGCGCTCGGGATCACGGACCCCCGAACGATCGGGCTTACGTTCGGCGCCATCGGTGGCGCGTTCCTCGGATTCATCGTCGCCGCGTTTCTGGCCCCGCTGCTCGGGTTCGGAGACGTGTTGCTGGTCGGCATCACCGACCCGACGACGTTACAGTACATCGGCGGCGGCGCGCTCGGAGCGCTCGTCGGTGCGTTCGTCGGGCTCCTCTTTCTCCCGCCGCTCGACTCGGCCGGAGAATACACCGGTGGCTACCTCTCGGGGTTCTCCATACGAGTTCTTGCAGGGGTAGTTCTGGGAACCGCGGGCTGTCTCGCACTGGTCGCCACCGGGACGTTCGTCGGCCCGTTCTCGACCGCGACCGTCGAGAGCGCCGGGGTTTATGCGGTTCGGGGGACGGCCGGGATACTGGCCGGCCTCGGCGTCGGCGTCACCCTCGGTGCCGTCCTCGGACTCGGGCTCGACGCCCTCAGCGCCGACGTCGACGAGATCGACGAGATCGACATCGAGGAAATGACCGACGGCAACGTCGTCGACGCCATGATGGAGGAGTTCCGTCAGTTCAGCCCCCGCGGCGCGAACGCGTTGATCGACGAACGCGACGCCTACATCGCGAACAACCTCCACGACCTCCGCGAACAGGGGTACGACGTCCTCGCCGTCGTCGGTGCCGGCCACAAAACCGGCATCGAACGCCACCTGCAGAACCCCGAGGGGATCCCTACGCTCGAGTCGCTGTCCGGAACCGCCTCGAGTCGCCGGTTCTCGCCGATGAAGATCGTCGGCTACCTGATCATGGTCGGCTTCCTCGGATTCTTCTTCCTGTTGATCATGGCGGGGGTCAGAAACACGTTCCTGCTAAAGCTGTTCGCGGCCTGGTTCCTGTTCAACGGGATCTTCGCGTTCACGCTGGCGCGGTTGGCCGGCGCGCGGTGGACTAGCGCCGGCGTCGGCGGCGCAGTCGCCTGGCTGACGAGCATCAATCCGCTGCTCGCGCCGGGCTGGTTCGCCGGCTACGTCGAACTCAAACACCGACCGGTCAACGTCCGAGACATTCAGACGTTGAACGAGATCGTCGGCGACACGGAGCGGCCACTGGGTGAGGCCGTCGAAGACATGTTCAACGTTCCGCTGTTCCGATTGATCATGATCGTCGCGCTGACCAACATCGGCAGCATGATCGCGACGGGCCTGTTCCCGTTCGTCGTGTTGCCGTGGCTGGCACCCGATGTCGGCGGCGTCGACGCACTCATGGGGCTGTTGCTGGAAGGAGCACGGAACAGCCTCGAACTGATTCGGGGGCTACTATGAGCTATCGCACGGAACGCAAATCCGATCGGAACCTGACGTTCAGCAACACGGAACTGCGCGACCTCGCCATCGCGTGGATCACGCTCAGCGTCGCGTTCGCGTTGTTGTTCGCGCCGGTCCACCGCGGTGGAGACGTCGGCACGTTCGTCACGATGGTCGGGTTGAGTTTCGTGACCGTCGGCGTCGGCTTCCTCCTCCACGAGATCGCACACAAGGTGGTCGCGATCGAACACGGGCAGATCGCCGAGTTCCGAGCCGACTATCAGATGCTCTTCCTGGCGATCATGGGCGCGCTCGTCGGCTTCCTCTTCGCTGCACCGGGTGCCGTCTACCACCGCGGCAGGGTAAGCCAGCGCGAAAACGGGCTGATCGCGCTTGCGGGACCGGTCACGAACCTCCTGCTCGCCCTGCTCTTCCTCCCGTTGATGATCGCACCCGGCCTCCTCGGCGAGATCGGCCAGATGGGCATCTGGATCAACCTCTTCCTGGCCGCGTTCAACATGATTCCCTTCGGCCCGCTGGACGGGAAGTCCGTCCTCGAGTGGCACAAGGGGATCTTCGCGCTCGTCTTCGTTCCGAGCGTCCTGCTCGCGGGATTCGTGATCTTCCGCGTCGGGCTGTTCTGATGCGCCGTCGACCACCGAACTCTTCGGCGGACCGGTGACCTTTTGCTCGCGCCGGGAGGTCGTTCGAGTATGACCGATAGCGACGACGAGGGAAGCGATGCGGAGCCGGATGGACTCACCTACGCCGACACCGGCGTCGATATCGACGCCAGCGAGGACGCGACGGCGGCGCTGCTCGAGGCCTTCGGCAGCGACCTGACGACCGAGTACGCCGGCCTGCTCGACATCGGCGACCGCTATCTCGCGCTGGCGACCGACGGCGTCGGGACGAAACTGCTCGTCGCCGAAGCGATCGGAGACTTCTCGACGATCGGAATCGACTGCATCGCGATGAACGTCAACGACCTCGTCGCGGCGGGCGTCGAGCCGGTCGCGTTCGTCGACTACCTCGCGATCGACGAGCCCGACGAGGGGCTGACGAATCAGATCGGCGAAGGGCTTGCAGTGGGCCTCGAGCAGGCCGATCTCACCATGCTCGGCGGCGAGACGGCAGTCATGCCCGAGGTCGTCAACGGCTTCGATCTCGCAGGGACGTGTGCCGGCCTCGCCGGGAAAGACGAAATTTTCGACGGTGAGGCGCAGGTCGGCGACGCGCTCGTCGGCTTCCCCTCCAACGGAATCCACTCGAACGGGCTGACCCTCGCCCGCGAGGCCGTCACCCGCGAGCACGAGTACACCGACGCGTTCCCGCCGAACCCGGAGCGAACGATCGGGGAGGAGTTACTGCGGCCCACGCGGATCTATACGGACCTGCTCGAGGCGATGCGCGACCACGAGGTCCACGCGGCGGCCCACGTTACCGGTGGCGGCTGGACGAACCTGCTGCGAATGGGCGACCACGAGTACGTCGTCGACGATCCGTGCCCGGCCCAGCCGGTCTTCGAGTTCGTCCAGACCGAAGGAAACGTGACCGACGACGAGATGCACCGAACGTTCAACATGGGAACCGGGTTCGTCGTCGCGCTCCCCGACGGCCGTGCCGAAGAACTGGCTGGAAAAACGGACGGGCAGGTTATCGGCCACGTCGCCGACGGTAACGCCGTCGATATTCACGGTCTTTCGCTGTCCTGAAACCGTCGGATAACAGTCCCCTCTCGCTCTGGAAGTTGCAGCTGACTGCGTACGAGCCGTTCGATCCGTCCCGACCCCTCCACGGACGGATAGTGTAGCAATGTGTATTAACGAAAGCGGTATGTTATCATACCTCATATTAGTTCGATAGCGGCGATGCATCGAACGAAAGAGCCAGAACGGGACGTCGAAGGGTAACTATGAGAGGGGTTCGCTGTCCGAACTGTACGGGAAGTGCCGGAACCGAAGTCGGTGGTGAACTGCTGGGACCGGAAGTGAAGCGAACGTTCGAATGTGAGAACTGTGGGCACACCTGGGAGACGGTCGTCTAAACGGGCCGTACCGAGCGTCCGCGACCACCTATATCGGCCACGAAGAGCGGTCTCTCACGTGCTCCCATGTCCCGGCACGACGCTGTGCTCCGAGCATCGACTTCGGCACCGTCCCGACCGAATTCGTCTCCGGCCCCGTCACCGATCCGTCCCGCCTGAGCCAGTGTCGATTATTCGGTTTCGCCGGTCGCCGCCCGAATCTCGTCGTACTCGTCGCCGCTGTAGGCGATGAACCGGACGTCCTCGAGCGTCTCCGGCTCGTACGCCTCGAGTTCCGACCCGATGATCTCGGCACCGGTCGCCAGATCGAAGCCGGCGACGCCACACCCCAGTGCCGGAATCACGAGCGACCGGCAGCCGAGGTCGTCGGCTCGCTCGAGGGCGTTCCGGGTCGCGTCGCTGATGCTTTCGGCAGTGGCTTCGCCGTCGCCGTAATGGGGCATCGCGGCCGCGTGAATGACGTACTCGGCGTCCAGATCGTAGGCGTCGGTGACGGCGACTTCGCCGAGTTCGACGGGTCCCTCCGCCATCGCCGCTTCGTTGATCTCTTCGCCCGCCCCCCGGCGGAGCGCACCGGCGACGCCGGACCCCATCCGGAGGCTCGTTCCGGCAGCGTTGACGAGCGCGTCGGCCGACTCTGCGGCGATGTCGCCCTGAACGACGTCGTACTCCATATACGAGGGTTCCGGACGGAACGCAAAGAAACTGGTCCCGGTGGACCGATTCGCCCCGAACGGGTGGCGGCTAGTCCGTTCGAACCCAGTCGTCCCGAACCGGCTGGGCACTGACGTCGGGGGTCGCGAGGCCGTAAAACTTCTCGCGGCCGACCGGCGTCCGCAGTCGCAAAACCCGGGTGTAGTCAGCTACCTCGAACGCGGTCACCGTTCGGGTGGACCGTCGATGAGCGAACCGAAAGAGGCAGGGCGCGTTTGCTTCGACAGTGACGCGATTACCGAGCGGCCAGCTCAGCGACTCGACGCGCTCGAGATCGACGTCGAACAGGTGAGCGATCAGATTCCGACCGCGCCGACCCAGTGTTCCCTGTGACCGGTTCTCGTGTGAACGCATGTACTAACCGTTTCGCCGAGCCCCGAAAAAAGATACTATCTCCGTGTGGACGCCTTTCGCAGAGTGAACGCGTATTCGAACGGGAACCGATACGAGATGTTTCCTCAGCCATTGTGGCGTGCTGTTGGCTGGCATCGGTGGCGACAGTGGAGTGCGAGCCCCGCCGATTCCAGTCGTTCATTCACCCGCGCCGATCCCAGGATCTTAGGCGGACCAAAACCTTTTTAGATTTAGGCCCACCTAACTCAGCGTGATGGACGTACCCGCCCGAAGGGAGGACCCCGAACTCGACGAGGAACTCGAGGAGCCGGCGGCGGTTGTAACGTGTCACGAAACCCGCCCCGGAAAGATCGTCTTTACCGAACGGAACAACTGCGACGGCTGGATCGCGACGGATCTCGCCGTCGATCTCGAACCCTAACCTCGTCATCGCTCGGGACGAGCGGTTCCTGATCTAGTATCGACTTCGAACGACGACTGACTGCGGCATCGAAAAAACTATCCTCGCTGTTCGGCCCTCCGTCTCCGGTTCTCGTCGACGTGCTACCGGTGCGTTCGACTTCCTGCGCCAGTTGCTCGGGGAGTTTAGTGAGTCGCGTCCTCGAGCACCAGCGTGTCGTCCTCGAGGTAGTGCTCGAAGTGGTGCCCGTCTTCCTCGAGCGTCACGAGGATCTCGCGCAGGATTTCGGAGGTCGCGTGATCGCCGAGGTTTTCGGCGAGTTCGATGCTGTCGCGCATCGACTCGATGATGTCCCCGTAGATCTCGAGGTCGTTTTCGAACATCGTGCGGACGTCGTAGACGTCCTCGCCCTCGAACTCGACGGTCGCGCGTTCTTCCTGGTTCGACGGTCCCGACACCGGGACGCCGCCCAGTGCCTGCGCGCGCTCGGCGATGACGTCTGCTCCCTCCTCGACGTGTTCGTACGCCTCCTCGAGGAACTCGTGGAGTGGCAGGAACTCGGCGCCCTCGACGACCCAGTGGTGTTTCTTCAGCTGGTGGTAGAGCACGTACGAGTTCGCAAGCTCCGTGTTCAGCGCATCGACGATCTGCTCGGCTTTGTCCTGCTCGAGGCGAAGCGCGTTCTCCTCGACGGTGTCGGCCGATTGGCGGACGGTTTCTTGGGTGCTCATCCTATCCATCGATACGGTCGCATCACACTTAAAGACTTCCCATGAGAGAACATTTCTTTGGGAAACCTAAAAACATCTTCCCAATCTTCTGCCCTATACTTGATTCGTCTCTGGAATATGAGAATCTAAGAACAATATCATCAAAGTACACGTTGTTTTTTCAGCCCTGAGTAAACATTTTCAGTGAGGGGGTCCAAGGGACGTGTATGGCAACGAGAGTCGCACAACGGCGGGAGCGGATATACGTCGACGGCGAGTGGCTCGAGACCGAAACCGCGCTGTCGGTCTCTGATCTCGCCGAAGGCGGGACCTTCGCACAAGTAGCTGCCGCGGGGCCGGAGGAGGCTCGAGCCGCGCTGGCAGCTGCCCACGAGATCAAGCCGGCGCTCCGCGAGACGACCGTGGTCGAGCGCGCGAAGTGGTGTGAATCGATCGCCGAAGCGCTCCGCGAGCGCGAGGAAGAACTCGCGGAGGTCATCGTCCGCGAGGCGGGCAAACCGATCTCCTCGGCTCGCGGCGAGGTCGGGCAGGCGGCCGAGCGCTTCGACCGGGCGGCCGAGGAAGCGCGCAACATCGTCAGCAAGGGCGAGTACCGCGAGGGCTCGACCGAGGGCCACGAGGGCTGGCAGGCGATCGTCAAGCACGAACCGATCGGGGCCGTTCTCTGTATCACTCCCTACAATTACCCGCTCGCGACGACGGCCCTGCAGGTCGCACCCGCGCTCGCGGCCGGCAACAGCGTCCTGCTCAAGCCGGCGACCAAGACACCCATCTCGGCGGCGATCCTCGCCGACGTCATCGCCGACGTCGACGGGATTCCGGACGGCGCGTTCAACTTCGTTCCCGGCGAGGCGAGCGAGATCGGCGACGTCCTCTCCGGCGACGATCGCGTCAACGCGATCGCCATGACCGGCTCCTCGGGCGCTGGGAAGCACGTCGCCAGCGAAAGCGGCATGGTCAACCTGCACATGGAACTCGGCGGCAACGCGCCGGCGGTCGTCTTCGACGATGCCGACATCACCGACGTCGCGGAAAACTGCGTCAAAGGCTCGTTCAAGTACGCCGGCCAGCGCTGCTCGGCCGTCTCTCGCGTCCTCGCTCAGGAGTCGGTCCACGACGAGGTCGTCGACACGATCGAGGGCCAGATGGACACCTGGAACGCCGGTGACCTCTTCGACGAGGACACCGCCTTCGGCCCGCTCATCAGCGAAGATCAGGCCGACTGGGTCGAAGAACTCGTCGACGACGCCGTCGAGAAGGGCGCGGAGATCGTCCGCGGCGGAGAACGGCGCGCACCGGAGGGCGTCCCCGACGAACTCGCCGACCAGTTCTTCGAGCCGACGCTGCTCGCGAACGTCCCGCAGGACGCCCGCATCGTCGACGAAGAACAGTTCGGCCCCATCGCCGCCGTCACCACCTTCGAGGACGAGGCCGAGGCGCTCGAGATCGCGAACGGCTCCGACCTCGCGCTCGACGCGGCCGTCTTTACGGCCGACTACAAGCGTGCGATGCGGATGGCCGAACGCATCGACGCCGGTGCGGTCCGGATCAACGGCGCACCGAGCCACGGGATGGGCGACATTCCCTTCGGCGGGAACAAGGATTCGGGGATCGGTCGCGAAGGGCTCGACGCCTCGATCCACGCGATGATGCGCAAGAAGAGCATCATTCTGTAGGACGGCCGCTAGTATCGGACGTCACGACAGTTTTCTCTCCTCTCAGCGATCGAGACGATGATTCTATTTCAAAACGAAAACGATTGTCTGCCAACGACCACCCGGTTCCGTCGGCCGCATCGGGATCGAACGGTCCGTTGACGGTCTGCTGTCGATAGAACTACCCTCATCGACGGGCGAGGCATCGGTATGCCCCACGACGTACTCGTCGCCGGTGAAACGCTGATCGACTGCATTCCCGAGCGACCCGGGCCGCTCGAGGATGTGGCGGGCTTCGAGCGCCGTCCCGGCGGTGCGCCGGCGAACGTCGCCGTCGCGCTCTCGCGACTCGAGGAGCCGCCGCTGTTCTGGACCCGCGTCGGGGAGGACCCGTTCGGTCGGTACCTCGAGCGGACGCTCGCCGATCGCGGGCTTCCGGACGAGTTCGTCGACCGCGACCCCGATGCGAAGACCTCGCTCGCCTTTGTCACCCACGACGAGACCGGCGACCGCGAGTTCACGTTCTATCGCGACGGCACCGCCGACACCCGCCTTGAGCCCGGCCGAATCGACGACGAGACGCTGTCGGAGTGCGAGTGGGTTCACGCCGGCGGGGTGACGCTCGCGAGCGGGTCCTCGCGCGCGGCGACGATGGATTTGCTCGAGCGAGCAGCGGCCGCGGACTGTACGGTGTCCTTCGATCCGAACCTGCGACCCGAGCTGTGGCCGGACACGGAGACGTTCGCGAGCGTCGTTCGCGACGCGCTCGCGTGCGTAGACGTCTGTGTCGCGACGGTCGAGGAACTCGAAGCACTCGGGTTCGCGGGCGACACGCCGACGGCGATCGCGAGCGCAGCCGTCGAGCGCGGTCCGATCCATACCGTCCTCGTGACGCGAGGGGACGAGGGCGCCATCGCCGTTGCAGACGACGACGCGCCGTGGGGCGCGGCGACGGTCGATCATCCCGGATTTTCGGTCGAGACGGTCGATACGACCGGGGCCGGCGACGCCTTCGTCGGCGGCGCGATTTCCGCCCTGCGTGCCAGCCGACGGCTCGAGGGGACAGTTGCCTTCGCGAACGCAGTCGCCGCGACGGCGACCACCGCACCGGGGGCGATGACGGCGCTGCCGACTCGCGACGCGGTGACATCGTTGCTCGAGCGGGAGTAGGCGAACGGCGGCGGTGAGTCGTCTGTGGGCAGCGACGACTTCGTCCGTGTGGTTGCAAGCCGGGTCGCTATCCCGCGCTGTGGCAGAGACGATATATGGGTAGCAACGTCCGCGGCGCGCTCCCGTTCGCGAAGTCGGTCGTGACCGGGATTCAGGAGAAGAACGTGACGTTCATGGCTGCGAGCATCGCGTATCAGGCCTTCATTTCGCTGATTCCGCTTCTCGTGCTCGTCTTCTTCCTCGTCTCGTTCCTCGGGAACGAGGGGCTCGCCACGCAGGTGTCGGCGGCGACCGAAGGGTTCCTCCCCGAGAGCGGCCAGATCATCCTCGAGGACGGGATCGAGGGGTCGACCGGAAGCGTGGGAACGTCGGTCATCGGGCTCCTCGTCCTCCTGTGGGGGTCGCTGAAGATCTTCCGGGGGCTGGACACCGCGTTCTCCGAAATCTACGCGTCGACCGAGGAAAACTCGCTGGTCGACCAGTTGCGCGACGGGATCGTCGTCTTCGGAACCATCGGCGTCGCGCTCGTGGCGGCCGGGGCGACCAGTATCGTCTTCGCGTTCTTCCCGAACAGTCTCTTCATCGGCCTGTTGAACCCGATACTGCTCGTGGTCGGGTTGACGATTGCCTTCCTGCCGATGTACTACCACTTCCCCGACGTCGACGTCTCGGTCCGGGAGGTACTGCCGGGCGTCGTCGTCGCCGCCGTCGGCTGGGCCGCCCTTCAGTCGCTCTTTCAGGTATACGTCGCCCTCTCGAGTAGTTCCGAGTCGGCGGGGCCGATCGGCGCGATCCTCCTCCTGTTGACCTGGCTGTACTTCGGCGGGTTGATACTGCTCGTCGGCGGCGTCGTCAACGCTACCCGCTCGGGACACATCGATATCGAGTCCGAAGCGGCGGGGGACGAATCGCTCGAGGGGGTCCCCGAGGACGCGGACCGCGGCCCCTTCGTCGATTCCGACGAGCGTGAACGCGAGCACCTCGAGGAGCGACTCGTGACGCTCCGGCGGGAGCGCGATCAACTGCGAAACGACCACGACGCGCAACAGTCGCGGCGCTACCGGCTCGAGGATCGCGTCGATGAGCTCGCGGAACAGATCGAGCGACTCGAGACGGAAAACCGCGAGCTCGAGGACGAAAACGAGCGACTTCGCCGCGAAATCGCTTCACAGCAGGGATCGTCGTGGCGACGGCGGGCGCGCGGCGTGCTGGCGCGGCTTCGGACGCTGAACGTCTTCGTCGTCGAGGATCGGCGCGAGTGACGGCCGGATGGCACGTCGCGGTCCGTCGACGGATGAAAGATACGTTCGGGTCGAAGTCGGAGTTTCTTAGTGAGTTCCCGTCAGACTGGAACTCGTGTCCCATCCAGTCCGGGCTGCCCGACGTCGAATTCAGTCGGAACACGTGTCGGTCGTCGATGGGATCGACGCCTGTGCCGACGCGATCGCCGATCCCTGGGATACCTCCCGAACGACCGATCGCGAGGCCGTCGTCGACGGTCTCGATCGAACCCTCGGAGAGACCGGGATCCTCGAGGCGCTCCCGGCGGTGCTGGCCGACGCAGTCGACGCGACGGGGTACGACCTTCAGGCTCCCCCCGTTCCGGGGCCGCCCTACGTCGTCGTGACGAGTCGAGGCCCGGTTCTCCGAGCGACAATCGACCCGGGTCGACTCGTGATCCGATTCGATGCGTTCGACGTCGTTCGCAATTCTGGCCCCGAACGGCGGCCTGCCTACCGACGAAGCGACGGAATCGGAGTCGCGGTTTCGCTCGAGTGAGCAGTCCGCGTGCAATCGGAAAACTGTCGCCACGGCCGGATCGACGCCCCGCCGATTCCGATAACAACTCGTCTCGCTATATCGACGAATATTATTAACAAAGCGGATCCTCAACGACGGGAGTTAATAAAACCACCCCCAAGGATAACAACCCTTATACTGCGATAGGGCTAGTTCCGGATATGGACGTTACACGACGAGCGCTGGTGAAGACGGGTGCCGGCGCAGTCGCGACTGGCGCCCTCGCCGGTTGCCTCGACGACGTCGGCAGTGCCAGCGCGGGATTCGAGGACGGGTACGCCGCCTTCTTTACCCTGTGGGACTGGGCCGAGCAGGTTAGCGGCGACGCTGTCGCGTTCGAGAACCCCGTGGGAACTGGCGAAGCGGGACACGGCTGGTCTCCCGGTGGAGACCTCACTCGAGAGATTGCCAGTGCCGGGGCGTTCGTCTACCTCGATACGCCCGAGTTCTCCTGGGCCCAGGATATCGCGTCGACACTCGAGACCGACTACGACTCCGTCACCGTGATCGACGGCCTCGAAGGTCTCGACGACGAGCTGCTCGGCTGGGATCACGAGGTCGATGCCGGCGGCCACGACGATGGCCACGAGGACGAGCACAACGAGTCGCACGAAGACGGCAACGAATCGCACGAGGACGATCACAACGAGTCACACGAGGGCGGTCACGACCACGACGAAACGTCGATCGACCCCCACGTCTGGCTCGATCCCGTGCTCGCTCAGGACGTCGTCACCACTATCGCGACCGGCCTCGCCGACGCCGATCCGGATAACGCCGAAACGTACGAGGATAACGCCGCCGAGTACGTCGCCGAGCTCGAGGACCTCGATCAGCAGTTCGAAGACCTGATCGACGCGGCCGACCGGCGGGTCGCCGTCTTCGCCGGCCACGATTCGTTCACCTACCTGCAGGAGCGATACGGGTTCGAGATCCACACGCCCGTCGGCGTCTCCGCGCAGGATCAGGCTACCACCGAGGATATGGCCGCAACGATCGACCTCGTCGACGAAGAGGGGATCGAGACCATCCTCTACAACCCGTTCAAGGCGACCGACGGATCGTATCAGATGGTGGAGAACATCCTCGAGGGAAGCAACGCCACGGACGCGATGCCGATCACGCACCTGTCCGGGACGCTCGGGCAATGGCAGGAGAAGGGATGGGGGTACCGCGACCAAATGGAAGAAATAAACCTGCCCGCGTTCAGAGAGGTACTAGACGCACAGTGACCGTCGTCGATCTCGAGAACGTATCGTTCGCCTACGGCGAGCAGCCGGCCGTCAGTAACGTCTCGCTGACGGTCGAGGAAGGCGACTTTCTCGGGTTGATCGGCCCGAACGGCTCGGGCAAGACGACCCTCTTGCATCTCATGCTCGGGCTTCGCAGTCCCGACAGCGGTTCGATCGAGCTCTTCGGCGAGCCCGTCGCCGAGTTCGACGACGGCGAGCGGATCGGCTACGTCTCTCAACAGGCGACGAGCGGCGGCGGCTCGATGCCGGTTACCGTCCGCGAGGCCGTCACCATGGGCCGATTCGCCCACGCGGGCCACGGGCGGCTCTCCGACGCGGACCGCGCGGCCGTCGACGACGCCCTCGAGACGGTCGGCATCGCAGAACTGGCCGACCGACAGGTCAACGAGCTCTCGGGCGGCCAGCGCCAGCGGGCCTACATTGCACGCGCGCTGGCCTCCGAGGCGGACCTGTTGGCTCTCGACGAGCCGACCGTCGGCGTCGACGCCGAGTCCCGCGACGCGTTCTACCAGTTGCTCGAGTTGCTCAACGACTCGGGAATCACGATCATCCTGATCGAACACGACATCGGCGTCGTCACGGATCGGGCGAACCGAATCGCCTGCATCAACACGGAACTCTACCATCACGGAGACACGGAATCGTTCGTCGAAAGCGACGCCCTGACCGAGGCCTACGGCGCGACGGGCCAGGTCGTCCATCACCATCACTGATGAGTCAGTCCAGATCTCTCCGACGACGACTCGAACTGGTCGGTATCGGTCTGACCGCGATCCTCGCGGTCGCGATGCTCGGCGTGTTAGCGGTCGACGCGTTGCGGTCGTACCCCGTCTTCGGTGGGTTGTACGACCAGACGCGGATCGCGGGTCGGTTGCTGGATAGCGTTCTCGGGACGAACGTGTTCTCCCATCCGTTCATCTGGCGGTCAGTCGCGACGGGAGTTCTGATCGGGATCGTCGCACCGCTGGTCGGGACCTACCTCGTCCACCGCGAGATGGCCCTCATCGGCGAGACGCTGGCGCACACGGCGTTCGCCGGGGTCGCGATCGGGCTTCTCGTGAACGCGACGACCGGCTGGGACGGCCCGCTGATGGTCGTCGCGCTGGTTGTGGGCGTTCTCGGTGCCCTCGGCGTTCAGTGGCTGATCGAGCGGACCGACACCTACGGCGACGTGCCGATCGCGATCATGCTGACCGGCAGTTTCGCGATCGGGACGCTCATCATCAGTCTGGATCGAACGACCGGAATCGACGTCAGGGACTACCTCTTCGGCAATATCTCCGTCGTCACCCCGTCCGGGGCGCAGCTGATGGCCGTCATCAGCGTCCTCGTCGTCGTCACCGTCGTCGCGACCTACAAGCAACTGCTCTTCATCACCTTCGACGAGCAAGCCGCCCGGGTCGCTCGACTCAACGTCACCTGGTACAACACGCTGCTGATCGTGATGACCGCCGTCGTCGTCGTCGGCGCGATCCAGATTCTCGGCGTGATCCTCGTCGCCGCGATGCTCGTCGTTCCCGTCGCAACTGCCACGCAGCTCGCCTACAGCTTCCGGGAAACCCTGTACCTCTCGATACTGTTCGGGCAGATAGCAGTTATCGGTGGCTTCGTCGTCTCGATCTCGCAGGGACTCCCAACCGGCGGCTCGATCGTCGTCGTCGCCATCGCCTGTTACCTCCTCGCAATCCTCGCCTCGAGCCGGTCGACGGCCGCCATTTCGACGCACTAGCACGATCAGTTCCTCTCCCTCCTTTGCCACCATTTGGCGGGAACATGCCATACCCTTAACACAGTACTCCGCCAACCCTCGAGCGATGGGACGGTTATCCGCACTCTTCGATCCCGAGAGCGTCGCCGTGGTCGGCGCGACCGACCGCGAGGGCGCTGTCGGACGGGCGATTCTCGAGAACCTGCGAGACGGGTTCGACGGCGAGATCGTCCCGATCAACCCCTCGCGCGAGGAGGTGCTCGGGCTCGAGTGCTATCAGGATGCGAAGAGCGCACCGCCGATCGATCTGGCGGTGGTCGTCGTACCGCCCGCGATCGTCATCGACTCGATTCGCGACCTCGCCGAGGCGGGGACCGACGACGTCGTCGTCATTACCGCCGGGTTCTCCGAGACGGGGAGCGAGGGAGCCAACCGGGAACGGCAGCTCCGCGACATTGCGACGGAGCACGACCTCAACGTCGTCGGCCCGAACAGCCTCGGTATCATGGCCACGGCCGCCGGCGTGAACGCCACGTTCGGGCCCGAGGACGCCCTCGAGGGGTCGATCTCCTTCATGAGCCAGTCGGGCGCGTTCATCACCGCCGTCCTCGACTGGGCCAACGAGCAGGGGATCGGCTTCCGAGACGTCGTCTCGCTGGGGAACAAGACAGTGCTGGACGAGACTGATTTCGTCCGCGAGTGGGGCGACGATCCGGACACCGACGTCATCATCGGCTACCTCGAGGACATCGACGACGGACAGGGGTTCATCGAGGCAGCCCGCGAGGTCACGGACGATACCCCGATCGTCCTCGTCAAGTCCGGCCGGACGGACGCCGGCGCGCAGGCGGCCTCGTCCCATACCGGCGCGATCGCGGGCAGTGAACGGGCCTACGAGGCCGGCCTCGAGCAGGCGGGCGTCATCCGCGCCCGCTCGGTGCAGGAACTGTTCGATTACGCGCGGGCGCTCGCAGGCCTGCCGGAACCCGAATCGGACGGGGTCGCCGTCGTCACCAACGCGGGCGGGCCCGGCGTGCTCACGACAGACGCCGTCGGCGATTCGGCCCTCGAGATGGCCAACTTCACAGACGAGACGATCGCGGCGCTGAGCGACGCAATGCCCGACGAGGCCAACGTCTACAATCCGATCGACGCGATCGGCGACGCCGACGTCGAGCGCTTCGGCGAGGCCCTCGAGATCGCACTCGAGGATCCGAACGTCGGGAGTGCGGTCGTCGTGGCCGCGCCGACCGCGGTGCTGTCCTACGACGACCTCGCCGAGGCGGTGATCGAGAAGCTCGAGGCACACGAGACGCCGGTCGTCGCCTGCTTCATGGGCGGCAGACGGGCTCGCGAGGCCGAGGAGACGCTGCGCGAGTCGGGGATCCCGAACTACTTCGATCCCTCGCGGGCGGTCTCAGGTCTCGACGCGCTCGCACGCTTCCGAGACGTTCGCGAACGATCGGTCGACGGGCCCGAGCGGTTCGACGTCGACCGCGAGCGTGCCCGCGAGATCCTCGAGCGCGCTCGCGGACGGACCGACAACCGTCTCGGCGTCGAGTCGATGGAGCTACTCGATGCCTACGGAATCCCGACCCCGCAGGGCGAGATCGTCGACGACCCTGACCGCGCTCGCGAGGTCGCCGAGGCGATCGAGGGCGACGTCGTGATGAAGATCGTCAGCCCCGACATCTCCCACAAGTCCGACATCGGCGGCGTCAAAGTCGGCATCGCGAACGAAGACGTCTACGACGCGTACGAAGACATCGTCTCCCGGGCTCGAAACTATCAGCCCGACGCGACCATCATCGGCGTCCAGATCCAGGAACTGCTCGATCTCGAGGCGTCGACCGAGACCATCGTCGGCATGAACCGCGACCCGCAGTTCGGCCCGCTGTTGCTGTTCGGACTCGGCGGGATCTTCGTCGAGATCCTCGAGGACACGTCCGTTCGCGTGGCCCCGATCGGTGAAGGCGAGGCCCGCGAAATGGTCGACGAGATCAAGGCCGCGCCGCTGTTGCGCGGTGCCCGCGGTCGCGAGCCCGCGGACGTCGAGCAGGTCGTGGAGACGATCCAGCGACTCTCGCAGCTGGTGACGGACTTCCCGTCGATCCTCGAACTCGATATCAACCCGCTCGTGGCGGGCCCCGATGGCGTACAGGCGATCGATCTGCGACTCACCGTCGACACCGAGGACCTATGACCGACTCAGCACCCGAATCCACCGACACCGACAGCACGTCCGGCAGCAGCGCCGTCGAGACCCTCCTCGTCAGTTCGCTCGAGGAGAGCACCGGCAAAACCGCGATCACGCTGGCGCTCGCCCGACTTGCGGCGGCCGAGGGCGACAGCGTCGGCTACATGAAACCGAAGGGGACCCGCCTGCAGAGCAACGTCGGGAAGACCCTGGACGAGGATCCGCTGCTCGCCCGCGACCTGCTCGGTCTCGAGGCCGAGATGCACGACCTGGAGCCCGTCGTCTACTCGCCGACGTTCGTCGAGCAGGCGATCCGCGGTCGCGAAGATCCCGCGGAGCTCCGCGAGCGCGTCGCGGAGGCGTTCGATACGCTCGCTGCCGACCACGACCGGATGTTCGTCGAGGGCGGCGGCCGATACGACGTCGGCGGGATCGTCGATCTCGCGGACCCCGACATCGCGGCACTGCTGGACGCCCGCGTGCTGCTCGTCGCACCGTACGAAATCCCGGCGGACGTCGACGACGTACTCGCCGCCGCCGACGCGTTCGGCGACCGACTCGCCGGCGTCGTCTTCAACGACGTCCCCGACGCGGCCTACGATCAGCTCGAGACGGACGTCGTCCCGTTCCTCGAGGGGCGCGGGGTTCCGGTCCACGGCGTCCTCCCGAGCGAACGGGAGCTATCCGGCGTGACCGTCGCCGACCTCGCGGACGAACTCGGGGCGGCGACGCTCGTCGAAGAGGGGCAGGACAGCTACGTCGAGCGTTTTACAGTCGGCGCGATGGGGCCCGACAGCGCCCTGCGACACTTCCGGCGAACGAAAGACGCCGCCGTCATCACGGGTGGCGACCGGGCCGAGATCCACACCGCCGCGCTCGAGGCCCCCGGCGTCCGCTGTCTCATCCTCACCGGCGGCCACCGGCCCTCCGGCGCGATCGTGGGACAGGCCAGCGAGAAGGGCGTCCCCATCCTGTCGGTCCAGACGGACACGCTCACTACCGTCGAGCGCGCGGAAGATATCGTTCGCAGCGGGCGCACTCGAGACGCCGATACCGTCGATCGAATGGAACGGCTGTTGGCCGATCACGCGGCCGTCGACGCGATTCTGGGATAGGCCTCGAGTGGGGGTATTCCCGTCGAGTTTGCACCGGTGACTGTCACGTCTGACCAAGAATTAAGAGTCCACCACGCATGGGGCAACGTATGGACGATATTCCCCAGGAAATCACGTCTCTCGTCGGCCGCGAGGTGTACTCGAACAACGGCATCTTCGTCGGCGAAGTCGAGGATCTGCGACTGAACGTCGACAACGAAGCCGTCACCGGATTAGCGCTCTCGAACCTGAACGGCGAACTGTTCGCGCAGGAAGCCCGCAGCGGACAGGGAATCATCGTTCCCTACCGCTGGGTCCGCTCCGTGGGGGACATCATTCTCATCAACGACGTGGTCGAACGCGTTCGCGAGCCCGACGAAGAAGAAGAGGACCTCCTCGCGTAACCGTCTCAACTTCCGTTCGATCCTTCGCTGCTGCTCCCTTCGACGCCCATCGCGTCGAACAGCGTTCGCTTGACGGCTTCTTCGGTCAAATCGAGCAAGGTGTCGCGCGTATCCTCCGAAATCTCGATTCCCGTGAAGATCCCCAGCGGAATCTCTGCGCTGGCTTGCGTCGAGTGGCCGGCCGTCTCGCCGATTTCACCGTAGGCGTCGTCGAGCACCTTGCCGATGTTGATCCTGATGTCCTTCGAGCGCCCGGCGAGGAAGATCATCTCATCAGCGATGCCGAAGACCGCGGTCGTGGTCACGCCCTCGAGGTTCAGGAGATGGCTGGCCGCCTGCGTGAGGGCTTCGCGGTCGCGGACGAAGCCGGCGTTGGAGACGAGGTGACTCCCCTGAACGTCGCGGTTGGTGATGGCCTCCGCGAGCACGTCCAGGGTTTCCGGGGACATCGACGGCGACTCCACCTGCTCTAACGTGTCGTGGTTCGCGAAGGGATAGAGGTAGGCGGCGGCGGTGAGATCCGCGGGGGTCGTGTCGCGTTTGAAATCCAGGGTTTCCGCCCGGATGCCGTAGAGCAGGGCCGTGGCCACCTCCTCGGAGACGTTCATGTCGAACTCCTGGATGTACTTCGTCATGATCGTCGACGTCGATGACATGTTCGGCCGAATATCGACGAATTCGGGTTCGTACTCCGATTCCGTCTCGCTGTGATCGATGACGATATCGACCGGGAGCTCCATGTCGCTCGAAGTCGCGTGGTCGACCAGGGCGACGGTATCGTAGACGGAGTGGTCCTCGATCTCGTCCCACTGAACGAGATCGATCCCGAGCAGGTTGACGAACGCGCGATTCTCCTGGTGACCGACGTCACCCAGGTAGATGATGTCGGATTCGATGCCGAGGTGCGTCGCGATCGCCTGGAGGGCCGCTGCGCTGGCGATCGAGTCCGGGTCCGGACTGTCCTGGGTGATGATCGCCAGCCGCGTCGACGTCTCCTCGACCAGTTGGGCCAGCTTGCCCGCGTTGTACTCGAGTTCACCGGACTCGAGGGCGCGCAGGGCGGATTCGGCGATGACCGACGAAGGGTTGATGACGATGTCGGCTCCCAGATCCGAGAGCTCGTCGCCGGAGACGGGATCGCTCGCGCGGGCGACGATGAACTGGTCGGTGCCGCTGTTGCGAATGTGCTCGACGGCGCGTTTGTTCGATTCGACGTCCGAGGCGAGAATGAGGACGACGTCGCGGTCGGCCACCAGCTCGGCGATCTCCGATTCGCGAATGTCAGCCGTCTGGGCGTCCAGATCCTGATCCCGGAGCGATTCGACGCGGCTCTCGTCGCGGTCGATGATGGAGACGTCTTTCCCTTGCTCGACGAGTTCCTCCGCGACGGCGTAGCCCACGCTGCCACAGCCCAAGATAGCGTAGTCAGAAATCGACGAAATCGTAACCCCCGTACTCATATGCCCGAGTGGTCGGACCGGTCGCACTTAACGCTCCCGAAGAGTGGTACGTCCTGAAAGTCCGAACTCGAGGGCTCGCGGCCGATACCCGTCGCGCGTGGGTCACTGCCACGCTGCCTGCCAAGGGAAACGTATTTGAACGACCGAGGGAAAGTCGGAGGTACAGGGCCGGTAGCTCAGTTCGGCAGAGCGTCTGACTCTTAATCAGACGGTCGCGTGTTCAAATCGCGCCCGGCCCGCTGTTCTTCTGCGAACAAATTCGTGACAAGCAACGCGGCAACCGCGATTTGAGGTAACGAAATCCGTGACTCGAGGCGCCGAACCAGAACCCGGCGGACGATATCGGCGTCCCGAAAGTAGATAACCGAACCCTCTCGCACACCGACCGAACCGACTTATAAGACGACTCGTATCGTACCCTCGAGCCACAATGCCAGTCGATTACGAAGGGATCACGTTCGAACGGCTCGGCCACGCAAGCATCCGTCTCGAGACGGCGGACGGAACCGTCATTTACGTCGACCCGTGGGGGGACGTCCTCGAGAGCGAACCGAACGACGGGGATGTCGTATTCGTCACACACGACGACATGGATCACTACGACGCGGACGCGATCGAGGCGGTCGCGGGACCAGACGCGACTGTCGCTGTCTACGAGGCCGTCGACACCAGTGATCTCGCGTTCGACGTGATCGACCTGCCCCACGAGGGCGAGGCGACCGTCGAGGGAATCGACGTGCGGACGGTGCCCGCCTACAACGATCCCGACGGGGATCACGTCGATGACGACGGGGAGCCGTTCCACGCCGAGGGCGAGGTGATCGGGCTGGTGCTGACCCTCGAGGGAACGACCGTCTTTTTCCCGTCGGATACGGACTTCCTCGACCACCACGAATCGATTTCGGCGGACGTGTTCGTCCCGCCCATCGGCGGCCACTTCACGATGGACCGTCACGAGGCGGCGGAGTTCGCGCGGAGCGTCGACCCCGAGCTGGTGCTTCCGGAGCACTACGACACCTTCGAGCCGATCGAGACTGACGCCGAGGCGTTCGCCGAGGACCTCGAGAGCGACGGGATCCGCGTTGAGTTGTTCTGATCGGGATCGCCGCGGACGTCCACACCGAACTCATCAGTCGGCGAGCAACGCGCGCGTTCGACGGTGTCGGTACCACAGCATACCCGCGAGAAACGGCGTGGCCAACGGACGCTCGCCGCCACCGGGCACCCGGTACTCGATCCGGTCGTGGATCAGCGTCTCGTCGCCGAGGTCCACGAATCGGTGGGTGTGCCGCCACGCCTCGAAGGGGCCGCGATCGCCGACCTGTTCGTCGACGAACGACGCGCGATTCTCGCTCACCTCGCGGTCGACGATCTCGACGACCCACTCGGTCGCCGTGAACAGATCGAGCGGCCGCGTCTCGAGGTGAATCTCCGTGCCGACGAGATAGCCGTCGGGGTCGGGCTGGCCGTCGGGTCCGATCACTCGAGGGACGCGGAGTCCCATCCAGTCGGGCGTCAGTATGGGGAGCTCGTCGACGGTATCGTAGAATTCCCAGACGGTCTCGAAATCGGCGTCGATAATCGAACTCCGTCTATACGTCGGCATACCGAAGCAGAGGAGATCCCCGTATAAATTTCGCGCCTCGATCCCGGGATACTGGGACCGATCCGCGATGGAGAGATCGTTATGAGCGAAGGTATCTCCCCCCATATAAACACCCACTATTCAGAGGATTCTGGCGGTAGCGTCCCCAACGCGTGGGAACGGGCGGTTTCGGTTAAAGAATGGAGTGGCAACCCCGTCGTGTATGCTACCGAAACGCTCCGCCACACGAGGTGGTCGGCGATGAGTCTCTCGCGACGCGATTTCCTGGCGGCGGCCGGGACGGGGGCTGTCGGGTCCCTCATCGGCTCCGCGTGGGGAGCGACGCAAACTGTCGACCCGATCACGCAGGTCGACAACCCGCTCAAATCGTATCCGAATCGGGACTGGGAGCAAGTCTATCACGACATCTACTCGTACGACAGGGTCGACTGGACGGTCTGTCACCCCAACTGTACGCAGTCGTGTGCGCTGAACTTCTACATGAAAAACGGCGTGCCGATCCGCGCCGAGCAGATTTACCACGAGGAAGAGGGGAGTCCCGGGCCGGGCAGTCCCGGCGGATACGAGGAAGCGGGCGTCAGCCGCCACTGGAACCCCCGCGGCTGTATGAAGGGACTGACCCTCCACCGCCGAACGTTCGAACCGAGCCGGATCAAGTATCCCATGGTTCGCAAGGGGTGGAGTCCAGACGATCCAAACCCCGAGGGCCGCGGCGAGGACGAGTTCGAGCGCGTCTCCTGGGACGAAGCCATCGACCTGATCGCCGAAAAGATGGCGAGTCTCGAGGACGAGAAGCGATTCCACATTTTCAACGCGATCAAGTCGGACGGACTGATCACCCGGCACGGGGCCGGACGGCGACTAGCCTCGATTTTCGGCGGCTGCGAGTGGACCGAGTACGACTGGTACGCCGATCTGCCGCCGGGTCACGTCATCACGACGGGCTATCAGACCAGCGACGCCGACGCGTCGGCCTGGCGGGCCGCCGACTACACGATCATCCAGGGGAAGAACCTGATCCACAACAAGCTCGCGGACAACCACTTCCTGCAGGAGACTCGTGAGCGCGGCGGGAAGATGGTCGGCGTCTACCCCGATTACTCGCCGACGGTCCAGAAGTGCGACCGCTGGCTTCCGGTCCGCCCCGGGAGCGACCCCGCGTTCGCGCTGGGAATTGCCAACGTCATCATCGACGAGGAACTCTACGACGCGGAGTTCATGCGGAAGTTCACGACCCTGCCGCTGTTGATCCGGCAGGATAACGGGAAGTACCTCCGCGCCCACGAGGTGTTCTCGGACCACGAGCCGCCCGCCGAGGACAGCAAACAGCGCCACGAGGAGAACGACTGGGGCGACTTCGTCGCCCTCGACGAGAACGGTGATCCCGTTCCCGTTACCCGCGAAGAAGTCGGCGACGAAATGGCTGTCACGCCCCGACTCGAGGTCGATTCCGAGATCGAGTTGGCCGACGGTGGGTCGGTCGGCGTTCATACCGACTTCACCCGGCAGAAGGCGAACATCATGGAAAACTACGATCCGGAGACGGTCGAGGAGATCACGACGATCCCGGCCGACGCGCTCCGGACGACTGCTCGGGAGTTCGCCGCGGCCGACAAGGGGCAGTGGTTCACGGGCGAGGGGATCAACCACTGGTTCCACTCCAACGACTCGCTCCAGCGGACGATCTTCTTCGTCCAGTCGATGCTTGGCAACATCGGCGAGCGAGGGGCCGGCTACTACAACTACTCCGGTCAGTACAAAATCGAGTTGCTCGACGGCTACCCCGAATACGTCAACCCCGACGGCAACGCGGCCCACGGGATGTATCCCGGCTACGCGTTCGCGTTCTTCGGGGGCGAGCAGCTAGACGCCCACGACATCCGCGGCGACTTCGACCGCGAACTCGACCTCGTGCCACAGGGCGACGCCGAGGAGCCGGTGGTGCCGACGAACGCCGAGTCGTACACGATGTCCAAGCCGACGATCCTGTGGACGATGAACTGCAACCTCCTGAACCAGACCAAACATCAGGAGCACGTCATCGAGAACTTCGTTAAACACCCCGACACGAGCAACGAGCTCTCGATCGTCTCGGACATGCACATGACCTACTCCGCGCGCCACGCGGACATCGTGCTCCCGGTTCCCTCCTGGCTCGAGTGTGATTACCCCGACATCACCGTCGGGCCGGAGAACCCGTTCATCCACATGGACCACGGGGTCATGGACTCGATCTACGATACGAAACAGGACGGCGAGGCGGTCGCGCTCGTCGCCGAGAAGCTCGACGAGAAGATCCCGCCCGAAGAGCGCAACGTCGACTCCTACCGGGCGTACTTCGACAAGTTCCTCGACGACGACAAGGACGTCCGCGACTACATCCAGCAGACGCTGGACGCGGGGATGACGACCCGCGATATCGACGTCGAGGACATCGAGGACGGCCCGGAACGGCTCCAGCTCAAGACGTATCCGCGGATCTCCTTCTATTCCCAGATCAACGAGGACCGGCCGTTCTACACCAAGACCGGCCGCATGGAGTTCCACAAGGAGGAAGACCGCTTCCTCGAGCTCGGCCGGGCCGATCTGGACCACATCGAGAGCCCCGAGGGGACGCCATACGGGGTGAACAAGAAGTGGGACGAGGCGAAAGACGAGGAGAACCCGCTGTATCACGACGAGGAGTATCAGTTCTACTTCAACACGCCTCACCCGAAGTACCGCACGCACTCCTCGTGGGGGATGACGGACTGGAACCTGATCTGGGCGTCGCGCGACTTCGGATCGACCAACGCCGATCCCGAGGGAACCGAACGGCTGGTCGACGACTTCTCGTTCCCGCAAGGGGAGGGCGAGACGGAGGAGACGCCCCCGCTCGGCGAAGCCTTCGTCGAGATGCACCCCGAAGACGCCGCGGACATCGACGTCGAGAACGGCGACTACGTTCGGATCAGCGGCAAGCGCGGCGATCTCGTCGTGCGCGTGATGATTAGCGAACGCCAGCGGCCGCGTTCAGCCGGCGACATGGGCCAACTGACCATCTGGCACGGCTGGTGGCCCCAGCACTTCCCGGACGACGAGGAGAACGAGGACAGCGTCAAGGGGTACAACGTCACGACGAACATCTGGCTCGATCCCGCCCAGGAGACAGACGACCTCGTCCACAAGGCCGTCTTCGGCGATCCGAACATCTCCGAGGAGGTCGAGGACGACATCGTCTGGAAGGGGGCCGAACTCGAGCACGGCTACGAGGAAACCGTCTGGGCACCGACCGGCACGAACCGGGACGACCTCGTGGAAGTCGAGAAGTACGAGGAGGCGGACTGGTGGCCCGGCGACGCGCGGAAGGACGAACTATTCCAGGACTACGTGAGCGGCTCGCTGCAGGGAGGTGACAGCTGATGCCGGAAACCTACAATCCACAACTCGGGCGCGAGCACAGCTACCCCTACGAACACCGCGAGGAGGAGCGCGACTGGCACTGGGGGATGATCATCAACATCAATCGGTGTATCAACTGCAACACCTGCTCGTTCGCCTGCAAGTCCACGTGGACGAGCGGGAAGGGCGAGGAGTACATGTGGTGGATGAACGTCGAGACCGAGCCCTACGGCGGCTATCCGATGGGCTGGGACATGCGGCTCCTCGACGACCTCGGTGACGACGAGACGATCTTCGAGGCCGCCGACGACGGCGAGAAAGTCAAAGGCTACATCGCCCAGAAAGAGGAGTGGGAGTACCCCGCGCTGGGCGACGACCAGGTTCACGGCGAGTACCCCACCGGCGACGTCGTGGAGAGCGACCTCGAGAACGACGAGTACCACGACATGTGGCAGTTCTACCTGCCGCGGCTCTGTAACCACTGCAAGAACCCGGCCTGCCTCGCCGCGTGTCCGCGGAAGGCGATCTACAAGCGCGAGGAGGACGGGATCGTCCTGCTCGATCAGGAGCGGTGCCGGGGCTACCGGAAGTGTGTGAAGTCCTGTCCGTACCACAAGCCGATGTACAACCCCGAAACCGGCGTCTCGGAGAAGCCGGTCGGCTGTTTCCCGCGCATCGAGGAGGGCAACGTTCCACGCTGCGTCTCCTCGTGTATCGGGAAGACGCGCCTGCACGGCAACATCAATCGCGGTCCCGACGCCGGCCACCCGGGCGGAAACACCTCCGCTGCAGCCGGTCGGAGTCCGGTGAACTACCTCGCCAAGAGCGACGAGAAGATCGCGCTGCCGCTGTACCCGCAGTTCGGGACGCGGCCGCAGGTGTTCTACATGCCGCCCTACCACGTGCCGCCGGAGTTCCTCACCCAGATGTTCACGCCGAACACCGAGGACAAGCAAAACGAGTGGCCCGGCAGCACCTTCGAGGAATCGATCAAGATCGTGCAGGATCGCGTCCGAAATCCGAGCCACCACACCCTCGGGATCCTCCAGCTGTTCGGCGCGACCACCCGCCTCATCGAGACCTACAACGTCAAAGAGAACCGCGTGAAGGGGTGGGATCGCAAGGGGAACAAGGTCGTCGACATGCCCTTCGAGGAAGAGATGGAGGTCCGCGAGGGCGAGATGTGGACCAACCAGCCCTGACAGACCCATGACACCGACACACACCACTCCGGATCCCGAGTATCACGCCGCGCGGGCCACGCTGTACTGCGCCGCCGCCGCGGCGTTTACCTACCCGACAGAGGACACCGTTCGCGAACTGCTCGACCCCGAGGCCCGAGCGGGGATCGAACGGGCCGCCGAGGAGCTCACCGTCTCCGAGGAGGCGACCGCGCTGCTCGAGGCCCTCGAGTCGACCGACCTCGAGGACCTGCAAACGGCGTACAATCAACTGTTCGGCCTCCCCAGCGACGACGGGACCTACGCCGTGATCCCCTACGAGGCCCATTACACGACCCGCGACGAGATCAGCAGCGAGCAGCGTCGGATCGCGACCGTCGTCGGGCTGATGGAGGAGTTTGGCCTCGAGCCCAGCGACGATTTCGCGGAACGGCAGGACCACGTCGCCGCCGAACTCGAGTTGGCGCAGGTACTGGCCGGCCAGCGGGCCGTCGCGCTCGAGTCGGGCGAACCCGCGGCCGCCGAGCGCGTCGGGCAGGCCGAGTCGACGGTGCTCGCCGACCACCTCGTCGAGTTCGTGCCGGCGCTCGCACACGATCTCCGTCGGGCGACGGACGAACCGGTCTACGAGGCCGCGGCGGACCTCGTCGAGGAACTGGTGACCTACGACAACGGGAAACACCCGGATCCGAGCGTGTCGGCCGACGCGGCGAACGGGGGTGAGACGCCGTGAGTTCTGACCCCGTCGAGATCGGCCCGCTCTCGATCGACCGCACCGCCGCGCGCCACGCGACGAAGCTGGCCGCAATCGTATTGTGTCTGGTAATGATCGTGCAGGTGCTGGCGGTCGCCGTCCTCACGGGCGGTCCGCTGCCGCTCCTGTCGGTCAACGAGGTGCCGGCGGAGCCGGACGCCGAGGCGTGGGAAGACGCGCCGACCGAGACCGTCTCGCTCCAGAACCAGCAGATGATTCCACCCTACGGCGGCGGGAGCGTCGACAACGTGACGGTTCAGTCCGTGACGAACGACACGCACGTCGCCTTCCGCATGGAGTGGGAGGACCCGACGATGGACACGGAGATCAACGAGCCGAACGCCTACAGCGACGCCGCAGCGATTATGCTCCGGAGCGGGGAGGAGCCGCCGATCACCATGGGTGCGAACGGGAATCCGGTTAACATCTGGTACTGGCGCTCGAGCTGGCAGTTCTCGGAGTCCGACCCCGGCGGCGACATGTACACCTATCCGCATCCGGACAACCGGACGAAACCGGGACAGGCTGCCGGCAACCCGCTCTCGCAGTCCTCGTATAACCGCTACGGCCAGAACTACTACGCGATGGGCTACGGCTCGCTGACTCACGCGGAGACCCAGCCCGTCGCGGCGAACGGCGAGCGGACCGACGACGGCTGGGCCGTCGTGTTCCAGCGCGAACACGACGCGAGCGGCGAATACGATGCGTCGTTCGAGGACGGCGAGCGGATGTACCTCTCGTACGCCGTCTGGAACGGGAGCGCCGACGAGGCGAACGGACAGAAGTCGCTGTCCTACGAGTTCCTCACGCTCAATACGGAGGACGGAACGCTCACCACGGCCGACTCCGGTGGGAACGGCGACGGCAGCGAGGCCGAAAGCGCCGACGGCGGTGCCGGGGCCAGCGCGACCGAATCCGCGAGCTGGCTCGTCGGTGCCGCGACGAACTGGCCCGCCGCGATCGTCCTCGCGACGGTCGCCGCGTGGCTCGTCAGCTACTGGAGGAAACTCGAATGACCGACTACGCGAACCGAAGTGCCCGCGGTCGGGCACCCGACGACGACGAGGCAACGCTCCGCACGCGGCTCGAGGCCGATCGCGAACGCGATCGGCGCCGCGCCGCGCTCGGATTGATCGATCTGGCGGACGACGGCGGATTGACACCGGCGACGATCGGAGGGCTCACCGAGCTGGTGCTCGCGGACGACTCCCCGGACGTGCGGCAGTTCGCGGTCGAGGCGCTCGGCCTCGCCGCGGGTGCTGACGGCGGAGACGCAGCCGGCGACGCGATTCGGGCGGCGCTGAACGACGACCACGAGTGGGTCCGCGCCGAGGCGGTCGTCGCCCAGTCGCGGGCCGAGCCCGGAAACGACGGGCGGCTGCGCGAGGCGCTCGAAGACGACAGCGGCTGGGTGCGGCGCAACGCCGTCATCGCGCTGTCGAAGACGGGTGCAGCGTCCCAGGAGCTGCTGATCGAGCAACTCAAACACGATCCCCACTCCGGCGTGCGGGAGTACGCCGCCGACTACCTGCGGGAGTACGCCGATGACGTGAGCGAAACCGTCCGGATCCTCGCGGCGGTGCTGGCTCGGGATCCGGAGGCGTTCGTCCGGGCGAAGGCCGCGACCAGTCTCGGCGACCTCGGGACGGACCGCGCCGAGGAGGTCCTCGAGCGCCACGGCCTGAACGATCGAAGCGACGACGTACGACGGTCGGCGAAGCGAGCGCTCGCGACGGCACGCGGCGTCGACCCGGAGCAGATCGACGCCGGACTGGACGACGATGCCGCACCCGGCGGCGGGCCGGGATCGCGGCGGGAACAGGAACGACAGGGCCCGGGCCCGGGACAGGGGCCGGCCGGCTCGATCGACGGGCTAACGCAGGGACAGCGTGATCGACGATGACCTACGAACTCGACAGCACACCCACGGACGAGCCACGGAGCGCAGACGAATCGCACGCGAACCACGACCCGGACGCGGGCTGTACGACGGACAGTAGCGCTGCGGGATCGACCATCGAGGAATCGCTCGGCGTCACGATTCCCGACGACCACGTCGGTGCCTTCGTCGCGCAGGCGTTCGAGGACGTCGAACGGTCGACGGAGTGGACCGAAGCCGTCGACGCCGTCGTCGCGGAGGACGCCCGCAGCGCCTGGCAATCGCTCACCCCGAAGAAACAGGTCGTCGAACTGTTGACAATGGCCGATGGGTTCGACGAGCGGGCAACCGAGTTGCTCGAGGGAATCCCCCTCGATCGGGGCGGACTCGACGACAATATGCGCGAGCAGTTCGACGAGGCGACGCGGCTGCGCCGGAACGCCGACGTCCTCCGCGACGGCATCGCCGCGGGCTACGCCGAGGGACGGGTGAGCGACGACGAACTGGTCGACGCCGTCGAGGCCTTCGAGTTCGATACCGCGACGATCGCCGAGCGGGAGGACGCGCTGGAGACGGTCGCCAACACGTACGACCTCGACTACCGTCCCTACGGCGGGACGCTGATGACCGAGCGCGAACCCGACGAGGACGCCGACGAATTCGAGGCCTGGTAACATGGCGAAACACGATATCGTTCCCGACGACGTCCCGACCGACGACCTCGCCGACCGCGTCCGGAACGGCCTGCGAGACGTCGAAGACCCGGATCTGGGCGGCGACGTGCTCGAGTCCGGGCTAGTCACTGACGTCTCGGCCGACGAGGGGACCGTTCGGATCGCCGCGGACCTCGCCGGATTCGACGAACCGACCGCAGAAGACGTCACCGAGGCGATCCGCCGACGGGCCCTGGCAACGCCCGGCGTCGAGCGTGCGACGGTCGAAGGCGACGCGCCCGATGCGGCCACGGACGACGAGATCGACGGTCCCGCGGGCGTCGACACCGTGATCGCCGTCGCGAGCGCCAAGGGCGGCGTCGGTAAGACGACCGTCTCGACGCAGCTCGCCAGGGCGCTGGCGGCCGATTCCGATCGGGACGTCGGCATCTTCGACGCCGACCTCTACGGGCCGAACGTGCCGGAACTACTGGACCTCGAGGGCCCGGTCTCCGCCAACGCGGAAGGGAACGCCGAACCGATCGACGCTGGCGACCTCACCGCGATGAGCGTCGGCCTCATCGCGAACGACGAACCGTTGGCCTGGCGCGGTGCGATGGCTCACGAGGCCGTCAGCGAGCTGTTCGAGGACACCGCGTGGGGCGATCTCGATACCCTCGTCGTCGACCTGCCGCCGGGGACCGGCGACATCGTCCTGACAGCGCTGCAGTCGCTGCCGATCGACGGCGCGGTGTTGGTCAGCACGCCCCACCCGACCAGCGTGGACGACACGTCGCGCAGCGCCACGCTGTTCGAGGAAAACGGCGTCCCGCTGCTGGGAACCGTCGTCAACATGCGCGGGTTCACCTGCGAGTGCGGCCGCGAGCACGACCTCTTCCCGGACACGGACGTCGAGCGGGAACTCGACCAGCCGGTACTGTGCGAACTGCCCTTCGACGAGCGCGTTCGGGACTTCGGCGACGACGTGCCAGCCGAGACGATCGATCTCGCCGACGCCGTCCGCGAGCGACTCGAGGACGTCGGCGATCTCTCGGTGCCCGATCACGCGCTCGATCTGCGCGGGCTGCCGAAGCCGATCCGCCACGAGCAGGCCACCGAGGAGTTCCGGGCGACCGAGCCCGGCGAGACGTTCTACCTGATCAACGACCACGATCCGTCGCCGCTCGCGGCGGAGCTCGTCGCAGCGGTCGGTCGAGACGGATCGCCCGGTGACGCCTTCGAAGAGTACGAGGTCCGCCGGCGAGGGCCGGACGAGTGGGTGATGGCCGTCTCGCGATAGTCACGGAGCGACGAAGCAAACGCGATCCGGAACTCCCTCGTTCATCGACCGTTCGAACGGGTCTTGTAGCCTTACACCGAGATAAGAGCCATGCGTCAAGATTCGACTCTCCGTGCCGTCTGTCTGGCGGGACCGAGCGATTCCGGCAAGACGTCGCTCGTCGAGGAACTCGTGTCCCGACTGGGCGCGGAGGGCCGCGTCGCGACCGTCAAGTCGATCCATCACGACGTCGAGATCGATACCCCGGGCAGCGACACGTACCGCCACCGGACCGCGGGTGCCGAAACCGTCATCGGGATAACGCCCGAACTGACCTTCGACATCGCGACGCGAGGGAAACGGGATCCGCCCGATCCCGACGGTGACGCCCTTCTGGAGTCGGATGACCCCGAAATTCGGGCGCTCTCGAGGGGCCTCGAGCGACTCGCCCGTCGGGGGTACGACACCGTGCTCGTCGAAGGCTTCGCACAGGCACCCCTTCCGACGATCCTCTTCGGGGAGAGAGATCCGTCCGCCGTCTGCGGCCCCGTGGTCGGACGCGGCGACGATTCTATCGACGACCTCGTCGGGGCGATCCGTTCGCTCAAGGGGCTCGAGTTCTCTCACGCTGGCGGACCGAGCGACGAAACGGACTGTTGAACGGACCCAGCGGTCGGGAACGAACCGATTCTGTCCGCCATCGCGACCGGAGCCGGTCAGTTGACGTAACCATAATCAGTTGTGTTCCCACAATATAGGAACCGAAACCAGTTGTATTTGTACTGTCGATCCAACGGGACGTATGCACAGTCGCGACGGCTGCGCTGGGTCTACCTCGAAGAGCCGTCGGAGCGTCCTCGCCGCGGCGGGCGCGCTCTCGGCGGGGCTGGTCGGGACCGCGGGTTGTCTCGGTAGTACGGACAGCGTTCGCGTGCTCGCCGCGGGTAGCCTGGCCGTCGCCCTCGAGAACGGCGTCGGTCCGGCCTTCGAGGCCGACTCCGGGCTGGGATACCAGGGCGAGTACTACGGAACCAACGCTGCGTTGCGGCTGGTCGAGGACGGAACGAAGTATCCGGACGTCGTGATCGGTGCCGACGTCGACCTCCTGCGAGAGCGACTCTATCCCGACCACGCCGACTGGGACGTCGAGTTCGCAGCCAACGAGGTCGTGATCGGTTACGCGCCGGAGACCGAACCGGGACGACGACTCGCGGAGGGCGAGCCGTGGTACGAGGTGTTCGCCGACGCCGACGAGGACGCGATCGCGATCGGCGATCCCGACCTCGATCCGCTGGGGTATCGCGCCCTTCTCCTCTTCGAACTCGCCGAGCGCGAGCACGGACTCGAGGGATTCCGCGACGCGATGGCCGACAAGGTCGCCCACGTTCCCGACGAACCACAGTTGCTCGCCGGCGTCGAAAGCGGAAACCGAGCCTGTGCGGTCGCCTACGCCAACATGGCTGCCGAGCGCGACGTCGCCGTCCGCGAGCTCGACGACGCCTACAACTTCGGTGATCCCGGGTCCGCAGACCGGTATGCGCAGGCGAGCTACACCACCGAGAGCGGTCACACGGTCGAGGGATCGCCGGTCGTCTACACCGCCACGGTTCGACGCGGCGCGGACGATCCGGACGCGGGACGGACGCTCGTCGACTACCTCCTCGAAAACGATGAACTGCTGGTCGAACACGGCCTGCGAGTCGATAACTCTCTCCCCCGATTCCACGGCGACCCGCCGGAGGCGATCGAAGCGTGAGTCGCATCGAGCGGAACTCGAGCGGCGAGCCATCGGATACGAACCGGGGCGCGTCCAGGTTCGATGCGAGCCTCGAGTGGCTCCCGAGCGGGCTCGTCGTCCCAGCGCTGCTCGGGTCGGTGTTGCTCGCGTACTTCGTCGTCCCGTTCGCGGTCTTTCTGTCCCGAACCCGGGAGGTCGACGTCCTCGCAGAACTCGCGGATCCGACTGTTCAAGACGCGATCGGGACGTCGCTGGTGACGGCACCGATCTCGACGGCGATCGCGACCGTCTTCGGCGTCCCGCTCGCGTACGTCCTCTCCCGGGCCTCGTTTCGCGGCAAGCGGCTAGTCGAGGCCCTCGTCTTGCTCCCGCTGGTCGTCCCGCCGATCGTGGGCGGGGTCATGCTGTTGACCGTCGTCGGTCGATACACGCCGATCGGCGCGGCCGCCGCCGCGCTCGGGATGCCACTGACGGGAAGCCGTGCCGGCGTCGTTCTCGCACAGACGTTCGTCGCCGCGCCGTTTCTCGTCGTCACCGCTCGCGCGGGCTTCGACGGCGTCGATCCGCGCCTCGAGGAGGCGGCCAGAACGTTGGGCTACGGACGACTCCGGACCGTGCGATCGGTTTCGCTACCGCTCGCACGCAACGCCATCGCCGCCGGCATCGTGCTCACGTTCGTGCGGGCGATCGGCGAGTTCGGCGCGACGATGATGGTCGCGTACGCGCCGCGAACCATGCCGACCCAGATACGCGTCTCGTTTATCGCAAGCGGTATCGATGCGATCGTCCCGATCGCACTCGCTCTGCTCGCGATCGCAGTGACCGTCGTCCTCGCCGTGCAATTACTGATCGGAACGCCTCGCCGACACTGAGTTGCCGTCTCCGCGACGCTATCGATCCTCTCGCTCTCGACCGATCAGAACGAGTGAAAGTCGCGCTACCCGGTTCTAAGTGCTTTGGAAGTGGGGTTATGGACGTCGTCGTTCTATCCACGGGTGAGACTCATGACATCCATCGCAGACATCGAGATCCCGGCCGACGGAACCGGAACCGGCGAGCTGTTCGAGGCAGTCCCTTCGCTTACGTGCGAGATGGAACGGGTCATCGCCTCGAGCGGCCACGGACTCTGGCTGTCGGGGCCCTCGCAGTCGGAGATCGAGACGGCCCTCGACGAGACCGGCTCGATCGGCGCCTACTCCCAGATCAGTAGCGACGAGGACCGCTGGCTGTACGACATCCAGTTCGAACCCGACACCGTCGACCCGTTCGAGATCGTCCTCGAGGAGGGCGGTACCGTACTGAGCGCCTCGGCCTCGAACGGCAAGTGGTTGCTCAGCGTCCGCGTCGTCGACCGGGACAGCGTGAGCTCGCTGTACGACCGCCTCGACGACAACGACGCCACGCCGACGATCGTCCGGCTGTTCGATCTGGCAGAGGAGACCCACTCCCAGTGTGGCCTCACGACGCGCCAGTACGAGACGCTGGTCGCGGCGATCGATCACGGCTACTTCGAGATTCCCCGCGAGGTCTCGATGCAGGAACTGTCCGAGGAGCTCGGCATCTCTCATCAGGCCCTCTCCGAGCGACTGCGCCGGGCCTACCGCGCGCTCGTCACGTCCGAACTCAACGTGACGGAAGAGGAGACCGCTGCCCCACAGATTCCGTCGAACTGACCCTCCCGGAGTGACGCCGAGTCCGTCGCACCCGCCTCGATGCTTTTCGCGGCTGCCCCACTGTCCGAAAGTGGTGACACCGCCTCGATTCGCGGATCGCCTATCGTTAAGATCATGGCGCCGAGCCTAGAGGTATGGAGATCGACAGCGACGACGACGTCTTACGGCTGACCTTCGACCGACCCGAGGCGCTCAACGCGATGACGATGGAAACGGCCGACGAACTCGCCGACGCGATCGAAGGCGCCACGCCGGCGGAATACGGTGCGATCGTCATCACCGGGGCGGGCGACGCGTTCAGCGCCGGCGGCGACCTCGAGTCGATGGCGGAAACGCCCGAGTCGTCCCAAGAGGCCTACGAACGGGTCACCGAGACCTTTGGCCGCGTCGTGGAAGCGATGCTCGAGTGTCCGGTGCCGATCGTCGCGAAGGTAAACGGCGACGCCATCGGTGCGGGCCTCTCGATCGTCGCGCTCGCGGACATCGCCTACGCCGCCGCAGACGCGACGTTTTCCTGTGCGTTCGTCAGAGTCGGCCTGATCCCCGACACCGGCGGCACCGTGATGCTCCCGCACATCGTCGGGCTGCGGGCCGCAAAGCAACTCGCGTTCACCGGCGAGTTTTTCGACGCCGAGCGCGCGGCCGACCTCGAGCTCGTCAACGAGACGGTCCCCGCCGAGGAGCTCGACGACCGCGTCGCCGACGCCGTCGACGGGCTCGTCGACGGCCCGACGGCAACGATCGGCATGATGAAACGGGCGATGCACGAGAACATGGGACGGTCCTGGGGCGAGGCGCTGGACTACGAGAACCTGCTTCAGGCGCAGGCTCGCACCTCGGACGCACACGTGGAGGGCGTTACCGCGTTCCTCGAGGATCGGGAGCCGGAGTTCGAGTAATCGGAGACGCCTCCGAATCGACGCGGAGCCGAGTCCGTGTGACCGGTCGCAAGCGTCCGCAAGCACCACGACCTTGCGCGAATCGACTCTCAATAGGAGTGCAATGTCTCCACGGATTACCGACGACGACATCGGCACGCGCGTCGTCAACGCCAACGGTGACGAGATCGGGATGGTCGCGGACGTCGAACACGGGACCGCCCACGTCGAACCGGACCCCGGAATCACGGACTCGGTCAAGGCGACACTCGGCTGGAGCGACAGCGGCGAGGACACGTACCCGCTTCAGGACGAGGCTGTCGATCACGTGACCGACGACGAGATCCGCCTGGAGAGTGAGATCTCCGGTCGCGAAACCGGAGGGACCGGCGGGGGTGCTGGCACGAGCAGAGACACCGAAACCGGAACGGGGAACCGTGGTATCGATCGGGACGACGACGATATCAGCGGTCGCGACGACGAGAGTGTGATCCGCGACGATGACGACGATCAACTCATCGGCGACGACGATGACGACGACCGTATCGGCGACGATCGCGGACGGTAATACGGTTTCTCACGGTCCACGAACCGGTCAACGGGGTCTCGGTTCCGAATTAGGGTTTTCGTTCGACGCTGCTGAGACTGGCGCGTTCCACGTTGAGAACTCCCGTGAGCGACGGGGAAGCGCGTGTTCCGAGAGGGTGGGTTACTCCTCCTCGGACTCGTGGTCCTCCTCGCCGTCGCCCTCCGAGGAGAGGTCCATCTCGTCGGTTTCGCTACTTCTCTCCGTCTCACCGCGGTCGTGTTCCCCTTCGTCGGTCAGGTCCGCTTCGGGGCCGCGCGGAGACGACTGTCCGCGCTGGTGCTGCTGATCCCGCTGCCCCTGCTCCTGCCGGTCGGTATCGATTCGCTGTGAATACTGGTCTCGTAATCGACCCTGACCGGTCTGCATCGCCGAGTGCCCCCGTTGGGTCGGCTGTCCGTGTTCTCCGCCGCGTCGTCCCTGCTCACGCGGCTCACCGTGTTGGCTGTGTCCCTGGCCCTGTTGTGATCCAGTTCGCGGCTGTGATTCTTGTGGCGAGCGATCTTGCTGGTACCCCTGTTCGAACTGCCCCGACGAACCCGATCGCTCGGATCCTGGCTGTCGCCGGGTGCCGGAGGCACCGGCCGATTCGCCGGCGTACTCCTGTGGCGTGACCCACTCGCCGGTTTGTGACTGCTGGGTGGGCTGACCGCGCGACCGGCCGCTCGCTTCCTGCTGCCCGCCCATCTGTGGCTGGCTCCCCATCTGCTGGCCCTCCATTCGGCCGCTCGTTCCCTGCTGACTCGGTCCCCGTTGCTGGCTCTGTCCGTGCATCCCTCCACCGCCCATCCGGCTGCCCATCCCCTCCATTTGCCCGCCCATCTGTTGCATCCCCTCCATTTGCGGCTGTGCGGCGGCCCGCATACCCTGTTCCATCGCCTGCTCCATCTCCGGCATGATCGCCTCCATGCCTCGCAGGTAACTCTCCATCATCGACTCGGTGAACTGCGGCGCGGGAGCGCTCTCGAACATCGACTTCGTCATCTCGAGACTCTGCTTCTGGACGCTTTCCTGCCACCTGAGTACGCTCAGCGTCATGCGAGCCATGTCGCGCTGGAGCTCGATCAGCTGCTCCATGGTCTGTTTCCCCTGGTTCATCGTCGATTCAGCCATCCGCTCCGTGTCCATGTCCGTCGACTGCTGTGTCTGGTGGTTTCTCATAGATTTCACCTGAGGATCCGCGGCCGCCGTCGATCCTCGGTCACGATTGCGGGCAATCGAGACGCAAATAAAGGCAGTCGTCGGTTCCAATCGGACCGGTGGCTCAATCATACGTAACCGGCCCGTCGCGGTCGTGCTCGGGGTACGGCGAGCACTCCCTCGCGACGAGATAATCCGATGAAAGTCGCGCTGAACGGTTCCCTAATCGCATCTTAGGAGCGACGAAACGAACGCGTCGCGGTCGAGCCGCCGTCAGGTATCGCCGTCGGTACTCGGTTCGCCGTGCGTCATTCCCTCTCGCTCGTCGGCCTGCATCCGGCGCAGCGCTGCACGACCCTTGCTCGCCTCGTAGCCGAAGAAGACCCCGTTGGCGTACTCCTGGGCGACTTCGGTCGCGTGAATCAGGTTGTCGACGTCGACGTTTACGCCGTACAATTCGACATTAAACGGCGTTTCGAGTGCGCTCTCGAACCCTTTCGCGATCGTCTCGAGCCAGTAGGTCGTGCCGTAGGCGGTGTCGTACAGCGGGACGACGAACTCGTCGACGTGCTCCTCGATGGCCGCGAGGTCGATGCCAGCGCGCTCGTAGAGGTGGCCGGGGTAGGGATCCGGGTAAAGCGTCATGTAGACCGTTCCCGGAATCCGGTCGGCTGCCTCATCGACGAACTCGGTGACGACGCTGGCCCGCCACTCCATGCGGTCGTCGTACTCGCTTTCGTCGAACGCCTGTTCGCAGACGCCGCAGCGACAGTACTCCGCGCGCGGGAAGCCGATATCGTCGAGGCGAACGTCCTCGTTTTCGGCGACGCAGTCGTCGATGATATCGAACAGGCCCTGTCGATAGTCGTCTCGAGAGGGACAGATGTACGCCCAGTCGAAGTAGGATCGTTCCCGGTCGGCCGGCCGTCCCATATCGTCGACGGGAACGAGCGACGGATCGGCGTCTGCGGCGGCGTTGTCGCCGAAACAGGAAACCATGTTCACCCCGTCGGCGATCGGTTCGGCGGACCGGCCGGTCACGTCTTTGACTTCGTAGAAGCCGCGGTCGAACTCCGGCCACCGTACTTCTTCGGCGTTCCGAGTGACGACGCCGTACATACGAGAGGGTACGACGCCGTCACCGTAAGCCGTTCGGAATCGGGTGCTATTCTTGGGTCGGTTCGTAGTCGACTTCGACGTCCGACGAGCCGCCGAAGGCGGCTTTGTAGAGGACGGCGATGACGAACAGGGCGAGCACGATTTTGACGGTACGTGACATGTACGTCTAGAAAGTCGGCGGGGAATCACTTAGCTATTCTGGATAGTCGTCCGCCAGTGAAAGAAGCGCTCTGCCGACCGAGACGCTCAGGTGTCGATCAGTGCCGCGATCTCGTCGCGGACGATCGTCTCGCAGTACGAACAGCGAACCCCGTCCTCGAGGACCGAGAACCGCGACGTGACCGGTTCGTCGCCGGTCGTGATACAGCCGGCGTTGGGACAGGAGAGCACGCCCTCGACGACGTCGGGTCGTTCGACGCGGTGCTTCTCGACGACGTCGTAGTCCCGGACGATGTTGATCGTGGCGTCCGGCGCGATCAGCGATAGCACGTCGACCTCGTCCTGGCTCAGTTCGCGCCCTTCGACCTTGACGATGTCCTTGCGCGCGAGGCGATCGGACGGGACGTTCATTCCGACCGAGACCTCCTCGCCGTTGCTCCCGTCGATGCCCAGGATCGCGAGGACGTTCAGCGCCTGCCCGCCGTGAACGTGATCGATGACGGTTCCATCGCGGATCTTGCTCACCCGCAGTTCGTGGGCGTCGTTGCCGTCGTGATGATCGTGATCGTTACTCATCGGTTCCACCTCCGATCCCTTTGTCGTCGCTCAAGAGCAGATCTAGCAGCGCCATCCGGACCGGGACGCCGTTGTGCGCCTGTTCGAAGTAGGCTGCGTGGTCCGTCTCGTCGATCTCGGGTGCGATCTCGTCGACCCGCGGCAGCGGATGCATCACGGTCAGGTCGTCGCTCGCTGCCTCGAGCGTGTCGCCGTCGATCTGGTACTCGCCGGCGACCTTCTGATACTCGTTCTCGTCGGGGAACCGCTCGCGCTGGATCCGTGTGACGTAGAGCACGTCCAGCGAGGGGAGGACGTCCTCGAGGGAGTCGTGTTCTTTGATCCCCGTGCCGTCCTGTCGCTGGTGGAGGTCGTAGACGACTTCGCGGGGCAACTGCAGGCTCTCCGGGCTGATGAAGTGCTGGCGCGTGTCGAAGTTCGTCAAGGCGTAGGCCAGCGAGTGGACGGTGCGGCCGTACTTCAGGTCGCCCATGATGCCGATTGTCAGGTCGTCCAGGCCGGCGTTCTCCCGGATCGTGTAGAGATCGAGCATCGTCTGCGTCGGATGGTGGCCCGCGCCGTCTCCCGCGTTCACCAGCGGCACGTCGACGAACTCGCTGGCCATCGTCGCCGCGCCCTGTTTCGGATGTCGCAAGACGAGCGCGTCGGTGTACCCTTCGATGACCCGAACCGTGTCGGCGAGGGTTTCGCCTTTGGTCACGCTCGAGGACTCGACCGATCCCATGTCGACGACGTCGCCGCCGAGCCGCTTCATGGCGGTTTCGAAGCTCATCTTCGTCCGCGTGCTCGGCTCGAAAAAGAGCAGCCCGAGCAGCGTCCCCGCGTGACGGTCGGCAACGGCCGACGGATCGTCGTCGATCTCGGCCGCATAGTCGAGGACGGTCTCGATGTCTCCCCGAGAGAGTTGTTTGCTCGTGATGAGGTGATCGTGGCGCATTCGTTCGTGTAGGCTGTGGCATGCCCCTTGAATCTCTCCATTCGGCTCGCGAGTGGGAGTCGCCACCCTTCGATTCAGGAGACGGTGTACCAAGGCAAAGAGTTATACACGCACTGTAGTAATTGGTTAACCTGTATGGTCGGCCGGCTGGACACTGGAATCGACGTACTCGACCGAAAGCTCGACGGTGGACTCCCGCCGGGGTGCATCGTCGCCTACACCGCCGAGCCGGCTAGCCAATCCGAACTTCTGCTCTACGAGCTTACGGCCGCCCGCGGAACGCTCTATCTGACGACCGAGCGCTCCGACGACGCCGTCCGGCACGCGATCGAAGCCTCGCCGTCGTCCGTCGGGAGCCCGACGGTCAGACACGTTAGCAGCAACACGCCGCTCGAGGAGGCGACCCGTCTCATCGGCGCCCTCCCCGACGGCGCCAACCTCATCATCGACACGATGGACGTCCTCGAGCGGTGCGACACCGACGAGTACGTCACTTTCCTCAACGACCTCAAAGCCAAGATGCTCGAGACGGGGAGCATCGCCGTCCTCCACTGCCTGAAGGGGGACACGGTTCCGACGAACCGATCCCGGACCTTCCACGCGGTGGACGCCGTCTTCGATCTTCGGACCGAGATCGCCGGCACGGAACTCGAGAACCACCTGACGATCCCCAAGTTCCGCGGCGGCAGTCAGCCGACCGATGCGATCAAGCTCGAGCTCACGGAGGAAGTGGCGATCGACACGAGCCGCGACATCGCGTGATACAGCCAGCTTCGCATCAGGCCTCCTGTTCCGGCGTCGTAAACGGCGTGACCGCAGCGGTCCGTTGCGTGACCGTCGCCGTGCGCAGGATGTACGCGAACAGAACCATGAGGGGGAGTACACCGGCCGCAACGGCGATCGGAAAGATAACCGCACGGACCGACCGCGCGAAGGGCGGGCCTGCCCCGGCGGTCAGAACGAACAGCGCCGCGATGGCGGTGCCGACCGCGAGGACGCCCGTATAGAGCAAGTACCGCGAGAGCCGGGAGAGTTCGACCTGCAGGTACATCGCCTTGAAGTACTGGCGAGCGATGTCCATCTCCCGCAACCGGTCGCGGACGTTTCCGATCGCCTCGTCGACGTCCGCGGGGATGTCGTCTCCGTGAGTTCGCTGAATCTCCTCGAGCCGCTGAATCTCGCGCGCGAAGTTCGTCTCGAGCATCAGCGAGAGCGTGCTGAAGATGCCGGCGTCCGACCGCTCGATGTGATCGTCGATTCGATCGAACTCGTCGGTGATACTTGTCACGACCTCGTCGATCTCGTCCAGGGCGTCCGTCGGTACGGTCCCGGCGGCCAGTCCGCCGAGCCGCTGGGCCTCCTGGCGCGTACTCTCGACGACGAGCCGGAGGAAGCCGGCTGGCTCGGCCGGTGCGGTTCGGTTCGTGACCGCCTCGACCTGCTCGCGGTAGTCGGACGTCTGCTCGATCTCCGACTCGAGTTCGCCCGGCGTCCGCAGTTCGCGGGAGAGCACTAGTTGATTGATCGAGACGACGACGGTGATCAGCGTGAAGTTCCCCGATATCAGTCCGCTGAACGCGTAGAGCAGTGGTCGCGTGTCCGCGAGGGGGGCGACGTTCGCGATCGACAGTCCCAGATAGGCCAGTCCGAACGCGCTCGAGAGGGCCGCAGCGATCACGAACCGATTGCCGGTGAGCAGGATCCACCGCGTGGCCCGTCTAGTTCCGCCGCCGGACGGCCGTTCTCCACCGCCGTCACTCGTCGATTCGTCCATCGTGGCCACTCGGCCTACGTTTTCGCGGACGAAAAAGTCGATCCGCGCAGGTTCGTGGTCGTCGACGGCTGACGGAACGATCGACGACTCTCGTGTGTCGTTATTCCTCGGCGCCTTCGAGCTCGTCGACGATCTCGTCGGCGTCGACGTCGGCGTCCTCGAGGGCCTCCTCGATGTCGCCGCCGCCCATACCGCCCATGCCGCCCATCATACCGCCCATGCCCATGCCGCCCATGCCGTCGATGACTTCCTGGACGATGACGCGGTCGACGCCGATCTTGTCGATGATGTCCTGGCCGATCTGCTGTTTGCCCATCATCCACTGCTGGTTCATGGTCATCTGGGGCGTGGCCTCGAGGTAGAGCGTTTCCTTCTCGACCGTCTCGGTTTCGAATTCGGGCTCGGCGTCCTCGTCGTCATCCTCGTCGGGTTCGACGGGGACCTCTTCCTTGACCTCGTCCGTCTCGATCCAGAGCTCGGGCTCCATGCCGAGGTACATCTCGAACAGGCCGGCGGCCTGCTGCTCGCGGTCGTCGACCTCGTCGGCGATCGTGTACTCGTACTCGACGTCCTCACCGGCCAGCGGGTGGTTGAAGTCGACGCGGGCGCGGCCGCCGATGATCGTGCTGATGTAGCCCTGCTGGCCGTCGATCTGCACGTTTGCGCCAGGATAGCGGTCGTCCTCGTCGATCTTCTCCGCGCTGACGGTCTGGACGTCGTCCGGGTCGTACTCGCCGAAGGCGTCCTCGGCGGGGACGGTCACGGTGCCGGAATCGCCGGGTTCGGAGCCGACGATCGCGTCCTCGACGGCCTCGAAGATGTGGCCCTCGCCGACGACGATCGTCCGCGGCTTGAACTCCTGGCCCTGGTCGTCGACGCCCTCTTCCTCGGCGACCTCGGGGTCGGTCGTATCGACCAGCTGATCGTCCTCGACGGTGTACGCGGTGTACTCGAGTTCGACGAAGTCGCCGTCCTGCAGTCCCTCGGCTTCCTCGGTGTCTTCGTCGGCTACTTCTTCATCGACGTCATCGGCCTGCTCATCTAGCTCGGCCTCTTGTTCCTCGGTCATACGTTGTACGTCCGGCCGTCTACATTTAAGTACGACGCTTTGCGCCGAGAGCGACCGATACTTACGACCGCTGTGCGTTCTCACGGCCATGTACGAGGTCGAAGCGAAGGTGCCCGCCGCTCTCGAGGCGGTCCGTGACCGCCTCGAGGACCATGGAGCGACGCCGCTGGGAAACGTCGTCCAGGTCGATACGTACTACGACGCGCCCCACCGCGAGTTCGCCGAGACGGACGAGGCCCTTCGGATTCGGTCGGAGCGTCTCGAAGACGAGTCCGCCGAAACCCGCGTCACCTACAAGGGGCCGCTCCTCGACGACGAATCCAAGACCCGCGAGGAGGTCGAAACTGCCGTGGCGGACCGTGAGACGTTCGCAGCGATCCTGACGAACCTCGGCTTCGAACCCGCTGCGACCGTCCGAAAGGAACGCGAGCGGTTCGCGATCGAGGGGTACACGATCACGCTCGACTCGGTCGAGGACGTCGGCCAGTACGTCGAGGTCGAGACAGAAGTCGAGAGCGAATCCGATCTCGAGGTGGCCCGCGAGGGGGCCTACGACGTGCTCGAGCGACTGGGACTCGATCCCGACGATCAGATTCGGACCTCGTATCTCGGGTTGTTGCTCGAGGGCGAGTCGACTGCCCGTTGACAGCTACATAACCCGAGGGCATTTTCTGGACGGTATCTGTTTCCGCAAGTTATACGAACTCGCTCCGTCAAGAACCGACAATGAGCGAGCGGAACATCCGGATCGAGTCTATCGACCGGCAAGCGGTCGAGGATCAGGAGGTCGAAATCGTCGAACGAAAGGGAATCGGACACCCCGACTCCATCTGTGACGGCATCGCCGAGAGCGTCGCCGGGGCGCTCGCACGCGAGTATCTCGATCGCGTCGGCGAAGTACTTCACTTCAACACCGACGAGACGCAACTCGTCGCCGGCGAGGCCGCGCCCGCGTTCGGCGGCGGCGAGGTCGTCGACCCCATCTACCTGCTGATCGTCGGCCGCGCGACCAAACACTACGAGGGCCAGACCATCCCCGCCGAGACCATCGCGCTGCGGGCCGCGCGGGAGTACCTCGAGACGAACATTCCCCAGCTGACCGTCGGCGAGGACATCGTCGTCGACGTCAAGCTCGGGGAGGGAAGCGGCGATCTGCAGGAGGTCTTCGGAGAGGACGAAGTCAGCGTGCCGATGGCCAACGACACGAGCTTCGGCGTCGGCCACGCGCCGCTGACGGAGACGGAACAGATCGTCCTCGAGACCGAACGCCGGCTGAACGGGGAGTACGCCGAGGAAAACCCCGAACTCGGTCCGGACGTGAAGATCATGGGCAAGCGCGAGGGCGACGAGATCGACGTCACCGTCGCGGCGGCGATGGTCGACGAGTACATCGCGGACATGGACGAGTACATCGAGGCAGTCGAGTCGGTCCGCGAGTTCGCCGACGGCGTCGCGCGCGAGTACACCGACCGCGCGGTCGACGTCCACGTCAACACGGCCGACGACTACGACGAGGGGTCGATCTATCTCACGGTCACTGGTACCTCCGCCGAGCAGGGCGACGACGGTTCCGTCGGGCGAGGCAACCGCGCGAATGGGCTCATCACGCCCAACCGCTCGATGTCGATGGAAGCGACGAGCGGGAAGAACCCGGTCAACCACATCGGGAAGATCTACAACCTGCTCTCGACGGAGATCGCCGAGGGCGTGGTCGGCGAGGTCGACGGGATCCGCGACCTCCGCGTCCGACTTCTGAGCCAGATCGGCCGGCCGATCGATCAGCCCCACGTCGCCGACGTCCAGGTCGTCACTGACGATAGCGTCTCGGTGTCGGACGTCGAAGACGACGTCGAGGCGATCGTCGATCGGGAACTCGCGGCCGTCACCGAAATCACCCGCAGCGTGATCGAGGGCGAACTGTCGACGTTCTAACCGCCCGAACCGTACGCTACGGCCAGAACAGGTTCCAGTAGCGGAACAGCCAGAGCAACACCACGAGCGCGCAGACCACTGCAGTGTAGTGGACGCGGACAGTGAGGCTCCAGAACCCCTCGAGCCACGCCTGAACGACGTAGCCCACGGCCACGAGCGTCGCGGCGGCACCGGCGATCGGCAGCACGAACAGCAGCCCGAATCCGCGGGGCGGGCGCTGGAGCAGCGAGGGAGCGTCGAGGGCCGACACGAGTGCGAAGGCGACGACGACCGCGACGACGAACCCGAACAGGAGTCCGCCGGCGCCACCCGCGGCCAGCCGCGCACGTCGAGGCGATCCCGACCGTGACTGCGGCGGCCCGCGGTATCGGCGCACGGCTGCGGCGAGGGGCCATCCCAGACTACCCGAGAGCACGACGAGGGACGCTCCGAGCGCGAGTCCGGCCTGGACGGACAGGTCATCGAGCCGCGTGATCGGCACGGACGCCCACGGCATCCCGTCGCTCGAGAGCGCCGTGACGTCGCTCCCTTCCTCGTGGAAGACGAGCGTCCGCTGGCCGTCGACCCGACGAAAGACGAGCGGTTCGATCTCGACCCAGCGGCTGGTACTCCCGGTGTCCGTGACCAGCGTGCCGTCGTCTTCGATCCGAACCTCCACGTCGCCGGTGTACGCCGAGAGCAGCAATTTCCCGTACGTCGTGTGCTCGTGGATCGGAAACGGTCGGTAGCTGCCCTCGAGCTCGTCGGCCCGTTCCGGGCGTCCGTCCGGCGTCAACGCCGCGTCGGTGGTCGGTACGTATCGATCGAGAAACTCGTCTTTGAACGACCCTGCCGCTGTGCCCGTCTGACTGCCCTGAAACGAGACGAACAGGCCGAGCTCGAGCTCCGGAATAAGAACGAGTTGGCTCCCGTAGCTGGGCCCCGAGCCGCCGTGGGAGAGGAGCCGAACGTCGTCTCTGGTCCGTTCGAAGAAGCCGAACGCCATCCCGTCGAGTTCATCGTGAGGAGAGAACCACTGGCTGTGCATCTTTTCCGTCGCCTCCCTGGAGAGGACTCGCCCCGCATCGGTGCGACCGGCCTGGAGATGCGCCAGCATGAACTGTGCCATGTCTGCTCCCGTCGACCACAGTCCGGACGCCGGCGGCACGTTGGAGTGCCAGGGAAGCGCATCCACGAGCGCGTCGCGGCCGTCCCCGTCGAGGTGATCGGGAACGGGCGCGAACGTGCTTCGGTCCATCTCGAGCGGGGCGAATATCTCCCGCTGGGCGTACTCCTCGAACGACGATCCGTCGACGTCGGCGACGAGCTGTCCCGTCACCGCGGCAGCGTAGTTCGTGTACCCCATGAGCTCGCCCGGCGGACGAACCCGTGCCGGTCGGTAGGTACTGATCGACGTCGAAAGCGACTGTCGGTGAGCGAGGTCGCCGACCGTATCGTTTCGCGATCGGATTTCGAACCCAGGGGTGTGCGTCGCCAAATGAGCGAGCGTGAGCGGGTCCTCGGCGTCCGGAATCGACACCGACTCGAGGGAGTCGGTCACGTCGCTGCGAGGGTCGATCTCGCCGCGATCGACGAGTTGCATCGCCGCGGTGAAGGTGACGAGTTTCGAGATAGATCCCGTCTGGACCGGCGTCTCGGTCGCAGTCACGTCCGTACCGTCGAACGTGGTCTCTCCGTATCCCTTCGCGAGCGCGACCGAGCCGTCGTGAACGACCGACACGACGGCTCCCGAAGCGTCGGTCTCCGCGAGTTCCGACTCGATCGCGTCGTCCACGAACGCCTCGAGGTCGTCGTGATCGGCCGGATCGGAATCGCTATCCGTCGACTGCGCGCAGCCCGGGACGCTGCCGGTAGCCAGTGCAGCGCCCGCGCCGGCACTACCCGCGAGAAAACGCCGACGGTTGAGGGTAGTGGACATTATGTACTACAATCGAAACGTAACACAAATGTTTTCTGATCCACATTAATCGACCAATAGCAAGCGGCCCCGCCGACTTTCGACGGCCTCGGTTCGTCCGGTCAGCTATCGCCCGGTGGGGCCTTGCCGATGGTGACTGCGTAGTGTGGGGTACCGGCAGCGCGCGAATCCATCGCAACATCCAAATCTGACCGCAGTCTGCGTCCGTGTGTCGACCCCAGATAGCCGGAGTCGATACCAGTGTCACCGCCATCGACCCGTTCGGATCGCGTCGTCTACGCCGTCGTCGCGAGTACCTTCTTCGTCGGTTTCGGCGGCGGGGTCGTCTTCCCGATCCTGCCGAATCTCGGCGAGGTGCTGGGGATTTCCGCGTTCATGGTCGGCGTCATTCTCTCGGCGAACCGCTGGACGCGACTGGTGGCGAACGGGCCGGCCGGCGTGTTGGTCGACCGGATCGGGACTCGAACGCCGTTCGTCGTCGGGTTGGCGGTCGAGGGACTGGCGACGTTCGGTTACGTGATCGCGATCAGGTCCGCGACGCCGGAGCTCTGGTTCGTCGTCGCGCGGGTCACCTGGGGGATCGGGAGCGCGCTCGTGTTCGCGACGGCGTACACGATCACCGCCGACGTCAGCGAAGCCAGCTCGCGGGGAACGAGCATGGGCATCGTCCGGGCCGGAATCACCTTCGGCTTCCCCGCGGGCATGGTGCTGGGCGGCATCGTCAGCGAGGTCTACTCCAACGTCTGGGCGTTCGCCCTGGCGGCCTCGTTCGCCGGTCTCGCGAGCGTCATCGCGTTCTTCATCGTTCCCGAAACCCACGTCGAATCGACCGACTCGTCGATCAAACCCTGGGACTTCGAGACGACCCTGCCCGCGCTCACCGTCGGGCTGGTCAACTTCGGCCTCTACTTCGCGTACATCGGGGTACTCTTCTCGACGCTGGTGCTGTACCTCGAGGTCGAATCGCTCACGCTCTCGGTCGAACTCGCGGGCTACGGCATCGACTACGGGGAACAGGGGACTTCCGGACTGCTGATGGCGGTGTCCGCACTCTCAGGAGCGGTCTTTACGATCTCCGGCGGCAAGATCAGCGACGCCGTCGGCGCTCGGATGCCCGTCCTGATCGCCTTCCTCGCGACGAGCTGTGCCGGGTTCGTCGTGCTCACGCTCGCGCCGTCGTTGGGCGCCGTCGTACTCGGCTGTATCCTCATCGGCGCGGGACAGGGCGGCGTCGGCGGTCCACTTACGGCGCTGCTCGCAGATCTCACACCGGAGGATCGGATGGGCAGGGCGATGGGCACTAACAATATCTTCGGCGACGTCGGCGGCGGTCTCGGACCCTTGCTCTCGCTTCCGTTCGCCACCGCCGTCGGCTACGACGTGCTGTACGCCCTCAGCGCGATAATCCCGCTGATCGCCGGTGCCGTTCTCGTCGCCGGAATCTACTCGTACACCGGCAGCCTGAGCCCGACGGTCGAGGAGTCGATCGTGTGACCGACGGTGGCCTCCTCGATGGCGACCCCGACCTCGTAACCCCCTTATAGCCCGAACCGTCTATCACAGTCCATGCACCCCCCGGGAGCCGACACCGTCCTCGTTCGTCACGGGGACCTCAACACCAAGAGCAACACGGTCAAGCGGTACATGGAGGACCGCCTCGCGGAGAACCTCGAGGCCCTCCTCGCGGACCGGTCGATTCCCGGCGAGGTCGAGCGCCGGTGGAACCGGCCGCTCGTTCACACGAGCGCGGACGCCATCGAGGCCGCGACCGACGCCGCGACGGACACTTTCGGCGTCGTCTCCGCGAGCCCCGCCCTGACCGTCAGTCCCGAAAAGGAACGCATCCTCGAGGCGGTCGAAGAGGCCGCACTCGAGCACTACGACGGCGGCACGTTCGCGGTCGACGCCCGTCGAGCGGACAAGAGCCTCCCCTACGACAGCGAAGACCTGGCTCGCGAGGCCGGCACGGCCGTCTGGGAGGCCGTGGAGGACGAGTTCGAACCCGAAGTCGACCTCGACGATCCCGATCTCACGTTCGGCGTCGAAGTGCGCGAGGACGTGGCGTTCGTCTACCTCGAGATGATCGATGGGCCGGGCGGGCTCCCGCTCGGATCGCAGGAACCGGTCATCGCCCTGGTCAGCGGCGGGATCGACTCGCCCGTCGCGGCCTACGAGATGATGAAACGCGGCAGCCCGGTCGTCCCCGCCTACGTCGACCTCGGCGACTACGGCGGGATCGACCACGAGGCGCGCGCCATGGAAACGGTCCGAATCCTCTCGGAGTACGCGCCGAACTTCGACATGCAGGTCTACCGGATCCCCGGCGGCGAGACGGTCGATCTGCTGGTTCGGGAGATGGAACAGGGCCGGATGCTCTCCCTGCGCCGGTTCTTCTATCGTGCCGCGGAGACGCTGGCCGAACGCATTAACGCGGATGGAATCGTCACCGGCGAGGCCGCCGGCCAGAAGTCCAGTCAGACGATCCGGAACCTCGGCGTCACCAGCCGTGCGACGCGGTTGCCGATCCACCGGCCGCTGCTGACCCGTGACAAACAGTACATCGTCGCCCAGGCCCGCGAGATCGGTACGTTCACCGACTCGACCATGAACGCCGGCTGCAACCGCGTCACCCCCGATCAGGTCGAGACCAACGCTCGGCTAAAACCGCTGCTGCGGGCCGAACCGGACGACCTGCTCGAGCGCGCCGAGGAAGCGGCGAAGAACGCGGAACTGGTCGAACCCTGAATCGGCATCACAGATTTCGTTTTCACCCTGCTCGTAGGTGATGCAGCGAGCCACCGCTTGGGTGGGACTGAAAGGGGCTGCTCCGATCGACGAAGACGGACGACGCAAGCACTACAGAGGTGAGTGAAGCGAACCTTGAAGCGCGCAGCGAGTCCATCGAGTCGATCGGAGCAGGGGCTTTCACTACGGTCGCGGTCCCGGATCGATTCGTGTTACGACAGAAGCCTGACCTACCGGGGAACCCATCTAGAAGCCGAAACCGACATTACACCGTCGCTCCGACCACACAGTAGTGACCCGCGTCTGTCTCATCGGCGAGGCCGGGACCAACCTCCAGTACGAGCTACTCTCCCGCGAAACGGCTCGCGAAGCGCTGGCGACCTACGATCTGGAGCGGCCGTTCGAGAACTCCCTCGCCGTCCGGACGGTGAGCATCGGCGCTGCCGTCTCGCTGCTGAACGACCTCAACTGGTATCTCACCCGGTTCGTCAACGAGGTCCTCGTCCAGGAACCGAGCATCAGCGACGACGAGTGGCTCTCGCGGCCGCTGGCGACGCAGCTCCGAAACGGCGACGTCGAGCCCGACGAAACCGACGAATTCTGCAAGCTGTACGGACTCGAGCGAGTTGACCCGGAGCCCAACACCCCTGCCGGAGCCGTCGACTCGAATCGGGGGCCGGACGACGACCCGAGCGGGACGACCGACTCCGCGGGGGACGGCGAACCGTCGGCGGGCGCGGACGACTCGAGCGACGCCGACCGGCCGGGCGTCGCCGAGCCGACGCATCGGCTCGTCGAACCGCTGTACGTGCGCCGAACCGACGGCGAACTTCCCGAATACGATCTCCGAGACGTCGAGGAAACGCTCATCGTCCGCCTCACTGAATCCGAATATACTCCCTGACGCGGCTCCCGATCGGGGGCGATCGCACGAACACCGGCGATCGAGACGGAGGACCGATTCGCAGTTGCCGGTTACTCCTCGCTATCGCTCGCGCTCGCAGATGTGCTGTCGCTCGCGATTCCGATCCCGTGGCTCTGACCGTTTCTGTCGACGATACTCGCGGACACCGTCGTTAGTCGCTCGGATTCGAACGTCGCTCGAACGAGGCGGCCGACGGTCACCTCCTGCGTGATACAGGCCTCGTCATCGTCCGATTCCTCTCGAACCGCGGCCTCGAGGGCGAGCGCGTCGTCCCCGTCCTCGTTCTCGTCGACGTCGATCGATTCGAGGGCCAGCTCGTGGCAGGGGTTGGGCGCGCCGGCCTCGAGGGACACCAGGACCGACGTCTCGAAGTCGGTTGCCTCGACGAATTCGGACAGTGCGTCCGGTGTTTCTTCCCGCTTGTCGAGCCAATCTTCGGCGCCGGTGCGCTCGATAAACAGGGACGCCGCCGGCGATTCCGACCGGTCCGGAGACTGGAACGCGTGGGTTTCGTGCCCCGCCAGTTTCTCGGGCGGAGTCGATTCCGCATCGGTGTCGTCACCGTCGGTCGATCCCTCGTCACTATCGCCGTTGCCGCCGCCGTTTCCGTCCGAATCGCCGTTTCCGTTACCGTTCGATCCGTTGTTAGTGTCGTCTGAGAGACAGCCTGCCGAGAGCGCGAGTATGGACCCGGCTCCGCTCAGCACCGTTCGTCTGGAGGGACATGTCATCCCGATTCACGATACGATGCGATGATTAAAGTGTATTCTGGAAGGTAAAAGAGTCGTTTTCGTTAGGGAGATCCGGAACCGATTCTCCGCATGGAGCGAATAGAACGGGCGATAACGGCCGATAGAACGTCGAAAACGAAGTCCGATCAGTCGAAGAGCCCGGTCGAGAGATACCGTTCGCCGCTGTCCCAGAAGACGGTGACGACCAGCGGGCAATCGTCGGCCGCCTGTCCACCGTCGGTCTCGGGCGAGGCCGACTGTCGTCCCTCGTCGAACGCGGTCGGCACCTCGGGGCACGTGACGTCGGGGTCGGCGATCTCTCGTGCGATCCGCTGGGAGACGAGACTCGTTGCGCCGCTGGACTGGCCGACGAGAATTCCCTCCTCGCGTGCGAGGCGGCGACACTCCTCCTCGGCGTCCTCGAGTTTGACCGTCTCGACGCGATCAAGCAAGTCGAGATCGAGGTTGTCGCTGATGAAGCCGGGGCCCATCCCCTGGAACTCGTCGTGACCCGCTTCGCCAGTCGAGAGGACGGCGTTTCTGGCCGGCTCGACGGCGGCGATCTCGATGTCGGGAAACTCCTCCCGGAGACGCCGCCCGATTCCGGATATCGTGCCGCCGGTCCCGACGCCGGCGACGAGGGCATCGACCTCGCGGTCGCCGACCTGTTCGACGATCTCCTCGCCGGTCGTCTGATAGTGCGCCTGCGGGTTCGCGGGGTTCTCGAACTGGCCGAGCTGGACTGCACCCTCCTCCTCGAGTTCCTCGGCGCGAGCGCGGGCGTCTGCCATCTCGCCGTCGACCAGTTCGAGATCGGCCCCGTAGGCCGACATGATCTGCTGGCGTTCCTTGGATTTCGAGGCGGGCATGACGATGGTCAGATCGTAGTCGCGGGCGGCGGCGACGAGCGCGAGGCCGATTCCGGTGTTCCCGCTGGTCGGTTCGACGAGCCAGTCGCCGGGTTCGATCAGCCCGTCGCGTTCGGCGGCCCGGATCATCTCGCGGGCCGGCCGGTCCTTGGCCGATCCGCCGGGGTTGAACGATTCGACTTTCGCGGCGACAGTCGCTCCCTCCGGCGAGTCGACCTGGACGAGCGGCGAGCCGATGGTGTCCAGGATGCTCCCTTTCATTGGCCCGCTGTAGGTGTTCGAGACGTAAACCCGTGCGGGACCTCGGCAGGACGTGCCGGTGTGTCGGACCGAATCATGGGGGTACCGTCAGCGTCACTGATCGAGCCGAACGCGATACCCGTTTGAAGTTTTTTGACCCTGTGCCGCAACCAGCCGGTATGGACGGAATCGTGTTCTTTCGGACGGAGCGCCACGACGACGTGATCGACTTTTACCGCTCGCTCGGAGCCGAGGTCTGGCTCGAGCAGCCGGATTGTACCATCCTCGAGGCGGGCGCGTTTCGGTTCGGATTCTGCGACAGGGATTGCGCGGATACCGAGGGGATCGTCACGTTCGTCTTCGACGATCGCGATGGCGTCGACGAACGGTACGAACAGCTGGCCGATCGGGCCGACGGCGAACCGCAGTTCAACGACACGTACGACATCTACCAGTTTTTCGCGTCAGATCCCGAAGGACGGACGGTCGAATTTCAGACGTTCGAGTGAGCCTCCGTTCGCCTCGATGGCTCGATCTCCCTCGAGCCCCGTCGAGTCGCACCCGCTCTCGAAGCACCGCGGTTAAGCCGTCCGATGCCCAACCTGGGTGTATGAGTCTCGAGACCATGCGGCCGAACCCCACGTGGGACGCCGCGTCCTACGAGGAAGCGGTCGACACGCTCGCAGCGCGCGGCGGCGAACTGGTGTACAAGATTTGGGCCGGCGACTGGTGCAAGGACTGTCGTGCTCTGTTGCCCGACTTCGGTGCGGCACTCGAGGCGGCCGACGTTCCCGACGACCGAATCCAGGAGTTCAGTCTGGATCAGGACAAGCAGGGTCCGGGCGTTGAGGAGTACGGCATCGAGTACATTCCGACGATCGTCGTCGAAAACGACGAGGGCGCGGAGATCACCCGCTTCGTCGAGGAAGAGGACGTGCCGCCGGCGGTCTGGTTGGCTGAGGAAATCGAAGCGGAACTGTCGTAATTCGTCGATTCGAACCGACTCTCTCGAGTCGTTCCGACACACTGGTTACTCATCGAGGCCGTTCTCGGATGATTCGGATAGCTGTTCCCGCATCGTTGCTGCAGTTTCGGCGGAGAGGATTCCGCTGACCGCGTCGGGGTTTGGACCGCCGATGAGCCGTCGGAGCGTCTCCTCTATTGATTCGTCATCGCGGTTGTGAGACGCGATATGCTGATAGAACGCGTCGGAGAACTGAATCGATTTGCTCATCGAGTACTGTCCACTCACAAGCCCAGCGTAATCAATGTCCGACCCGTCTCTGAACGGCAGAGCTTTCGCTACGACATATCGTCTCGAGAGGGAAATTCCGACCGCTGACGCTAGAACGGACTCCCCGATTCGTCTATCGTCTCGCTCGAGCCGACGGAGCCGCCGTTCTCACCGAGCCACTCGAGGGCCTCCTCGACGTCGTGGGTCGGCGGGGAACACGTCCGATCGCGGCAGACGTACAGCGTCGGTTCGTCGTCGCGCGCCTCTCGGCCAGCCCAAATCGCGGGCGCATCCTCGAGCTCCAGCTGATCGAGCCAGCTCTCGAGCCCGTCTTCGGTCGGCGGGCGCAGCGCGAAGAGTCGGTCGGGCAGATACTGCGACGCGAACCGATCGCGCCACTCGTCGGGGAGGTCGTCGGAGGCAACCGTCACTTCGAGCGCGCCGGCCGCGAGTCGATCGGCGGCGAGACAGAGCGTCGCGTGCTCGATCGCGCTCGCCTCGATAGTGTTCGCGTGGGTCTCGAGGACGGTAGCGGCGATTTCCTCGAAGTCATCGGCAGCGAAGGCGTCGAGCGCGAGCAGCGTTTCGACCGCCACGCCGGTCGCGGAGGGCGTCGACTGGTCCCCCAGTTCCTGCGGGCGCGTCACGAGCGACTCGCCGCTCTCCGGCGTGAAGTAGAGCGTCCCCTGGTCCGGGTCCCAGAACTCGGCCTCGATGACGCGTGCCAATTCGAGGGCGAACGCGAGGTGGTCGACCTCGCCGGTGGCCTGATAGCAATCGAGCGCACCGCGTGCGAGGAAGGCGTAGTCCTCGAGGTAGCCGTCGACCTTGACGTCCCCATCCTTGTATCGCCGCGAGAGCCGCTGTTCGTCGTCGTCCCAGAGGCGGTCGCGAACGAACTCGAGGGCGTCGACGGCGGTCTCGGCGTACTCGTCCTCGCCGAGTACCAGCGCGGCCTCGGCGTACGTGGAGATCATCAGGCCGTTCCAGCCGGCGAGCACCTTCTCGTCGCGGTCGGGCCGCGGACGTTCCTCGCGGGCTTCGAACAGCTGCTGGCGGGCGGAGTCGAGTCGCTTCAGGATCTCGCTCTCCTCGAGATCGAACTGGGCGGCGAGTTCCGACACCCGGGCCACGCGGTTGGGCTGATTCCGACCCTCGAAGTTGCCCGACTCGGAAATGTCGTAGCGCGCGCCGAAGAGGCTCGCGTCGGTCTCGTTCTCGAGGACCTCGCGTACTTCGTCGGGCGTCCAGACGTAGAAAGCCCCCTCCTCGCGCTCGCCGGTCTCGGGTGACTCGCTCTGAGCGTCGAGGGTACTGAAGAAGCCGCCCTCGTCGTGGGTCAGCTCCCGGTCGACGAATGCGAGGGTCTCCGAGACGACCGTCGCGTAGCGATCCTGACCCGTCAGCTGGTAGCCCGACAGGAAGGCTCGCGGGATCTCGGCGTTGTCGTACAGCATCTTCTCGAAGTGGGGCACGGTCCAGTCCCGGTCGACGCAGTAGCGGTGGAAACCGCCGCCGACGTGGTCGTAGAGTCCGCCCGCGGCCATCGCGTCGAGGGCCTCCTCGAACACCTCGAGACACTCCTCTCGACCGGTTCGATCGTACGCTCTGGCGAGCACGCGCAGACGAGAGGGCTGCGGGAACTTCGGTCCACCCGACCCGAAGCCGCCGTACTGGCGGTCGGCACTGCGGAGAATCGCGTCCGCGGCCGTCTCGAGGACGTCGCTCGAGGGCGGGCCCGCAGACCCGGGAGCATCGACCTCCGCTGCGTCCGGCGTCTCCTCGAGCCGGTCTTTCGCGGCGTCGGTCCACTGCTCGGCGCGGGTCTCCATCTCGGGGCGGTCCTCGTCGCTCCCCCAGGAGTCGCTGATGCGCTCACAGAGGTCGAGAAAGCCGGGCTGGCCGCGTTTCCCCTCGGGCGGGAAGTAGGTCCCGATGAAGAAGGGCTTGCCCTCGGGGGTGAGCCACGCCGAGAGCGGCCAGCCGCCCTGCCCAGTCACGAGCTGGCAGACGGTCATGTAGATGCTGTCGACGTCCGGGCGCTCCTCGCGGTCGACCTTGATCGGGACGAAGTTCTCGTTGAGCACGTCGGCGACCGCTTCGTCTTCGAAGCTCTCCTCCTCCATGACGTGACACCAGTGACACGCCGAGTAGCCGATCGAGAGGAAAATCGGCACGTCGCGTTCCTTGGCAGCGTCGAGGGCCTGTTCGTCCCATGGCTGCCAGTTGACCGGGTTGTCCGCGTGCTGGCGCAGATACGGGCTCTCTTCTTCCTCGAGCCGGTTGCGCTGCGTTGGGGAATCCATGTCGGAGCCTATGGCTGCGGTCGGTAAAAGACACGGGCTCACCGGACGCGACGGTCAGATCGCTCTCGAATCGGACGGTCGATCGCAGTCCGTCGCTATAGTAGCAACCGAAACGATTCACACACAAATCGCGACGGAGTCGTGCGAGTAGGTGTGCATTGACTTTCAGTTGCTACTACACTCGCCGTCGTTCCCGTCGGGTGCCGAATCGGTCGAGCCGATGCGACGGGCCGTCGTCTCAAAGAGGTACAATTGCGTGCTGAACACCTGCGCACCGACGTCGAACGCGTAGCACGCACCGCTCTCCAGCGAATCACGCGTAAATACGATCACCGTCGACCAGACTTGCGTTCCACCGGGTTCGGATCGGACGACATAGCCGGTGTATTCGTCAGGTCGCGTCAGGACGGGAACGGTTTCGTCGTTCGGGAGTTCGAGGAGTTCGACGACGATCGGCGCCGGTAACCGATCGACTACGCGGACTGTCATCCCCGGCCGATACCCGTCCATCGGTATCAGCACGGATCGTTCCGATGCGTCGCCGTCGTCCGGTGGCCCTCCTTCGGACGAGCATGCGTCGGCGGCGTCGTTTGAGCGGGGCAGTTCGGACGAATTACGATCGGCTGCGCCGGTGGTGTCCGACCGCCGATTCGTCGCAGCAGTCGTCGGATCGGTCCGTGGGCCGTCAGATCCGGTCGATCCGCTCCTCTCTTGGCTTGATTTCATGTATCGATGATGTATCGGCGTGCAGGTTCGCTGCCCTCGCATCGGCGGTCGCGACTCCGTTCGTCCCCGATCGTCCTCGCGTCGCTACCAGTACGGCGTTCGATCCGTTGCAACCGTGGCAAGCGTCATCGGTCTCTGTCGCTAAAAATGGGAGAGCAGCTCTAATCCAACGGCGTTGCGATGAGATTCAGTTCAGTGCTGAAGATCTGCGCATCTTCGCCAAGCGTCCCGGTATCACCGCTATCGAACGTTGCATCACGGCTGAACATGAGGACCGTCGGTCCCTGTGGTCCGTCGTCGACTTGGTATCGAATGACGTAACCATTGTATTCGTCCGGCTGAGAGATTTCAGAGACGGTTTCTTCTTCGGCGGTCTGCAGAGCCCGCACCGTCGTAGACGTCTCGAGCTCCGAGACGACGTCGAAGCTCTCGCCGGCTTCGAAATTGTACGTGTACACCAGGACAGTTCCATCATCTTGAACCATTGTTATTCACCTCCGTTCTCGTCAGTCGTCACATTCACGTCCACACCGTTATCGTCCGTCTCTTCCGTCTCTTCCGTCTCGTTCATCTCGTCCGTCTCGTCCGTCTCGTCCGTCTCAACGTCATCACCGTTCAGTGACGTGTTTATGAGATTCAGATCGGGACTTAGCACCGATGCGTCCGAGGCGATCGTTCCACTATCACCGGCACTCAAGCTCCCACCGCGCACGAACATGAACGTCGTGATTCCCGATTCCGATCCGATTTCGTATCGGATGATATGCCCGGTCCACTCGTCGGGTTGGGAAATCTCGTCAACTGTTTCCCCTTCTAACTGTAACACCTCGACTGTCGTGCTCGTTTGGAGCTCGTCGAGAACGGTGAACTCCGCGCCGGGGAAGAAACCCGACGCGAAGACCGCTACTTCGTTCTCCTGTGCACCGACCGTAGCTGTCCCGAAGGCACCCGTTCCGAGCGTCAGTGCGCCTGTCGCGAGGGCGCCCTTCGCCATGAACGACCGCCTCGAGTCGCCTGTCGTGTCTTGTTCACTCATTTTTCTCTCAAACCCCTGTTGGGGTGAACGGACGTTAGTCGAGTTGTCGAATAAACGCCGCCGACCGTTTCTTTCCGTATCAATTAATTTAATCAGTCTGGGAGGATCTTGGAGTGCTGGCATTCGAAAGACGTTCGTGACGCCCGATTCGATGTTTTTAGGTAGACACGGTTACTGACAGTTTCACCCTCTAAAAATCGTATTCGCGGCGGTCTATCACGGCCCCAGTAGTATCAGAAACAGGGTCAATGCGGTTCGGAACGAGGAACAGCGAATTATGTCGTTTGTACCGCGGAATAATAGCTCTGGCAGCTAGCCGCCGTGTATCGGCGGAAGCCGTGCCTGTACGTCCGTCGGAACTGAGTAGAAGACGGATATGCACATGGCAACAGTCCGTAAAAGAGTCTGTAGTCGTGTACGATCAACCGGCGCGACCCCGGCCGGTTCCGTCGCTCGTATCGGCCGACGAACTAGTTGGCTGGAACGTTGTGATCGGTCCGTACAATTGCCACATTCCGAGCGAACGGACCGAACGTGACAGCACCGGATGAAACCGCAACCGGAACGCGAGTTCCTGGGACAGTCAGGCAGTATGAGAGACGAATTACGGTAGCAACGACGTATCCGTAAAATCGAATTCGTCTGGTAGCAACCGTTCCCCAACCGATACCCTACCCGATGGAATGGACCGAACCGACTCAGGATCATCGTATTTCCAGCATCTCTCCGGGAGACGGCCCCACGAATCCGATATCTGCTGGTTCCCATATCGGAACGCGACACGGCGTTCGATGGTCGAGGAAAGTAGATATTTGAGGCAGTAACCGACGGTATATCGAGTTGCCTCCGGAAGCAACAGCGTGATACGTCACAAACGAAAGCGGACTCTATTCGCTCATTGCGACGGCCCGGCGAGTAGTTATCGTACTGGATCAGTCTCCCGTTCGTACTCCACGAACGCGAACCCGTCGCGGTCGTCCCGCTCGAGTTCGCGCCACTCCTCGCGGTCCCAGTTGGGGAAAGAGGTGTCACCGTCGGGCTCCTCGTGGATTTCGGTCACGATCAATCGATCGACTGCGGGCAGGAACTGCTCGTAGACCGTCGCCCCGCCGGCGACGAAGATTCGGTCGGCGTCGTCGTGGCGCTCCCGCGCAGCCGTCTCGGCCGCTTCGAGGGCGTCCTCGAGTCCGTGTGCCACCACGGCGTTCTCGGGCGTCTCGAGGTCTCGGCTCGTTAGCACGACAGTCGTCCGGCCGGGCAGCGGCCCGCCCAGCATCTCGAGGATCCCCTCGTAGGTCACCCGGCCCATGATGACCGGGTGGTCCATCGTCGTCACCTTGAAATGCTGGAGGTCGGCCGGAATGTGCCAGGGCATGTCGCCGTCCCGCCCGATGACGCCGTTGTCCGCGACGGCGACGATCGCGACGAGCTCGCGGTCGGTCTCGAGTGCTCGCGTCGCGTCCCTCGGCGCGTCCCGATCCTCGCTCATTCGGCCACCGAGAACTCGATCCCGTCGTGGGACTCGTAGTCTCGAAGCTCGACATCCTCGTATTCCAGTTCGTCGATCGAGACGTCCGCCACCTCGAGCGTCGGGCGGTCCAGTGGCTCCCGCGAGAGCTGCTCGAGCAGGCCGGGGACGTGATCGAGTCGTTGGTCGCCCGCAGCCTCGGGCGGCGCTTCGGACTCGAGCCACGCCTTGATGTCCAGATAGTCTCCCTTCTCGTCGGCGTCGGCCAGTCTGGATTGGAGGGCCTCGAGGTTCTCCGCGTACCAGTCCCCGCGCGCGCCGCGGCCGCAGTAGACGTGCGTGTCGACGACGGTATGAGCGAAGGTTCCGGGCTCGAAGCCTGTCTGCTGGGCGATGACCTTCGTCAGAAGCGCGTAGGCCGCAATGTTGAACGGGATGCCGAGGGCAGTGTCGCCCGACCGCTGCGTGAGATGGCAGTTCAGCCGGTCGCCTTGCACGTTGAAGACGAACGAGTAGTGACAGGGCGGCAGCGTCGAGACGGCCGCGTTGGCCGGATGCCACGCGTTGACCACGAGCCGCCGGGAGTTCGGGGAGTCCGAGAGCGTATCGATCACGTATTGCAGTTGGTCGAAGGTCCGCCGGCCGTCCGCCTCCTCGGTCACCCACTGGTGGCTCTCGTCCGGCCAGGACTCGCCCTCGAGTCGGGCGTCGTCTTCCGGAACCGGAAACCGTCGCCAGAAGCGGCCGTACGCCGTATCCAGCCGCCCCTTGTCGTCGGCCCAGGCGTCCCAGATCTTGGTCTCCTCGCGGAGATCGCGGATGTGTTCCTCGCCGGAGAGATACCAGCAGACCTCGTGAAGCATCGAGTTCCAGCGATAGCCGTCCATCTCCTTGGTCGTGAGCAGGGGGTACCCCTCCTGTAAGTCGACCTCGTAGTGCTCGCTGAACGACGAAATGGTGTCGACGCCGGTCCGGTTGGGCTTGTGCGTCCCCGTCGAGAGGACCGTGTCGACGAGCTCGAGGTACTGTCGCATTGAGCGTGACGTTCAAACCGTGCGAATTTATCGGTATCGGTCCGGGGACCGAACCGGTCGAGACGGACGTGCGATCGACGCGGTCGATCTCCGCGATTGAGAGGGACGGTGCCGGCTCGTCTCCGCTGAAAGCGTGGTTCGGATTTTTGTGTCGCCGTACCGTCCTAGCAGGTAGTGACGCTCGAGGGACTCGTCCACGACGAGCGGACGAACGCCGTCATCGGATGGGTACTGCTCGGGATCGTCGCGCTCGACGGGATCGACGGTCTGCTGCGGGACGTCCCGCTATGGGGTGCCTTCGAACTGATTGTCGTGGCCGTCGCATCGATACCGGCGCTGGCGACCCGCGACTGGACGGCGATGGTTTCCTGGCCGCTCCTGTCGGTCGCCGCGATCGCAGTCGTCGCCAGAGTGGTCGGCTTTCCGCTCGAAGCGACGGCGTATCTCGCGATCGCGACGCTCGCAATCATCGTCGTCGTCGAGCTCATTGCGTTCACGTCGGTCGAACTGAGCCATCGGTTCGCGGTCGTCTTCGCGGTCCTGACGACGGTCGCGCTGCAGGCGCTCTGGACGGTCGCCCAGTTCTACTCGGACCAGTGGCTCGGGACCGAATTCCTGCGATCGCAGACCGAACTCCAGTGGGACTTCGTCATCGTCACCGCAGTCGGACTCGTTCTGGGCGGGATCTTCCAGTGGTACTTCGTCCGGTTCGAACCCGTCGGTGCCGTCGGTCGACCGACGAGCGACTCGAGGTCACCATGAGACTCGGCGAGACGCTTGCGCTGTCGGATTCCCAGGAACGGGGTATCGTGCGCGCGCTGCAGCTCGTCCTTCTCGGGCTCGTCGGATACGGAGCGGCGACGGGCCGGTACAGCATAGCCGTTACGGCGGGTCTCGCGCTCGGTATCACGCTGTTGCCGGCAGCGTTGCGCCGGGAGTACGGGTACTCGATGGACGCCGGCCTCACCCTCTGGATCACGGGGGCGGTCGTCCTCCACACCGTCGGGTCGCTCGGTCTCTACGAGTGGTTTCAGTGGTACGACGAGATCACGCACACGGTTTCGGCGAGCGTGATCGCAGGGCTGGGATACGCTTCGTTCCGGGCGTTCGAACTCCACTCCGACGAGATCGACGTGCCGCCGAAATTTCGGTCGGTATTCATCGTCGTGTTCGTCCTGGCAGTCGGGGTCTTCTGGGAGGTACTGGAGTTCGCCTTCGGCGGACTCGTCACCGTCTACGGGATCGACGACATCGTTACCGACTTCGTGTTCAACGCCGTCGGTGCGGTGATCGTAGCGGTCTGGGGGACGGGAGCCGTCGGCGAACTCGTGGGCTTTTTCAGGCAGCGACTGCGCTCCGATTCGAACGGGTAGCCGCCGTCGCGGTCTTCAGACCACTGGTCGCGCGGTACCGCTGCCGAACGGCTGCAAGAGCCAGCACGAGTACTATCCTGTACTGGAGCAAACGGCCCCATACCCGAGAGGGACACTCGATTCACCATGACTGACCAGCCGATCCAGCAGTCACGGCGCCGGTTCGTGAAGCGGAGCACAGTCGCCTCGGCCGCGCTGGGACTCGGTGCGACCGGGAGCGTCGCGGGAGGGGAAGCGACGGCACAGAACGAGAACGGGGGTACGAACGGGGAATTTCGGGAGGGAATCGCGACTCGAGCGGCGTACTTTTCGGGTGCCGTCTTTCGGGTCGTCTCACCGCCGCTGGAAGACTCCCCCGTCGTGGGCGACCTGGACGTGCTGCAAAATTACGACGCGCGCGTCATCGAGCATTTCAACACCAACGATCAGGGGTATCTCTTCGTTCCGGCGGACACCGCCGTCACGGAAGGAGAGGTGTACGTGTTCGACGACAGATTGTCGGACCGGGCCGACGACGCGCTGGCGGTTGAAAACCTCCTTCGCGTCCAGTATCGACCGCTCACCGACGCCGATCTCCCCTTCCAGATCGAGGAGGGGGAGGACTTCGAGATCCTGGAGGGGGCCGGCGGTGAAGCGGCCGTTCGTCCCGATGACTTCTACTCGAAGGCCCTGTTCGAAATCACCTCGGGGCCACAGGGCTGGATCCCGCAGGACATCGAACAGAGCGGCCTGTTCACCGACTACAACACCGTCCACGCCCAGTACCTCGGTACGAACCAGCGGTTCCTCTTCTTCCCCCAGGAGGGCGCGCAAACGGAGGTCGACCGGCTGTACGCGATGCGAGACGAGGCCGAAATCTTCGATCCGGCGGGTAACCTGGTCGCCGCCGAGTTCACGCCCGTCGACGAGGGGAGCCTCACCTTCGACGACGAATTCCTCCAACGGTAGTCGGTTTTCGTCGGTCCGAGAGCGTTCCGGCCGCCGACTCGGTGGACGTCGTCGACCGAGTGGTCGAAAATGTATCCACGGTCGTGGATACTTCCAGCCGAGGAAAGAGCAACGCTTACAGGTTCGTGCGTTCCGCTTTCGACCATGCGAGAGAACGTTCTGTTGATCGGGGGTGGCGGCCGCGAGCACGCCATCGCCCGCGCGCTCGAGGACAGCGAGGCCGACCTGTACGCCTGTGCCGGTAACCGAAATCCCGGCATCGCCCGCATCGCGTCCGGGTTCGAAACGCTCGAGACGACCGAATCGGAGGCCGTCGTCGACTACGCCGAGGAAGTCGACGCGACCATCGCCGTCATCGGCCCCGAAGCGTATCTCGAGGCCGGCGTCGCGGACGCGCTCGAGGCCGCGGGTGTGTACCCGTTCGGTCCGAAGGAAGCGGAGGCCCGAATCGAGACGGACAAAGCCTTCCAGCGGGAGTTTATGCAGGAAAACGACATTCCGGGCTGTCCGGACTTCGAAACGTTCGACGACATGGAAGCCGCGTGTGACTTTATCGACGAGTACGACGGCGATCTCGCGATCAAGCCCGTCGGCCTCACCGGCGGCAAGGGCGTGAAGGTCATCGGCGATCAGGTCACCGCCGAGGAAGGCAAGGAGTACATCCGCGATTCCGACTACGACCGGATCGTCCTCGAGGAGCGGCTGATCGGCGAGGAGTTCACGGTCCAGGCGTTCGTCGCCAACGGCGAGTTCCGAACCGCGCCGGCGGTGCAGGACCACAAGCGCGCTTACGAGGGCGACGAGGGGCCCAACACCGGCGGCATGGGCAGCTACTCCGACGCGACCGACGAACTGCCGTTCATGATGGAAGCGGAGTACGACGAGGCCGTCTCGATCATCGAGGCGACCGTCGACGCCCTCGACGACTACCGGGGCATCCTCTACGGCCAGTTCATGCTGACCACCACCGGCCCGCGCGTCGTCGAGTTCAACGCCCGCTTTGGCGACCCCGAGGCGATGAACACGCTTCCCGTGCTCGAGACCGACTTCCTCGACGTGCTCACCGCCGCTCGCGACGGCGAGTCGCTGCCGGAACTCGACTTCGCTACCCAGGCGACGGTCTGCAAGTACGCCGTACCGGAGGGGTACCCGACCGATCCCGAAGCCGGGGCGAAGGTTCAGGTCGACGAGGAAAGCGCCGGTGACGCGCTGTTGTACTACGCCAGCGTGGACGAACGCGACGACGGCATCTACACGACTACCTCCCGATCGTTCGCGCTGGTCGGCGTCGCCGACTCGATAACCGAGGCCGAGGAAATCGCGGAAGACGCGCTCGCAGTCGCCGGCGAAGAGGGGCTGCGCGTCCGCCACGACATCGGGAAAGCCGATCTCATTCAGCGTCGAATCGACCACATGAACGAGCTTCGCGGGGAGTAACAGTTACTCCCTCTCCGAATAACGGACTACTCGAACGGATTGGCCACCGTCGTCATCCGACTGATGCCGTCGACGGCATCGAACCCGTCGTCGAACGAGTAGAGATACTCGAGTTCTCGCCGTTGCATCGAAGCTGCGATGACGGCATCCGTCAGTGAAAGCGAGTCGTATTTCCGGAACAGCGACCGTCCACTATCGATATCGCGTTTCGGCGTGTGGATGATTTCGAACCCACTGCTCTCGATGAGCGCATCGAGTGTCCGAACGGCGACATCGTGAGTACTCCTCGCTTGGAGGTAATTGATGATCTCTTCGAGGACGTCACTCAGAACGTATGCGGTCGGAAGGTCGCCTCGATCGAACGCTTCCGAGATAGCAACACCGCGGTCGTGATTCTGATCGCGTGATAACCGAGCCGCGATGAGGACGTTCGCATCGACGACAGCACGGCCCATCACGAGTCACCGGCGATGAGGTCGTGGTCGTCGGCCGCGTTCGTCTCGTCACCGATATCGACCGGCTCCAGTTCGGAAAACGCACCGTACCGTTGCGTGACGACTTCGACGGAGAGGGAACCGCCTTCGTCGACACACCAGCGGATTTTGTCCCCCGCTTCGATGTCGAGTTCACGCCGGACCGCTGCCGGAACCGTTACCGAATAGCTGTCGTTTACCGTCGTTTCGTCCTCGACCCGGTGTGACATATTCGACGGTACGTACTCCGCTGTGAAATAATTTGCCGCCTAATTTGCGGAACGGCGTACCCTTCTCGCAGACGATCGTCGTCCGATCGAACGAGGAGCAATCAGGGCGCTTTTTGCAACTCTCGCTCCACGTCCGCGATCGACTCGAGCAACAGCCTCGTCCCCAGTTCGATCTCCCGTTCGGTCACGTCCAACGGCGGCAGCAACCGAAGCGTCTTGTAGCCACACCCGAGGGTCAGTAGGCCGCGGTGGAACGCACTCTCGAGGACTGCGTCGCGGCGCTCTTTCGTATCGAACTCGACGGCGAGCATCAGTCCGCGGCCGCGGACGTCGATCATACCGGGCGCGTTACCATCGTCAATGGCGTCCTCGAGGTGCATCCGCAACTGTTCGCCTCGTTCGCGGACGTTCGCGAGCAGGTTCTCCTCGTGGATGGTATCGATCGTGAGCACGCCCTGCATGGCGGCGATGAGATCGCCTGCCCCCCACGTCGAGGAGAGCCGGCCCGTTTGCTCGGGAAACACGTCCGAGCGGGAGATCGTCGCGCCGACGCGGAGCCCTTTCGCGCTGGTGATGACGTCCGGCGTGAGATCGAGGTGATCGACGGCCCACAGCTCGCCCGTGCGCCCCAGTCCGGACTGGATCTCGTCGGCGACGATCCGGAGGCCGTACCGATCGCGGAGCGCCTCGAGGTCGCGGGCGAACTCGGGGTGGGCGACCCGGTAGCCGCCCTCGCCCTGGATCGGCTCGAGGATGAGGTAGGCGACTTCGTCGGGGTGGACGACGCCGCGTTCGGGGTGGAGCGCGTCCGCGACGACGTTGCCGCCGGGGCCGTCCGTTCGCCATCGGGTCTCGTACTCTTCGTCAGTGGCGGGATAGGGAACGCTGACGACGCCCGGAATTTCCGGGAAGCCGCTTCGATGGACGGCTTTCGAACGGTTGAGTGAGAGCGCACCCAACGTCCGGCCGTGGAAGGCGCCATCGAAAGTGAACGCGCGGTGACCGCCGGCGGCGTAGCAGATCTTGATCGCGTTCTCGACCGCTTCCGCACCCGAATTCGAGAGGAACACCCGGTCCATGTCGTAGTGATCGGTCATCGCGATCAACCGGTCCATCAGCTGCGTCGGACCGGGGAAGTCGGGGTCGGTGGGCGAGCCGCCGCCGCTGACGTAGAAATCCTGTCCCGCGATCTTCAGTGGGTCGACGACGTCGAATTCGCGGAGCTTCTCCCGTATCGTCGGGTTGTTGTAGCCGAGCGGCGCGGCCGCGACGTGACTCGTGAAGTCCAACAGGACGTTACCGTCGACGTCGGTACAGAACGGGCCGACCGCCTCGCCGCCCGCGTCCCAGACGAACTCGTAGACGTACGTGCTCGGCGCGGCGAACTGGTGGTGGTACTGGACCCACTCGCTGGCGCGTTCGCCGGGGATCGAGTCGACCTGCGGTTCGACCGTTGCTCGGTCCATACAATATCTACGCCAACCGTTAAATAAAAGTAATGTGTTCGGCCCGCCAAACCGGCTCTACACGACGACGATGACTGCGGCGGCCAATCCGCCACCGACCAGTAAAACCGTGCTGTAGGCCGCGATCCGGTTCCGGAACCCGTCGTTCGTCGACGTCGCCGCCAGCAGCGCCTTGACGACGATGCTCGAGACCGTCGCGAGCAAGATCGCGATCGTCGCCTCCGGTGCCCCCAGCTGGCCGCCGCGATAGAGGACGACCGCGGACGTGGTTGCACCGGCGCTCGAGACGAACCCGCTGGCCACGGCGGTCGCGTAGAAGCCGAGCGTCCCGAACCACGTCTCGGCCAGCGATCCGAAGACGAGGACGGCGAGGAAGACGGCCCCGAAGGCGAGGGCGTTCTTGAGCGAGAACGGGCTCTCGAGTTCCATCGGCCCGGATTCGCTCCAGTCTGCCGTGAGGGCCGCGACCGCGAAGGCCAGCAAGATGACGGTACCCAGCGGGACGATCGCTTCGACCAGGATGTCGGTGCCACCGCCCGCCGTGAATCCGACCGCGATCGCGAGGTTCCGGGCCGCCATGGCGGCGTTCGCGAGCAGGATCGCGGCGACGGCGTAGGAAGCCGCTTCGGGCCGCTGGTTGACGTGATCGAGCATCGTCCCGACGACGGCCGTCGAGGAGGCCAGGCCGCCGAAAAAGCCGGTGATCGCGATGCCGCGGCCGCCGTAGGTCGAGACGATCGCGTAGTTTACGATTCCGATCCCCGCCACGGCAACGACCATCAGCCAGATGACCTGGGGCTCGAGCGGGATGGTGATACCGGCGATGTCGAACTCGTATCTGGCCGGGAGGATCGGGTAAATGACGAAGGCGAGAATGGCGAACTCCGTGGTCGAGCGCATCTCCTGTCGAGAGAGGCCCCAGGCGAACTCGTGGAGCTCCCGTTTGAGCACCAACAGCAGCGACGAGAGAACGGCGACGGTGACGCCCTCGAGGATGAATCCGACGGCCACGAGCACGCCGATGCCGTAGGCGACGAGCATCGACACCGACGTCGTCAACGAGAGGCCGGTATCGGCCGGATCGTCCTCGGTGAGCCCCTGCACGGCGAGCAAGATGCCCTGGACGACGACGAGCACTCCGCCCAGAACGAGGAGCCCCTCGCCGATATCGCTCTCGAGAACGAGGACGGTAAAGACCGCACCGAGCAGGCTGATCAGCGAAAATGTCCGGATCCCGGCGGACTTCTGGGACCACTCGCGCTCGAGTCCGAGGAACATTCCAAGCGCGCTTGCCAGTGCGAGTCGGACGACCGTCTCCTCGAGGGGCGCGTCGGCGATCTGCAGTACGACCTCACTCACTGCTGATCGTTTGCCACGACCGTACATAAGCGACGCGCCGGCGCCGAGCTATGAAGGGACCGGTAGCGTAGCCACTCGGTGGAACGGAGCGACCCCTGACGGAATCGAACGACGTCCGAAAGCTACAGATCGACGTACTGTGTCTCCCAATCGCGGCGTGCCTCGAGTTCGCGGCGGCCGCGGCGGGTGAGCGTGTAGAAGTTCGTCCGACGGTCGCGCCGGCCCTTTTCGACGAGTCCCTTGTCGACGAGGGTGTCGAGGTTGGGATAGAGTCGTCCGTGGTGGATCTCTTTCTCGTAATACTGTTCGAGTTCCTCTTTGATCGCCAGTCCGTGGGGTTCGTCCTCGCCAGCGATGACGTAGAGCAAGTCACGCTGAAATCCTGTCAGGTCGTACATTGGGAAAGTACCAATCTTACTTACTGTCGAATTTTAATAAGGCTATCGGGTTGTTACGACCGAAAGGGGCCTATTACCAGTGAGCAGTCTCGTTTTCAGCTCGGTGGATTCATAACACCCGTGACGAATCGACCGCTAAACCACACATAATGAGCAATTCATGTTTACTGTTCATGAATTGTATTTCGGTACTATTATATATCTGTACGATGGATTAATGACTTCTGAGATATAAATAATACAGCGACGCTGTCGACACTGCGAGAGTGGTGGTATCGAAACAGGAAAGCAGATCGCGTGACGGAAAAGTGTCACGCGATCGCTTGCCGCCCTGAATTGGTCCCCGCTGACGCTTCGGCCCTCCAAGCGAAGCGTCACGTGGACGATGCTGTGGAGAGTACTTAAATGTAACGACACGGTGTGGAGTAGTGGCCGACGAGAAGTGGCCCCGCTACGCTCGGCCGCGATCAGATGTGTTCTTCCTCGAGTACCCACCCGATCGCGCGCTTGTAGTACGTGAACATCTCCTCGACGCCGTCGTGTCGCATCTCGTCGCTCTCCAGGTGTTCTTTGAGGAATTCGTACTGCTCTCGGATTTCTTCTTCGTCGCGCATACCGGTGACTTTCGGCCGGGGACGCAAAAAAGCCGTCACGCTGACGGTCGGTGGTGCCCGGGAGTGGGGGACCTCGCGCTCCGTTTCCGTCGGGAAGGACGGAGTTTCGGTCCTGAAACGATTCTCAATGGTCGTCCGGCAGTCGAACACCGACGAAGCACCGGTTCCGTGTGGTCGTCTGGGAAGAGCGATCCAAGACGGAACTCGGCCTGCAGGAACCGATCGTGAGTTATCCGTCGCTCTCGTTTTCCGACGTGGCCTGCGCTAACTACCCGATAATACTGTATTGAACGACGCCGAACGATCGATGATTGTCACCGTGCTCGCATCTTCACAGGGCGGGATGTGTCTCGAGAAAGGGGACAGCAGCTCTCAGATCGCACGGCTAACTCGAGCCGTCGTGAGAATCACTCCGTGGACCGACCGCGATCCGTCACTACCGCGTAATGGGTCCGGTGGGACTTTTGGTGTCCCGACCGTAGCGACGTCCATGAAGATCCGGGGTGAGCGCGAATGCAAGGAGTGTGGGACGCGCTGGTCGTACTACGAGACCGGGAGCGTCGGATGTCCGGCCTGTGGCAGCCTCCGAAGCGTCGGCGTCGACGAACGCACCGAACACACCGATCTCGAGGTCGCGTTCGATCTCACCCCCGTCCGAAACGCGATCGACGAGACGTCGACCGACGACCTCGCCGAACGGGCCCGAGACCGGTGTCGCGAGTACGTACGCCGCCGAGGGTTCGTCAACGCCGGCAGCCTCCGCGAACTCGACGACGACTACCTCGCCGCGATCGAACTGCTCCACGTTGCGGACATCGTCGCCCGCGAAATCACGCTCGAGGAGCGTGAGGAGCTCTACTTCCTCTCCCTGCTCCGAGACGCCGACGGAGGCACGCGACCCCCCGTGGAGGAGGTTCCGAAATCGCTCCGGGCCGCTCGCGGACTCGCGTACGCGAACGCAGTTCGGGAGTACCGCCGCGACGTCCGGACCTGGACGGAAGACAGGGAACTGACCGCGAGCGAACGGACCGCCCTCGAGACCCTCGGTGAGCACGTCAAACGGATTCGAATGCTCGACGGCGACGTCGACCCGCGGGTCGCAGAGCGACTCGTCGGCGCGACCCGCGACCTGGCGAACGGATTGCGCGGCGACGAGGTCGCACTTTCCCAGGCCGAGGAACGGCTTGACGCGCTCGAATTCGGGTCGATCGACTGACGGAATCGAACGAGCGATTTGGACGACCGACTGCAAAACTATCCGCAGAGACGACTTGCGAACGCGTTTCCGGTTGGAGTTCAGGGAAGCTCGACGTCGACGTCTTCCTGCAGGCTCGCGGCCTTGACCGTGTTGTAAAGCAACATCGCGCGCGTCATCGGGCCGACGCCGCCGGGGACGGGGGTGATCGCGCTCGCTTTCTCTTTCGCGCTCTCGAACTCGACGTCGCCGACGAGTTCGTAGCCCTTGTCGGTGTCGGCGTCGACGCGGTTGACGCCCACGTCGATGACGACCGTCCCGACCGAGAGCATCGAGCCGTCGACGAGTTCCGGGACGCCAGCGGCGGCGACGACGATGTCCGCGCTCCGGGTCTTCGCTGCGAGGTCGTCGGTCCGCGAGTGACAGACGGTCACCGTCGCGTTGCCGTCGTCGGCTTTCTGGATCAGCAGATTGGCGAGCGGCTTGCCGACGATATCCGAACGGCCGACGATGGTCACGTCCTTGCCCTCCGTTTCGATGTCCGCCGACTCGAGCAGTTTCTGTACGCCGTGAGGAGTGCAGGGCCGGAACCGGGCGTCGCCGGCGACGAGCCGACCGACGTTCTCGGGGTGGAACCCGTCGACGTCTTTGATCGGGTCGATCCGCCGGATCACGTCGCGGTAGTCGACGTGGTCCGGGACCGGGGCCTGGACGATGTATCCGTGAACCTCGGGGTCCTCGTTGAGGTCCGCGATCGCATCGTACAGCTCCTCGGGCGGGGCATCGCCGTCGACGTCGACGTGGTGGCTCTCGATGCCGACCTCCTCGCAGTCGCGCTGTTTCATGTTCACGTAGGTCTGGCTCGCGGGGTCGTCGCCCATGAGCACGGTCGCCAGTCCCGGTCGCGAACCCGCGTCGGCCAGCGTCTCGATCGCGTCCGTCAGATCGTCGCGAATCTCGCTCGCGACGGCGTTGCCGTCGATGATCTCTGTCATTACTCGAGTGGGCGGCCGCGAGGCTCATTAATCCCCGGGTTCGTGCTCAGAACAGCGCCATATCTGGCCAGAATATACACGTTCGTGGACATGCCATCTCAGAATCGCTCGTCGAGGAACGATCTGATCGCGTCGGTGGCGGGTTCCGGATTTTCGAGGTTCGACGTGTGACCGGCCTCGGGAATCAGTTCCATCTCGGCGTCGGGGAGTTCATCGAGCATCGGCTCGGCTCTCGAGGGATCGATCGAGGGATCCTCCTCGCCGTGGACGATCAGGACCGGAACGTCGATCTCCGAGAGCCGATCGGTCACGTCCGGCCGGTCGAGCCAGGAGTGCAACTCGTTGTAGACCGCCGCGCCGGGATAGGTCGCCCAGCGGTCGACCCACGCCTCGACCAGTTCGGGGTTCTCCTCGCGGGTCGTCTCGCCGAAGAGGTACCCCGTCACGCCTTCCGCCAGGTCCCGTGGGTTCGAATCGGTCGACCCCTCGAGCGGCTCGACGAGCTCGCCGTAGACCTCCTGCTCTTCAGCGGTGTGCGGCGCTGCCATCGAGTCGATCAAGACGAGCCCGTCGACGCGCTCGGGGTACTCGAGCGCGAACCGAAGGCCCATGAACCCGCCCATCGACATCCCGGCGATGACGGCGCTGTCCTCGCCGATTCCGTCCAACAGCGCATCGCAGTCGTCGGCCAGATCCCGCAGATCGTAGCCCGGCGCGTATCGGTCCGTACGCGCGCGTAGATCATATGCTATGGCTCGGTACTCGTCTTTCAGGGCCTCGAGTTGCGGTGCGAACATCGTTCGGTCCATCAGCGTCCCGTGAGCGAAGACGATCGGCTGCCCGTCACCGACGTCGGTCGTCAGCGCATCGGGTCTGGCTCGATACATGTCGCTTGTCGGACTCTCAGTCATGGCAAGAGATAACGTAATACATGTAGAAAAAGCTACGTCATCTGGAACGACACGAGAAGCGGCGACCGATACCCCCTGACGAATCAGTTCGTCTCGCTTCGATCGGCGGTACCCGGTTCCGAAACGTCCCACTCGGCGGTGTCGCGCGCATCGGTCACTACCGGTGCGTACTCGTCCTCGAGCCCCCGATACTCGGTCGCGCCTGCCGCGTCGATGAGCGCGCTGGCCTGGCGCTCGTGAACCGTCCGCGCGACGGCCAGTGCGTCGGGATCGACGTCGACGTCGTTCGCTTCGAGTTCGGGGCCCAACCGATCCGTCCAGACGTCGTCCTCGAGGAGGCAGACTGCCCGGTGATCGGCGGAGAGCGGCGGGACGCCAGCGACGTGGTCACCCGTCCCGACGAGATCGAGGCGCTCGATCGCCTCGAGGACTCCGACGACGTCGGTTTCGCTGACATCGTGGTCGGGCTCCGCGAGGGTCGACTCGAACACCTCCGGATCGATGGGTGCACTCATCGTCTCGGGACGGGGTGTCGGATCGCCGCGGTCTTCGTGGTCGATGACTTCCTCCGCGACGGGGTCGCTGTCGTCCGCGACTCCCGGTAGCGGTTCGGCGCGATACGTCCGACCCTCGTCGAACCGGACTGGAACGAGCCCGATCGTTTCGCCGGCGGTGATGGCGTCGAACAGCAACGGGTCGTCGGCGTCGTACGCCTCGATCTCGAGGCCGAGTCCCGCGGGCGGCTCGGCACGAACCAGCGGGTCCGGAACCGGTGCCACGACCTCGCCGTTCTCCTCGCGGAGTTGCCGAGGATACGGCGCGTCGGCGGTGGCCGCGTCCTCGATTCCGGTAAACACGAGCATCGGCTCGTCCTCGTAGTCGTCGACGTCCCAGTCGATGTGGTCGCCCCTCGAGGCACCCATGTGGTCGGCCACTGGCGTCACTTCGACCGCTAGCGCCGAGGCCGTCGTCGCCGTCGTCTCTCGGAGCGCGAGCAACCGATCGCCGTCCAGAATCGTCCCCGTCGGGCGTGTGGACATGGCGGCGGTACGGTGACTCTGTTGAAAAACCGCGTGCCGGCGAGTGACAGGGACCGCTCCCCCGAACGAGAACAGGGCCGATACGCCTCCGGCTCTCGGTGGGGCGTAGAGAGAAACAGTCGAATCGAGAATCCTCGCGCTTCGGCGCGGGGAGGACGTTACTCGTACAGCGGGTTCTCCTCACACAGCGTCGCAACCTCCGAACGGACGTCCTCGAGGACGGCCTCGTCCTCGGGAGCGTCGACGACGCGAGCGATCAGGTCGCCGACCGTCCGGCAGTCGTCCTCGTCGAAACCGCGCGTGGTCAGCGCCGGCGTCCCGGCGCGAATACCGCTCGGATTGAACGGCGAGCGCGTCTCGCCGGGCACCGTGTTCCCGTTGAGGACGATGCCGGCTTCCTCGAGCGCCTCTTCGGCGTCGCCGCCTGAGGTGTCCGGATGGCTCTCGCGGAGGTCGACGAGAACCAGATGGTTGTCCGTGCCCTCGGAGACGAGCGAGAGACCGTTCTCCGAGAGGGACTCGCCGAGCGCTTTCGCGTTCGCGACCGTCTGCTCGGCGTAGTCCTCGAACTCGGGCTCGAGGGCTTCCTTGAAGCCGACGGCCTTGCCGGCGATGTTGTGCATGAGCGGGCCGCCCTGTCCGCCGGGGAAGACCGCCGCGTCGATGTCGTCGGCGTACTCCTCGTCGCACATGACGATCCCGCCGCGACCGGCACGGATCGTCTTGTGGGTCGAACCGGTGACGAAGTCGGCGATGCCGACCGGCGAGGGGTGGACGCCGGCGGCGACGAGGCCGGTGATGTGGGCGATGTCCGCGAGGTGGAACGCGTCGACGTCGTCGGCGGCGGCCTGAACACGTTCCCACTCGATCTCGCGCGGGTAGGCGGAGTACCCCGAGACGATGATGTCGGGGTCGAACTCGGCGGCGTGATCCGCGAGATCGTCGTAGTCGATGTAGCCCGTTTCGGGGTCGACTTCGTACTGTTCGACCTCGTAGAGCTGCCCCGTGAAGTTCGCCGGATGGCCGTGACTGAGGTGGCCGCCGTGGTTCAGGTCCAGGGAGAGGATCTTGTCGCCTGGCTCGAGCATCGCGAAGTAGACTGCCTGATTGGCCTGTGTCCCCGCGTGGGGCTGGACGTTGACGTGCTCGGCACCGAACAGTTCCGTCGCGCGGTCGATCGCGAGGCCTTCGACCTCGTCGGCGTACTCGCAGCCGCCGTAGTATCGCTCGCCCGGGTAGCCCTCGGCGTACTTGTTCGTCAGCGCGCTCCCCTGCGCGTCGATGACGGCCTCGCTGGCGTGGTTCTCGCTGGCGATCATCTGTAGCGTCTCTCGCTGGCGGTCTACCTCGCCCTCGAGGGCGTCTGCGACGGCGGGATCGACGTCCCGAACCGTATCGTGGTTCATATCCGAAATGCGGTCTGGCGGCTGTATAAGTGTACCCTTCCCCGGCAAGTCGAGCCACTACCTGGTCGGGAATCCGTTCCGGTCGAACGTGGCTTCCCAGGAAATTCATCTCAGCCCGATACAACTAACTTGTCTCAGTGACATTCAGCCAACCGAATGATAGAGTGGGCGGTAGACGGCGACACCCTCCACGTCACCGACGCGGACAACGCCGAGCTAACGGTCAACGGTGACGAACTCGTCGTCGACGACTCCGGCGTCGACATCTCGCGTCCGGTCGACGATACGATCGTCCTGACGACGGACGAGCTCCGGTTCCCGCACGCGGTCGTCTACGCGTTCTCGCTCGGTCTCGAGGACCAGTACGAACTCGACCCCAGCGGGGACCCACTCACGCTGTCTCCCGGCGAGTACGTCGTCGACGTCGACACGGAGATCAAGGCCTATCTCCGATTTTCCGGCGGTGCAACGATTCAGAAGACCGACGACTACGAGTCGATCATCGTCTCCTTTCCCGACCGAACTCGCGTTATCCTCGGCGTCCGGTGCCGCCACGAGTTCCCCGCCGGCACCATCACCGTCCCCGACTCCCCGTCGGCGATCGCCGAGGCCGTCACCCACATGGCCGCCTCGCACAAAACCGACGGACCGGACCGGTCGTACCCGACCCTCCGTGGCCATCCCTCGCTGATCGAGCACGGCGATTCCCTCGAGGTCCCGGAATACATCCGGTCCGACACTCCCGATAACGGGATCGAACTGGTCGTCCCGCCGGACTACGAGTCGTTGTTCACGACTGCGCCGCTGGCGTACTACGTGCAGGCGACGGTGCGGACGACGGAGGAAGTGCTCGGGAACCGACCCAGGTCGGATCGCACCCGGCCACGACTCCGACTGCTCGATCACGCGATCGAGAAGGAGCTTTCACCGATGCCCGAGCTGGAGCGCGACGTCGAGCGGCTGCTCCGGAAGACGTTCTTCCTGGACTGCCTGGTGCGTAACGTCGGCCCCTACGGAACGAACCTTTCGGAGCGCAGCCTGCTGGATGCCCTCGGGCTCGATGCAGAAGCGCTGTACCACGCCTCGCTGCAGGATCGACTCGCTACGTATCTCGACATCCCGTACGCGGCGATCAAACACCGCCTCCCGGAGTGGCACCTGTCGACGTACGTGACGCCGACCTACGACAGCGTCGAAACGCTGCCGTTCCTGCTCGATCGGTTGAGTATGATTTACACCCCTCGAACCTCCGAACTCGAGGGGCAGGAACTGGTCGAACGCTCCCTCGAGGACTTCTATCGGGGTCAGGGACCCGTTCCCGGCGCAGGGGCCGGAGCCGGAACCAATCCCCGAACGGGCGCCAGTAGCGGAGGACCGATCGGTTCCTACAGGGCCAGCACCGGACAGGTCGCCTCGGTGGACATCGTCAAACCCGAACTCCGGGGCGGCCGAGCGCACGGCTGGCTCGCGGACGGCGTTCCGATCGACGTCTTCAAATCCGCACCCGAGGCCTACCACAACCGACTCGACTTCCTCGAGCGGGCGAGCGATTCGACCTCGATCTGCGTCGTGCTGAACGATCCCGAGATGGCCGGCGAACACGACGACGTCGCCGAAATATACCGCCAGCGATCGGAGGACCTCTCCATGGACGTGACCGTCGCGGAGTCCCTCGAAACCGATGCACTTGCCAGGATCTTCGAGGACGATCACGATTTCGTGCACTATATCGGCCACTGCGAGACCAGTGGACTCCGGTGTCCCGACGGGACGCTCGCGACCTCGAGTCTCGACCGGTGCAACGCACAGACGTTCTTCCTCAACGCCTGTGGCTCCTATTACGAAGGGATGCAGTTGATCGAAAAGGGGATCGTCGCCGGTGCCGTGACGTTCACGAAAGTCCTGAACGACCACGCGGTCAAAGTCGGATCGACGTTCGCCAAACTGCTGGTCCACGGCTTCAGCATCGAGCGGGCGATGGGACTCGCCCGCAGGCGAATCATGATGGGCAAAGACTACGCCGTCGTCGGAGACGGCACCCACTCGCTCGTTCAGGGTGAAAACCAGCTTCCGACGACTGCGAAACTCGAGGAACTCGACGAAGCCGATGGCGAACGCCGGTACCTGCTGACGCTCGATTGTTACTCCACGCGGGTGACCGGCTCGTACTATTTCCCCCACACCGACGGTAACGAGTACGCCCACCTCTGCGGGAACGAATCGAGTTTCACCCTCACGGAGTCGGCGCTCGCAACCATGCTCGACGAAACGGCGGCGTCGGTGATCTACGACGGGGATATCTACTGGTCGAAAGAACTGAGTCGCCAGTTCGAACGCTGACTACGTTTACGGCCCGCCGTACGTACTGACGCGCTTCGCTCGTGCGGGAAACCGCCCCGTCGGACGATCGGTCTCTAGCATCGTTCGCGCTCCGTCGACCAGCTCCTGAACGACCCACCACGGTCGTACATGTCGAACACCCATACGATACCGACTAACACGCTTCCAATATATAGATATTGGTGATGCGGATACCAGTCAGACGATCGTCATACGCCGCGGCGATTGATCGAATTACCGACAGTGGCGTTCAACGTTCGTCGAGGCATGTAAGTGATAGCCATCATTCATCGGCGAACTAATGAATTATGGGACAAAAATTACCGGTACAGGCCCGAGAGGAGAAGTTCTGGTGTGCAAACGGCCACCAAAATTAAGTAGGCTGCTCTCGATTACTTCTGTATAGGCATGACCTCGAATTTACTAAACCACCAGATTGACGATATCCTCGAGTCCGTCCTCGAGGATGCGAGCGGTGACGTGTACATGGTTAACCCGTCGCGGGACGCCATCGAAGAGTTCGTTTCCGTCGCGACCGCGTTCGACGGGGACCTGCCGTCGGTACACATGCTCGCCGACGAGCGGACGCTGAAAGACGTCATGGACGATTTCATCGTCGCCTCGAACGCCGCCGACCTCATCAGCGAGGGTGCGCTTTCGCTGCGAACCCTCGACGAGGCACCCGAGAACTCGCTGCTCGTCAGCGAGGACCGCGTCATCGCACTCGTCCACGCTGGCGACCGCGTCGGCGGACTCATTACCGACGACGACAGCTTCGTCGAGGACACCTACGACACGTACGCCGGTCGCTGGGAGGACGCCGCCGACTTCAACCTCCGGACGCCGCCGATCACGAACGTCCGCGAAACCCTCTCCGACGAGATCAGTCCCGCCGCCGAGGAAGACTTCACCGCCATCCTCAACTCGCTCGAGACCGCTCGCGGCGACGGCGACGGCCTCGACGAAGTGACCATCTCGCTGCTCGTGGCAGCCAAGAACGAGGCCCTGCTCTACGACATCAGCAAATGGGGCGAGGACGTCGGGATCGCCTCCAAGGCGACGTTCTCCCGCACGAAGACCAAGCTCGAGGACATGGGCCTGATCGACACCGAGAAGGTTCCCATCGACGTCGGTCGTCCGCGGCTCCGCCTGAAAATCGGCGACGACCGCCTCAGCGAGGCCGACAACGGCCAGCTCGCGACGGTTGCACAGTCGATTCTCAACTAACAACCTTTTACTCTGCAGTCTATCGCGAGCGAAGCGCTCAGCGCTTCGCTCGCGATGTCCCTCGGTAAAAGGTTGATCAAAAGCACTCGCACCGACCTTTTTCCGCTCGGGTTCACTTCGTTCACCACTCGCGCAAAAAATCTTGACCAAAAAAGGCCGCTCGCTCACTTCGTTCGCTCGCGGTAGATTACGGGTAAGCGCCTGCCCTCCCCCGGGTCCCGCGCCCTCACAGTTCGTTCGGGCGCGGTCCCGGCCACAGCGTTCTACGATTGATTCGCTGTTCGGTTTCTATGGCGCAAACCCCAAGTCGACGCCGTGAGACGGGTCAAATATGTACGAGGCCGTCCACGCCCATCCCGACGGACAGAGCACGGTCGCCAGGCTCGCGAAGACGGCGGCCGACTACGGGTACGAGGGCGTGGTCGTGCGCAATCACGCCGACGCTCGAGCAGCGTACGACCCCGAAGCGATCCGCGAGGAGTACGGGATCGACGTCGTCGAGGGAGTGGAGATCCGGGCCGACGATCCCCAGCAGGCGAGCGGGTCGGTGGGGAACTACCGAACGTCGGAGACGATCGTCGGGATCCACGGGGGGACGACGGCGCTGAATCGCTTCGCCGTCGAACAGGCGAAGGTCGACGTGCTCGCCCACCCGATGACAGGGAACGGGGACGTCAATCACGTCCTGGCGAAAGCCGCCGTCGAGAACGGCGTTCGCCTCGAGTTCGACCTCTCGGGCGTGCTGCGAGAGAGCGGCGGTCGCCGCGTCCGCATCCTGCAATCGCTGCGAAAGCTCCGGGAGATCGTCGATCACTACGACGCGCCCTACGTCGTGAGCGCCGAGCCGACCTCGCACCTCGAGTTGCGGGCTCCCCGGGAACTGAAAGCGCTCGGCGAGCAGATCGGTTTTTCCGGCGAGTTCGTCGAGGAGGGTCTCGCAGAGTGGGGACGGCTGGCCGAGCGAAATCGACACGTCGACTCCGAGTCGTTCATTGAGCCGGGGGTCGAACGGGGGAGATATGAAGAAGAGCCTTGAGGAACACGCCGCCCGCTTCGACGAGAAGGCCGGCGAGTACGACGACTCGAAGTCCGACGAGTACCACGCCTGTGCGAACCTCGTCGTGGAACACGCCGCTCCCGAACCCGACGACGTCGTCCTCGACCTTGCGACAGGAACCGGCGCGATCGCGCTCGCGCTCGCCCCCGACGCGACACGCGTCGTCGGCCGGGACATCAGCGAGGGCATGCTCGAGGAAGCCGAACGGAAAGCCGCGGACGCGGGACTCGAGAACCTGTCGTTCGATACCGGCAGTTTCCGGGAGCCGAACTACGACGGCCCGGTCGACGTGGTCACCTCGAACTTCGCCCTGCACCACCTCTCGGACGAGGAAAAGCGCGAGGCGATCGCCGTCATCGCCGATCTCGAGCCCCGGAAATTCGTCCTCGGGGACGTGATGTTCTTCGGAGAGCCCAACCCGGACGAGCCGTTTTACTCGCCCGAGGTCGACGATCCGGCGACCGTCGGGGAACTCGCGGACGCCTTTACCGACGCCGGCTTCTCGCTGACGGCGGTCGAGCGCGTCCACGACCAGGTCGGCGTGCTGGTCGCGGAGCGAAGTTCGACCGCGGACGACGCGGCCGGGGAGGAATGAAACACCTCCCGAAGCACCTCCGTCCGCGCTGGCGTTATCTCGCGGTCGAACTCGAGACGTGGCCGGACGAGCGAATCGGAAGACGATCCTTTCAGCGGGAGCTGTGGTACGCGGGCCAGAACTTGCTCGGCGATCCGGGCAGTGCTGACGCCGAGCTGTCGGTCGTTCGGTTCGGGTTCGCCGACGGACGGGGGGAGGCGCTCGTCAAAGCCCGCCGCGGAGAGACCGAGCCGGCACGCGCGGCCCTCGCCTGTATCGACGAGATCGACGGTGCTGCGGTCGGCCTTCGGGTCCGCGGTATCAGTGGCACGATCCGGGCCGCTGAAGAAAACTATTTAGGACGCGACGGGCAAGATTCGGGAGAGAGAAACGTCGTGTTCGGGAACGAAGAGCGAGTCGCCGTCCTGCGGGACGGCGTTGGGGACGTGCGACTCGATGATGCGTTCGTGGGCGCGACAGACCTCGATTACGATTTAGTGTGATACTATGCAGGGACAACAACAACAGCAGGCATACGACCGCGGCATCACGATCTTCTCGCCCGACGGCCGACTCTACCAGGTCGAGTACGCTCGCGAGGCGGTCAAACGAGGCACGGCGAGTATCGGTGTCCGAACGAACGACGGCGTCGTCCTCGCCGTCGACAAGCGAGTTCCGTCACCGCTCCTCGAGGACTCGAGCGTCGAGAAGATCCACAAGGCCGACGACCACGTCGGGATCGCCAGCGCGGGCCACGTCGCTGACGCCCGCCAGCTGATCGACTTCGCGCGCCGCCAGACGCAGGTCAACCAGCTACGTTACGGCGAACCGATCGGCGTCGAGACGCTGACCAAGGAAGTCACCGACCACATCCAGCAGTACACCCAGGTCGGCGGCGCCCGACCGTTCGGCGTCGCGCTGATCGTCGGCGGCATCGACAACGGCGAACCGCGCCTGTTCGAGACCGACCCCTCGGGGACGCCCTACGAGTGGAAGGCGCTCGCCGTCGGCTCCGACCGCGGCGAACTCCAGACCTACCTCGAGGAGAACTACGACGACGAGGCCGACCTCGACGGCGGCATCCAGCTCGCCCTCGACGCGCTCGCGTCCGTCAACGACGGTTCCCTGCTCCCCAACGAAGTGGGGCTGGCGACCGTCGACGTCGAAACCGAATCCTTCGAACAGTTCGACCGCGACCGGATCCAGTCTCATCTCGAGGAGAACGACCTCCTCGATACGGGCGAGGACGAGGACGAAGCCGACGACGAACCGTCCGAGTAATCGAGGCGTCGATTCCGCGCTCCGACGGCCGTTTTCCCACGCTCGCCACGAAATCCCACAGCAAACCGCATATCACGATCGGCAGGCGGCTCGGTGAGGTAACGATCGGTCACAGTCCGACACGACACACTGGACATTGAGCCCGATCAGCGGATCGGGTCGGGAAACACTCTTTTCATTGGCGGAGGAATCGTCACGTATGATTTCGCTTGACGAGGCAGTGACGGCGCGACTCGAGTCACACGGGGCGCGCTTCGAAGTGCTCGTAGATCCGGACGCGGCGCTGGAGATCAAACGCGACGAGTTCGACGGCGACCTCGAGGACGTGATCGCCGCCGAGGACGTCTTCGAGGACGCCTCTCGCGGTGATCGGCCGGCGGAGGCCGATCTCGAGAAGGTCTTCGACACGACGGAACCCCTCGAGATCATCCCCGAAGTGATCAAACAGGGGGAGATACAGATCACGGCCGATCAGCGCCGCGAGATGCAAGAGCAAAAGCGCAAGCAGCTGATCGATACCATCACGCGCAACGCGGTCAATCCGCAGATGGACAACGCGCCGCATCCTCCCGAGCGGATCGAGAACGCCCTGGAGGAGGCCGGCTTCACTGTCGATCCGATGGAACCGGTTCAGGAGCAGGTCGACGACGCGCTGGACGCGTTGCGGCCGGTGATCCCGATCCGGTTCGAGGAGGTCACCGTCGCCGTGCAGGTGCCCGCCGATCACGCGGGCAGCGCACAGGCGAAGATCCGACAGTTCGGCGATCTCGAGCGCGAGGAGTGGCAAAACGACGGCTCGTGGATCGGCGTGCTCACGTTCCCAGCGGGGCTCCAAAACGAGTTTTACGACACGGTCAACGAACACACCAGCGGTAACGCGGAGACAGAGATCGTGAAGGACAAAGACGATCTGAAGACGCGATAGCGGAATCGCGCGCCGCTGGACCGGCTGTCGTCGCTATCCGCGCTTGAATCCGATCAGAAAACCGCCGGTGAAGCCCGCACCGATCGACAGCGTCGAGATCATCGACTGAATCCAGCTGATGTCCGCCGCGTCCTGTGCGCGCGCTTGCGTTTTCAGCAGGCCCGCGGACAGCCGGTTCCAGTCGACGATGAGGATTCCCTGCGACTCGAGGTAGCGAAAGACCATCAGCTGGACCCCGACGATGACCGCGAGGAGCTTCGCGAGCTTCTTCGTGGCGAACCCGATGAGGCCGCCGATGGCCGCGCCGCCCCCGAACTCCATACCGAGAGTCGTTGGGTCGAGATCTATCATTATACGATCCCTATCGAGTCAGTTCTTATGACTGTTGCGGTCGGATGCGTCTCAGGAGCGGTCCCCGAGTGAATCCGAAGGCGGTGGCGGGCGCGGGATTCAAGACGGTTCACCGCGTACGGATGCGTATGAATCACGTGCGTCCAACGGAGGTGCGCGACCGGCATCGTTGACGTAGTCCGGTCTACGCGGCAGCGCCCGCGATACCAGTGGAACCGGCGTGTGCGAGCGAGGAATCACACGGTCGACCAGCGACACCGCTCGGACCACGGCCGTCCGCGCCCGGGATACACACAGCCACTCGCATGAACACGATAGTCGTCAAACGCGTCGATTCAGGGACGGCCGACACGAGCGAGATCCGCGATCTGGCTCGCGCAGCGGGATACACCGTCGTCGGCGAGGTCACGCAGTCCAGACGTGCCGATCCGGCCCTCCAGATCGGAGAGGGGAAAGCCGAGGAGGTCGCCGAACTCGTCGAGGAGACTGAGGCGACGACCGTCATCTTCGACAACCGGCTCGGTCCGTACCAGACGTACAACCTCGGCCAGCTCTTCCCGTCGGGCGTCGAGGTTATCGACCGGTTCACGCTGATCCTCGAGATATTCGGCCAGCGCGCCCAGACGCGGAAGGCCCAGCTCCAGGTCGAGTTGGCCGAACTCCGGTACGAACTGCCCCGCGCGGAGGCGAAAACGAGCCTCGCCAAACGCGAGGAACACCCCGGCTTCATGGGCCTCGGTGAGTACGACGAGAGCCGCGAGCGTGACATCAAGGCCCAGATCAGCCGGATCAACGACGAACTCGAGCGGATCGAGCAGACCGAACAACATCGCCGGGAGCGCCGGCGCGATTCGGGGTTCGATCTCGTCGCGCTGGCCGGCTACACCAACGCGGGCAAGTCGACGCTGTTGCGCCAGCTCGCGACCGACCTCGAGGTCGAGGAGAACGAGGAGCTCCACCCCGATCTGGACCCGACGGCCGAGTCCCAGGACAAGCTGTTCACGACGCTGGGGACGACGACCCGGCGTGCGGCGATCGATCGGCGGGACGTGCTGGTGACCGACACCGTCGGGTTCATCAGCGACCTTCCCCACTGGCTGGTCGAGTCGTTCAAGTCGACGCTGGATTCGGTCTACCGGGCGGATCTGGTCTTGCTCGTGGTCGACGTCAGCGAGCCGGTCGACGAGATCCACGAGAAGCTAGTCACCTCTCACGACACGCTCTACGAGCGCAACGAGGCACCGATCGTGACGGTCCTGAACAAGATCGATCAGGTCAGCGACGAGGACCTCGCGGAGAAGCGCGAGGCCCTCTCGTCGCTCGCGCCGAACCCGGTCGCGGTCAGCGCCAAGGACGGACTCAACGTCGACCGCCTGCTCGAGCGGATCGACGACGAACTGCCCGACTGGGAAGAAGAGCGGCTGATGCTTCCGATGACCGACGACACGATGAGCGTCGTCTCGTGGATCCACGACAACGCGAACGTCGACGACGTCACCTACGGCGACGAGGACGTCGTCGTCTCCTTCGAGGCCCGACCGGCGGTCATCTCACAGGCGCGCTCGCGCGCGAGCGAGTTGCGGACGACGGCCGCGGAATCGGCATCGTAGCGGACCAGCCGGTTCGGTCGAGTAGTCAGTATCCATCGATTCTGGACCGCGCCGCAAGTGCGATCGCCGTCCCGACCCTCACTTATAAATTGTTGACCTGAGTCCGAGTAGGATATGGAACGTGTTGCGATTATCGGAGCCTCGATGACCCAGTTCGGGCAACGCGAGGGGGAGTGGATTCAGGACCTGCTCGCGGAGGCCGGCATCGAGTGTCTCGAGGACGCGGGTGTCGACGCTGACGACGTCGAGCACCTGTACGTCTCGAACATGGCGAGTGGCGAGTTCGAAGGACAGACCGGCGTGCCGAACGCGCTGGCACACGACCTCGACGCGATGCCGGCGTACACCCAGCGCGTCGACCAGACGAGTTCCAGCGGCGGTGCCGGGATCTTCGCCGCCTGGCAGTCGGTCGCCAGCGGAGCCAGTGACATGACGCTGCTCGTCGGCGGCGAGAAGATGACCCACAGGACGACCGGGGAAGCCACCGACGTCATCGCGTCGCTGACACACCCCGTCGAGTACAAAACCGGCGTCACGCTTCCATCGTTCGCCGGCCTCACCGCCCGCCACTACCTCGAGCGCTTCGACGCGCCTCGCGAGAGCCTCGGGAAGGTCGCGGTCAAGAACCACAAAAACGGCGTGGACAACCCCCACGCTCAATTTCAGAAAGAAGTCGATCTCGAGACGATCCTCGAGTCGCCCATCGTGGCCGATCCGCTGCGACTGTACGACTTCTGTCCGATCACGGACGGCTCGGCGGCGCTCATGCTCTGTCCCGAGTCGGTCGCACAGGAGTATACGGCCGACTACGTCGTGATTTCGGGGATCGACGGAGCGACGGACACCCACGTCGTCCACGAGCGCGAGGACCCGACCGTGATGGGCGGCGTCGTCGAGAGTGGCAACGGTGCCTACGAGATGAGCGGTCGGGGGCCCGAAGACATCGACGTGGCCGAACTCCACGACATGTTCACCATCCTCGAGTTCCTCCAGATGGAGGGGCTGGGCTTCGCCGAGCAGGGCGAGGCCTGGAAACTCGTCGAGGACGGCTACACGGACCGCGACGGCGAGCTCCCGATCAATACGTCGGGCGGGCTCAAATCGAAAGGACACCCCCTCGGCGCGAGCGGCGTGGCACAGGGCGTCGAGATTTACGAACAACTCGTCGGCGAGGCCGGCCCGCGACAGGTCGACGCGGACGTGGGGCTGTGCTGTAACGTCGGCGGCTTTGGCAACTGCGTGATCACTACTATCATGGAGGCTGCACGATGACGATGGAAGCGACGCGTTACGAGGACGGCTCGATCAGTTACCCCGGTCATCCGCGAGGGCCGGGCGGGACGGAACCGGTCGAGACGATCGATCTCAGCGAGTACACTGCGGAAGTCGTGACGTGGACGACCAGTACCGCGACGCCGCCCGGCGTCCGCGAGCCCAATCACCTCGCGATCGTCGAATTCGACGTGGATGGTGAGTCCGTCCGTGCGATCGGTCAGTTGACTACCGGCGACGTCGAGACGGGCGACGAGGTGCGACCAGTGTACGTCGACGAACTCCGCGAACCCGGTGCGGGTATCAGAGAGCCCGACAGTCAGGAGTGGGACGGCTACCGGTTCGAACCGGTGTAAGTGCGGAATTAGTGGCGTGTCTCGAGTTCTCCGTACTCGAGACGCGTCCGTGGATGGGATCGAAACGGATTCCTTGAACCCACCAACCAGCGCCCCTTCACCCGTGACTATCGCCAAAAAGGCTCCGACTGATTGTTGAGACACGTCTCCCGATCGAACTATGGCCCCCGTTCGGTGTGCGAAATTCGTCGAATGTCGTTCCCCCTTAATTTTAAATCACCGTTCGTGGTCAGCCATCGGCAGAGGGTTCACCAGATATGGAACGAGTTGCGATCATCGGCGCCTCGATGACTCAGTTCGGGCAACGCGAGGGCGAATGGATCATGGATCTCCTCGCGGAGGCCGGCATCGAGTGTCTCGAGGACGCGGGTGTCGATGCGGACGACGTCGACCACCTGTACGTCTCGAATATGACCAGCGGCGAGTTCGAGGGACAGACCGGCGTGATGAACGCGCTGGTACACGATCTCGGTGCGATGCCGGCGTACACCCAGCGCGTCGACCAGACGAGTGCGAGCGGTGGCGCGGGTATCTACGCCGCCTGGCAGTCGATCGAAAGCGGGGCCAGCGACATGACGTTGCTCGTCGGCGGCGAGAAGATGACCCACCGATCGACGCCCGAGACGACCGACATCATCGCATCGGTGACGCACCCAGCGGAGTACAAAGTCGGCGTCACGCTCCCGTCGTTCGCTGGCCTCACCGCCCGCCACTACCTCGAGCGGTTCGACGCGCCTCGCGAGAACCTCGGGAAAGTCGCGGTCAAGAACCACAAAAACGGCGTGGACAACCCCCACGCCCAGTTTCAGAAGGAAGTCGACCTCGAGACGATCCTCGAGTCGCCCATCGTGGCGGACCCGCTGCGGCTGTACGACTTCTGTCCGATCACGGACGGCTCGGCGGCGCTCATGTTCTGTCCCGAATCCGTCGCGAAGGAGTATACGGACGACTACGTGGTCGTTTCGGGGGTCGACGGGGCGACGGACACGCAGGTCGTCCACGAGCGCGAGGATCCGACGGTGATGGGCGGCGTCGTCGAGAGTGGCAAAGGCGCATACGAGATGAGTGGGCTCGGTCCCGAGGACATCGACGTGGCCGAACTCCACGACATGTTCACCATCCTCGAGTTCCTCCAGATGGAGGGGCTCGGATTCGCCGAGCAGGGCGAGGCCTGGAAACTCGTCGAGGAGGGATACACCGAGCGAGACACCGGCGAGCTGCCGACCAACACCTCGGGCGGGCTCAAGTCGAAAGGCCACCCGCTGGGAGCCAGCGGTGTGGCACAGGGCGTCGAGATCTACGAACAGCTCGTCGGCGAGGCCGGCCCGCGACAGGTCGATGCGGATGCGGGACTGTGTTGTAACGTCGGGGGCTTCGGCAACTGCGTGATTACGACCATCATGGAGGCTGCACAATGAGCATGGACGCGACGCGCTACGAGGACGGATCGATCAGTTACCCCGGTCACCCGCGCGGTCCGGGCGGGGCGGAACCGGTCGAGACGATCGACCTCAGCGAGTACACCGCCAAGGTCGTGACGTGGACGACGAGTACGGCCACGCCACCTGGTGTGCGCGAGCCCAATCACCTCGCGATCGTCGAATTCGACCTCAGCGAGGCGCGGAGCGCCTCGGATAATCGGACGGAGTCCGATGACGAGGGAGACTCGGTCCGCGCGATCGGTCAGCTGACCACCGGCGACATCGAGACGGGCGACGAGGTGCGGCCGGTGTACGTCGACGAGCTCCGCGAGCCCGGTGCGGGCATCAGAGAACCGGAGAGTCAAGAGTGGGACGGCTATCGGTTCGAGCCGGTCTAGCGATCAGTGCGTCTCACCGGTCATCGTTTCCGTTTTCAGCATCGTCGTCCTCAGCATCGGAGTCAGCAGCGCCTGCGCCATCATCGCTCGAGCTATCGTCCTCCTCCCCGTACTGATCCCGGAGCGTCTCGAGTTCGGCATCGACGTCGACGGCGGAGTCGTCCTCGTCGTCGCGGTCCGTCTCCATCTCGGGGTCGCTCGGCGGACCGTCCTCGATATCGATGCTGACGCCGTCCCCGGACTCCGATCGATCGAAATCGGACGAGTCCGACTCTCGCTCGGCGACGTCCCGAAGGCGGCTGTCGACGTCGTCGCGGAGTTCGCGGGCCTCCGCGAGGAGGTCGCGAGCCTCGTCGTCGGCGGGGAGTCCGCCGCCCGACGCGGCTCGCTGGAGTTCGGCCAGGACGGTATCGAGCTGCGAGAGCGTCGTCCGTCGGAAGGCACTCGCCCGCTCGCTCGTCGCCTCGGCGGCTTCCGACGTTCGATCTCGGGCCGTTCGCCCGGTCCGAACGACCTTCAGGCTCCGCTGGAACGCCTCGAGCGCGCGAACGCTGGTCTCGAGGACGGCCAGCGCGGCGGGAAGGGCGATTTCGTCCGTGAACCGGAGAATCTCCCGGGGCGTCGGTGGTCGGAGCGGCGGGCTACGGCGTGGGGCCGAGCCGTCGAGTTCCGTCCGGAGATCGTCGATCGTTCGCGTCAGTTCGCGAACCGCGTCGACGAGTTCGTCGTCGTGATCGGCCATAGCTGATTTAAGACCGCCGGTGTAAAAAACAGGACGGTCCAGGCGATCGCCACCGACCGGTAATTTCCGAACCTGTCATTTTTCAGAGTGGCCGTTGGCCACAATTTTTATACGCTCGCCGCGTGACTGATTCGATGGAATGGAAGACGAGCGAGGGGGAGTCGTGCCGGACCGTGCGTCGTTCACGCGGACCCTCGGTACGCTCAAGCAGGAGGGGAGCAATATTTTGCTCGTCGGTGCGGCGGCGGGTACACACGAGACGGCCTGTCACCAACTGCTCGGTGCAGACGAGCGGGACTCGCGATACCGACTCTTCGTGACGGCGGGGGACGATCGAACGACCGCAAGAGACGGGGACGACGTTGCGACCGACCGGGTTCGGACGATCGATTCGAGGGAAGTACTCGAGATCGGCACGGCGACGGACGAAACCGAGACCGATCGCCCGTCGCTGGGAACGCTCGGGATCGAGATCGTCGAGACGATCAACGACTTCGACGATTCGGCGGACGGATTTTCACCGTCGGAACTTCGCGTCTGTGTCGATTCGCTCGTTCCGTTGTTGCAGACGTACGACACCGAGACGGTGTTTCGTCTGCTGCACATGACGACTGCACGGGTCGATCAGGCGAACGGGATGGGACACTACCACCTCCCGCTTGATCCCGACCACGACGCCGTCAACCTCCTCGAGCCGATGTTCGACGCCGTCGTCACGGTTCGCTCCCGGAACGGGACAGACGAACAGCGGTGGTATCTCCGCGAGACCGATACGACGACGGACTGGCTCGAGCTATAGGTCGCGACGATAGCGTTCGACTTCTAATAACAGATCCGACAAGACCGCTGTCGTAACCATCGACTGCAATTCCGGGGTCGGAAGTAGAACGGCGTTCTCGTCCGTCTCCGGCCGATGTATCTCCAGTAGTATTGATGTTCCGCCACAAGTTCTATATATCGAACGAACTATCCGTTCAAAGAGTAGCATACATGGTCGACGCTAGTACTGAGCTTCTCGGCGGAGCCGCCGTAACTGTCTTCCTCGCACTCTTGTTCTTCGGCGTCGTCGTCCTCTGGGACGTCGCTCTCGCCCTCCGGAGCGTCGGTGACAAGATCGACAAGCTCGAGGACAATATCGACGACGATCTGACGGACATCGCACACAGTCTGGACAATATGTCGAACGCGCCCCGCGGTGGTGGCGGAACACAGCTTCACCTGAGCGGCGGCACGATCAGCTCCGGTGGCGACCCGAACCAACCCCAACAGGCCCAGCAGCCACAGCAGGCGGGCCAGCAACGGGCAGCGGGTCCACAGCAGGCTGCGGCCGGTCAGACGGGTTCACCCGGCGCTCCCGAGTCGGGGCCCCAGTCACAGACACAGTACCACCAGCAGCCTCGAGCAGCCGGCGAACGGGGCGAATCGAGGGAGGAACGGGCCTCGAACGAGCCGTCCGCAGACCCGGACGAGGATCCCTCGGACGAAGCGAAGGTCCGAGAACCCGCAGACGAGACGGACGAAGGGGATACCGAGGCCTCGGTGGAGGAGGCAGTTTCCGAGGACCCTTCGGCATCGGATGCGGAAGCGGATGCTGACGACGAACAGCCGCAACATCCGCGAGCCGAGCACAATCGCGGCCGATTCATCACGTCACCCGACCGAACCGCCTGGTACGCCACGCCGCTGGACCGTGACGCGATCGACGCGGCCGGTCCGACGATCGCCGGCGCACTCCCCGACGGCTCGGCGTCCGGGATCGACGAATCCGAAATCATCGCGGCGGGACCGGGTGACTCGAGCGAGTCGGATCCCTCCGACGAGGAGCAGACCGTGGCGACCCCCATGCCGGGCGCGGGGACGGAGGCGGCGGTCGACGAGGACGCCGATGTCGACGACTCGACGGAGGGTGAGCCCGTTGCTGACGACGAGCCGACGGACGATACGCAGGCCGATTCGGAACGCGACTCCGGCGAGAACCACGAGCCCGCGATCGACGGTGACGAAGACGCGGAAGAGAGTGACGAAGACGAGAGCGAAGTCGAGGCCGACGACACAGCCGACGGGACGGCCGACGACGAGATTCCGCAATCTCCCGACGAAATCGACGTTCTCTCGTTCGACGACGAAGCGGACGACGTCTCAGAGGACCAGTCGTCGGCCAACGCGAACGGAGAAAATCCGCCCGGCGATGCCGGACGTGAGACGGATCGGCAACCGGGTCCTCCCGACGAGGAGGAGTCCGGGACCGACGTTCCCGATACCGTCGACGAGCGGAGCGAAACCGACGTATCGACCCTCGAATCGACGACCGACTCGGAGACAGCCGGTGAACGGGAAACCGAGCCGACTGACTCCGAAGCCGAGAACGACGCCGGCGAACCGGCCGTGGACGACGGCGACGAACCGGCTGCGGATACGCTCTCGAGCTTCGAGTTCGAGGAGGGCCAGTTCGAGGCCGACGAGCCGGACGTGACCGTCGAGGAGGCCGTGGACACGATGAACGAGGACGCGCCGGCCCCGGAACTCTCGAGCCACCGATTCGACGTGCGGGCGGAGGAGACCGACGACGGCAGCGCGGTGCTGACCCTCGAGTTCGGCGCCGAGACGATCGATATCACCGGCTCGACGGAACGGTTACTCCAGTATCAGATGCAGAGCTTCGCGGAGAAAGACTCGACGCCCGACGCTGACGTCACCATCGGTCGGGACCGGATCGTGATCGAGATCCCCGACTCCGACGGTGCCGCCATCCAGCAGTGGGGCGAAGCGGCCGTCAGCATCATCGACCGGACGCTGTACCTCTCGGACAACAGCGACGACAGCTAAACCGTCGGGACCGCGTCGCGGCCGATCCAAGCGTTTTTATTCACACCGTTCCCCTGCACTGGTGTGCGAATCGAGAACAGTTTCATTCCCGTCCGCGGCGTCGGGGAAACCACCGAACGCCGCCTGTGGGAGAACGGCATCACCCACTGGGACGAGTTCGACGGCAGCGTCGTCGGGTCGACGCTGGCCGATCGGATCGAGACGTTTATCGACGACGGCTGGACCCACCTCGAGCGCGGGGACGTCTCCGTCTTCGCCGAGGCGCTCCCGGCGTCCAGTCGCTGGCGGTGTTACGAGAACGTCAGGTCCGAGACGTGTTTTCTGGACATCGAGACGACCGGACTCGACGCCTCGTGTAACGACGTGACGACCGTCAGCGTCCACCGCGGCGGCGAGACGAAGACCTTCGTCAAGGACCGCGACCTCACGAGCGAGCGCCTCGAGCGGGAGCTCGACGAGTCAGCGCTGCTGGTCACGTTCAACGGCCAGCGCTTCGACGTGCCCTTCCTCGAGACCTGTTTCGACGTCGACGTCGATGTCCCGCACGTCGATATCATGTACCCCTGCAAGAAGCTCGGGCTCGACGGCGGGCTGAAAGCGATCGAAAAAGATCTCGGCATCGACCGGGACATGCCGGACCTCAGCGGACGCGATGCGGTCCGTCTCTGGCACGAGTACGAACGCGGCGACGAGAGCTCCCTCGAGACGCTCGTCGAGTACAACCGAGCGGACACGCGCAATATGGAGCCGCTGATGGAGATCGTCGCGGATCGGCTCCACGAGAACGTCTTCGAGGCGGCGACGGCCGACGACTGAGCGCTCGCGGCGGTCTCCCTCCGCCGATCCGACGGCAATGGCGAGCAATCAACTATACGGCGGCCAGTGCCGTACCGTCCGGTGATGGACGATTACAGCTACGAGACGACCGTCGACGTTCGGCTCCGCGACATCGATTTCATGGGGCACGTCAACAACGCGACCTACGCGACGTACCTCGAACAGGCTCGCGAGGACTTCTTCCGTGACGTGCTCGATATCTCGCTGGTCGAGACGGACACGGTGTTAGTCCACCTCGAGATCGAGTACGTGAAACCGATCGAGGCCGACGACACCGTCACGGTTGCGCTTCGCGTCCCGGAACTCGGCGACTCGAGCATCCCGATCGAGTACGAAATCCGAGCGAACGGGTCGCAAGCGGCGACCGCACACACCGTTCAAGTGCTCGCTGATCCGGAAACTGGCGGGTCCCAGTCCGTTCCTCCGGAGTGGCGAACGCGAATCGAACGACACCGGTGACCGTGGATATCCAGGTGTGTTACTCGCGGTCGCCGTCGCGATCGGAGACGTCGACATCGCCGTCGTTCGTGACGACGACGTCGTAGCCACAGAAGTGGAATTCGACGCGTCCGGTCGGTCGTTCTTTGCCGTTTTCGCGAGTCGCAAAGAGCGAATCGAGCGCTTCCGGGTTGATTACGTCGTAGAGAGCGTCGTACTCCGGCGGCTCGAGTTCGACGGGATCGATCCCCTCCGCTTCGGCGACGGCAGCGATAACGTCGAAGCTGATAGACTGCCCGGCTGATGTGTCCGACTGATCGACTGAGAGTAGCATTGACCGGACCCTTTTGTCGGTCGGATATAAATCCTCTGGCCCCAACCCGAGCTTGGACTCCAAAAATATACAACATAGTACATATATGGTCATCAGAGAATTTATTTTAGGGAAAATAACTAATGATTTTATTTCATTAAAGGTATCTAAAACTATTCAGGGGGCGACAGTTATCACGCAATCACCGGTTGTAGATGTAAGAATCGCGGAATTCGCCGGATCTCGGACCGTACTGAGGACTACCGAACATATTCGCAACGAACTACTGGACGGTCCGCGACGAAGCACGTCGTACGATGAATCCCTTTTCGAGCGGACGATCGACGGACGGGGACAGTTTCGACGAGCCGGGGTCGTTCGTCGCCGGCCACATCCCGGAACCGGGGGAGTACCTCGAGGGGCACGACCTTCTCGAGGGCGACGAGCACGTCGCGTTCCACGATATCACGCGGGACCTGTTCGAAGAGCGTGGCGTCTACGACGCGACCTTCGGCTACAACCTGGCTCGGCTCAACCTCGATCGACGCCATCCCGACGCGGGATACCGGTACGCGGTCGACGCCGACGATCCGAGCATTCTTCGGGCGGAGTTCAGTCCGACCACGGAGTTCTGTCCGCAGGCCGACGCGCTCGTCAAGGGCTCGTTCCGCGCGTGGAACGGGCTGAGCGACCGCCACGAGTACGATCTCGTGCGTGTTCGCGTCCGCCCGACCCACCACCAGTCCGAATCGCTCAACGAGACGCTCGAGCGGATCGAAGCGCAGTACCGCGAGTCCGGCGAGGTCCCGAACGAACCGGTCGGCGGATCGGCGGAGAGTCCCATCGACCGGGGACGGGAGGAAGACGAGACGACCGTACAGTCGCCGTTCTAATCTCCGATGGTCTCGGAGGGCGGAACCGCGACCGCTACCGTCACGCGCTGGTCCCGTGCCTTCGTCGCGGCGGGTGTCGGCTTCTTCCTCGCGTGGCACGTCGCCGTCGCGATCGGCCTGCCGCGAACAGCGACGGTTCCGCTCGGCGTGTTCGGGTTCGTCCTCCACGTCGTCTTCGGCAAGGCCTACACGCTCGTCCCGTCGTACTTCGCCCGCGAACTGGCCGTTCCACACGCGCCGGCGGTCCATCTCCCGTTCGCACTATTCGGAACGGTCGCGACGTTCGCCGCGGCGACCGGAATCGGTCCGCCGACGCTCGCGGTCGTGGGTGCGACGAGCTGGTTCGTCGGCTGTCTCGTCTTCGTCGTCGTTCTCTGTTGGACCGTCCGAGATAACCCGACGGGGCGGGAGACCGGCACCGGCACGACCGATACCCACCGTGTGCGGGTCGACCGCCTCGCGAACGCGGCCGTTCCCGTCGTGCTCGCGTACCTTCTCGTCGGTTCCGCGCTCTCTCCGGCCGCCGAAATCGGCCTCGAGCTACCGGGTCTGCCGGCGAACGGAGCGGCGGCGACCCACGTGTTCGCGGCCGGAACGGCGGCTCTGCTCGTGTTCGCGATCGGCTTCCGGCTGTTACCGCGACTGCTCACAGCCTCGGCGAGGCCGCCGCTCGTCGCGATCGTCTTGCTCGCCGGCGTCGCCGGCCCGGCACTGCTCGCAGTCGATTTCCGGGGCGGATCACTCTTTCACGCGGGTGCCGGACTCCAGGCGACCGCACTCGTCGGCTTCGCCGTCGCAGTCGTGGACCTGTCCCGACGGAGCGACCGTCGGCGCGTCGGCCACTGGGCGATCGTCGCTGCGGGCGGTTGCGCCGCGCTGGTGGCAGCGCTGGGACTCGCGTTCGCCTTCGTCCCCGCCTCGACCCTCCCCGCGTCCGCGTTCGACGCCCACTACCGGCTCGCGGTCGGCGGCTTCGTGGGGTTGACGATCGTCGGCGTCACCTACCACTTCTACCCGCCGGCCGTCGCCGCCGCTCCGGGGATCGGCGACCGAACAGCGAGCGCGTCGATCGCGGCGCTCGTCGTCGGCCTGGGGCTCGAGGCTGGCGGGCTACTCGCGTCGGTCCCGCCGCTGGTAGCCCTCGGTCGCTTGCTCGCGGTCCTTGGGGCAGCCCTCTACGCCGCGGTCCTCTGGACGATCTTTCTCGAACGGGCGAGATAGCGAATCGGTGCCCGGGCTATTCCGCTCGCTTCTCGAGCCAGCGGACCGCGGGCGTCGCGGTGATCCCGTGGACGACGATCGACAGCAGGACGACGGCGCCGACGACGGCCCACAGTACGTCGGCGTCGGGGAACGCAGCCGCGTTGAGCGCGTACGCGAGATAGTAGAAGGAGCCGATTCCGCGCACGCCGAAGAACGCGATCGTCGCCCGTTCGACGGGGTCCCGATCGAATCCGAGGAATCCCACGACCCCGGCGAGCGGCCGAACGACGAACACGATCGCGATCACCGCGACGATCGCCTCGAGCGTGAGCGGCTGGAGGAGCCCGCCGACGATCGCCCCGCCGAAAAAGAGCATGATGAGGGCCATCATGACCTGTTCGGTGAACTCGCTGACTTCGTGGAGCGACCGGTTGTAGTCGTGCGATCGCTCGTAGTGGCGCACCATCAGCGCCGCGACGAAGACCGCGATGAAGCCGTATCCACCGACGAGTTCGGTCGCCCCGTAGACGAACAGAGTTCCCGCGATTGCCTCGAGTCCCCGGACCGATTCCGCCACGGGGGTCGTCGGCTCAGTCGCGAAGACGGCACGAGCGGTCAGGGAGCCGAGGACGACGCCAGCGATTACGCCGACGACGATTCGGTACCCGACGTCGACCAGGAGCCACTCGCCGAGCCAGTTGCCGGGCGCGAGCCCGACGAGCGCGATCGCGATCGCCAGATTGGTAAACGGGAAGGCGAGTCCGTCGTTCAATCCGGCCTCCGAGGTCAGCGCGAACCGGACCTCGTCCTCTCCCCCGGCCGCCTCTTCCACCCCTTCCGCTTCGGTCCCCATTCCCGGTCCGCGGACCTGTACTTCCGACGCCAGCACCGGGTCAGTCGGCGCGATGCAGGCACCCAGCAGGATCGCAGTCGGTATCACGAAACCGAGCCACCGCCCGAGGGCGGCTGCGCCGGCGATCGACAGCGGCATCGTGATCGCGAGCAGTCGCCAGGTCGATGCCCACGCACGCACTCCCGGAACCCGATCTATTTTCAGACCGACGCCCATCAGGGCGACGATGACGCCGAGTTCCGCGAAGTGTTCCGTCGTGGTCCCCTGCTCCAACGGGTCGGGCGGGGGAAGCCCGATCGGGAGGCCGAAGACGACCATCCCGAAGGCGACGAAGAAGATCGGCAGCGAGATCGCGCGGCCGGCGGCGAACCGCGGAAGGACGGCCACCCCGAACAGCGCGAGGCCGATGACGACCAGACCGACGGTGTACACGTCGAGAGCCATTGGCTGCACAACGCTACGTGAAATCGCGTCTTTATCTCGGTGCCGGCGTTTGCAGAACGAATCCATTTGCCCGGAGGCCTCGAGAGCGCGTGTATGGACCGGAGGTCGTCGAAAGCGAACAACGGGAGGATAACACGACGGCGGCTCCTGCAGGGTGGAGCAGTCGCCGCGCTCGTCGCAGCCGCCGGCTGCATCGAAGAGATGGGGACGGAGTTTCCGAAAAACGAGAAGTGGCCGATCTCGAGGTACACGCCCGACCTCCCCGTTGCAGAGCGATCGACCGTGTTCGAGGAACGGGTTCCGGAGCTGGCGAGTACCGAGATCACCGATCCGGACGGCCTCGCGTCGACGCTCGACGAGTACGAACTCGCGGTCGAATCGATCGAACGCGAGCGCGACGTCCTCACGGTCGAGTACGTCAACACCGACCGGTACGACGAGGGGAACGTCCACGACGTCGCGCTGATCGCGGGCGGCTACGCCGCGCTCGTCGGGAGCGGATACGACGCTACCGCGCTCGGAGCGACGATCCTCGACGACGCACCCGCGTCGTTCGGCTCGGCCACGGTCGAGACGGGCTGGGCGACGAAGTACAACGACGGGACCCTGACGGCGGCCGAGTACGGCGAACTGGTAGTGAGTACGATCGAGTCGCAGCGATACGAACCCGACGTCGACGTCTCGCCCGACGAGTAGCGCCGCCGAGGCGACGATACCGATCGCCTCCCGTTACTGATCCGGCGGCACGTCGACGTCGGGTTCTCCGCGGCTCGCTGCGGGCGTTTCGTCGTTCGACTCGAGCCGATTCGCGAGCACGCCGGCGATGCCGTCCGGGCCGTGTCGCTGGATAGTCAACAGCATATTCGCGACGAACAGTGCGACGCCGACCGCGGCGAGGACGCTGCTGGCCGTGATCGCGGCTGCCGGCAGCCCAGCGAGCGGAGCCACAGCGAGCCCACCGAATCCGCCGAGCGTCGCCCAGAAGTCGGCCCGCTCGAGGCGGTCGTCGTAGAGGTCGTCGATCATCGGCACCTGCTCGAAGCCCAGCCGATCGCTGTAGTGTTCGATCCAGATGATGAAGGGGACGATGTGGTAGAGCGAGCCGATGACGACGAAGCCGAAGACGCCGAAGAGCAGCAGGTCCCGCGCCTGCGGATGGCCGAACAGCGACTCGAACGCCAGCGGATCGGCCCACCACCTCGGCGCTGCGAGGGCGATCCACGCGAACAGTGCCGCCACGACGATCCAGTACCGAGCCAGCATCGGGGATCGCTCGACCGTCGCACCGGCCAGCAGTCGGGCCACGACGACCGCGAACGCGAGGAGGCCGACGAGGAGTCCCAACGCGCCGACTCGAGCGAGGGATTCAATAGCGAGTCCTCGTCCGAGGACGAGGGCGGCGAGCCCCGCCGGGAAACACAGTTGCTCGAGCGCGAGCAGCCCCTCGTCGAGCCGATCTGGCTCCGCTTGCGTGAACATCTTCGTCAGCTGGAAGAGCGCGCCGACGACCGTCGCGAGCAGGGCGCCGAACAGCGCGAGCGTCGCGTGGGAGAGGTGGATTCCGGCCCGAGTGAGCCCGATCGACTCGAACACCGGCGTCGTGAAGTCGATCGCCAGCGAGAGCCCGAGCGGCGCGACGAGCCCGAACGACGCGAGCGCGAGCGCGAAGTGACGTTCGGTGAAATCCAGCGGATGCGTGCGTGCGAGCGTTCGCCCCACGTTGTAGACGAACACCCAGATCCCGGCGAGCATGAGCGCACCGCCAACCGGGAGCCACGCGAGTACGCCGGCAAGCAGCGCCGCTGCGAAACCGGTCAGTCCGGCGATGAGGAACCACAGCTGCGCGATCGCCAGCCGTCTCGAGTGGATCGTCGCGCCGGACCAGACGGGGACGAACTGCGTCATCGCGCCCATGATCGTCACCCCGATCCAGCCCACGAGCAGGAGGTGCAGGTGCGCCAGCCCGGAGAGGCCGGGCAGCGTCGCGACGGCCGTCACGACCCCGCCACCGACGCCGACGACGAGGAACCCCAGCGCGAGCACGAAGTGCCGCAGCGGGATTGCCATCGGCGGCTGCTGATCGGTCCGGAGCCCGCCCGGTATTCCGTTCATAGATGCGAATAGGACCCAGACGGCCGTCCCCTTCCTCCCGAACACGTTCGGAACGGAGTGTTTGCTTGCTCGTCCCGTACCATCGATCGATCCATGGGAACCAATCAAGCCGCGACCGCCGCCGACCGACGATCGGACCGAACTGGCGACCGAGACCTCGACACGACGACCGTGACCGTCCGCTGTACCGGTCACGTCCGCACCGCCGTCGGCACGCACGAACTCGAGTTCACGTTCGAGGGAGATCGACTCCGGGACTTCCTCGAGGACTTCTTCGAGGAATACGACCTCGAGGACATGCTGATCGCCGAGACCGAAGCGGACGCGACCCACAGCGGCTGGGCGCCGGTGCCCGACGACCTGCCCGGAACCTGGCGCAAGAATCCGGAGGGCGACCAGACCAGGCCGTACGCGCGGGTGTGCATCAACGGCCGCTTCAACGAACACTGCGGCGGCTTCGAGGCGGAACTCACGGACGACGACCGCGTCGCGCTGATCTACCCGTTCATGTTCTGTTGTTGACCGCGCCGCGGACGATAGCGAGGGAACGAGCAGTTGGTCATGAGGCCGAACCGGTTCGGCTCAGACCTTAGGCCCGTCCGGGACCGAGTCACATCTATGAGCGAAACCGCCTCCGACGTCGAACCCGTCACGCGCCGCGACCACGAGGCGTCGTGGTCGGGGAACCTCGAAGGACCCGAACACGCCGCGAACCGAGAGCTCGTCGTCGAACAGGCGAAAGGCGCGATCGACGCGACGGCCACGGGCTTCCACGTCAACCTCGTCACCCACGGCGAACACGGCCACCCCGAATCGTATCTCTGGGACGAACTCGAGGCCGCGTTCGACGGAATTCGTTTCGAGTACGTCGATCGGTGTGGCTGTGGCGGGCACGTGACCCGCGTCCACGTCGACGACTGAAGGGGGCTAATCGAGGCACCTGCCGCGGTCCCTTGCGATCGTCAGGCGGAGGGCTATTTGTCGTCGTTCAGTAGAGCGCACGATGGGTACTCGAACACGGACGATCGACGAACCGGTTACCTGCCGGGCGTGTGGAACGGAGAACGAACACAGCTACACCTACTGCCGCCACTGTCTCGGACAACTTCCCGCGCGGCCCGATTCCAGCCGCTGAGCGAGCTGTCCGTCCGAAACCTGCGAATCGGCGCCGTCAATCCGCGGCACCGCCGACGACGGATCCCCCGCTCTCTCCGCGCACCTCGTCATCGTGCAGGTAACACTGCGGATCCGGCGCGAAGAGGTCCCCGGTCGTCGCCAGCGCCCGCAGCCGGGACGCCCCGCGACAGATCGACTGATACTGACAGTCCGCACACTTCCCCTTCAGGTGCTCCTCGCGGTTTCGCAGCGCCTCAAGCAGCGGGTTCGACTCGTCCTCCCAGATCTCGCCGAAGGGGCGGTCCCGGACGTTGCCCAGACTGTACCCCTGCCAGAACTGCGTGAGGTGGACGTTGCCCTGATAGTCGACGTCGGCGACCCGCTCGCCCGTCGGGTCGCCGCCGTTTCGCTCGAGGTAGTCGTATACCGCCCGCGCCTTCGCCTCGCCGAAGTTCTCGCGCGCGTACTCGACGAGGAAGGCGGCGTCGGCGTAGTTGCCCACGAGCAGGGTCTCGATCTCCTCGCCCCGGTCGTGATAGTCGAGGGTCAGGTCGGCCACCTGTTCGATCGCCTCCCGTTTCTCGACCGGCGAGAGATCGGCGTCGACGATCTCGGCACCGCGGCCGCCGTAATCGAGGTGGTAGAAACAGAACCGGTCGAGCCCCTTGTCCACGAGCAAGTCGACGACACCCTCGAGGTCCGGCGCGTTCGCCTCGGTGATCGTGTAGCGGAGGCCTGTCTTGAGACCGGCCTCGAGGCAGTTTTCGATACCGCGGACGGCGGCGTCGAACGCGCCGTCCTCGCCGCGGAAGCGGTCGTTTCGCTCGGGCAGGCCGTCGACGGAGATGCCGGCGTACTGGAGCCCCGCATCGCGTAATGCGTCGGCTTTCTCGCGAGTGAGCAACGTTCCGTTCGAGGACAGAACCGGCCGAAGTCCGCGATCGGCCGCGTAGGAGACGAGTTCGACCAGATCGTCGCGGACGAGCGGTTCGCCGCCGGAAAAGAGAATGACCGGCGCGCCGTACGCCGCGAGCTGGTCGAGGAATGACTTCGCCTCAGCAGTACTGAATTCGCCGGTCGCGGGTTCGGTCTCGGCAGCGGCGTAGCAGTGCGAACAGTACAGGTTACACCGGCGGGTCGTGTTCCAGACGACGACCGGTCGCCGCTGTTTCTCCTCGGTGATCTGTGGCTTGTCCGACCCCTCGGCCGCGTCGTAGCGCAGGCCGTCGCCCTCGGCGTCGAGGTCACAGAGCAGTTTGCTGATCGAGATCACAGGCTGTTCACCTCCGAGGCACCGGCGGTCTCCTTGTAGACGCGGGGTTCCTCGCTCTCGTCGTCTCCGTCGTCATCGTCGTTGCCTGCACCCTCGTCTTCGCGCTCCTCGGCCGTCTCCGCGAGGCCGCGCGTCGAGAACCGCTCGACCGCGTCGGCCGGACAGAGCCAGATATCGGCGGCATACCAGCCAAACAGTCGAGACGCGTGTTCGTGCGCCTCCGTCCCGCTCGCGGCCGCGACGCTGCCGACGTGGCGCATGGGATCGTCCTCCTCGTCGCGAACGAAGACTTCCCACTGCCGAGTCGGGTTCCCCCGCTCGTCGCTCTCGACCGCCGACCGGCGTGCTTTCTCGACCATATCCGAACGTTCGAGACGATACCCAAGGCCGTTCCGCGACCTCCCACCGCGCGGGAATACCGCGCCGATCGGTCGAACATCTTCCCGTCTTCCCGGGCCGCGGGAACGAGAGGGGCGTTTTCGGTCGTCCCGTTCCCAGTCTCCGCTATGCGCCCCGGCACTCTCGACACGTCCGAGCGACCGTTCGTTCTCATCTGGGAACTCACCCAGGCCTGCGGGCTCGCCTGCGATCACTGTCGGGCCGACGCCAAGCCCCAGCGCCACCCCGACGAACTCTCGACGGCTGAGGGAAAGGAACTGCTCGAGGAAGCGGCCCAGTTCGGCGACGGCCAGCTCGTCGTCCTCTCGGGCGGTGACCCGCTCGTTCGCGACGACGTCGAGGAACTGATCGCCTACGGCGACGATCTCGGTCTGCGGATGACGATCACGCCCAGCGGGACGGGGTCGCTTACCGCCGACCGCATCGAGTCGATGGCCGACGCCGGACTCAAGCGAATGGCGGTTAGTCTCGACGGCGCTTCGCCGGAGTCACACGACGCCTTTCGCGGTGAGGACGGCAGCTTCGAGGAGACGATCCGTGCCGTCGAGGACGCTCGAGCGGCCGGTCTCCCCGTCCAGGTCAACACGACGGTCTGTCGGCAAACCGTCGAAGAACTCCCCCCGATCCGCGACCTGCTGACCGAAATCGGGGCCGTCATGTGGAGCGTCTTCTTCCTCGTGCCCGTCGGTCGGGGGCGCATCCTCGAGCCGGTCGAGCCTGACCGGGCCGATGCGGTAATGGAGTGGCTGGCCGAGGTCAGCGAGACGGAACCGTTCGGCGTCAAGACGACCGAGGCCCCCCAGTACCGACGGGTCTCGATGCAGCGCGAAGCAGATGCGGACGGTGACGTGGGAACGAATCCCGGCGTCAAGCGCCGGACCGGTATCGTCGCGGGCGACGGCTTCGCCTTCGTCAGTCACACGGGCGAGGTGTTCCCCTCGGGGTTCCTCCTCGAATCGGCCGGCAACGTCCGCGATCGACCGGTCACCGAACTCTACCGCGAGTCGGAGCTGTTCCGGTCGCTTCGCGACCGCGATAACCTCTCCGGCAAGTGCGGCGCCTGTCCCTACCGCAACGTCTGTGGCGGGAGCCGTTCGCGCGCGTACGCCCACACCGGCGACCCGCTTGCGAGCGATCCGCTCTGCCCCTTCGTTCCCGAGGGGTACGACGGCCCGCTCCCTTGGGACGACGCGAACGGCGAGACGCGCGGCGTCTCGAGCGGCGACTGACATCGATTTCGGGCGCAACTCGAGTCGGAAAAGTTCGTGCGAGAGTCACGGTCGAGGCAATTCGCGCATCAGCCGTCCGACGGCTGTCCGATCGGCTGTGCGCTGATTCTCGAAAAAACCGGTTCGACGGCCGAGACCGCGTCGGGTGAGTAAACGACCACTACTGGAGGCACTGCCCCGCAAGTGGCACGGTCTCGGATCTCGTCGAGATGGCTCGGTGGAGTCGCTACACTGACACACGGGTTGTCGTAGCGACTGCGGTCGCCTGCACGCAGCAGCCGACGAGAACCCGGGTGGTGGATCGGGTTCGATGGAACGCGGGCATCCGTCGGTATCCATCGACCGCTCAGGGTCTTGGGCCGGTTACGCGTGCAGCTAATCGATGCTGGAGCACGTCCTTCGGCGTTGCTCCGAAGATGTTCGCAACGACAGGTAGAATCGACGCGAGGCCGGGGTTACTCGAGCACTACGAGCGTGTCGCCCATGTCCACGCTATCGCCTTCTGCGACGGCGATCTGCGTGACCGTCCCGCCACGGGACGCGACGATGTCGTTCTCCATCTTCATGGCCTCGAGGACGACCAGCACGTCGCCGGCCGCGACCTCATCGCCCTCTTCGACTTCGATGTCGAGGATCGTCCCCTGCATCTCGGCGTCGACGGTTTCGCCTTCGCCTTCGAGTTCGGCGCCACCGTCGCTGCTGGACCCCCCTGCCGGCTCCGGCCGGCTGGCCATCGATCCGCCGCCGTCGACCTCGCCGGTCGGGATCGCAGGTGCGCCGTGTTCCTCGAGTTCGACCTCGAAGCGCTTGCCGTTGACCTCTACGGTGAACTCGCGCTCGACGGCTTCCTCCTCGTCACCCGCGCCGCCGTCGCCGATGTCGCCGCCCCACTGCTCCTGGGCCTCTTCGATGCGACTCTCGTCGAGTTCCTCGTCGAGGTACTTCGTGGTGTGCGTACTCTGGACGAACTCCTCGTCGGTAAGCATCAGTCGGTGGAACGGGATGATCGTCGGGATGCCCGCGATCTCGTACTCGCGGAGCGCGCGGAGCGACCGCTCGATACACTCGTCGCGGTCCTCGCCCCAGACGACCAGCTTCGCGATCATGGAGTCGTAGTCGGTGACGAGCTCGTCGCCCTGCCGCAGGGCGTCGTCGAGTCTGACGCCGATCCCGCCTGGCGGGTCGTACGTTTCCAGCGTGCCACCGGTCGCGGGCGCGAAGTCGTTGGCCGCGTTCTCGGCGTTGATCCGGAACTCCATCGCGTGGCCGTCGATCTCGACGTCGTCCTGATCGAAGTCGATCTCCTCGCCGGCGGCGATCCGGATCTGTCGCTTGACGATGTCGATGCCGGTGATCTGCTCGGTGACCGTGTGCTCGACCTGGATCCGCGTGTTGACCTCGAGGAAGAAGAAGTTCGCGTCGGGACCCAGCGGGCCGTCGCGGCCGGGCTCTTCCTCGACGAGGAACTCGACGGTCCCCGCGTTGGTGTAGTCGGCGGCGGCGACGCCCCGACGGGCGGCCTCGCCGATCTTCTCGCGGAGTTCGTCGGTCAGCGCTGCGGAGGGCCCTTCCTCGATGACCTTCTGGTGACGGCGCTGCAGCGAGCAGTCGCGCTCGCCGAGGTGGCGCACGTTTCCGTGTTGATCCGCGACGATCTGGACCTCGATGTGGCGGGGCTTCTCGAGATAGCGCTCGAGGTAGACCGAGTCGTTGTCGAAGTAGGCCTCGCCCTCGCGTTTGGCGCTCTCGAGTTGGTCCTCGACTTCGCTCTCGTCCCAGACGACCTTCATCCCGCGGCCGCCGCCGCCACCTTCCGCTTTGATGGCGATCGGGTACCCGTGTTTCTCCCCGAACTCCTTGACCTCCTCGGGATCGGTGACTGGGTCGGTGGTCCCGGGGACGATCGGGACGTCGGCTTCCTGCATGATCTTGCGGGCCTTGGTCTTCTCGCCGAGCGACTCCATCGCACTGCTGGACGGACCGATCCAGGTGATTCCCTCCGCCTCCTGGACTTTGCCCGCGAACTCGGCGTTCTCGGCGAGGAACCCGTAGCCGGGGTGAATGGCGTCGGCGTCGGCCTTCCGCGCGGCCTCGATGACGGCTTCGTGATCGAGATAGGAGTCGGCCGCGCGGGCCGGCCCCACGTTGTACGCTTCGTCGGCGTAGCGCACGTGTCCCGAGTCCTTGTCCGCCTCGGAGTAGACGGCGACGGTCCCGATATTCAACTCTTCGCACGCCCGCATGACGCGGACCGCGATTTCCCCGCGGTTTGCCACGAGAACCTTCCTGAACATTCCTGTGGAAAACGTCGTCAGGGACCTACCTTACTTTTTCGCAACGGGTTCGACACTGCGACGGATCTCATCAGGCGACGACCGGCCTCCCGCGAACCGATCGGAACGCGCCCCATGGTAGTTATGGGCAAGCGTTATCCGATCTGAGGACCTGATACACACGATGTACGAGTTTCCACTCGGCCCGCTGCAGGCGCAATCCGTGCTCGAGGATCCCCTCCTGATCGTCGGGCTCGTCGGACTCCTGCTCGTCGTGATCACGGTCTGGCAGATGGTCGAGATCGTCGACGCCTACGACAGAGCGGCGCTGACGGTCTTCGGGGAGTACCGCAAGCTGCTCGAGCCGGGGCTGAACATCGTTCCACCGTTCGTCTCCCGAATATACACGTTCGACATGCGAACCCAGACGCTGGACGTGCCCCAGCAGGAAGCCATCACGCGCGATAACTCGCCGGTGACCGCGGACGCCGTCGTCTACATTCGCGTGATGAACGCCAAACGCGCGTTTCTCGAGGTCGACGACTACCAGCGCGCCGTCTCGAACCTGGCTCAGACCACGCTCCGCGCCGTGATCGGCGACATGGAACTCGACGATACGCTGAGCCGACGCGAGATGATCAACGAGCGAATCCGGACCGAACTCGACGAACCCACCGACGAGTGGGGCATTCGAGTGGAATCGGTCGAGGTCCGCGAAGTCACTCCCTCGGCTGGCGTCAAGGGCGCGATGGAGGAACAGACCTCCGCCGAGCGCCGCCGTCGGGCGATGATCCTCGAGGCGCAGGGTGAACGCCGCAGCGCCGTCGAGAAAGCGGAGGGGGACAAGCAGTCGAACATCATCCGCGCCCAGGGTGAAAAGCAGAGCCAGATCCTCGAGTCCCAGGGTGACGCGATCTCGACCGTCCTCCGGGCGCGCTCGGCGGAATCGATGGGCGAACGCGCGGTCATCGACAAGGGCATGGAGACGCTCGCGGAGATCGGTCAGGGCGAATCGACGACGTTCGTCATGCCCCAGGAGCTCACCTCGCTGGTCGGTCGCTACGGCAAGCATCTCTCCGGCAGCGACGTGACAGGCAACGGGGCGGAACTCGACAGCCTCGAGTTCGACGACGAGACCCGCGAGCTGATCGGATTAGACGACATCGCCGACATCATCGGCGAGATCGACGAGCAAGCCGAGATGGACGTCGAAGCGATGGAAGAACAGGCCCGTGCGATCAAGGAAGGACAGGACGTCGGAATGGAGGCCGAAGATCCGATCACGATGTCGGAGACTGCGGACGAGGCCGACGTGGAACCGGACGCCGACGCGGAGTAGACGCGGCCCTCGAGTGGGGATCTCCCGCCGTCAGCCGGCAGTGCTCGAATTCGCTCGTTCTTCGATCTCGTCGCGGCCCTCCTCGAGCCACGCCGGCTCGGTCGGTTCGACGGCCGTGATCTCCTGTGTGAACTCCTCCGTGACGAAATGCCGGTCTCCGTCGGTCGTCAGTTCGCCCTCGAGCGTGTAGGCCGTGAGATGGCCGTCCTCGGCGAGCGTGAGCGTGAACGAGACGTTCTCGTAGCGCCCGAGCCGGTCGGTGTGGCCCTCGAGGCGATACCGCTCGTCCGACCCGTTCTCGACCGTCACGGTTTCGACTGCGTCGTAGGCCTCTTCCAGTGGGATGGGCGGAGCCGGTTCGATGGCCCGCGTCGAATCCGGCGTGTACGTGACCGTTCCGGACTCGTTCGTTCGAACGATCGGCAGTTCGGGGTCGATCCAGTGGTCGTAGATCACCGTTTCGGTCCCGTTCCCGGAGACGGTTCGCTCGACGCGGGCGGGTGAACCGGTCGGCGCAGCGACTACCGTTTGCGTCTCGCGTTCGACGACCGTCCCCGTTTCGTCTCGCGTCACCGTCTCCCGGCTGTTTCGGTAGGATTTGTGGTCGAACGCGTCGTGGTGCGCGCTGAGGAGGAGATATCTGTCAGTCACTCCCTCCTCGGTGAGCCCCGGGAGGAGTTCGCTCTCGTTCGCGTCGTTGGTCGTGGAATCGGTCCTATCGTCCACGAGGCCGCCACAGCCCGCGGTCATCACGATGAGGACGACCAGCAGTGTGACGGTATGGGCACGCGTACTGTCAGGCATCCGTTTCAGTGTTCGAAAGCGGCAACGCGGGCAGTTGACGGGAACCTGGACCGATATTTCGCTCTCGAGGACCGAATCGAACGATTCCGGACCGTTCTATCGACCGATTCGCGGAGGGCGATCGTCCCATATCGTGTCAAATAATCTCCCAGAATATGGCTTTTCCGACCCATCCCACCGACTGCGATCGGTGTCTACGAGCGAGCGTCGAAAGACGGTATCGAGGGTCGGTATCGGTGGAGAAACCGCGGTCGACCGATTCGGAAACGCCGTCGAAACCGCCGCTAGAACTGCTTCGTTCGTCCCGCAGCGGACCACGGGTCGGTCGGCGCATCGCGCGGAACGCGGACCGTCCGGTGTTGCTGTGCGCGGACCCGTCCCGCGAAGGCCCAGCGCTCGTCGTCCCACGTCTCCTCGCCCTCGGCTGCCGCGGCGGCGGCCGCGAGCGCGTGATCGTGGAGATGGGCGCCGATCGCGGCCGCGATCGCCGCGGCTTCCTCGTCGTCCGCGTCGTCCGGGAGGTCGAGCGTGACGTCTCCGGGCAGGGCCACCTCGAGTCCGGCCGCCTCGCCATCGGCGGCGGCCGCTTCGTCCGTGGTCGGAGCCGCGCCGTCGGCAGTGGGCTGTTGTGAAGTCATCTGACTACAGCGGGATGTTGCCGTGTTTCTTGTCCGGGTTCTGTTGGCGCTTGGTCTCGAGCATCTCGAGGTCGCGGATCAGCCGCGGGCGGGTCTCGGTGGGGACGATGACGTCGTCGAGGAACCCTTTGTCCGTCGCGGTGTAGGGGTTCGCGAACTCCTCGCGGTACTCCTCGATGAGTTCGTCGCGGAGTTCGTCTGGGTTGTCGGCCTCCGCGAGTTCCTCGCGGTAGAGGATGTTGACCGCGCCCTGTGGCCCCATGACGGCGATCTCGGCGGTCGGCCAGGCGTAGTTGACGTCGGCGCCGAGGTTTTTGGAGGCCATGACGCAGTAGGCGCCGCCGTAGGCCTTCCGGGTGATGACCGTGAGGAGGGGCACGGTCGCCTCGGCGTAGGCGTACAGCAATTTCGCGCCGTGGCGGATGATCCCGCGGTGTTCCTGATCGGTCCCGGGCATGTAGCCGGGGACGTCGACGAAGGTAACGATCGGGATGTTGAACGAATCACAGAAGCGAACGAATCGCGACCCCTTCATCGAGGCGTCGACGGTCAGCGTGCCGGCGTTGACCCGGGGCTGGTTGGCGACGAGACCGACCGAACGCCCGTCCAGTCGGCCGAAGCCGACGACGATGTTCTGGGCGAAGTTGTCCGCGACCTCGAAGAACGAGCCCTCGTCGACGACCGAGTCGATGACGTTGGTCATGTCGTAGGGCTTCTGCGGGCTCGGCGGGACGATGTCTTTGAGCTGTTCGTCGCGCCGATCGGGATCGTCCCAGGGCTCGACGCGGGGCGGATCCTCCACGTTGTTCTGGGGGAGGTAAGAGAGGAGTCGCTTGATGTCATCGAGCGCCTGTTCCTCGCTCTCGCACGCGAACTGGGCGACGCCGGTCTTGTTGGCATGGGTCATCGCGCCGCCGAGTTCCTCGTGGGTGACCTCCTCACCGGTGACGGTCTTGGTAACGCCGGGACCGGTGATGTACATGTGGCTCGTGTCTTTCACCATGAAGATGAAGTCGGTGATCGACGGGGAGTAGACTGCTCCGCCCGCACACGGACCCATGATCCCGGATATCTGGGGGACGACGCCGCTTGCCTCCTGATTTCGCCGGAAGATTTCCGTGAAGCCGGCGAGGCTCTTGACGCCCTCCTGAATGCGGGCCCCTGCGGAGTCGTTGAGCCCGATGACCGGGGCACCGACCTCCATCGCCATGTCCATCACTTTGCAGACCTTTTCGGCGAAGACTTCGCCGAGCGAACCGCCGAAAACGGTGAAGTCGTGGGCGAAGACGAAGGTGGTCCGCCCGTTGACCTCGCCGTAACCCGTGACGACGCCGTCGCCGGGGATCTTCTTCTCCTCCATCCCGAACTGGCTCGTCTGGTGGGTCCGGAGCTGGTCGAACTCCGTGAACGTGCCGTCGTCGAGGAAGTAATCGATCCGCTCGCGGGCGGTCATCTTCCCCTTGTCGTGTTGCTTCTCGATTCGGGCTTCGCCACCACCTTTGCGGGCCTCTTCGCGGAGTTCCTCGAGTTCGTCGATGCGGTCTTCCATCGTCATAGGGAATCCCTCCCGTGCCAACTCATTGAGGGAGGCAACGGTCACGGGAATAAAAAGCGTTCTGTAACTCGTATTATTTCCCATGAGGGTTTGCGTGTTCTCATTCCACACGATCTCCCGCAGTCGTATCGAATCACGCTCGAGAGTATCGTTCGTCTATCGGGTTCGACCGTCGCGAACTGGCACTCTCACTACGTAAAAAGGACTATATACCAGAACTGTCCTTGTAAGCCCATAGCAATGCGATGTAATCGACGAAACGTGCTACGTGGGCTGGGTGCAGCAGGTATGGCTGGCGTCGCTGGATGTATTGGTGATGGGGTCGGCGACGGCGGTGACGACGCGGACGCGATGGTGGGCGTCCTCCAACCGGTCACGGGTGACCTCGGCAACCTCGGCGCGCCGATCCGGGACGCTGCGATCCTCCCCGGAACGCAACTCGAGGACAGCGACTACTCGATCGACATTCGCGAAGAGGACTCCGAATCGACGGCCGACGCCGGGATAAGCGGTGCCCAATCGCTCGTCGATGCAGGGTATCCGGCGATCACCGGTGCGGCGTCCTCGCAGGTAACGATCACGGTCGCGGAGGACGTTCTGATCCCGAACGAGGTCGTGGGGATCTCGCCGGCGAGTACCGCACCGACGATCACGAACCTCGAGGACGACGACTTCATCTTCAGGACCTGTCCGAGCGACGCCCTGCAGGGCGAAGTCATGGCGCAGGTCGCCTACGAGGAGCGCGGCCTCGAGTCCGCCGCGTCGTTCTATCTCAACAACGACTACGGCCAGCAACTGTCGGACGCGTTCGTCAGCGCTTTCGAAGAACTCGGCGGCACCGTCTCGAACACCGTCTCGTTCGAGGCCGAACAGCCGTCGTACACGTCGGCACTCGAGAGCGCGCTGGCGGACGATCCGGACATGATGATCGTCATCGGCTACCCGGCCAGCGGCGAACAGATCTTCCGGGACTACTACTCGGACTTCGACTCCGGGCAGACGATCATGGTGACCGACGGCCTCCGCGACGGCGACCTCCCCGGCAACGTCGACAACGAAATGGCGAACGTCGTCGGGACGGCCCCGCTCGCTGCCGGACCCCAGCAGGACGCGTTCACTGAACTCTATCAGGACGAATACGAGAGCGAACCCGGCGTATTCACCGCGCAGGCCTACGACGCGACGGCGGTCAACATCCTCGCGAGTATCGCCGCCGGCGAAACGAACGGCCCCGCGATCCGCGACAGCATTCGCGACGTGGCGAACCCCGACGGGCAGGAAGTCGGACCGAGCAACCTCGCCGAGGCCCTTCAGCTGGTCGACGACGGCGAGCCGGTCAACTACCAGGGTGCCTCGAGCAGCGTCAACTTCGACGACAACGGCGACATGCAGGCGGTCACCTACGAGATCTTCGAGTTCAGCGAGGACGGCGTCGAGACGGTCGAGGAGATCAACTTCGAAGCCTGATCGACTCGGTTCGACGCTCGCTCGGACGATTCTTTTTTGCAACGTAGATCCAGCGACCGGCTGGCGACCACGGACGGGAGCGATAGCGCTGTGATCTCGGGCGACAACGAATAGTGAGCGCGGTCGGCGTCTGGCCCCGTCCTAGCCGCCGAGGAAGTCCTGTCGAACCTGTTCGTCGGCGAGCAAGGCGTCGCCGCTGTCGACGTACCTGTTCTGACCCTGCACGAGCACGTAACCGCGATCACACCGACGTAACGCCTCTTTCGCGTTCTGCTCGACGAGGAGCACCGCCGTGCCGCCGTCGTTGATCTCGTCGATCCGATCGAACATGTCGTCGACCAGATCGGGTGCGAGCCCGGCACTGGGCTCGTCCAGCATGAGCAGATCGGGGTCGAGCATCAGTGCTCGCCCCATCGCGAGCATCTGCTGTTGCCCACCGCTCATCGTGCCCGCCTTCTGGGACTTGCGGTCCTCGAGGATGGGAAACCGGTCGTAGATCCGCCGAAGGCGCTCTTCGGGGACCTCGTCCAGAATGTACGCCCCCATCTCGAGGTTCTCTTTGACCGAGAGCGACGGAAAGACGTTGTCGTTCTGTGGCACGTAGCCGATTCCCGTCGAGATGATGTCCTCGGGTCGGTACGTGCTGATCTCCTCGCCGTCGAACTCGATCGAGCCGCCCATGTAGCTCGTCAGACCGAAGATCGACTTCATGACCGTCGACTTCCCCGCCCCGTTCGGACCGACGATCGTGACGTACTCGCCCGCGTCGACGGTCATGTCGACGCCCTCGAGGATCTGTAAGTCTCCATACCCCGCGTCGAGATCGGAAACCGTGAGCAGTCCCATCAGACGTCACCTCCGAGATAGGCCTCGACGACTTCCTCGTTCGCCTGGATTGCTTCGGCCGTCCCTTCGGCGAGAACCGACCCCTGGTGCATGACGATGACGTGTTCGCAGTGGTTCATAATAACGTCCATATCGTGCTCGACCAGGAGGAACGTGTACCCCTGCTCCTGGAGCTCGTGGATGTGCCCCAGAAGCTTCTTCTCGAGCGACGGGTTGACTCCCGCCATCGGCTCGTCTAGGAGGAGCATCTCCGGGTCCGTCAGCAGCGCTCGAGCGAGTTCGAGTAACTTCCGCTGCCCGCCCGAGAGGTTGCCGGCGTATTCGTGTGCGAGGTGGTCGATCTCGAAGAACTCGAGCATTTCCCACGCCCGCTCGCGCATCTCTTTTTCCTGTTCGACGACGTCCCCTCTGGCGATCGGGGTGACCGACCGCCACAGCGACTCGCCGAGTTGCCCCTTCGGCGCGAGCATCATGTTCTCGAGGACGGTCATCTCGGGGAACTCCCGAGCGATCTGGAACGTCCGAACGAGACCGCGGTTGGCGATCTGGTACGGTTCCCGTCCCGTGATGTCCTCGCCGTCGAAGATGACTGCACCCTCCTCCGGCGTGTGAACGCCGGTGATGCAGTTGAAGGTCGTCGACTTCCCGGCCCCGTTCGGGCCGATCAGGCCCGTAATCGTGCCCCGTTCGACCGCGAAGGTCGCGCCGTCGACGGCGGTGATCCCGCCGAAGTGCTTCTCGAGGTTCCGGAGCTCGAGTATCGAGGCATCGAGTTCCCTGCGTTCCGATTCGTCGATTCCCTGCTCCTCGTTCGTGGACCGTGGTTCGGTTTCGGCGTCACTCATTGGCCTCACCCCCGTCAGTTTCGGGAGACCGACGTGAGAGGTCGGTCGCGGCCGCGATCTCCTTTCGGTGGCCGAGCAGGCCGTCGGGACGCCAGATCATGAGTAGTATGAGCACGACGCCGATGAAAATGAACCGGAGCTCGTCGATACTGCCGATGAGGTAGCCCAGCAGCGGCAGCGGATCGCCCGAGCCCAGTGCGGCGAACGCGTCGACGATGGTCGGCGGTGCGCGGACGTCGAAGAGCGCTCTGACGATCGTCCGAATGAACCGGGGGCCCTGATAGAGAAACGCGGCGAAGGCGAAACCGCCGACGATGCTACCGGTGTTCGATCCGGAGCCGCCGACGATGAGCGCGACGAAGATGTAGAACGTCACGATCGGCATGAAGCTGTTCGGACTGATCTGGGTCCGGCTCCCCTGCCAGAGGATGCCGGCGAGTCCCATCAGCGCACAGCCGAGCATGAAGACCTTGATCTTCGCGCTGTTCGTGTCCTTGCCGAGCGAGCGGGCCGCGAGTTCGTCCTCGCGGATCGCCTTCAGGATCCGCCCGAACGGGGAGAACGCGATTCGGGTCAACAGGAGGTAGAAGGCGACGACGAATCCGATCAATACGAGCGTGTACGTCCCCTGAATGATGATCGAGTTCGTGACCCCCACTGCGTCTCCCAGTCCGAACAGGACGTTACCGAGGGCCGTCGGCTCGGCGGATCGATCGCTGCCCCCGAACAGCAGGTAGGTCGCGATGACGTCGGTCGACGGGGCGCGAATACCGCTGCCGCCGCCGGTCCCGAGGCTGACTCCGGCGATATCGAACTCCTGCAGCGACCGCGAGAGCAGGGCTCGACGGATGATTTCGGATAGTCCGAGCGTGACGATAGCGAAGTAGTCGGCTCGCACCCGCAGGGCCGGCAGGGCCGCGACGAATCCGACGAGGGCGGCGGCGATCATGCCGCCGACGACGCCGACGACCAACGGGAGCCCCAGACCGGGCGGCGATCCGTCCGGTGCGGCGGTCAGCATCCCCATCGTGTACGCGCCGACGGCCATGAATCCGGCGACGCCGATGTTGAACAGGCCGGTGTACCCCCAGTGGAGGTTCAACGCCAGCGCCGCGAGCCCGTAGACGGCCGCGAAGAACGTGATCCGCTGCAGTTGACTGACGATGAGATTGACGCTGACGCCGAACAGCAGTCCGATCGCGATGAAGAAGACGTACGTCGCCAGTACGACTCCCCCGATGAGCAGCAAATCGTTTTGCCACTGTGGTCGCTCCGAATCCGTTACCGCGTCTCTCAGTCCCTTCGAAAGCGATGTCATGCCGTTTCCACCCCGCTAAACAGCCCGTCGGGTCGGAAAATCAAGACGAGGATCATCAACGTGAACGCCGCGATCTCGTTCATGTCCGAGGGGATCCAGACGAGCGAGAGATTGATCGTGATGCCGATCACGAGCGAGCCCGCGATCGCGCCGTAAATCGAGCCGATACCGCCGAGGATGACGGCCGCGAAGATCAGGAGGAGAAGGAACCAGCCGAGGTTGATCGAGACCTGCCCGCGATCGAGGACGATGAGGTACCCGGCGGCACCAGCGAGACCGGCTCCGATCACCCAGGTCGCAAAGATCACGCGCTCAGTCGGAATACCGGTAATGAGCGCGAGGTCCTTGTTGTCCGACATCGCCCGCATCGACTTGCCGAGTTTCGTGTACTGCAAGAGTAAATGGACGCCGAGTATCAACGAGAGCGCCGAGACGACGAGGGTCATCTGGTGAAGATCGACGCCTGCCACATCCGGGGCCGACGCCACGACGCCTCGAGTTTCCGGCGTGTAGAACACGGCGAGGAGGTATCGTAGCGCGAGCGCGACACCGACGCTGGCGATGAGCACCGCGATGCCGTCTTCGTCACGCAGCCGCCGATAGACGAGCCGATCGATCGCCAGCGCGACGAGAACCGTCACGATCACGGCCGCGACGAGACCCAGAACGATCGCGACCGGTGCCGCGAGGATGTCCATCCCTATACGGCCGGGCTGTGCGCCGCCGCCCGCCCGAAGCAGGAGGCGACTGGTCAGGTCCGCGACGCCGATCCCGCCGATCAGATAGGCGACAGTCCACCCGGAGAACGCGCCGGTCGTAATGAGATCACCGTGCGAAAAGTTCGCGAAGCGGAGAATGCTGTAGGTCATCGAGAGGCCGATCGCCGCGAGACCGATATACAGCGAGTCGATGAATCCGGTCCAGAGGTACGATCCCAACCGAGCCAACGGCAACTCTCCAGTCAGGAGCAGGCGGAGCAGATCGAATACCAAAACGACGACCCCGAGAAGCAATCCCACCCCGACTAGTTCCTGTACGGTCATGTCTGACAGTGTTCCCCGTACGTTCCCTGTACTCATATCTATCCGAGTGTTACGCCGGGAGTTGAAATAGTTCACGACAGAGCGACTCCGACAGGCCATTCTCGCGAACGCCCCGGTCAAATGGCTCGAGTCGTCGTCTTCGGCTCGTCACCGAACGAGAACGACGCTTCTCCCGGAAGCCGCAATACCGAAGGTTTCGATCGATCACGACCGCTCGTCGATCGTCGGAACTACCTCGAGGCAGTCGTCTCGTCCCCTGTCGAAAGCACTCCCGCGGTCCGCGTCACAAGCCGGTCGTCCAGCAGCCCTGGTCGAGTCACGCTGTGGTAGCTGATCCACAGCGACTCGTTCATTGAGCCTCCATTAAGTATGATAGCAAGAAATTCAGTATAAATATGATTAGTACGCATAAAAATAGAAAAATAATGAATATAGTGTTCAAATGTAAGGTTTTAGGTGCGGGGTATCGTCGCTATCGGTATGGCACAGCGCGAATCATGGGCAACACGAACAGGCTTCATCCTCGCCGCAGTCGGGAGTGCGGTGGGGTTGGGAAACATCTGGCGGTTCCCGTATCAGGTCGGTGAATACGGCGGTGCAGCGTTCCTCGTCTTCTATCTCCTCCTGATCGCGTTCGTCGGCTTCCCGGTCATGTTGGCCGAGTTCACGATCGGCCGGTACACCGAACGAAACCCCGTCGGCGCGCTCAAGCAGATCGGACGAGGGATCGGCTCGAAGATCGGCTGGGTGTTCGTCGTCGCCGGATTCGTCATCCTGTCGTATTACAGCGTCGTCGCCGGCTGGATTCTCAAGTACATCGCCATCGGTCTGCAGGGCAATTACGCTGCCGGCGGTGCCGGCGCACAGTTCGCGGCGACCACCGGCGGGCTGACGTCAGTTCTCACACACGCGATCTTCATGGCCGCCGTTATCGGGATCGTCGCGTTCGGTATCAGGGACGGTATCGAGGCCTCGGTCAAGCTGATGGTACCGGCGATCATCGCGCTCCTGGTCGGACTGGCCGTCTACGCCGGGACGCTCTCCGGTGCCGGCGAGGCGTATGCGTACTATCTCTCGCCCGATCTGGGAACGATCGCAGCGAACTGGACCGAGATCCTTCCCGCGGCGGCCGCACAGGCGTTCTTCACGCTGTCGCTCGGGATGGGCGTCATGATCACCTACGCGTCCTACCTCGGCGAGGACCGGAACCTCGCCAAGGACGGCCTCATCATCGTCGGTCTCGACACGTTGATCGCGTTTACGGCCGGGCTGGTTGCGTTTCCGATCCTCTTCACCGCTAACTTACGAGAGACCACTGACGGGCCGGGCTTCATTTTCGTCAGCCTCTCGGAGGCGTTCAGTAACGTCCCGTTCGGCTGGCTCCTCGGCGCCGTCTTCTTCGCCACCGTCGCGATCGCCGCCCTCTCGAGTGCGATCAGTATCATGGAGGTCGTCGTCTCGTACCTGATCGACGAACACGGTATCGACCGAAAGCCGGCGGTGGCAGGCCTCGGAACCGCGATATTCCTCCTCGGCGTTCCCGTGGCATACGATCAGTCCTCGGCGCTGGTCTGGCTCACGGTGTACGACGGGCTCGCAAACCAGATCCTGCTCATCCTCGGCGGCCTGCTGTTGGCGATCTATGTCGGCTGGTTCAGGGCCGATCTCGGACTCGAGGAACTCGGCAAAGGGTTCCGAAACATCGGCTCCTGGGGACAGACTTGGATCTGGATGCTCCGGGTCCCAGTCATCGCGTTACTACTCGTGGTCCTCTGGTACAACGGAAGCGCGGTCTACGAGAGTCTCGCGAGCATCTTCGGGTAATCACGAAGCCGCGGACACAGAATTGACGCGTTTCTTTTCGCTTGAATCCCGACCTTTGAGGCGTCCCTCGTATCGCTACTCGTGTCGCGAGCGTCCGTTTTCTGCCGTTCCAGTGGTGTACCTAACTGATCACGCCTCACCGTACACCGGCACGGCAGCACCGCTGGTCACCGCAGCGCCGTCGCTACTCAGGAACGCCATCACGTCCGCGATCTCGCTCGGATCGACCCACTCGTCGTGATCCGCGTCGGGCATCATCTCCCGATTCATCGGGGTGTCGATCACGCTCGGCATGACGCAGTTGGCCCGTACCGTCCCGCGGTTCTCCTCCGCTAACGTCTCCGTTAGTAGCCGGATTCCCGCTTTCGTGATCCGGTACGGGCCGTCGCCCTCGCCGCCCTCGAGCGACGAGCGCGCACTGATACTCACGATCGATCCCTCCGTCTCTTGCAAATGGGGAACGGCGTGTTTCGACGCGAGGAAGGCCGTCTTCAGATTGACGTCCATGAGGAGTTCGTACTCCTCGAGATCGGTGTCCTCCACGTGATCGCCGCCGCGCCACGTGCCCGCGATGTTCAGCAGATGGTCGATGCGGCCGTGGTCGTCGACGACGGAATCCACCAACTCCGCGACGTCGTCCTCGTCGGTCAGGTCCGCCTCGTAAAACGCGAGGGCGGATTCTTCGGTGGGTGCATGCTCGAGCTGGCTGTCCTCGTCGTCCGGCGCGACGACGTCGACGGCACAGACCGTCGCACCTGCCTCGAGGAACCGGTCGACGGCGGCGCTGCCGAGCGCGCCGCTCGCACCGGTGATCACCGCGACGGTGCCGTCGAAATCGACGTCGAAATCCGTTCTCGCTGCCATACCATACGGTGTGTTGTCCGGTCGCATCAAAGCAGGGGTGTGGTGACGAGTATCCCATTCCGCACTCGATACGGCGGCTGCAATCGAGGGGACGACTGAAGCCGTCGGGACGCAATACACCACTGAATGCGTCTCATCGCCCATCGGGGGTTCGCCGCGAGCGCACCGGAAAATACGATCGGTGCCGTCCGAACTGCTGCCGAGCACGCCGACGGCGTGGAGGTCGACGTGCGACGCTGTGGCTCCGGCGAACTCGTCGTCGTCCACGACGAGACGATCGACCGCGTCACCGACGGTTCCGGCGCGGTCGCGGAGACCTCGCTTTCGGAACTCGCCGATCGCACCGTCCTCGAGTCCGGCGAGTCGATCCCGACACTTACCCGACTGCTCGAGGCCGCCCCGCCCTCCGTCGGGATCACGCTCGAACTCAAGGAACCGGGTATCGCCGCGGACGTCCTCGACACGCTCGACGACGTTGCCGTCGACAACCGCGTCCTCACGACCTCGTTCCTGCCGGCCGAGTTGCGGACGATTCGCGACGGCGACCCGAGCCAACCGATCGGACTACTGGTTAGCCGCCGCCTCGAGACGCCGGTCACGACGGCGATCGAACTCGACTGTGACGTCCTCGGCGCGAACTGGTGGCGTTGTCTGGCCACCGGGATCGTCCCGCGGGCGACCGAAATGGGACTCGAGGTTCACGCGTGGACGGTCGAGCGACGATCGATTGCGGCCCTGCTCGCCCGCCGCGGCGTCGATGGCGTAGTGGCAGACCGACCGATCGACCTGTCGTCTCCCGAGGCGAAATCGGTGACACCGTGATCGACGACGCTGGCTGGCTCCCGCTCAGTCCTCGAGGAGCCCGGCTCGCTCGAGTTCGTCCCGAACGATTTCTCGGACGTCGGCCTCGCTTCGACCGGTATCCGTTCGCGCGGCGGCCACTTCCTCGTTGAGCGCGGCCATGAGGTCGAAGACGTCCTCGAGTTGCTCGTAGGCGTTGTCGTGCTCGCTCTCGAACATCTCGGGGGAGAGCGCGGCGGTCTCGGGGTCGCCCTCGCGTTCGACGGCGACCGGCGTCAGCCGCCTGCTTCGAGTGACGCTTTCGACGCTGTTGACGTTCGTCGCGAGGTGGTTCCCGAGGTGTTCCTGTGCGTAGTCCGGGCCGTGGATCAGTGCGATCGTCTCCGGGTCGACCGTGCGGGCGAACTCGAGCAGGCCGTGCTGGGCGGCGTGACCGCTGAGCCCGCCGACCATCGTGACCCAGTCGGCCGGAATCGTCACTCGGGTGGTCGGTTCGTTCGAGCCCTCGGTCGTGATCCAGCTCACGTTGTCAGCGGCCGCCCAGTCCGTTCCGAACGGCGTGGCGCTGGTCGTGAACTGCACGTCGTCCGTCCCGGCGTCGACCTGGTTCTGGATCGTTCGCCCGATCGTCTGTTGTGCCTGATAGCCGGTGAGCAACACCGTCGCGGAGTGGAACCGGGACGCGAGCTCGACGAGATAGCGCGGGGAGTTCCCGCCGGTCAGCATCCCCGACGGCGAGACGATAATGGGTACCTTGCCGCCCGAGGAGGGATCCGCGTCCTCGAGAATCGCCCGCCGATCGGCGTCGTTCTCCGGGAACTCGACCTGCGGCGGCGAGAACGGGGTCGCATCGCCGCTCTCCCGCGCCCGGTTCGTGATCGCCTCGGACAGGTACATCTCGTCCGTGACGTACTCGTGATAGAGGGCCGTCGCCTCCTGTGCCATGCCGTCGACCACGAGCCGGACGCGGTCGCTGAGGTCGCCGGGGAGCGTGTGAAGTCGATCGGAAAACAGCAACTGGAGGGTCTGGGACCGGCCGACGGCGAAGGTCGGGATCAGGACGGGTTCGCGATCGTTCAATGCGCGCTCGACGGCCTCGTAGATCGTCGTCTGTGCGTCACCGAACGACGTGTGGCTATGGGTCGCGCCGTAGGTCGACTCGAGGAACAGAACGTCCGCCTGCGGCGGTGGTGTGATGTCCGGCAAGTGGCTGGCGCGACCCCCCAGATCGCCGGAGAACACGACGCGGTGGCCGCCCGTCTGAAGCATGAGCCACGCCGAGCCGAGCAGGTGGGCGGCGTTTCCGAGTTGATAGACTAACGGGTCTTGATCGACTGCGTCCGCGACCCCCTCGACCCGCCCGCCGCCGTAGTCGACGGGCTCGAAGCGGTCGAACACCGCCGAGACGTCCGCCCGGGTGAATTGCTGACTCTTCCCCTGTCGATTCGCCTCTCTGCGGTGGATCTTCAGCGAATCCTCGAGCAGGGTCTTCGCGAGGTCGATCGTCGGCCGCGTCGCGATGATCGGCGCGTCGTCGTCGAGGAAGCCCCGGGCCTCGAGTACCGGCAGTCCACCGCAGTGGTCGATGTGCGCGTGCGTCAGAAAGACCGCATCGACCGACCCGGGCCCGAGCCCGCGGAAGTCGGGATAGTCGTCTCCCTCCCCCTGGTTCAGGCCGCAGTCCACGAGGTAGGTTCCGTACTCGGTGTCGACCTGATAGCAACTCCGACCGACTTCGCGATCGCCGCCGCGCGGGGTGACGACGAGCGGCCGATCCGGGGACGGCTGGGCGTCGGCGTGCTCGAGGGGATCGAACGTCTGATCGGCATCGGCAGGGATCCACGGTGTTTCCGGATTTATTCCAGTCATTACCGTAATGTAAGTCCGGTCACACATGGGGTCTTCGGTTGCTCGAAGGAGTCAGATTCGGAGCGATGGAACCCACCGCCGGCTCGAAGCAGTGACCGTTCCCCCCAACGGTCGAACGGGCCGACAAGGGGACCGACCGGGCCGAAAAGGTCGCCGTCGGCTACGAACCCGTTTCGACGAGGTCCGCTTCCCCGTGCGTCTCGTCGACGCTGGTAACCCGGACGGTCGCCTCGATCGCCGAAACGTCCGCCTCGAGGAAGAGGACGAACCCGCTCTCGGTCTTGCAGACCAGCGTCCCGTCGGATTTCCGGTCGACGATGTCGACCGTCACGGTGTCGCCCGGTTCGGGTTTCCCGCCCAGTGACTCCCCGCATCGCCAGCAGTCGGTCTCGTACTCCGGAGCGCTTTCCGGCGCGTTGTTCGCCCCGCATCGAGGCGCGTCGCACTTGATGAACGAGTCGTGTTTCCCCGGTTGATAGCGTCCCACAGCGCTACCGAAGCTACTGGTCGATAAAAACGTGGCGCCGATGGGGCGCCGACGCGGGACCGAGCACGTCACGGGCCGCGTCTGTGACCCGTGCGTCGTCGGTCGCTGCTGCGAGCCGGACGAGTGCGTACCCGATCCCGCTTTCGAGCGACGACGAACGGATTATATCGACCATCTGGTATCGGAATTGTTATGTGATAAAAGAGTGAATCCCCGATATGTACGATCTTACTGGCTTCCAGCGAGACTTGCTGTACACGATCGCTGGTCAGGACGACCCGCACGGACTCGCGATCAAAGAGGAACTCGAGGACTACTACGAGAAGGAGATCCACCACGGACGGCTCTATCCGAACCTCGACGAGGTCGTCGACAAAAGCCTCGTCGAAAAAGGCGAACTCGACCAGCGAACGAATTACTACACGATCACCGCCCGCGGCCGCCGCGAACTCGAGGCTCGACGACGGTGGGAAGACGACTACGTCGACGAACTGTTCTCGGACTCGGAGTAACGTCGGCGACACCCCGTCTTTCGGCTACTCGGACGGCCGTCTCGAGGATTGATCCGGAGCGACTACGATAGCCGTCGCTCCGCGACAGGACCAGCTCCGATCCGCCCGCCTCGGGGCCCGCCATCCTCAACTTCCCGCCGGGCGTCCGTCTACGCGTGAACCACGACCGAATCCACGCTCGGAAACCGACGCACGATATCGAGCGCTGGTCCGTCGGGACGATCGAACGGATCGACGAGCGGGACGGACATCACGTCTTCGACGTGCAGACTGACGGGGGAGAGAGGGTCGAACTCGTCGTCACCGCCGCTATCCGGGAGTTGGTCGTCAGTAGACTCGACCTCGAGGAAGACGAGTCCCCGACCGGCGCTCGAGTCTGGTATCGGAAACGCGGCGGCTGAGACGTCGGGCCGGATCGCGAGCGGAGGAGGATCGACGCGAACCCTACTCGCCGACGGTCGTCACGGACAGCGTTCGGGTTCGCGGGCCGTCACACTCGACGAGCAACACCGACTGCCAGGTCCCCAGCGCCAACTCGCCGTCGTCGATCGGAATCGTCACGTCGGGGCCGACCAGCGCCGCTCGCAGGTGCGAGTCCGCATTCCCGTCCAGTTCGTCGTGTGCGTGGCCCTCGTCGGGAACGAGATCCCGCAGGAACGACTCGAGGTCACCGCGAAGCCGCGGTTCGTCCTCCTGAACGACGAGCCCGGCCGTCGTGTGTTCGACGAAGGCCGTGCAGGTCCCCGACTCGAGGTCGTCGGGCACCGCCGCGGCGATGCGATCGGTCACGTCGACGGTCGTCAGTCGGGACTCGGTCTCGACGGTCAGTTCCATACTCGAGCGCAGGACGGCGAGGAGAGAGTCGGTTTCGGTCTGGTCGAAAACGAACGCGACAGTGGCGTCAGGTGAGCCCCTTCAGCGCCCAGGTAGCGCGGTCGCGCACGTTCGGTTCCGGATCCTCGTTCGCGAGGTCCGCGAGTCGGTGTGCGGCCGCGTCTACCCGGCCGTGGCCCAGCGCGATGCAGGCGGTCGCTCGTACGTGTGGCTGGTCGTCCGTGAGTAAGTCGAGCAACTGCCCGCGAACAGGCTCGACCGCTGTGGAAATCTCCGCGGCGACGCGGGCGATCGTGACTGCGGCGACGGCCCTCGTGTCCGGATCGGGACACGAAAGCGCCGCCCCGAGATCAGTACAGAGCGGTTCGACCGCGGCGGAATCGCGGTGAGCGACGTCCCCGAGGCAGCCGATCGCCGCGTGTCGCAGCGTCCGGTCGTCGTGATCGGCGAGAGTGGCGGCGTGCGTGGCGAACTCGAGGGAGGACACGGTTCCGCCGGATCGCACCAGCCGACGGAGCGCCCGGAGCGTCGGGATCCCGTTTTCGACCGGATTCGCCTCGAGCGCGTCGGTGAGAACCGATACCGCCGGTTCGATCGCCGTCGGTTCCTCCGTCGAGACGGCGGCGATCGCCTCGAGCCCCCGCCGGTCGTACCCGGGTCGCCGCTCGAGGACGTCAGCGATCGCTTCGGTGTGGTCGGCGACGACGTCCGGCCGGTCGGCCGCGACGGCGGCGATACACCGGAGGAGTTCCCGCGCGACCGGTTGGTCGGCGTGCTCGACGGCGACGGCCACGATCGACCCCGTCGACGGTGCGACGTCGGTCGGTGCCCGGGCTGCCAGATCCGCGAGACAGGCCGCGATCTCGTCGTGAAAATCGAGCTCGGGGCGCTCGAGCAGCGTCCGGAGTTTCGGAACCGTCGGGGCACACGCGGCCGCGTGGTCGCCGTCGTCGATCGCGGTTCGAATCCGGTCGACTGCGGCTCGTTGTTCGCTCGGATCCCCGCTGTCGAGTCGTGCTAGGACAGACGGCAGGTCGACTCCGGTGGCCCCCCGGCCCCGGGGATCGACGGCCTCGTCCCCTTCCCCATCCATCGTGTCCCAGCATTCGACAAGTGAACTAAAAGCGTTCTGGCTAACGGTCGCTGAAACGTCGTTTATTCCGGCAGGAATCCGTCAGAAATGCCAGTTTCGGTTTCGAGAGGGGAGGGAGCCCGACCCCTCAGGCGAGCCACTCCTCGGGCTTGGTGTCGTAATCGACGTCGTCGGCCGCGAGGTGGTCGACCTCCTCCCAGGGGACGTCCTCAGTCGTCACCGTTTCGCCGTCGTACCGGATTAGCTTCCCCTGCTCTTCGGGTTCGGGCTCGCGGTTGCGGCGCTTGGCGACTTCGATGTCGTGTTCGTCGACCTCCTTGACGATCGTCAGCAGGTTCACCGGACGGCCCCACAGTTCGAAGATCCGCTTGAGCGTCTCCGTGGCCTGCCCCAGATCGAGCATGACGCCGTTGTATTGGTGTCCCAGCAGGAGCTCGTTCGCGTTGTTGTAGTTGCCGTCGTACACCGCGATCGTCGGCTTCCCAAAGTTAGTGAACTGCAACAGGAGCTTCTTCTTGACGTCCTCGGCCACGTCGCTGGCGACGTGGAACTGTCCCGTCGCCTGCGAGTGTTCGTAGGTGAAGTAGTTGTTCTCGGTGATGAACTCCTGCGTCAGGAACTCGTCCAGGAAGGTCACGTCGTTGTGACTCTCTCGAACGTCGAACATCCGGTCCCAGCCGGCGGCGAAGTCGACGTCTTCGAGCGCCTCCTCGACCGACGAATAGCGGGCGTCGTCGAACAGGTAGCGACCGATCCGCTCGAGTTCGCTCTGAGTCACTCGGCCGAGGAAGCCGCGGTTCTGGCGCTTGACCAACGAGTAGTGACGCCGCGCCAATCCCTCGTAGGTCAACACCTTCCAGGGGTACGCCTCGACGTCGATCTCGCCCTCGCGGGCCCGTTCGAGCGCCTCGTGATCGACCCACTCCTCGGGAACCGCCTCGAGCTGATCGAGCGTGTCGGTGGTGACGTTTTCGATCGCCTCGGGCGGCTCGAGTATCTCGAGGACGTCCTCGAAGTCGACGACGTCGATGAGGTTGCGCCAGGAGACGCCTTCGACGCGCAGCAGGGCCTCGAGGACCTCCTGGCGGTTCGTGGTGTTTTCGACGTACTCCCACAGCTCCATGCCGAGGCTGTAGGGGTTGAGGCCGCCGGAGGCGAGGACTTTCGCCATGTGATCGGCGTAGTTGAGGAACTCGTCGTCGCGGGCGAAGACCTCGTCGGTCATCATCGTCGACTCCCAGTAGGCGGCCCAACCCTCGTTCATCACCTTCGTCATCTTCTGGGCGGCGAAGTAGTAGGCCTCCGCGCGCATCATGTCGAGGATGTCCCGCTGCCACTCCGTCATCTCGACCGCGCGTTCGGCCTCGTCGTCGTACTGCTTACCGTGTTCGCGCACGAACGCCAGCACGTCCTTCTGGGGCTCCTCGGGGAAGGTCGGTGCGATGTCTTCCTCCTCGAGCTTCTCGACCCACTCCTCGTTGAAGACCTCGCCTTTGATCTCGTCGGAGAGCTCGAGCTCGTCCAACTTCTCGGCGAGGTCCTCGTCGATCTCCGCGCCGGCCGGCGCGTCGACGTCGAGGCGGCGGCTGAACACCTGGTGCTGGTCGATGTTGTCCTCGAGGGACAGGCAGTGGTCGATCCACTTCTCGACCTCGGCGCGGTCGATCTCGGGATCGGACATGTACTCGTCGATGGCCCGAGCGTGGCGCTCGAGCATGGCGGCCGCGTTGACCTGCTCCTCGTCGGCGCGCCCGCTGGTGAACAGGCCGAACCAGTCGTTGTTCGCGAAGAAGTCCGAGTGTGCCTCGACGTGGGTGATGACCGCTTTCTGGTCGGCGACCGTGTTCGACTCCTGCAGGAACGCGTGGGCGGGATTGTCGTTGTTGACGATCTCGAAGGCCTTCCCGCCGGCGTACTGGCCCTGTTTCTGTTGCTTATCGTACTGCATCCCCCACCGCCAGTGCGGGTAGCGACTCTGGAACCCGCCGTAGGCGATGAGTTCGTTCATCTCGTCGTAGTCGATGATCCAGTACTTCACCGGATACGGCTCGAGGCCGAGCTTCACCGCCAGGTTCCGGGCCTCGTCGACCGGCTCCTCGAGATCGCTGGCGATCGCCTGTTTGCGGAATCTGTCTGTATTACTCATCGGTCTCACTCTCCGTCGAGAGAATGTCGTAGATCGCGTCGGTCACGTCCGACTCGTCGTTGACGTAGGCCACCGCGGCGTCGTCCGCGTCGGTCCCGAAGTGGCGCTCGAGCTCCTCGGCGTGGGTGGCGTTGATCGCGTTGCCGCTGGGCTGGGTCTCCACGTAGGCGTGGAGGTTCGCCGGGATTTGTTCCATCATCGGAATCACGTGCTCTTCGGTGTCGTTGCTCGAGTTCTCGGAGTCGCCCGCCGCGAAGACGTAGCGGTTCCAGTCGGTCCAGGGGTACTCCTCTAACAGTTCGTTGGCGAGCTCGTACGCGCTCGAGATCTTCGTCCCGCCGCCCGAGCGAATGCCGAAGAACTCGTCGCGTTCGACCTGCCAGGCGTCGGCGTCGTGGGCGATGTACACGAACTCGGCGTTGTCGTACTTGCCCTGGAGGTACCAGTCTAGCGGCGTGAACGTCCGTTCGACGAGTTCGCGTTTCTTCTCGCGCATCGAGCCGGAGACGTCGCGGATGTTGACGACCACGACGTTCTTCTCCTTCTCCTCGATGATCTCGGGGTGGCGGTAGCGCTCGTCCTCGCGGCGGAAGGGGACGTGTTTGATTCCCTCGCGGCGGATCTTCTGCTGGACGCTCTCGCGCTCGACGTTCTCCTCGACCTCCTCGATCGAGGCCCATTTTCCGCGTTCGTCGTCGGGAACGTCGTCGTAGGCCTCCTGCACCCACGCCATCGACACCGGCAGGCTCTCGCCGCGAGCCCACTCGAAGACGTCGCGGGGGTCGATCCCCTCGACCTTGCAGAGTTCGCGCAGGAACTCCTCGTCGAAGTCCATCGCGAGCTTGCGCTTGAGCCCCTCCTTGAACATCCGCTCGAAGTCGAGCGTGCTGTTCGGACCGCTTCGCGTGAGATCGGTGAACGGTCCCTCCTTCTCCTCGACGACTTTCTTGCCCTTGGGATCGAGGTCGAGGCCGAGTTCCTCGTCGAGTTCCTCGGCGAACTCCTCGGGATCCATCTCGTAGTACTCGTGCTCGCCGCCTTCCTCGCCGGGGTCGCCGTCCTCGCCGTCGTCGTCGCCCGGCTGGGGCTGGGGCTGGCCGACTGGCTGACCCGTGTCTGGCGTGCCGTCCTCGCCCTGCCCGACGCCGCCCTTATCGCGCTGGTCGTACTCGAACTCCGGCAGCGAGACGATCTTCACCGGGATCTTGATCTCGCCCGGCCGGCTCTGGCCGAGGTCGCCGTACTGGATGAAGTCGGCGAGGTCCTCGCGGCGCTCCTCGCCGACTTCGCGGAATCGCTCGAGGTCGTCTCTCAGTCCCATCTGTAGCTCACCTGTCCCATGACGTGTCGGCTGGTCAGTTCGGCCGAGGCCTCGGAGTAGCCGAAGAGGTCGGCCATCGTTTCGATGGTGTTCTCCTTGACCGCGGCCGTCTCGGTCCCGCTGGGCGGGTCGCTCCACTGTCGCGGGTCGAAGTCCTCGAACGTCCGCTCGACGTCGTCCCAGTCGTGGCTCTCGAGGACGGTCTTGATCACCGGGATCGCGGTGAGGTCGACGTCCTCGACCGAGAAGTCCTCGTCGCGGTGCTCCCAGGCGTGGCGGTTCAGCGACGTGATGACCTTCTCGCGGCGGAAGTTCCGGACGCTCTCGCGGGGCTGGTTCCCCTCGTATTCGGCCTCGGAGAACCGGCCAAGGTGCTCGATCTCGAACAACTTCATCGTCAGCGGATCGGGCTCGACGCGCTCGCCCCGGTCGTTGTACAGCGGTTCCTCGGTCTCCCAGGCGTAGACGTGTTCGACGTATTCGGCGACGGTCTCCTCGTCGACGCGTTTGTCGTGCATGATGGCCTCGATGACGTCGCTCTCCTGCTGGTCGTAGATGTAGTTCTTCACGGGAACGACGCGGTTCTCGAACTCCGATCGCTCGCCCGTCGAGAACACCGGCGCGTCAATTAGCCCCTCGACCATGGCGTTCAACACGTCGCGGGGCATGACGACGTCCTCGACCGCGAGGTCGGCGTGGTGGCGGTCCCGGTCGGTCTGGAGCAACTCCGCGAGCGTGTCTCGCGTGTACGTGACGGGAATTCCGTGATCGCCGTCGTTGCCGTCGTCGTCGAAGTCGAACTCGTCCTTTTCGCGGCGGCTGTCGCCCTCCTGCAGGTAGCCCTGATCGTAGATCAAGGCCTTGTCGACGAGGTCCAGCCCGTTCGGGAGGTGCTCCTCGTCCAGTCGCGTGACGACCGCGTACAGCGCGGCCGCCTCGATCGCGTGGGGTGCGAACTCCTGAACGCGCGTCTCGCCGTCGCGATCCTTGACGGTCACCCTCACCGGGGCGCGGATCCGATCCGCGAGTTCGTCGTAGCTCTCGGCCTCCCAGACGTTCGTCTCGTTGGTCAGCTCGCGACGGATGAGCTCCGTCTCGAGGCTCAGGTTCGTCAGATAACCGAACCGGTGTTTGTCCAGCCGGCGCTTGAGCGCCTTCAGCGGGTCCATCCCGTTGCGATCCGCGTGCTGGTTGAGCTGGGCCTCGAGATCGGGGTTCGAGATGATCAGCATCTGGGAGTCGACGTCCATGCCGATCCCCTTGTCCAGCTTGACCGACTGCTCGTCCGGGACGTTCAGCAGCTTCTGGAGCAGGTCGGCGTGCTGGGCCGCGTCCTCGACGATGGTGAGGACGCCGTTCCCCTGCGAAAGGACGCCGTCGTAGCTAAAGGCCTGCGGGTTCTTTCGGCCCCGCGAGTCGAGCTCCTGGAGCATGCCGTGCATCCACGAGCCGACGAGTCGCTCCTTGGGCGGGCCGTCGTCCTCGGAGTGGAGGACGCCGACGCCCTGTCCCACGTCGACCACGTAGTTCTTCACTCGGAGGTGACTCTCGTCCGTGATCGCCGAGAAAAGCTCCTCCTCGCCCTCCCTGCGGTAGCGCTCCTCGAGGAAATCGTACGCCTCGCGGGAGAACGGGTCGAGTTGTGCATCGACCTGGATCGGGACGTGGTCGTCGAGTTGCCCGTTGAGTTCCTCGAGCAGGTCCTCGCGGACGTTCTCGGGGAACACCGTCAGCGGGTGGGCCTGCACAGGGCTTTCGTACCAGTCCTGGTCGTCGGGAGCGCTGACGTCGTCGCCGTAGCTCAGTCCGCGATCGCTGCCCTCGGCGGTCGAGATGTTCCACTCGACGGTGTATCGGCGGCCGTCGGGCGTCTTCGAGTACTCGCGGAGCCCGTTGACCAGACAGCGCTTGAGTTCGGACTTGCCGGTCGCGGTCGGCCCCTCGAACCAGATGATCTTCTCGTCTTTCGCCCGACCCGCGGCGATCGACCGCAGGTCGTCGACGAACCCGTTCAGTACCTCGGTGTTGCCGAGGATGGCGTGTTCCCCGTCGTTGTGGGGATCGTCGAAGAAGCGGTAGCGCTCCTTCTCCTCGCCCTCCTCGACCACCGTTCGCGTGCCGGCGGCCTCGATCGCCTCGAGCAAGTACTTCGAGGCGTGGGAGGCGATCGAGGGGTTCTCGAAGATCCGATCGACGTAGGCGGCGAGGCTCATCGGCTCCTCGTAGGTCTCCTCGAGCGCGCGATCGGCTTCGGTGACGTAGTCGTTGCCGGTCATGTTAGTCGACCTCGTGTTCGGTCATGTTAGTCGTCCATCTCGGCCTTGGCGACCTCCGCACCGGCGAACTCGAGCACCTCCTTGGCTCCGCCCTCGGAGTATCCCTGTTCCATCAGCGCGTCGATCCACGCGGAGCGCTCGTCGTCGTCGAACTCGTTGGCGCTGACCAGCGCGGAGAAGTTGATGTTGTGCTTCTTGTCCTCCCAGAGCTTGCGCTCGAGGGCGCGGCGCAGGCGCTCGTTGTCCTGCGGGTTGAACGCCTCGCCCTCTCGCGCGCGTCGCGAGACCCAATTGCTCACTTCCTGGCGGAAGTCTTCCTTGCGGTCTTCGGGAATGTCGAGTTTCTCTTCGACCGAGCGCAGGAAGGTCTCGTCGGGTTCCTGTTCGCGGCCCGTGAGTTCGTCCTCGATGGTATCGTCGTCGATGTAGGCCATCACGTGGTCCATGTACTTCTCGCCCTGGCGCTGGATCTCGTCGATGTCGTAGGCCAGCGCGTGGCGGACGTCCTCGATGGCGCGTTCCTTGTACTCCTCGCGGACCGTCTCGAGGTAGCGGTAGTACTTCTCGAAGTTGTCTTCGGGAATCGAGCCGTGGTGCTCGAGGTTCTCCTCGAAGAAGTTGAACACCGTCAGCGGCGAGAGGAACCCGCGCTGGCGGTGTTTGGAGTCCATGATCGCCTCGGCGATCTCGTCGCCGATGAAGCGGGGCGAGATGCCGACCATGCCCTCGCCGATCTCGGCTTTCGCCTCGGCTTCCTCCTGGAGCTTCTTGATGTCGATGTCGTCGCCCTCGTCGATCTCGCCGTTGTAGGCCTTGGCCTTCGAGAGGAGCCCGACGGTTTCGGTGTCGGGCTCTTCGATGCGCGTGAGGACCCCGAAGAGACCCGCCATCTCGAGGGTGTGTGGCTCGACGTTAATGTCGGGGACGTCGGCGTTGTTCAGCATCTTCTCGTAGATGCTGGCCTCGTCCTCGTAGCTGAGGACGTAGGGGAAGTCGATCCGCTTGGTGCGGTCGTTGAACGCCTCCATCTTCTCGTCGCCCTTCTTGTCCTTGTACTCGGGCATGTTCGTCCGGCCGACGATCACTTGGTCGATGTCGATCCGCGGGTTGTTCTTCGGCTTGATCGTCTGCTCCTGAGTCGCGTGGAGGAAGTCGTAGAGGAACTCCCGCTGGAGTTTGAGCAGCTCCTCGCCGGAGAAGATCCCGCGGTTCGCGTTACAGAAGGCCCCCGAGTAGTCGAACGCGCGCGGGTCGCTCTCCCCGTAGATCGCGATCTTCGAGTAGTTGACGTCGCCGGTGAGCTCCGTCTCGTCCTGATTCTTCTTGTCCTTCGGTTCGAACGTCTCCAGCCCCTGGCGTTTGTTCTCGTCGGCGACGAACCGGACGATCTCGACGTGGTTCTCGAGGACCTGCTTGAGGTCGTCGTCGTAATAGGCGAGCAGCCTGTCCATGTAGAACTCGCTCTCGGGGTCGAGCGCCTGCTCGTTCTGAATCGTGTACGGCGCGTCTAGGTTCTCGTTGAGGTCGTCGATGACTTTCTGGCGCTGTTCCAGTGGAAGCAACACGAGCGGGTCCTGATTCATCGGGGACCGGACGGTGTCATCGGCCGGGTCCTGATCCTGAATGACGTCACAGAGGTTCGTCCATCGGAAGGTGTACATCCGCCCGTCGTCGCGCAGCGTGTAGTCCCCGAAGTACTTGCGGACCTGCTTGTCGAAGTGGGACTTCCCGGAGCCGACCGGCCCGAGCAGCAGCTTGATCCGGCGCTCGGGACCCAGCCGACGGGCACCGGACTTGACCTTGTTGACGAACTCGTGAATCGACTGGTGAATCACGTTCCCGTAGAAGGTGTTCTCGCCGTCGCCCAGCGGATCCTCGCTCGCGAGCTGGTACTCGACCATCCCTTCGGTCTCGTCGTAGGTGGTGCCGTAGTAGTCGAACATGTCCGCGACGCGCTGGTGGGCGTTGCGGGCCACCTTCGGGTCCTCGTAGACCTCCTCCAGGTACCAGTCGAAGGACTTGGTCTCCCGGAGGTCCGCGGGCATCGATTCCTTGTAATCCGTACTGAGCTGCTCGAGTGTTTCGATGTCACCGGTCATGGTATCATTGCCAGTTTCGGGGGTTCCCCGTCTGCAGTGCGGTCGTCCGTAACGGGACGGAACGGGTGCGCTGACGTCGGTCGACCAGCCGTCGCATCGCGTGGCCGGACCGTCGGAATCCGTCGCCTCGCGTCACCGGACGTGAGCGCGTCGTGCTCGTCGGACTCCTCGAGTAGAGTCTCCTGGAGCGCAACCCTGCTGCGGGCGGCGTCGATCTGCCGTATCATGTCGTCAATCACCACCTCTCGTTGTGCGACGTCCCTCGCGGGCCTCACACAACGGCGCGCCGGGGACGGGCGCGGAGTGGATCGGTCCGGCAAACGGATACCGATAGTATTTAATGAGTGAGTAATCCAGCCACTTAACCTTAGCCCCAAAAGGTATTTATCAGGACTTTGTTTCGATCAAATATTGCCAGAATTATATTTTGGTAGTTGGTACCACAGCACATGTTCGATGGGGTGCGGCATAAGTCGTCGGCCTGCAGTCTCCGACTCGAGGCGCGCGCGATGACTCGTCGGAGCATTCGGGGGACCAAACGATTGCTCCGCTACCGATTCGGACGGTCGATCGCCCTGCGACGAGGATTTAGGCTCGGCAGTCCTAGCCGACGCCATGTCGGATTCGGAGACGGACGAGGAGCTGGACCGCTCGCGGCTACCGAACGCCTGGACCGTCTGGAGTCAGGGAGACCAGGGACGGCTCGTTCTCGCGTACCGACCGGACGTCTTCGACGCGGCGGATTTCCCTGCGGCCTGCCTGCCGACGCTGTATCTCACGCACGGCAAGCGGACCCGCCGCCCCGGCGTCAACCCCGCCGACACCGCAGATTCCGAGGACTGGTACGTCACGCTCTATCTCGAGCCGGACGTTTCGCTGAACGAGACGCTCAGATTTCCGACCAGAGAGGAGGCGCTCGAGCGAACGATCGAACTCGCCGCGGCGTTCGACGACGGCGAAATCGACTACCGCGAACTCTACCAGGTCCCTCGAGAGACGTACTTCGAGCGACTCGACGAACTCACCGGGCCCGACACTGACGACTGAGCGCCTCCGGATCCCGACTCAGGGCGGGTTCGTACCAGGCCGCTTCTCGCCCGGCCGGGACGTGACCCTTAACCGCCAGTGGCAACTACCACATTCTATGTCGACCGTTACGCTCATCGGCTCTCGGCTCGCCGAGCCGGGAACCGAGTTCGTCTACGAGGGGGAAGCCGACGGCTGTACCGGCTGCCCGTATCGCAGTCAGTGCCTCAATCTCGAGCCCGGCGCGAAGTACCGCGTCACCGCCATCCGCGAGAACGCCCAGACGCTCGAGTGTGCCATGCACGACAGCGGGGTTCGAGCCGTGGAAGTCGAACCCGCCACGACGCGAGCCAACATCGTTTCGAAGGGGGCCTTCGCCGGCAGCAAGACGAGTCTCCCCGGCACCTGTCCCTACGTGGAGTGTCCGAGCCACGAATACTGCGAACCCGACGGCGTCGACTTCGACGAGGAGTACCGCATCGCGGAGATCGTCGGCGAGCCGCCACACGACGTCTGCCACCTCGATCGCTCGCTCGAGCTGGTCGAACTCGAGACGGACGACTGACGGACCGGCAAACGAGTTGGACGTTTCGATAGGTCGAGACGGACGACCACGTGCCGTCTCTAGTGCAGTACCGCTTCGGATGGCCTCGGCCATCGAGCGCTCGATTCGGTCGATCGCGATTGTCGTAGTGTCTGACCCGCCCGAAACAGCAGCGAGCGCTATTCGGACTGCCCACCGGACGGCGAGCTATCGATAAAACCGTGGATCGTCAGAATATCGGATCGTACAGTCATTCGAAATTCGGAGTTCGTTCCGATACCGCAGAACGAGGTCGAGTGCCAGTCCCCGTCGTTCGAATCACGAACAGACGCGGTTTCTGGGCAGAGTCCCGTCTACTCCGCCTCGAGTTCGCTCTCTTCGAGCCACGAGCCCGCCCAGCACTCGATCTCGCTGAAGACCGGCTCGAGGGATCGGCCCTTGTCGGTGAGGCTGTAGAAGGTGGCGACGGGGGCGTCCTCCTCGATGCGGCGTTCGACGAAGCCCATCTCACCCAGATCGTCTAGCACGCGCGAGAGGGTTCGGGCGTTCGCGCCCGTCGACCGCTTGAGTTCGTTGAAGCGCTGCTCGCCGTCCAGCAGTTCGTGGAGCACGGCCAGTCGCCACTGGGAACCGATCTGCTCCAGGGACGTGATAACGGGACAGGCGTCGTCGTGTTGCTCGCGGGATTTCGTCTGGGGAGAGGACATGCGACAGCCTACGTCACGAACTGTTTTAGTAGTTCGCATCCAAACCGGGTATCACAATGTTAGCCCCTTGCGGCCGAGCGCGCGAGATTCCCCTGAGGACGGACCGGCTCCCGGAGGGCGTCCGATGAGTGACGACGGGTCGACGAGTAGCGACGAGAGCACCGCCCTCGAGATCGACGCGGACGACCACGACGGGTCGCTCTATCGGATCCTCTCGAGTGCGGTCGTCCCGCGGCCGATCGCGTGGGTGAGCACCCGGAGCGAGGACGGCGTCGACAACCTCGCGCCGTACAGTTTCTTCACCGTCGCGTCGGTCGACCCCCCGATCGTGCTCTTCGCGCCGGTCGACGGTGCCGAGGGGCTCAAGGATACTCCGCGGAACGCCCGCGACACCGGCGAGTTCGTCGTCAACCTCGTCACCGAGGACCTCGCCGAAGCGATGAACGAGACCAGCGCCACGCTGCCGCCGGGGGAAAGCGAGTTCGATCACGCCGACCTCGAGCGCGCCGACTCGGCCGCCGTCGCCCCGCCGCGGGTCGCCGGCGCGAAAGCCGCCTTCGAGTGTACCCTCCACGATCTCGTCGACGTCGGCGGGTCGACGCTCGTCCTCGGCGAGGTACGCCACGTCCACCTCGCAGAATCCGTTACCACCGACGGGAAAATCGACGTCACCGAAGTCGAGGCCGTCGGCCGCCTCGCGGGGAGTCTGTATACCCGAACTACCGACCGATTCTCGCTCGAGCGGCCGCCGTAGGCCCCGGTCCGTATCGGTGAGACGAAAATCCACGCACAGCAGTGTTTATCGCACTCTGAATCGGGTACCTTCGTGGGGTGGCGCGCGCTGAGTCGCGATGAGTCGAAGACGAATCGCGACTCGAAGCTGTGCGAGGGATGAGCGAGCGAACGTAGTGAGCGAGTGAATCGGTTGGGGAGGTCGTGGCGATTCCCTGTTGCCAGTACGAGCAGTACGCTCTGCTTTTTCTCAGTACTCGAGACAGGTTTCACAATGAGACAATCGGGACGGCGGTCGAACGGAGTGCGGCCCTAAACTGTCGTCTCCAAAACGCAACGAAATCAAAAAGAACCGCTCGAATCCCCGGCTCCGAGCCGACCGGCCGGCTACTCGTCGGGGCTCGAGCGGGCGTCCGATTGCTCGAGTGCGAGCCCCGGGCTACTCCTCGCCGATCTGATCGAACAGCTTCGGCGGTATGGAACAGCCACAGGGTTCGACAGTACCGGAGTCGGGACGTGTGACGACGGCGAACAGGACCGGATCACCGCACTGCGAGCAGTCGGGAAGCGGCGACGAAGACTTCTCGTTCAGTTCGCCACCGGCGCTCATTCGCACACCCTTCCAGTCCGTCGCGATCTCGAAACCGAACTCGAGGCTGGTCATGTCGGGCGATTCCACTGTCGTGTGGGGCGTTTATATCCCGGAAGAACGTACGGAATCATGCTTCGAAACCATCGTGGGTTTGGAAGCCGCTCTCGAGTGCCTGTACACCCGGGACGTTTCAGACCGTCCCCTGTGAAGACTAGCTTCCGTTCAACAAGTCAACCCGCCGGGGCCTATATCCAATGCAAATATGTTGGAATAGATGTGGAATCAGGCGCGAAATTTTCAGTCGATCGGAATCGAGTTGGTTATCCGCTGGTATCCCTGAGCCCGTATGTGACCACCCCTGAGTCCCGCTCTGACGAGGGCCGAACGCTGTCGAGTCGTGGGTACCGAATCACCGTCGACGACGGCCGCGACTCGTTTTACGCGATCTCGCTCGAGGACCCCGATAACGACGCGGCGTGGATCATGTCCGATACCGTCCGAACGCTAGACGAGATGCAGTAGTGTCGCAGTTCATCGTCACGAGCAGTGAGACGACTGCTCAGTCGGTGAGGTAGTTGCTGCGTAGCGTGTCGACGTACTGGCGGTCCCACCCTTTCGTTTCGAGATAGTACGTCAACGCGGCGTCCACATACCGTCTATCGAGGGCCCCGCGGTCGGCTAACAGGCACAGGACGTGTGGCGTCGTAAATAGTGCATTCCGGTCGTCGAGTGCCAGAGAAACGAAGAGATAGTTCGTGGAATTGAATCCGTCAGTAACGAACATCTCGGCATCGAGGTCGTTCGCCAGCCAGATGCCATGTGATTCGCCACGATCGAGTCCGAAGTCGAGCGGCTCGTCGATCTCGGCAGTTACGTCGTGAGTGGTTAGTTGGTGTGAGGCGTTCAAGACCAATTTCGAAGCAGCCGCGAGCAAATCCTCACCCCCCGTGGCCTCGCCCAGTTCACCGAGGACGCTCGATGGGACGTGGACGTCGTACGCGGCGAGTAGGGTCTTGAGCGGATCGTCACCCGTCGGAGCCCGATTTCGTCCATCGACGACCGGTGTTGCAAGGTTCAAGAGAACGTTCGTATCGACGACGATGACGGCAGTTTCAGCCATCGCTAGGCGTGCATCCCTGATCGTCATCGTCCGACTCCTCGTCCGGCATCCATTCGGGAACCTCTCCCTCGTAGAAGTCCTCGTCCGATGGCACGGAAGCGTCGAGTTGCGGTTCCGGCGGATCGCGGCTCAGCGATTCTCGGAGGAGTTTCATTCGCATCGCCTCTTCCGTGCCGAGAACTGATTCTACGACGTCGAATTCGATTTGATTCGCGTAATACGCTTCACCGATTCTGCGCTGGAACCCCTCATCAGCGGCGAGATCGTCGATTTCGTCCCGCAACGCATCGATAAGCAACTGCGTCCGAGAGACGTCGAGGAGATCAGCGATAGTGTCGGCTCGCTCTACGAGCGAGACAGGGGCGTTGAAATCGACCCGAGTTTTCTTTTCCGACATTACGTGTATGTGTAGACTCTACACATGAATAACAGTGGCGGTGAATCGTCACGGGTTCCGGACGGCGACTACTCGGAATGTTCCGATTGAAGCCGGGTACACTACTGGACAACTGATTCGTCTCCCTCGAGCAGCGACTCGAGGTTCTCCACCGCCCGCAGACAGACGGGGACGTACCCCGAAGCGAGCAGCGGGAGTTCGATGACGATCCGACAGCGCTCGTCGCCGAGCTCGTCGACCCGGTGTCCGGTTGCGGGGATCCCGGTGACGCGCCAGGTCCACCGGCGCTCGGTACACGAGGTGATCCGAAACGGAAGCCAGGCACCGGGAATCCGGATCCGCCCGGTCGTATCGGGTCGAATCCGGCGGTCCGTCGCTTCGACGCCGGTTATCAGCGGCGACCACTCCGGCCACTGCGTCGTATCGACGAGCGGGTCCCAGGCGTCGGCCGCGGGAACCTGTACGACCTGCGAAACCTCAAGGCGGCGGCCGTCGACCGTTCGTGCGGTCCGGACTCGAGTCATGGCTGAGACTACGCAGCGCTCGGCTATGGGGTTTGGGTGGCTCGCCAAACGATCGTATCGTCTTGACATTCCACAGCCGCTAGATTTTACTGAGGCGGCTCCCTCCGTCGCGGTAACGAATGGCGATACTCGAGGTAGACGACCTCCGGAAGGAGTACGGCGGATTCACCGCGGTCGAGGGGAGCTCCTTCGAAATCGAGCGCGGTGAGGTCTTCGGCGTCGTCGGCCCCAACGGCGCCGGCAAGACGACGACGCTGAAGATGCTGGCCGGATTGATCGAACCGACCGCCGGCACCGCCGTCGTCGCCGGTCACACGCCCGGTGAACCCGCGATGCAGCGACGACTCGGCTTTCTCCCCGAGGAGTCACCGCTCTACGAGGAGATGACAGCGATCGACTACCTCGAGTTCTTCGCCGACCTCTACGACGTCCCGGCGGACGTCGCCCACGAACGGATCCACGACTCGCTGGACCGCCTCGACCTCGAGCACCGCGACAGGCGGATCGGCAACATGTCGAAGGGAATGCAGCGGAAGGTCGCAATCGCGCGAGCGCTGGTGAACGACCCCGACGTGTTGATCTTCGACGAGCCGGCGTCGGGACTGGACCCGCTGACGACCAACTACATCATCGAGTTCACCCGCGAGCTGAGCGACGAAGGGAAGACGATCGTCTTCAGCGCGCACAACCTCTTCCACGTCGAGAGCATCTGCGACCGGATCGTCATCATGAACGACGGGCGAATCGTCGCCCGCGGCACGCTCGAAGAGATCCGGGACGCCCACGGCGGGACCGAGTACCACGTCTACGCGACGGGCGACGGCAGCGAGGGCGTCGACGACGGACACTCGCCGCTGGATGTGACACGCGAGAACGGGCAAGTTCGCCACGTCGTCGGCGATATGGCCGCCGTCGATGCGATTCGGGATACCGTCGAAGCGGACGGCGGCCGCGTGACCGACATCCAGACGAAGACGCCGAGCCTCGAGGAGATCTTCCTCGAGGTCGCACGCGAACCGACGGAGGAGGCCGAGGCGTGAGCGGCGGTCGCCTCCGCGGGATCGCCGCGTCCGCGCGCCGTCTCGCCAGGCAGCTCCGCGAGGTCGTCGCACGCACGAGCAGGATCGCCCGCTGGGAAGTTTCCCGAAGCGCCGGCACCGTCGATCGAAAGACGGTCCTGGCGCTCGTCGTGATGGCGCTGGCGATCGGGACCGCGGGAGTGTCGGTTTCGGACTCGGGACTCGGCCTCGAGCGCGAGATGTACGTCGCCGGCGTCGACGAGGAGAGCCGCTATTACGACGTCGCCGTCGAGAGCGAACAGTTCCGGGCAGTGCCCCTCGACGATATCGAAGCGGACGGCGGCGGAGATTCGACCGCCGAGACCACGACGATTCGAGGCGACGCGAACGTCGACGTCGTCGTGACTCGAGACGGTCGCGTCGGACACGTCGGCGACAACGGGGCCGCCGCCTACGACGCGTTTCGCACCGCCGTCGAGGACTACAATGCGAAATTGATGGACGACGAGGACGATCAGGCGGCCGCGTACCCGGTGCTCGTTTCGCTCGAGTACCAGGAACGCGACCCCGACGGGTCGACCGACTCCGGAGCGGATGACGGAAGCGATGCTGGGAGCGGGGACGGAACCGGCGGGAGCACCGACGGGGACGGCTCTGCGACTGGCGGCGGTGGCTCGAGCGGGACGGGTGACGGAGACGGTCGGATGCAGGTTCCCAACGTCGGTGACGGCGGTACGTCGACGTCGGCGGGGACGCCCGGTTCGATCGCGCCGCCGTTCCCGTTCGAATCGCTCGTCCTCGCGTTCCTGTTCGTCGTACCGATGAATTTCGTCATTCAGGCCTACGGAAGCACGATCATGGACGAGCGGGTCAAGCGGCGGGGCGAGCTACTGTTGGTGTCGCCGGCGTCGCGATACGAGATCGTCGGGGGCAAGACGCTGCCGTACCTGTTGGGGCTCGTCGGAATCGTCGCCGCGATAACGTACGCGATCGAGGGTGGACCGATCGCCGTCGCCGCGACGCTCCCGATCGCGCTGGTCTTCCTGGCGGCGACGTTCGCCGGCGCGATGCTGGCCCGCTCGTTCAAGGAACTGACGTTCGTGACGGTCACGATCAGCGTCGTCCTGACGACGTACACGTTCATTCCGGCGATCTTCACCGACGTGAACCCGATCGCGCTGATCTCGCCGTTGACGCTGGTCGTCATGGACCTCCAGAACGAGTCGGTTCGACTCGGAGAGTACCTGTTTTCGACCGCGCCGTTCTACCTCAGCGCGGTCGTCCTCTTCTTGCTGGGAATCGGCGTCTACCGTGAAGAGGACATGTTTGCCCAGAAGCCGATTCCGACGAAAGTCATCGACGCGATCGCGAGCCGCATTCACGGCCGGTGGAGCGTTCCCCTGCTGTCGATCCTCTTCATTCCCTTCATTTTCGCGGGTCAGTTGCTCGCCGTCTCCCTGTTGTTCGCCGTTCCGGAGGCGGTCGCGGTCCCGGTCATCATCGTCGTCGCCGCTGCGATCGAGGAGGTCGCGAAGAGCATTCACGTCTACGCCGGCTTCGCCCGCTCCCGATTCGACGCGACGCTGAAGACCGGTGGGGTGCTCGGCGTCCTCTCTGGAGCGGGCTTCTTCGTCGGCGAGAAAATCACCCACGTCGTCCAGTTCGTCGGCCTGCCCGAACTAACGGTCGGGGCCGCCGCGTTCGGCCCGGCTCCGACCGTCTCGAGCGAGCCGGTACTGTTCGTCGCGGTCTTGCTCGCACCGCTCGTCTTGCACGTCGTGACGGCTATCTGCTCGGCGATCGGGGCCAGCCGGGGTCGGAACGGCTATGCAGTCGGGTTCCTCGTCGCGACACTCGTTCACGCGAGCTACAACCTGGGGGTGCTCTCCCTTGTCGCGTGATCGCGATCGCGGTCGCGAGCGGGAGTCGATCCAGCGGGGTCCGAACCCCCCGGTTCGGCCCGACGGCGGTACCGAGTCGGGGTCGACCTGGGGTGCGCGCTGGGCGGTCGCTCGCCGGGAACTCGCCTCGCTGCGCTCGGAAAAGACGATCATTCTGGCGCTGTCGATCCAGCTGTTCATCGCCGCGTTCTCGTCCTTTCTGGTCGTCGGGCTCGTCTCGCTGTACGATCCCGGCTCGGTCGACGGCTACCAGACCGAGGTCGCCGTCACCGGCGACGACATCGATACGCTTCTGCGGGTCGCGAACGGACAAGACGGCGTCACGGCCGAGCGCTACGGTGACCGCGGGAGCGCCTATGACGCGTTCGACGACGGAAGGGTTTCCGCCGTCCTCGACGCCAATAGAAACGCCGACGGCCAGCTCAGCGTCAGGGCCACCGTCCCCGAAGAGGGGTTGCGGACGACGCTGCTCGTCGTCCAGATCCGAAATACGCTGGAGAACGTCGAACGCGTCGAGCGCCAGCAAAACGCCGATGAGGGTCGACTCGAGCGGTCGCCGATACCCGTTCCGACGTCGATCCAGTCGAGCCCCTACGTCGGCTTCACGTACACGATCTTGCTGCCGCTGTTGTGCTTCCTGCCGGTGTTCATCAGCGGCTCGATCGTCGTCGACTCGCTGATCGAGGAACGCCAGCGCGGAACCCTCGAACTCCTCCGGGTCGCGCCGCTCTCGCTCGCGGAGATCGTCGACGCGAAGCTGGTGGCGACGGCGGCACTGGCTCCGCTACAGGCGATCGCCTGGTTCCTCCTGCTGGCGGTCAACGGAACCGCGATCGCGGCGCCCGCCGCGCTGGTCGTCCTGGTGGCCGCGCTCTCGTTGCTCGTCGTCACCGTCGGGGTCGCGGTCGCGCTGTGGGCGCCCGATCGACGGCAGGCCCAGTTGCTCTACTCCATGGCCACCGTCGGCGGCCTGGTCGTCGCGACCGTCCTCCCCGAACACCCCGCGAACACCGTCGCGAAGTTCGCACTCGGCAACCCGACGACCGCGACGTGGGGCCTCCTCGCCGCGTACTGTCTGGTCGCGGTGGGTGCGTTCATCGCGCTCAGGGGAGGTATCGGGCGGCTCGAGCCGGATGCGCTGTAGTCGGATGGGGGCCCTTCGAACCGATCGCGACCCGCTATCGGGGACCCGTGATCACCACCGTACGAGATGCTAAACGATTAGTTCCTCTACGAACGCGTACCTGTTAATGAGTAATCCCAACCGACCGGATCAGGGGCGGACGGATCGAGATCCGCCCGACGCGGGGGGACAGGCTGCGCAGCGGCCGGAACAGGAACAGGTTCGAGAGGCCGTCGAGCGCTCCAGGAGCGGCGCGCCGGCTGTCGGCGCAGTCGTCCGGGATCGGTTCTCCTCCGACGAGATCTTCCAGCGGATCGTCGCCGCGGCCGACGAGGAGGTCACGTCCGGTGGACGCGAACTGTTCTTCAGCGGCCTCGCCGCCGGCTTCGCGATCACGATTACGTTCCTGCTGTACGCCACGTTGACGGCGTCGACGGACGGGCATCCGATCCTGAGCAAGGTGTTGTATCCGCTGGGATTTATCTACATCATCATCGGCGGCTACCAGCTCTACACCGAGAACACGCTGCCGCCGGTCGCGCTGACGCTGGAGCGACTGGCCAGCATCCCTGCACTGCTTCGCCACTGGACGATCGTCCTCGCAGGTAATTTCGCCGGCGGCGGGCTCGGTGCGATCGCACTGTATTACAGTCAGGTCTTCGACGACGAAACGGCAGTCGCCGCGATGGACCTCGCGAAAAAGGGCGTCGAGACGCCGTGGTGGACCCTGTTCTCCAAGGCGGCCTTCGCTGGACTCATCGTCGCCGGCGTCGTCTGGATCGTCTACGCCTCGCGGGACACGATCTCGCGGCTCGTCGTCGTCTATCTGGCCTTCCTCTCCATTCCGCTCGGCAACCTGTTCCACGTCGTCGTCTCGTTTACCGAAATGATCTACTACGTGCTCGGCGGCAATATCCACCCGTACATCGGCCTCACCCAGTTCGTCCTGCCGGTCTTGCTCGGGAACACCATCGGCGGTATCGTCCTCGTCACCGTCGTCAATTACTTCCAGACCAGCGAACACCGCCTCGAGTCCGCCCGCTTCGAGGGAGCCGATCGCCAGCTCTCGATCAAGGAGTGGCTGTTCGGCAGCTACGTGGGTCGGTCGTACGTTCCGTTGATCGACACCGCCGAAACCCACGCGAGCGACAACGGCAACTATCGCATTCTCGTCCCGATTTCGAACCCGCGAACCGAATCGACGATCGTCGACCTCGCCTGCAGACTGGCCAGCGGTCACGAACACGCGACGGTCCACGCCGTTCACATCGTCCAGATGCCGGGTCGCGCGTCCATGCGATACGGTGCCGGCCAGACCGAACGGATCGTCTCCGAGTCCGAGGAACGGATGGAGGTCATCGGTCAGCGAGCCCAGTCCTACGACGTCGACTTCGAGACGTCGACGGTCGTCTCCCACCGCTCGTTCGAGGACGTCTTCGACACCGCGGAACGCGAGAACGCCGATCTCGTGGTACTGGGCTGGGGCGAAGACCGACCGTGGGGTAAGAAGGGGCGCGCCGAAAGCCGGATCAACGAGCTGACGAGCAACCTCCCCTGTGACTTTCTCATCCTCAAGGATCGGGACCTGGACACCTCGCGCGTCCTCCTCCCGACCGCAGGTGGCCCGGACTCGGACCTGAGCGCCGAGGTCGCACGCACGCTGCGCGACCGCTCCGGTGCCGAAATCACGCTCCAGCACGTCGTCGCCGGCCCGGACGACCGCGAGCGAGGCGAAGAGTTCCTCGCCGAATGGGCCGCCCAACACGACCTTGAGGACGCCGACCTCGTCGTCGACGACTCCGGCGACGTCGAGAAAGCGATCTGCCGGCAGGCACAGGATCACTCGCTCGTCCTCATCGGGGCGACCGAGGAGGGGGTCATCTCGCGACTGATGAGCGACTCGCTGCACATGGACGTCGTCAACGAGGTCGACAGTTCGGTGCTGCTGGCCGAGCGACCGAGCGACCGAACCGTCGTCCAGCGGCTGTTCGGCCACTGGTAGCCGACCGACTGTCGACCACGGGATCGCCGAAAAATGGGCTATCGAACGGGACAGGTTCGGTCGGCGCGATTAGCTGCGGTCGAACACGTTCTTGATTCGCGAGACGATGCCGCCGTCGTCGCTGCGCTCCGCCTCTCGATCGTTGTGTTCGTCCGTCATATGCAGTCGGCTGTATTATACTGATTTTACTAAAAAATAACGCTGCCAGTTGTGTGGTATCGATTGCCGCACCACGTACTGTTTTCTTCCCGGTTTTCGTACTATCGCTATGGAGTACACGACTCTCGGTTCCACGGGGATGCAGGTGAGCCGCATCTGTCTCGGCTGCATGAGCTTCGGCTCGAGCGACTGGCGCGAATGGGTCCTCGAAGACGAAGAGAGCAAGAAGATCATCGACCGGGCGCTCGACCTCGGGATCAACTTCTTCGACACCGCGAACATGTACTCGCGAGGCGAATCCGAGCGGATCCTGGGCGAGGCCCTCGAGGGCCACCGCGAGGAGTCGGTCGTCGCCACGAAGGGCTTCTTCCGGATGCGCGACGACGACCCGAACTCGGGCGGACTCTCCCGGAAGGCGATCGAACAGGAACTGGCGGCCAGCCGCGAGCGACTCGGCATGGACACCATCGACCTCTACCAGCCCCACCGCTGGGACTACGAGACGCCGATCGAGACGACGTTGCGGGCACTCGACGACGCCGTTCGACGCGGACACGTCCGCTACATCGGTGCCTCCTCGATGTGGGCCCACCAGCTCGCCGACGCACTGCACACGAGCGACTCGCTGGGCCTCGAGCGATTCCAGACGATGCAGAACCACTACAACCTCGTCTATCGCGAGGAAGAGCGGGAGACGTTGCCGCTCTGTGAGAAAGAAAACATCGGCGTCGTTCCGTGGTCGCCCATGGCTCGGGGCTACCTGACGCGCCCCCACGAGGAGATCGACGCCACGACCCGCGGCGAGACCGAGGAGCACATGTACGAACACCCCTACCGCGAGGGCGGCGGCCAAGAAATCAACGAGCGCGTCGCCGACCTGGCCAACGATAAGAGCGCGACGATGGCCCAGATCGCGCTCTCGTGGCTGCTGCACAAGGACTGGGTCGACGCCCCGATCGTCGGCACGACCAGCGTCGAGCACCTAGAGCAGGCCGTCGAAGCGCTCGAGATCGAGTTATCGGACGACGATCTCGAGTACCTCGAGGAGCCCTACGAGCCGGTGCCGGTGTCCGGTCACAGCTAAGATCGGTTGTTCGTCCCGTCCGGCCGCGGTCGGCGGCGTCCCCGACGCAGTCGACGTGCTCTCGAAACCGTCGGCGAGACACAGGTCGCCCTCGAAAGCGTGCCCTGCTGGCTCGCCGCGGGAACGCCGGCGAACGACGCGTTGAGGACGGCGTCAGCGCACTCTCGTTCAAAAAAGATCGCTCCGTGTAGCTCGCGTCCACACCGTGTCGATCTATCCGCGATGGACTGTCCGTACGGCTAGTTTCAGCCGGATTGCCACCAGTCGTCGTGCTGGAGGATCGACTGCGCGACCTCGTCGCTGATGGGGTTCGCGTTGACGGTGATGAGTCGCTGGTTGTCACTGAACGGCGTCCACTCCTGGTTCATCTCGAACACCTGCGGCCAGTTCTGGCCCTCCTCCGGCTCCGGAATGTAGCCGAGATCTTCGTTGAACTGACCGAGGTTGGTGTCCTCTGAGATGAACAGCGGAACGATCTCGCCGCTGTTGAGCCACCGAATGTGGTAGGTGTTGTAATCCGTGAACCAACTGTCCTGTATGTCTCCGTAGTTAGGGGTCCACTCGACGACATCGGAGACGATGGCGAACCGCGCCTCGGGGTGGAAGTTGTTGGCGAAGATGAGCGCACCCCACGATTCGTCGGCACTGTCGAGGACACCGTCGTCCTGAGCGGTCGCGGTGCCCGCTCCCGCACCGACGAGCGCCATCCCGGCGGTCGCTGCAGCACTCTGTTTCATGAACTTCCGTCGCGTCGACTCCTCGCTATCCGTAGTCGGGAATGACTCGTGATCCATAGTAGTAGCCTCCACTCCCGACTAACGCCCCAGCCGTCCAATAAGGACAGAGATAGTTTCATCGAACACTCGAACATAGATACGGTTTCGGCTCGGACAGCCTCATGTTGAGGCCGCGAAGTAGCGGGCTGTGTCCGGTAATTCAGTTTTAGGACCGTCACAGATATCCGGTTGCGCGTTCGGCAATATGCGTCGACGGGGGATCGAAACGCCGCAAGTGCGTGTTCAACAGTCCGAAACGATGATACAAACGCTCGAGTCGGCCACTACGGGAGCGCCTCGACAGCCTCGACGAGGTCCGTCTCGGTCTCCCATCGGTGCAGTCGCCCCGCCGTCTCGAGCAACTCGAAGACGCCGTCCTGCATCCAGTCGTAGGACCGGTCCTCGTCCGGATAGTCCCGCTTGAGGACGTGCGTCTTTTCGAAGTACTCCTCGGTGCCCGCGAGCAGCCCCTGTTCGACGAGAAACCCGCTGGGCTCGCGCTCGGCGACCCCGACGACGTGCGTGACGAGATCCGCGACCAGACAGAACTTCTGGATACCGTTCTCCCACTCGCCGCGGACGTCGACCATCCGAAAGGCGTAGGCGTCCGATCGGCGGTTCAGCCGATCGACGACGAGGTTCAGTCGGCGGATCGGTTCGCGATCGTAGTTCCCGAGCACGAAGTACGACCGGTCGCTTTCGTACACCGGCCGTAACTCGCTCAGCGCGTGGAGGATCTCCTCGTTATCGGCGAGCGAGAGGTCCTCGGCCTCGAGTCGCTCCGATGCGCTCGTGAGGACTGCCTCGGGGACCGGTGGATCGTCGTCTGTCATACCCGGAGATTATCGTGAATTGCGGATAGTAGTTTCCGTGTGATTTCCGTTTCCGATAGTGTCCGACGGTGCCGGCAGATTACCGCAGAGTAATTTACTTCAGGGTAAACTACTTGGTGCTACGCTCCGTAGCTGACGGTATGAGCACTGACGTGGGGACTCCGGAGGGGGCGAACACGCGGGCACTCGTCCGGTTCGTGACCCAGGAAACGCGATTCGCACTGCTTTCCAATATTCTCCAACACCCCGACGAGCTGCCGTCGATGTACGAACTCGAACAGCTCAACCCCAGCGTGAGCGACGCGACGGTCTACAAGCACGTCCAGAAGCTGATCGACGCCGGGATCGTCGAGGCCGTCGAACTTCCGGACGACGAGCGTCGGCAGGGGTATCCATGGAAATTCTATCGGCTGACTGATGAGGGACGCGAATTCCTCGAGAACCACAACCTGCTCGCGGCCGAGGAGACACTTCAGCGGATCTACGAGACGATTTCCGATAAACCCGAGAAGATGGTCAAATACGAGAACGCGCCGCGTCCCGACCTCGAGTAGCGGTTCGGGTACCGATCGATCGAGACCGCCCGGAACCACAATCGCAACCCGAACTATCCTCGGCCGCCGGCCAACTTCTCCGATTCCGGCAGCGTTCGAAGCCTGAGCATGGCGAGCGTCCCGATCAGCGGTCCGATCGCGAGCGGGGCGAACGCCCACTGCCAGCCGACCACGCGTTGGACGATTGGGACGAGTTGGATCGACCCGATGGTGATCAGAAAGCCGACGGCCGTCTGGAGCGTCAGCGCGGAGCCGACGTAGCTGTCGTCCGCGAGTTCGGAAACCGCCGTCGAGAACTGTGCGGAGTCCGCGACGATGACGAAGCCCCAGACGAGCACGAAGGGGGACACCACGGCGAGACTGGAGCCGTAGACCACTCCCGCGAGGAGGCACGCCGCTCCGGAGACGATCATCGACGCGCTGGTGACGAGCGATCGACCGACGCGGTCGGCGGCCGATCCGGCGAGCCACGCCCCGACCCCGCCGATTGCGATCGTCCCGAACGCGAGCAGCGCCGCGCGCTGTTCGGGGTTCGCCGTCCCGCTGGCCTCGAAGCTGGCAAGGAGATAGACCGGGATCCACGTCCAGACCGCGTAGAGTTCCCACATGTGACCGAAGTACCCGGTGTTCGCGAGGACGACGCCGCGATCGGAGACGATGCGACGGATCGCGCTCGGGTCGAAGGGTGCCGTTTCCGGTTGATGCGGACCGTCCTCGTACGCCAGCGCGAGGAGCCCGCCTACCGTTGCGATGGCCGCCGTCCCGTACAATACGAGTCGGGGCTGTCCGATTCCGCCGATGGCCCGGAGGAGGTGTGGCGACGCCGAGCCGACGGTGAGCGCGCCGACGAGGACGCCGATGGCGAGCCCGCGGCCCCGGACGAACCACGAGGCCATCATCTTCATGCCGGTCGGATAGACTCCTGCTAGCGCGACGCCGGTGAGAAACCGAAGGACGATAGCCGGGAACCCGCTGTCGACGGCTCCCGCGATGAGGGCCGTCGACGCCGCGCCGGCGAACGCACAGCCGGCGAAGAGGGACCGCGGTCGGACGACGTCTGCGATGGTCAACGAGGCCGAAACGAGTGCGCCCACGACGAACCCGAGTTGGACGGCGTTGGTCAGCCAGGCCGTCTCGGCAGGCGTGAGGGCCCACATCTCGGCCAACTCCGGTCCCACCGCCGTCCCGCTGAACCATAGCGTCATCGCGAACAGTTCCGCGACCCCCACGAGGACGAGCGCACGCCACTTGGTCCCAGCAACTGCTGCCATTGCTCCGAGATGCAGCCATCGTCAAATAAAGCCCGTGGCCGATCGAATCCGTCTCTACCTGCCGTTCCATCGCGATGGAACGGCCGGCGTCGATTCGATCAGGACAGCCGCGCCGCGATATCGGCCTCGGTGATGATGCCGACGGTCTCGCCGGCTTCGGTGATCATCACGGCCTTGTAGTGCTCGAGGAGGTTGCTGATTTCGTCCAGGGTAGCGTCTTTCGAGACGGTCGGAAAGCTCTCGCTCATGTGTTCCTCGACGGGTTCGTCCCGGTCCGCCGAGTCGAGGTGGACGAGGTCGCCCTGACTGATCGATCCCACGGGAATGCCGTCCTGAATGACTGCCAGCTGCGAGTAGGCCTCTTCCTCCATCTTCTGGGCGGCCTGACTGACGGGATCGCCGGGGGCGACGCTGACAACGGCCTCGTTCATCAGATCGTCGGCGCGGATGACGTCGCTCTCGGCCTTCTCGAGGGCGTTGACGATCCGCCGGAGCGTCGACAGGCGCGGGTCGACGTCGCCGCCTTCGATGCGGGCGATCAGCGGCTGGGAGACGTCGGCCGTGTCGGCCAGTTCGCTCTGGGTGAGCCCGAGTTCGGTACGGCGCTGACGGAGATCCGCGGGCGTCGGGAGTTCCATACGCGTCCATAACCACGGGTTATAGAAAGTACTTTGGGTTGGATCTAACTCGCGTGACAGATCGGACGACGGACCGAGACCCCACTCACTTCCGGAACGGAGAGGAGAAGCCGAGCAGCGCCAGACCGCCACGGCTCGCGCACCCGTAGTGAATCCGATCGCTCGAGAAATGACTACCGGTCTCGGTCGGTTTCAGAGTACTGGCACGGCGTCGAAAGACGAATCGGGTACGCGGCGGTGCGGCCTTACTCGTCTTCCGTTTCCGTCTCGATGATATCGACGACCGACAGCGGCACGTCGCGCAGCGCGCCGCCGACCTCGCTCTTTGCGATTCGCGAGGCGTGTTCCTCTCCGTCGGCGTTGAAGACCTCCATCTCGAGTGCGAGGCCCACGAGCGCGGTGTCGGCCGCGATGAAGGCGGAGTCGAACGGTTCGCCACAGGCCGGACAGCCCGTCGCGCCGACCTCGACCTCGACGTAGTCCATGTCTTCGCTGTTGAGTCGCTTCCCGGCTTCGCTAACGGCGACGCCGATCGCGTCGTCGATCGCATCGACGTCACGAACGAGCCATGCCGCTTCCATCGCGACGAGATAATTGCCCATACGGGTTCGTCGGTCCGGGGGGTTTCCTGCTTTGCGGTTCGTCGGTGGTAATCGTTCCATCGAGCCATCGCGTGACACGCTCACTCGCGACGCACTGGCGCTCACGAGGTGCGTACGCGAATCAGATGATTCCCATAACTTACGCGAAATCACCCCATCGATTCCCCCCGCCATAGCCATAGATCGGTCTGGGTACGTCTCGAGTTGTTCCCATTGAAAGTGAGTTTGAATCGCATGCAAGCGGCGACCCGGTGGAACACGAACGACCATTATGAATGGGAGATCTGGGGGAAAGTTTATATATACCCTCCGTCTGGGCATCGGTGAACGTCGATGATATCCCGCGTGTACCACGCGACCCTGTTCGCACTGTACCAGCTGTGCATTATGCTCGGTATCGCCGCGATGCCACTCGCCATTGCCGCCCGGCAAGCCGGACTCACCATCCCGGTCCACCGCGTCCTCGCCAACGTCGAAGCGGCCTACGAGTCCGCACAGCACTGATCGAGCCGTAGACGCCGCCTGGTTTTGCCGTCCGTCGACCGACGAGCCGCCGGGCCGCCGAGCCGGTCGATCACGGACCGAACCGCCGAACCGGCGAGCCCCGGAACCGACCCGCAGCGCGTCGAACTGTCCGCCGCTCGAGCACCGATGGCTCGCCGTTCGACCCGTCTCGATTCCGGGTCCGCGGAAGCGGAAACGAGGGCGGTGACCGCCGGTGTTTTATACCGTCCCGGTCGTAACCTTCGATCAATGCATACGCCCACACACGACTCGGACTTCTCTCGGACGGTCGACAAGTTGGCCGACGATCCGAACCCCTACGAGCCGGAAGTCGGATCGATGCCGGAAAACGATATGAGCCGGGCCGATCTGGACAACGTCAACAAGACCGGAACGACGACGATCGGTATCTCCACCGCCGACGGCGTCATCATCGCGACGGACATGCGCGCCAGCCTCGGCGGCCGATTCGTCTCGAACAAGAACGTCCAGAAGGTCGAGCAGATCCACCCCACCGGCGCGCTCACTCTCGTCGGCAGCGTCGGCGGTGCCCAGTCGTTCATCTCGACGCTTCGCGCCGAAGTCAACCTCTACGAGGCCCGTCGCGGAGAGAACATGAGTATCGACGCGCTGGCGACGCTCGCAGGTAACTTCGCCCGCGGTGGCCCGTTCTTCGCCATCCACCCGATCCTCGGCGGCGTCGACGACGAGGGCAGCCACGTCTACAGCATCGATCCCGCCGGCGGGGTCATGGGCGACGACTACACCGTCACCGGCAGCGGGATGCAACTCGCCTACGGCCACCTCGAGCAGGCCTACGAGCCGGACATGTCCAACGAGGAAGCGAAGACCGTCGCGGCTCGCGGCATCAAGTCCGCCGTCGAGCGCGACACCGGCTCCGGGAACGGCGTCTTCCTCGCGGAGATCACCGGCGAGGGCGTCGACATCCACGGCCACCACGACTTCGACGACGTCCTCTAGATCGGGCGGCGAACGAAACGATCGGGTTTTGCGGTTTTCTCAGGACTCGACACCGGTAGGACTGGCAAGGCTCTCGCTCCGTCTCGGAATCCATCGCCGTTCCGTCGTGAGACATCGACACGAACAGCGCGACCGCTATCTCAACTGATCCCGATCCGTCACAGACGAGAACCGAACGCAAAAATATCGAGTCAGTCAGTCGAGCCGCGCCGCCTGCTCGAGTTGGGCCTCGCTGATACGGGAGTCAGCGAGCGTCGTCGCCCGGCCGGACTCGCTCGAGCGGTAGATCGCGTCGATGACGCGCTGGACCGTCAGCGCTTCCTCGACCGTGTTCGTTTCCGGGGCACCGGCCGTCGCGATCGCCTCGAGGAACTGTTCGTCCTGTTCGCCGTAGCCGGTCACAGCGGCGTCGCCGGTCATGTCGACGTTGGTGTAGTGATCGCAGCCGGCCGTTCCGGCTTCGAGGATCCGCAGGTCGGTGTCGCCGATGTCGAACTGGGCACCCGCCTCGGTGCCGCGCACGCGGAAATCCATGCTCTCCTCGCGATTGGTCGCCCACGCGGCCTCGAGCGAGATGGTCTGCCCGTCGGCACAGCGGATGAAGGCGCTGACGGAGTCGTCGACCTCGTAGGTCTCCGCCTCGGCGTCCCAGTTGTCGCCGAACCCGTCGGGGTCGGCGTACTCCTCGCTGGTGCCGAAGGTCGTCCGCGAGACGCCGCTCACTTCGACGATCTCGGGGAAGTCGAGCGCGTAGAGTGCGAGGTCGAGGGCGTGAACGCCGATGTCGAGCAGGGAGCCGCCGCCAGCGAGTTCGGGGTCGGTGAACCACGAGCCGGGGCCGGGAACGCCGCGCCGACGGACGTAGTTGGCTTCGACGTGTGTGAGGTCGCCGAAACGGCCGCGCGCGTGTTGCTCGTCGAACATGGCCATCGACGCGGCGTGTCGGTTGTGGAACCCGACCATACAGATCCCCGCCGATCGGGCCGCGGCCTCCGCGATCCGCTCGGCACTTTCCAACGTGTGCGCGAGCGGTTTCTCGACGAGAACGTCCAGATCTCGCTCGAGGGCTGCGGCCGCGATCGGTTCGTGGAACCGGTTGGGCGTCGTCACGATGACGGCGTCGACCGCGTCGTCGGCGACGAGCTCGTCGTGAGTCTCGTACGTCCGCGCGCCGTACTCCTCGGCGAAGCGGTCGCGTTGTTCCGGGACGAGGTCCGCGCCCGCGACGACGTTCGCGCCGAGTTCCGTCACGCTTCGCGCGTGGAGATTGCCCATGCCGCCCAACCCGACGATACCGACGCCGATTCCGTCGCCGATCATGTCCGGACCCTCGCTTTCGGTGTCGCAACAATGGGGAGGGAGTGAGAAACCAGCCATTTCGACATCATTTGTGTTCGATCCCGTTCCATAGAGAGTGGCAGTCGGGCGATCGAAATAAGGGTTGTGACCGATTAATCTGTACAATCATTTCATATTTCACGTATTACTATACCATTACGGAATCGAGTACCATATAGGGTGGATAAATACGGTGTTTTTTCGTGAATGGATTCTCGCGAATCGGCCCAGCTAAGGCTCCGGACGACGGACCGGACCGCCATGGTCGCAGTCACGATCTGGAACGAGTTCCGTCACGAACGCGAGGACGACGAGGTCGCAGCCGTCTATCCGAACGGAATCCACGAGACGCTCGCCGACGCGCTCGCGGACGACCACGCGGTCCGAACCGCGACGCTCGACGAGCCCGAGCACGGCCTCACCGACGAGGTCCTCGAGTCGACCGACGTGTTGCTGTGGTGGGGCCACGAGGCCCACGACGAGGTGAGCGACGCCGTCGTCGATCGGGTACAGGAGCGCGTGCTCGAGGGGATGGGACTGCTCCCCCTCCACTCGGCTCACTACTCGAAGCCGTTCAAACGGCTCATGGGAACGTCCTGCAGCCTGCAGTACCGCGAGGACGGCGGCACCGAACGACTCTGGGTCGTCGACCCCGGCCATCCGATCGCCGACGGGCTCGAGGAGTCGATCGAGCTCCCCGAAACGGAGATGTACGGCGAGCCGTTCGACGTTCCCGAGCCGGACCGGCAGGTGTTCGTCAGCTGGTTCGAGGGCGGCGAGGTGTTCCGTAGCGGCTGTTGTTACCGGCGCGGAAACGGTCGTATCTTCTACTTTCGTCCCGGTCACGAGACGTATCCCGTCTACGAGAACGAGGCGATTCGGCGGGTGCTTCACAACGCCGTCGAGTGGGCTGCCCCGACCGAGGGGTCGCCGCGGACGTTCGACCAACGGGAGTAGCCACTGAAAGTCAGTGTACAGCCAATCGAACGACGACGTTTCGATCAGTGTGTGAATCGTTTCAGTGGCTACGAGAGGTCAGGCCCGGCTCATCCGCTTCGCCGGGTCGCGACGAGTTCGACGACGACCACGAGATCGACGTTCGCAGCTGCTTCCAGCCGCTCCCGAACCGTATCCGCGAAATCGGCCGGCAAGCGCTCGCCCGGCGGTCGTTCGACGAGGACGGTCACGACGGGGGTTTCGTCGGCGTAGACGTCGACGAGTTCGTAGTCGACGGCAACCTCCTGGAACTGTAGATCGGGACCGTCGGCCGGTCGGTCCTCGCTCATCGCTTCGAGTTCGGTCTGAACGTCGTGTTCGACCGATGCAGTCTGATACGTGCCGTAGGTGACGCCACCGAGAACGACGGAGAGGACGGCGATCGCTACGAAGAGCACGATCACCCGAGAGCGAAGTCGATCGTAGACGCGCTCGATGTCCGCGGACCGGTGTGGCCTGTACCCGGACACCCACAACAGGAGCAACGCCGTGAGGTTGATCGAGAGTATATTTACGAGCACGAGCGTGCCGGCTGTGAGGACGACCTCCGAATTCCCCCAGGCGATACCGAGTCCAGCCGTGGCGGCGGGCGGAACGAGCGCGACGGCGATCGCCACGCCGACGAGCACCGAGCCGACGTTGCGAGTGAGGCTGACGACGGCAGCCACGCCGGATCCCAGAGCGAGGAACAGCGCGAGCACGTCCGGCGTGATTCGTTCCTCGATCTGGGGAACCGTCGTGATATCGAACCCCGGCGGAAGCAACACCGTTCCTCTGAGTAGCCAGCCGATTACTGCGGCTGTCGCGACTGCGACCACGAGTCCGGTTCCCTGAAGCACGACACCGCGCGTCGCGAGCGGCTCATCGTTCACGACGACGCCGACGCTCGCCGCGAGCGCAGGTCCCATCAACGGCGCGACGACCATCGCACCGATGATCGTCGCTGCGGAATCGAGCAACAGGCCGGCCGTCGCGATCGCCGTACTCACGACGAGCAGACTGAAATAGGTCGACGCCGCCGGTGCGAGATCGGCCGCTCGAGACTGGAGTTCCTCCCGGGAAATCCTGGTGCCCGAAAACCGTCCCGTCAGAGCATCGGTTCGACTCGAGACGATCGTTTCAGTCTCCGTCACGACCGTGTACGACCGGTCATCGAGGCCCGCACTTCGAAGGTCGGACAATAGCGGTTCGACGGTCGACGACGGAACGAGAACCGAAACCAGCGCTTCGAACTCACCGCGATCCGTGTCCCGCGAGACGGTGTAGTCGACGTCGGCCGAATCCGCGGTTTCGAGTACGAGGTCCAGTTCGCCCTGGGGAACGAACACCTGTACGAGGTGCATGCGTCCACTACCCCGAAGATCGCCATAATCTATTGTCACACGATATCGACTGTCAATCCCAGTCGGGGATCCGGTGGCTCTCGGCCGAAAAGGGGAACTACACCGGTCCCCGTTTAGAACTCCTGGCGACCTTCGTCCGTGATAACGCTCTCGAGCAGCTCGACCGGCGTCGCATCGTACGCGGGATTCTCGACGTCGAACCCGTCCGCAGGCTCGGGCATCACTTCGCTGCCCGGGCGGTACTCGTTCTCGAAGACGAACCCCTCGCTGACGATCTTCGAGGCCGAGCCCAGCACAGTGACCGGCACGTCCAGCTGAGCGGCCGTCGCCGCGATCGGGAAGGTTCCGACGCGGTTGTACAGCGTCCCGTCGACGATACAGTCCATGCCGACGATCACGCGATCACACTCCTCGAGATAGATCCCGTGTGCGCTGTCGGTGAGTAACGTCGGGTCGACGCCCTCGAGATCTGCGAGCGTCCGGGCGGTCTTGCGACCGATGTATCGGGGCCGGGCCTCGGTGACGTAGACGTCGAACGTCTTGCCGGCCTCGGTGGCCTGCTCGAGGGCCTCGATCACCGTCGAGGAGTAGTCGTGAGTCAACAGCGTCGCACCGTCCGAGAGGTGCTCCACGGCGTTTTCGGCGGCCAGTCGCTTGCCGGACTCGATCCGCGAGACGACCGCGTCGATCGTCTCACTGGTGAGCCGTCGGGCCTCCTCGACGCTGTCGGGGTCGGCGTCGGTCACGTCGTCGACGACCTCCCGAACGGCGTTCTGGAGCGAGGCGTGGGAGGGGTTCGCCCGCCGCAGCACGGAGCCGTTGCGCTCGAGCCCGCGGATATACTCCTCGACGGTGGCGAACTCCCGCTCGGTCAGCTCCTCGAGGGCCTGGGCGGCGCGTACGGCAACCACCGAGGAGCTGTGCGTCTGCATCTCGCGGATTTCCTCGGCCGTCTCGTCGATCATACCCGGATGGTTTTCGGTCAGCGCAAAAGGTGTTCCGGGACCTCGCAGCCGTCCCGTCGTGATCCCGTCACTGGCTCGCCCTCACGCGGTCTCATCGAACCCGAAGATCCGCCGCAGCTCGCGCTCGATCCGGTCGACGAACGTCTCGAGGACGGCCTCGAACTGTTCGTGCTCGGCCGCCGCTCCCGCTCGTTCTCTCGGGTTCTCGGGGAGTTCGACCCGGAACTCGCCGTCTCCTTCGTAGAACGGCTCGCTCTCGCTCAGTACCTGTCGGTCGATGGCGCGGAGCACCGCCGAATCGTACTGGCCGTGTAGCTGCTGGTAGGCCGCGGAGTATGCCTCCTCGAGTTCCTCGAAGTAATAGACGTACTTCTCCTCGAACTTCTCGGGATCGAACTCGGTCATAAACGTCTGTCGGCACGCTGTCGGATAACCCGTTCGGACCGATTCGGTGATCGAGCGGCCGAAATTCCGACCGGTGCCCGCAGGCTTACGTCCGCGAGCCCCCTAGACCCGCCGATGACCGTCACCGTCCGATACACCTGTCCCCACTGCAACGCCGTGGTCAGCCTCGAGCGGCCGCCGGATCTGGCGGACCGGTCGGTCACGAAGGTCGCGCAACCGGGCTGGGACTACGCGAGCCCGGACGATCCCGACCGCGAATCGGCCGACGGGATCGAATTCCTCTGCGGCGAGGACGGCACCGTCACCGACCTCGAGGGGGAGTCCACCGAGGGCTGTGGCCGCCCCTTCTATCTGAATTTCGTGCGGTACGAGCAGGGCGTCGAACTCGATCCAGATCCGCCGACGTACGGGGGGCCGCGGTTCGATTTCAACGGGTAGCGAGCGGCCGACTGTGCCTCTACACGCGAACACAACCCTTTTCGACGCTGGCAAGTACCTAGTGACATGGACGAAGCCGCCGTTCGCGACCGCCTTCGGGCGGTCGAGGATCCGGAACTCGGCGACGACATCGTTTCGCTCGGACTCGTCAACGACATCACCGTCGACGGCGACGAGGTCGATATCGATCTCGCACTCGGTGCTCCCTATTCACCGAGCGAGAGCGACATCGCCGCCGAGGTGCGCGAGGTACTCACCGCCGAGGGCCTCGAGCCGGACCTGACCGCGAGCGTTCCCGATCGCGACGATCTCACCAGCGAGGAACAGGTACTGCCGAACGTCAAGAACGTCATCGCCGTCGCCTCCGGAAAGGGCGGGGTTGGCAAGTCGACCGTCGCGGTCAACCTCGCCGCCGGGCTCTCGCAGCTGGGTGCCCGCGTCGGCCTCTTCGACGCCGACGTCTACGGGCCGAACGTCCCGCGGATGGTCGACGCCGACGAGCCGCCGATGGCCACCGAAGACGAGACCCTCGTGCCGCCCGAGAAGTACGGCGTGAAGCTGATGAGCATGGCCTTCCTCACCGGCGAGGACGACCCGGTCATCTGGCGCGGTCCGATGGTCCACAAGGTCATCACACAGCTAACTGAGGACGTCGAGTGGGGTCACCTCGATTACCTCGTCGTCGACCTCCCGCCGGGAACCGGCGACACCCAGCTGACGATGCTCCAGACCATGCCCGTCACCGGCGCGGTCATCGTCACGACCCCGCAGGACGTCGCGCTAGACGACGCCCGCAAAGGCCTCGAGATGTTCGCCAAACACGACACGGTCGTCCTGGGGATCGCCGAGAACATGTCGACGTTCGCCTGTCCGGACTGCGGCGGCGAGCACGATATCTTCGGCTCCGGCGGCGGCGAATCCTTCGCCGAGGAACACGAACTCCCCTTCCTCGGCTCGATCCCGCTCGACCCGGCCGTCCGCGAGGGCGGTGACGGCGGGAAGCCGACGGTCCTGAAAGACGGGGACGACACGAGCGACGCACTTCGGACCATCACCGAGAACGTCGCCAACAACACCGGGATCGTCCACCGACAGGGAATCTCTCAGAGCCGACGCAGTGAGGCCGCTTCTCCCGACCGATGAGCTCGAGCGGTGACGACGAGGAGGCTGGCACCGACTCGGATGACGGCTTCGAGCCCGATCCCGAACGCGTCGAACGCCTCCGCGAGATCGCCGACGACGTTCGCGGCGAGACCAGCGAGAGCAAACAGCTCGCGAACATCCTGTACCGGACCAGCGACCTCTACGACGACCGTGAGGAAACCTCTCCCGAAGAAATCGTCCGCAACGTGAAGTTCATTCTCGAGGTCAACGAGCGGGGCGGTCTCGAGCGCTGAGCGCTCGACTCGAAACCGCTCGATCGAATCTGTCGGTTCGACCGACTGCAGGCGTAGCTCTCTACCCGACAGATAATATGCGTAACTGATATGTTCGGCCGGTAAAACTGCTCTACCGTTCTCTTCCGTTCAAAAGTACCAGTAACAAACACTGTGTGTGTTTGACATACATTAAATTTGGCCGACAAGTTCTTACCTCATTCTCTTCGTTTGTCTCCTATGGACGATGGTTTGCAGACGGAGACAGGGGGACCGAACTACACTGTACAGTTCGGTGCGGCTCTCTTTGTTGCGGCAGTTGTCATGGCGGCGGCCGGACATTTCGGTGGCGTTCTCGGACTACTCGCTGGTGCGATAGTGGTCGGCGGGACGGGAACTGTCCTCGGTCGCCGTGTCGATAGCGAGCACGAGGACGTCGTTTCGAGCGTCGAAGCGGTGACCGACGAACCCGATCCGGCCGTCACTGACGGCGGGATTCGGGAACTGGACACTGCCTTCGAAAAGCGCGTCACGGAGAACCGGCAGCTCCGAACGCAACTCGACGAACTCGAGTCGGAGCTCGAGGACACTCGGCACCGAAACGAACGCATCGAGTCCCAGACCGAAGAGTTACAGGACGCGATGCAGCTGTGTGCTGCCGGCCAGCTCACGCATCGGATCGATTCGGACGAGGAATCTCCGATAGACGTCGCGGACGACTTCAACGAGATGATGGACGAACTCGAAGGGACGATGCGTCACCTCAAGGACTTCATCGCGCTCGTCGTCTCCTCGAGCAACGAAGTGATGTCCGGAACCGAAGAAGTCAGCGAAGCGAGCGACGAGATCAGCGCGACGATTCAGGAGATCGCGGAGGGTGCGACGGTCCAGTCCGAGCGCCTGCAGTCGGTCAACGGCGAGATGGAGAACCTCTCCTCGAGTATCGAGGAGATCGCCAGTCTCTCCGACGAGGTCGCGACGCTGTCCGAACGGACGACGGAAGTCGGTCGGCAGGGACAGAAGGCAGCGAAAACGGCGATCGACGGGTTGAACGAGATGGAGGATGGGTCGGCGGAGGCGGTCGAAGCGATCGAGACGCTGCAAACGGAGATGGAGGCGATCGACGAACTGGTCGAGTTCATCAGCGAAGTCGCCCGCGAGACGAACATGCTGGCGTTGAACGCCAACATCGAGGCGACTCGCAGCGATGGCGACGGCTCCGGCGAAGGGTTCGCCGCGGTCGCGACCGAAGTCAAGGAGCTCGCTGCGAAGAGCAAGGACGCCGCCGAAAACATCGAGAAGCGTATCGAGGACATTCACGAACAGACCGAGGTCGCGACGAACACCGTTCGAGAGACCGAAGATCGCGTCGCGGAACACACCGATTCGGTCGAAAACGCGCTCGAGGCACTCGGGGAAATCGCGGAGTACGCCGAGGAAACCAACCACGGCGTCCAGGAGATGCACATGGCCGCGGACGAACAGGCGAAGTCGACACAGCAGGTGGTCGCGCTCGTCGAGGAGACGGCGACGATCAGCGATCAGACCTCAGACCTGGCGGAAGACGTCACCGCCTCCGCAGAAGAACAGACGGCCGCGCTCACGGACGTCTCCGACAGCACCAAACAGCTCGCCGAAAACGCGAACTGGCTCAGTGACACTCTCGACATGTACAAAGCGCGCCAGGACGTGCCGGCGATGGATCGGCAGTCACCGACCGAACTCGCCGCCGGTTCTCCATCCGAGGGACAGGCGTCGACAGCCGGTGGTGACGTCGCTTCGGCATCGTCGACGACCGAAGCGACACCCGAAACGTCGTCCCGCTCCGAGACGACCTCGAGTTCGCCGGAGACGGCCGGCTCCGAGGAGTTCACGTTCGGGAACACGACCGAGACCGCCGGACTGCCGACGAAGTTCCAGACCGGGATGGCGACGGGTGACGATAGTTTCGACACGGGGCGTCGAGCAGCGACGATGGCATTCGACGACTTGGGTACCGACCGCGTCGACTTCTGTCAGGTCTTCTGTTCGCCCGAGTACGAGTACGCGGACGTTCTCGAGGGGATTCGCGACGTCATCGGATCGGACGCGAAGTTGATCGGGGCGTCGTCGTCGGGCGAATTTACCGAGAAGGCGGTGTCAGACGGAACCGTGACGGTTTCGCTCGTCGCCAGTGACACGATCAAGTTCTTCACGGGACTCGGCACCGATCTCTCCGATGGGGTCGCGGGTGCGGTGAACGAAGCGGTCGAAACGCTTCCCGCCTCGGTCGAGGGGTACCCGCACCTCTCGGCGATCAACCTCCACGATGGTTTGGCCGGGATCAGCGACCAGATCGCGGTCGTCACGCAGCGGAACCTCGGCCACGATGTCAGCTTCGCCGGCGGCTCCGCGGGTGACGACCTCGCGATGGAGGCGACGCACGTCTTCCACGACGACACCATCGCGAGCGATTCGGTCGTCATCGGCCTCATGGCCTCGAAAGAACCCGTGACGATTACGGTCGATCACGGTCACTCACCCATCTCCGAGCCGATGACGGTGACGAAGGCCGAGGGCGGAACGGTTCTCGAGATCGACGGGAAGCCGGCGTTCGAGGCGTGGCGCGAGGCGGTCGAGTCGTACCTCGCCGGAACGGACCGGCAGGTCGACTTCGATGCCGTCGAGAACGAGAGCATGGAACTGCTCGGGCTCCTGACGGAGTTCGAGTTCGGAATCGAGGAAGGTCACGGGGCGATCAGTGACGGGTACAAGATCCGCTGGCCCGGGCTACGGCTCTCGAAGGAGGGGCCGCTCGACTTCCCCGTCGGCGTTCCCGAAGGGACGGTGGTGCGCGTGATGCACAGCCCTGCGGACGAGCAGATCGTCTCCGCACGCGATACGGCCACTGCGGCGATTCAGGACGCACCCGGCAACGTCGCCGGCAGCTTCATTTACGACTGTGCGTGTCGTTCGATCATCCTCGGAGAGAACTTCGACGAGGCAGTGAACGCGATGGACGAGGAACTGGGAGTTCCCTTCAGCGGGTTCGAGACCTACGGCGAACTCTGCATGGAACGCGGACAGATGAGCGGCTATCACAACACGACCTCCGTCGTGATGTTGCTCCCAGAGTAAGTGTCGGTCTGGCGATACCGACACCGCCGAATCCGCGGCTCTTTGTTCTTCCTTTCTCGGTCGTATCCTGCGTGTTGAGTCAGTGGGAAGCGACTCACTCGAGACCATTCCTCAGCCCGTCCCGAGCAACGTGGGTCTATCTGCTATCGCGATGAGAGATGAAACGCGAAACTGCGACACGGCACCGTACCGAGACTTCATACCTTTCTGTGGTATCAAACACCCTCTAAAACCATTTAGGGGTGTGACTTATGCGTGTAGCCGCTGTCCGTCCGACTAGGAAACAGCGACGGGGCATCGATTCGTCTCGTCACTGGTACCACCAGCCATGACTGACACCACATCACCCATCGAACGCACGTTCGAAATGCAGCGCCAGTCGATCAAACAGAGCCAGCAGCTATTCCAGCAGGGACTCGCCTTCCAGGAGAACGCCGCCGAGACGTTCCTGCAGAACAGCATGGCGATGCAGCGAAGCGCCCAGCGTCAGGGAACCGAACTCGCCAGACAGCTCTTCGACGCCCAGCTCGAGGCTCTCGAGTCGGCCCTCGACGAGAACGGGTACGACATCCGGTCGACCATCGACGAGGGATTCGAAGAGGGAACGAAACAGACACAGCAGCTGCTCAACGAGGGATTCGAGCAGGGAACCGAAATGGTCCAGCAACTGATGCACGCACAGTTCAACGCGCTCGAGTCGGCGCTCGACGGAAACGGGTCGGACATTCGATCGACCGTCGATCGGCAGTTCGACGAGTTCGAGCGGAGTCAGGACCAGGTCTGGGACGAGTTCGAGACGGAATTCCTTCACGCGGTCGAGGATCTCACCGACCAGCAACAGCGGATGCTCGCGGAGTCGATCGATTCGGTCCTCGACGCACAGGAGGAGACCGAACAGCAGACGATCGAGATCGTCGACCGAGCCGAGGAAACCGTCGGAACGGTCCAGCGCCAGACCGAAGAGGTTGCCGAGAGCATTCAGCAGGGAACCGAAGCCACGATGCGGACGGCGCAGGACGAGGCCGAAGCGGTCGCCGAGACGACTCGAGAGAGCGCCCAGGAAACGATCGGTGACGCTGCCGACGCGACCGAGGAGCTTGCGGTCGACACAACGGACGCGATCGAAACCGCGTCCGAGCAGGGGGCAGACGCTGCGGAGCGGAACCTGCAAGCCATCGACGGCGTCGGCCAGACCTACGCCGACCGGCTCGCCGAGGCGGGCATCGAAACCCTCGCGGACCTCTCCAGGACGGAAGCGAACACCGTCGCCGAGGCCGCAGAGATCTCGCAGGCCCGTGCAGCCGACTGGATTCAGGCCGCCCAGTCCCACACGTAATCGAGCATCGAAGGCACCGGCCAGCGGGAGTCCGCACCCGGCAGTTCGGTTCGTGAGCCCATTTCGCCCGGCGCATCGTCGTCTGCCGACGCTGACGATCACCGACTTCGGTTCTGCGTGCCACCCGCCGGCCAGACGCGTTCCTTTTCTTTTCCGCTTCCGAAACGGGAGTGTGGACGCGAATCAACGGTCTCGAGCGAACCCCTACGGGATGGACGAGGAGTGTCGGAACTGCCCGGCGCTCTGTGAGACGCGCACGCAGGTCGTCCACGGCTACGGCGACGTCGGCGCGGACTTCCTGTTCGTCGGCGAGCGACCGACGGAGCGGGCGGATCGACTGGGCGTCCCGTTCGCCGGCGAGGGCGGCAGCGACGGCGACGGTGGGCTCCGACGGATGCTCGAGCGCCTCGGGCTCTGTGACGTCACGTCGCCGGCGGATGCGCCCGGGCTCGAGAACGTCTACCTGACGAATCTCACCCGCTGTCGCGATCCGGACCGGGAGCCGACCGACGAGGAGATCGACAACTGCGACCCGTATCTCAACGCAGAGATCAGGATGATCAACCCCGAAATTCTCGTCCCCGTCGGCGAGCGCGCGCTCCGGGAACTCGGCGTGGAGTACACGACGACGCCGGTCGACGACCTCGCGCTTCCCGACGACCACGCCACGCGAATCCGGGGTCGCGGGTTCGAGCTCGTTCCGATGATCGAGCCCAGCGAGCAGTCCGACGCGGAGACGCAGGCGTGGCTCGAGACTTTCGTCGAACTGATGGCTTCCGATTATCGACAGACGAAGGGACGGCAGGAACGGTAAGAATCAGCGGCAGCGAGAGCGACTACCAGTAGGGGTTCGCACGCCAGCGCTTCGAGCCGATACCCGAAGCGATCAGCGCGCCGACGGCGAGGACCGCGACGACGAGTGCGCCGATCGTCGGCGCGAAGAACGCGCCGGGAGAGTCGAGCAGGTAGGCGGTTCCGAATCCGTACGCGCCGAGGACTGCCAGCGCGGCGATGACGAGCGTTCCGAGCAGTCCGGCGATCGTTCGTTCGTCCATATCAGGGCCGAGGCGCTACACCACTATAATTCGTTATCATTTCGGTCCAGGGTCCGCCGCTCGAGCCCCGAAAGCGCCGCGTTCAAGGACCGCGCGCACGGAGTACGAGGCATGATCGTCGTCGTCCCGGTCGATCCGCCGCGAGCGGGGCTCGTTCTGTCCGCGCTCGTCGATGGATCACCGCTCACCGAAGCTGAAGCCGTCGCGCTCTACGAGGCTACCGTCGCCGACGTCCTGTGGGCCGTCTCCTCGAGCGGCGGCGACCTCCTGATCAACTACCGCGACGCGGAGACCCTCCCCGATGCGCACGCGGATGGCGACCCCGAAGCCGAAATCCGGGCGCTCGCGCTGGACGCGCTCGGCGAGGACGCCGAGGTCCGATTCGAACGGCAGGTCGGCTCGAGTCGCTCGGCCCGCGTCGGCAACACCGTCACGCACCTGCTCGAGCAGGAGGGTGCCCAAAGTGTGGGAATACTCGAGCCGACGGTGCCGCTGGTGGGCCGGACGGAGATCGACGGCGCGGCGATGTCGCTCCGGCGTCACGAGGTCGTGCTGGGACCGTCGACCGGCGGGGACGCGTACTTCGCGGGCTTTTCCGAACCGATCGATTTTGCGGACGCGTACGCGACGCCCGAACTGTCGACGCTGGCACGGCGCGGGGCCGATGCGGGACTGGGCGTCGGGTTCGCACCGATGCTCCCGACCGTGGCGACGCCGGCCGGGTTGCGGGAAACCGTCGCCGGACTCGAGGCCAGGCAGGCCGCCGGTCGGCCGGGTGCCGAGGCGACGGCGGCACTGGTGGACGAACTGGGGATTCGTGTGGGTGAGGGCGGCGGGCTCGAGCGCGAATAGACCGACAACCCTTTTTGAACGTGTGGCAAACGTGCAGGTGAGGTGGGGTGGCAGAGCGGCCCAACGCGCCTGCCTTGAGAGCAGGTGGCTGTCAAGCCTCATGGGTTCGAATCCCATCCCCACCGTTTTCCGCGAGAGAATACGACGAACGCAGTGCGGAGTCTCTGGAGCGGAAACGGAACGGTGGGATTTGAATCAGGGAGGAGCTTCGCTCCGACCGTGGTTCGAATCCCATCCCCCCCGTCTTCTCACGAGCACTACACGACGAGCACCGCGAGGTGTATCGCGAGTGAGAAGACGACACGTTGGGATTTGAATGAGACCAGTCGCGCGCAGCGAAGCGAGCACGTCTGGGCGTAGTTCGAATGTGAGACCCTAAACGAAAACAGCAGTCCTGCTATCGTGGCAACAGGGAATCGCCACGCCCTCCCCATCCGATTCGCTCGCTCCTGATAGTCGCTCTCTCATCCCTCGCACAGTGTTGACGGACGACTTCGCTGTGCTCACGGTTCCCTTCGGTCACCGTTCGCTTTCCGAGGCGCTTCACTCCGTTCGCGCCTCGCACCGCTCAGTCGTCCGACAGCGCGCGCCACCGCACATTGTGAGGTCGATTCGGGTGTCACAGAGGGTCATCGACATGCGCTGCTCTCCGTAACGAACCCATCGGAGAAAATTCGAAATCAGTCAATCGTTGAGTCTAGCGTCCGCTTGCGTCCCTTAGCGGTAAGACAACTCGAGCTCCCGCGCTCGGTCGAGCAGTTCAGCGTCGTAGTAGTCCTCGGTCTGTGCGGGTCGGATGTCGTCGATCGCGCGGACCTGCTGGACGGTGTTGCGGAAGTTCTTGAACGTGGCTTCGTCGACCATCTGGCCGTCGATCGTGACCGCGCCGGTGCCCTCGCGTTTGGCCTCGTTGAAGCGCTCGATCTTGTGGACGTCGCGCTCGAGTTCCTCGGGCGTGGGCATGTGGACGGTGTTGGCTTGGATCGTCTGCTTGGGGTACAGCGACCAGGAGCCGTCGAGGCCGAGTTGGGCCTCGTGTTCGACCTGATCGGCGTACTCGTCGGCGTTGTAGTAGGTCAGGCCGGCGCGCTCTTTGAACAGGTCGTCGAAGGGGCCGCCGATCGAGAGCAGGCCGCCGGCGCTGGCTTCGTTCGAGAGGGCCTCGAGGAGGCCGTCCCAGCGGGGCATGCCGTCGCCGAGGTCGCGGCCGCCGAGTTCAGCGGCGTAGTCGACGGGGCCGAAGACGAGCGCGGTGAGTCGGGAGTCCTCGCCGAACTTGGAAATTTCGCGCAGATCGGAGCGGGCGCGGCCAGTCTCGATGATGATCGAGAGGCCGATCGAGCCATCGTCGTAGCCGTGTTCGGCTTCCGCCTCGGCGACGACCTCGGCGGCGCGTTTCACGTCCTCGAGACGGCCGACCTTGGGGACGACGACGCCGTCGATCTCGTCGCCGATCTCGCCGACGAGGCGGTCGATCTGGTTGCGCCCCTTCTCGCAGTACTCCTCGTCCTCGTAGCTCCACTCGACGCGGGGCCAGATTTCGCCGGGGAAGTCGTACTGGGGAACCTTCTCGATCGTGTTCTCCAGTCCCTCGGCTTTCATGTCCGGTGCCGTCCCGTCTTCCATGTCGGGGACGAGCCAGTCGGGGGCTTGGAAGCCTTCAGCCTCGAGTGCGGAGGTCAGATACTTCGCCGAGTCGTCTTTCGGAACGGCGGCCGGTGCGGTCTGGAACGTGCGGCAGAGTCGAATGTCGTCAGTCATGTGTACGTGTCTGGGTTCGTAATTGTCCGCTGTCGATTATGATGTTCGATCGTGTCAGTTAGAACGCTTTCGAATCTCGGCGGTTCGCGTCCCCGAGTAGACGGGTTCGTCGTCCTGATTGAACGCGATGTGCTCGAAGGTCACCGTCCCCGCCTCGTCGCTCGAGGCGTCGTCGTCGGCCTCGATCACGCGCGTGAACGCGTAGACGGTGTCACCGACGGCGACGAACGTGTGGAAGGATTCGTCGTCGAAGCCGACCTCGCGCCAGGTCTGCTCGTCCGAGCGGGCGTGTCCCAGCGCGGTCGATCGGGTCACGTCACCGTAGGTGACGATGTTGCCCGACGGCGAATCGGCCATGACGTCGACGTTGTGGTGCTGCTTGGCCGTGTTGAGCGTCGCCAACGGCAGCGAAGCCACGGTCACGTCGTCCTGCGTGCGACCGCGCTCGTGACGGTAGGCGACGGCCGCGTCGCGATCCTCGGCCTCCTCGAGCGCCTCGACGAAGTCCTCGTAGTAACCCCCTTCGGGGGCGATGAACTCCTCGGGGAGTTCGGGGCCGTCGTCGTCTCCTTCGGCGGCCGCCGCGCCGCTTCCGTCGGTAGCCATCGGCTCCCGTCGCGGAATCATGTTCGTCCGCTCGTAGGAACAGAGTACGTCGCCGGTTGCTGCGTCTTTACCGCGGGTTCGCCAGGAGACGATGCCGTACTCGGGTCGGGAACTCGAGGTCGCGCAGTTGACGACCTCGCTCTCGACGTGGAGTTCGGTGCCCGCGTAGACGGGCGACTCGGGGAAGCGGACGTCGGTCCGGCCGAGGAAGTAGCCGCCCTTCTCGCTCAGGTCCTCGACGGTGATGCCGAGCGTCGCGGCGGTGAGGTAGTCCGGGTGAATCGGCGGTTCGTCGAACCCGCGCTCTTCGGCCGCGTCGCTCCGCCAGTAGGCGGGATCGTGGTTGAGCGTCTGGCTCATCCACTGCTCGTTGCCCCACTCGGTCAGCGTGAGCCCGGGGTCGTGCTCGATGAGGTCGCCTTCCTCGAAATCCTCGAAGCAGTTGCCCTTCTCCTTGGTCTCGACTTCCTCGAGCGCCTGTGCGAACGTGTCCGGATCGGTCCAATCAGTCATCTGCAGTCACCTCGTCAGTTCCGGTTCGCTGTCGGTCCCGCTCGCGGCGGGCGATCGTCCGTCGCATCTCGTTTTCGACGATCATGTACCCCTCGTCGAAGCCCATGCCGGGCTTGGCGAGCACCTGCGCGGCGTTCGTCGCGAGCGCGACGTGGGCGCAGGCCCGCGCGGAGGTTTCCGTCTCGTTGCAGGTGCCGCCGAGGTAGGCGCGGGTGTCGGTCCCGTCGCAGTAGCGGACCGCCTGTCCGCTCCGGTGGATGCCGCCCAGATCGGGCGTCTTCACCTGCACGAGGTCGGCCGCGCCCGCGTCGACGAACGCCTGCACGTCCTCGAAGGTGTTACACCACTCGTCGGCCACGATGTCGACGCCGACGTTGGCGTCGGCGAGCCCCTCGCGGAGCTCGACCATCGCGTCGATCTGGTCCGCGCGGTTCCCGACGTCCATCGGTCCCTCGATCTGAATCGGGTACGGCGCTGCGGCCTCCTCGAGCGCGGCGAAGTAGTCGACCACCTCGTCGCGGTCGTAGGGCGCGCCGAAGATCTCCCCGATCATCCCGTACACGTCGATGTGGAAGCGGGGTTCGTACCCTTCCGGGCCGAGTTCCTGGGAGCGTTCGGTGAGCCACTCCACGTACTCGAGGAGCGTCTCGCCGTTCTCGCCGATCTTCTCGACGCTGTTGATCAGGGCGTGGGGGAGCACGGGAACGCCCTTGACGAACATCTTTTCCGTATTATTGTAGCGGTCGTCGCCGGACTGCCCGAAGACGGGCACCGGCTCCGTCGCGGGCTCGGTCCCGAGCGCGTCGGCCATCACGTCCGTGCGCGTCGTGTTCTCGGCCTCGGCGGCTGCGGCCAGGAGCGCCTGCGAAACGCCGTATCGGATCGCCGTGTGGAGCCGGTCGCCATCGACTTGCAGCTCCTCGAGAAGCTCCGCGTTGGCGAGGAAGTCGGTCGCGTCGCGCCCCTCGAGCGCGTCGGCAACGGGGCCCTCGATGACGGGGGCGTACTCCTCGGCCTGGAAGAGCGGGTCGCGCCCGCCGGCACCGGAGTACTGAACCGCGGCGCAGTCGCCCCGCAGGACGGAGCCGTCCGCGAGTTCGATATCGACGATGAGCGTCTCGCCGGCCTGGCGAATCTCGTCGAAGCCGTCGGTGACCGGCTCGCCCTCGTAGGTGAAGCCGTCGTGTTCCGCTCCCTGCTTGATCGCGCGCTGGTCGTCGAAGAAGAACCCGGAGTAGCCGGGCGTGGCGTGTAATCCTGTAATCTCCATTTAGACGTCACCCTGCGGTCGGCCGATGAGTTTGCCGTCGCTGATCGCGTCGACGTCGTCCGCGACCATCCGGAACGACTGGTCGCGGCCCTCGGTCGTGGCGCGTTGTGAAAGTCGGGCCTTGTGAATTTCCTTGATGTCGTCGTCCATCTCGAGGTCGGCCCACTCGAAGATGCGGACGCGACCGTCGTCGTCCCGCGCGGGGAGGACGGCACCCTGTGCGCTGTCGCTGGGTGCGAACGGCACGTCGAGCGCACCGGAGTCGAACGCCTTGAGCGTGCCCTGGACGACGTCGCCGTCGCCGTGCTCGAAGATGGTGTCCATCAGACACCGTGTCTCGCGCTCGATGAGGTCCTGTTCCTCCTCGATGCCGTCGATGTCGATCTGCTGCTCGATCGCCATGTCGATGACCTGCCGCGTCGTGCGCAGGCCGGCCGAGTTGGCCTCCTTGGTCGGGACCCCCTGGAACTCCTGGGGCGACTTGGTGATGACCTTGTCCGGCTGGGCGATGGCGGCGGTCATGCCGCCGAGGCTGATGACGCCGTTGGCGCGGGCCTCATCCGGCGGGAAGCCGCCCATCCACTCGTGGAAGACGGTGGTGACGACGACCTCGTCGGGCAGGTACTCGTTGCCCAGCTTCTTGAGCGCGTTCAGCGCGGCCACGTCCTGGACGATGTTGCCGACCTGTCCGTAGCCGAGCGTGATCGATCGCACGCCCTGGGTCGCTGCCAGCTTGCCCTCGACGATCATGATCGCGATCGCGATCGAGGGCGGGACGAGCGTCCCCGTCAGCGGGCCGAACGGCTCGCGGTTGATCCGCACGCCGCGTTCGGTGTAGGCCCCCGCCAGCCGGTCGACGAACTGCCACTTCTCGATGGTTTCCTCGAGTCCGTGGCGCTTCGTATACGGAATGTTGTAGGAGATCGGGCCGCCCTCGAAGCTCTGGAAGCCGCCGGCGAAGGTGATCGCCGCGAGCAGCCGGGCGTCCGGCGTCCCGTGGCGGACCTCGATCGGCGCGTCGACCGCGTCGATCAGTTCGCGGCAGCCGTCGACCCCGTGATTGACGGCCGGAAAGCCGTTGAGGGTGTCGTCGCCCGTCTCGAGGGCCTTATCGAGCCCCTGCTGGGCCTTCTCGTACTCGTTGTCGCGCGTGTACGAGTCGATCGTCGTCGGCAGGAGATCTGCCTTCCCCTCCTCGAGGAGGTACTGTAAGAGTTCGATCTGATCGTCGAGCCGCGGAACGCCGGCTCGCGGCTGGAGGAGTGGTTTGTCCGCGGACTCGAGGACGTCGGCGAATCGCTTGTGGTCCGGAAGCGACTCGTGGTACTCGATGGCGTCCTCGAAGTCGACGCCCTCCCCCGTCGGCCAGTTCGATCGGATCTCTTCGTCGATACGCCGTAGCTCGTCGGATGGAATGCGTTCGTCTCGTATCATCTAGACATCTAGGAGGTAATAGTCGCTCGCTCCGACTCCGTCGGCGAGATCTGGAGGTCCTCGCGGAGCGCAGCGATCGCGTCCTCGGGATCCGTCTCGGAGTCGAAGACGCGGTCGAATCCGAGCTCCCGGAACGTCTTCCGGGTCTGCTCGAAGTCGTCCTGCCCGACGGCGAGGTTGCCGCCGATGTAGCTGACCGCGTCGACGCCCGCGTCCTCGAGGACGCTGTGGAATCCCTGGCAGTCCTGCTCGGCGTGGCCGTAGAGCGAAGAAACCAGTACAGCGTTCGCGTCGTGGGTTTTCGCCGCGTCGGCGAACTCCTCCTGGGAGGTCTGAACGCCGAGGTTCACGACATCGAAGCCGGCTGCACTGAAGGCTTGCTCTAAGATTGTGATGCCAACGACGTGGGCATCGGAGCCGATCACGCCGAGGACGACCGTTTGGGACATCGTATCCAAAACCATGAGGGACCACCGTATAAACCTAATGATCTTCCATGATAATACTCCTTAAACATCCTAACAGCGTCTCTATGTTGGATGTTCACACGACCGTTGGTATGCAGAGACAAAGTACATGATCGATGGTAAGGGTTTTGGTAGTGGTTTCGGAAGGGACGGACACAGATATGGGTGCACTCTCGAACCTTCGCGTGCTGGATCTAACCCAGGTGCTCGCCGGGCCGTACTGCACGATGTTGCTCGCGGACATGGGCGCGGACGTAGTCAAGATCGAGCGGCCGGGCGGCGACATGATCCGGTCGAACCCGCCGTTCGTCGACGACCCCGAGGCCGAAGCCTACGGGGGCTACTTCCAGAGCGTCAACCGGGGAAAGAAGAGCATCGAACTGAACCTCGGCGACGACGAGGATCGCGCCGATTTCCTCTCGCTGGTCGAAGAGGCCGATATCGTCGTCGAGAACTACCGCTCGGGGACGATGGAGAAGTACGACCTCGGCTACGAGACGCTCACGGAGTACAACGAGGACATCATCTACTCATCGATCCGCGGCTTCGGCGACCCGCGGACCGGCGAAACCGACCGGCAAGGCCAGCCCTCCTTCGACCTCATCGCGCAGGCGCTCGGCGGCGTCATGGAGACCACCGGTCAGCCCGACGGCCCGCCGACGAAGACCGGCCCCGGCGTCGGCGACCTCTTTACCGCGACGCTGAACTGCATCGGCATCCTCGCCGCGGTCAACCACCGCGAACAGACCGGCGAGGGCCAGTACGTCGACACCGGCATGTACGACTCGATGCTCAGCTTCACCGAACGCGCCATCTACCAGCAGTCCTACACCGGCGAGGCCCCCACCCGTCGGGGCAACTCTCACCCCACGCTGTTTCCCTACAACGCCTTCGAAACGGACGACGGGTACGCCGTCATCGCCGCCTTCAACAACAACCACTGGGCCGAACTCTGCGACGTAATGGACCGGGAGGACCTGGCCGAGGAGTACCCCACCACGCCGGATCGACTCGCGAACCGCGAGGATCTCCGCGAGGAGCTCGCCGACTGGGCCCTCGAGCAGACCAACGACGAACTCGTGGGCCTGCTCGAGGGCCGGGTCCCCGCCGCACCCGTCCAGAACACCGAGGAGATCTTCGAGGACCCACACGTCCACGCTCGAAACATGCTCGTCCCCGTCGAACAGCCCGGCGCGGACAGGGACGTCGAGATCGCCGGCACCCCGATCAAGATGACCGAGACGAACCCCGAACCCCGCGGCCGCGCGCCGCTGCTCGACGAGCACCGCGAGGAGATACTGGGCGAGACGTCCGACGCCGAAGCGGCCGACGACTGAGCGAGGCTAGTACCCGTTTTTGCCCTCCGAAATGATTCGGACGGCAATCCATTTGGAGATCGTTGGTCAGACCGATACTCGAGCGGTTCGCCATTCTGTTCGAGTTCGTTCTCATTGTAACGGAACCCCTTACACGAGCTATTTATACTTTATATTGAACCTGGGGGTCAATTCCTCAGGTCGGCGTGTATTCGACTGACTCGTAGTTACGATTCAAACTTCGAGCAGCCCTTTCCTACCAGTGCTTTCTTAGTGTGACAATTCGAGGTACCGCGTATCATGAATCAGGCGACGCTGTCGGACCGGCCGTATACGAATCCGAATCTTTTCTCCGGGCACTATCTCGACGAGCGAATTCAGGAACGAGACGAGTGGGACTGCGATGAGGCCGACTTGATCGAAGCCTTCGTCCCCGTCGCCGTCGACGAGGCCGGCGGCTTCGCGAATTTCCGTGAGACTGCCACCAAGGCCAACTCTCTAGTTGACCGCCTCCGGAAGCTCACGCTGCCCGCCGCCGACGACGTTCGCGACGGACTCGAGAGCTATCTCGAGACCAAAGAACGCGCGGAAGAACTCGAGGAAAAGATCGAGAAAACGGGCGAGTTGATCGACGAAATCGTCTACGAGTTGCACGGGTTGACCGACGAAGAAATCGAGATCGTCGAGGAGGCCGTCGGGGAATGACTGCTGAGAGTCCGAACATGGGACTCAACGCAGACACAGTTATCGCAGAACGGGTCCGTCAGCAGCTGACGGTCTTTCCCGGAAAGTTCCGGGAATTAGGTGAAGGTGGGGAGTTGCGTCGACTCTGCCGTACCACGAGGACCCTCTCTGGCCCAAAAGTCGAGCAAGCACCAGAGGATTTCACGGAGCAGTATCTTATCGAACCAATTCTCCATGGACTTGGGTATCGAAATCCGATCTCAGAGGATTACGTCGGAACCGGACCACACTTCGTCCGTCGACCGAGCACCTACCGAAATATCGAGATCAATCGGCCGGACTACCTACTCAAAAACGTCTCGCCGCAAACCGATTGCATTCTAGAAGCGAAAGCTGCCAACGAAGAACAGCTTACGGGAAGCAAGCGACGTGCGACTGCTGACATCGAGGAGTACGTAGAGTCGGACACGTTTGCAAAGTATCTCAAAACTATAGAGAAACGATATCTGGTCGCCATCGGGACAGATGGTCTCCGCTGGGTTCTCTGGGCAAAGGATGTCCGATCCCGAGAAACGAAAGAAGCAATCGCTGAAGTCGATCTATCGGACGCAATCGCTGCAATTGCTAAGCGAGACGCAGTTATCGAAGGTGAACCAAAGTCTACAAACGTCGACATACGGAAATTCCTCGCGGAAGAATTCATCCCACCGTTTGCTGCTTGTTCGATCGATGATTTCGTTGCCGACCAATTCGAGTAGGTAGCTGCACTCTACCGAGAACATCCGGACTCGAGCGCCCCGCTTCCGAGCCGACCGGCCGACGAATGGTCTCGACGGAGGTGGTGTGATGATCCCGAACGGATCGCCGACCGGCCGGCTGATCGTCGGGGGCTCGAGTGAGCACCCCGACCTAGTCGCGCTCGAGCAGGCCGGGCGGGACGGAGCAGCCGCAGGGACTGGCGGAGCCGGTGTGCGGACCGGTGACGGTGACGAAGGCGACGGGCTCGCCGCAGGTAGGGCAGTCGGGGAGCGGGGACGAATTCCGCTCGGGACTCGCGTCGACGTCGCTCTTCATCGAACCATCCCCATCGCTCGAGACCCCGAATTCGGAGGCGATAACGGTCGTGGCGGGTGAACCGGCTGTCGTGCGGGACGTTTATATCCCGGTGGTATGTATGGAATCATGCTTGCGAATCCCGGTCTGGGATTTGGAAGCAAGCCTCGGGTGGTTCCAGCACCTGGGCATTTCGATGTAGCCCTCTATGAGACTCGCTTCCAATTTAATCCCTAACCTGTTCAAATTTATAATTACCGATGAAAATTGGAATTTTCGATGGAGGCTCGAGCCCGATTGCCTCCGACTGCTCGAGCCATCGACGTTCCCGAGCGAGTCCGAGTGACCGGGACGGCTGTGGGCGGACTCGAGCCCGTCTCTCCGACGGATTCACTCCCTGCGAACCGACGGAGGGGTTATACGCGCCGGCCGCCAGTATCGTATACTCATGCCGAACGAAATTTTCACAGACCCTGAAACTCCGGCCGACGAGTGGGCGGATATTCGAATGACCGATCCGGAAGCCAACGAGTGGGACGTCGATTTCGTCGTCGCCGGCGGCGAAGTAGGCTACGTCGACCTTCAGATACGACCGGAACTCCTCGCCTCCTTTATCGGCTGTCTCCTCGACGACGTCGACGACGACCGGGCCGGTGCGATCCTGGCCGACGTCGCCGACCGCACCGACATCGACCTCCGCGATGGAATCGGTACGGAGTAACCGACTCCGAAACCCGGCCCCCTGTCGACGCGGTTCGGGGGTGCCTGCTCGAGCGCGTAGTCTTGAGACGTTGTCATCGATACGAACCTTTCTCGACCGACCTATCGGATTTGACGACTTCCGTTCGTGATTGTAATTCAGAAAAATCGACTAAACGTGGCTCATCTCCGGAAATTCGCTTCGGGTTGGCCCCAATCTATATGCTCGTCGTCCCGAGACAGACCCCATGAGCATCCGGGACGAATCTCTCCCGGGAAGCGTCTCGATGGACCCGATCCGCGTGCTGCACGTGGACGACGACGCGGAGTGTACGGCCACGGTCGCCGAGTTCCTCGAGCGAGCGGCTTCCCCGAGCGAACTACTGCACGCGACCACCGCGAGCGATGCGCTCGAGCGCCTCGAGACGACCGAGATCGATTGCATCGTCTCGGAGTACGCGCTCCCCGACGCGGACGGGCTGGCGTTTCTGGCGGCCGTCCGGGAGGCCCACGAGGACGTTCCGTTCGTTTTCTTTACCGGCTCGGGATCGGAATCCCTCGCGAGCGAGGCGACCGGGGCCGGCGCGACGGACTACGTGCCGAAAGGCGAGGACGACGAACAGTACGCGACGTTGGCCGAGAGAACGGTCAGCGCCGTCGAAACGTCGCGGGCCCATCTGCAGCGCGAGCGGAAGATTCAGGCCATCGAAACCGCACAGGAGGGTATCAGTCTGCTCGACGCCGACGGGCGGTTAGTGTACGTGAATCGAGCCTACGCCGACCTCTACGGCTACGAGCCCGCCGAGATGATCGGCGAGCACTGGGAGCTGCTCTATCCGGAGGACGAGGTCGAGACCGCCCACGAGGAGATCATTCCCGCGGTATTCGCGGAGGGGGACTGGCACGGCGAGACGATCGGCCGCCGGAAGGACGGCAGTACCTTCGTCGAATCCCACTCGCTTTCGACGACCGGCAACGGCGACATGATCTGTATGGTCCAGGACATCACGGACCGCAAGGAGCGCGAGCGCACCCTCGAGCGCTACGAGACGATTATCGACGCGCTGGGTGATCCCGTCTATACCGTCGATGCCGACGGGCGATACGAGTTCGTCAACGACGCCTACGCCGAGATGACCGGCTACGCGAAACACGAACTTGTCGGGCAGCACGTGTCCTTCCTGCTCGACGAGGCCTCCGTCGAGCGCGGCGAGGACTGCGTCCGCTCGCTGCTCTCCGAGGACACCACTGGGTACCAGGGGACCTACGAGATCACCGTCGAGACGAGCGCCGGCGAGCCGATTCGCTGCGAGGATCACGTCTCGTTGCTCCCGCTCGAGGACGGCCGCTACAGGGGCGTCGCCGGCGTCGTCCGCGATATCACCGAGCGCACGCGGCGCGAACGCGAACTCGAGCAGTACGAGACGATTCTCGAAACGATCCCGGACGAAGTGTACAGTCTGGACCCCGACGGCTACTTTACCCGGATCGTGCCGCCGATCAACGCAGACGTAACGACGACGGGGTACACCCCGGACGAACTGGTGGGCGAACACGTCTCGCGGCTCTTGGACGCAGAGGATATCGCCGAGGGAGAGGCGGAAATCGCCGCGTTGCTGAGCGCAGATGACCGCGAGCACGCGTCGTTCGAAATGGAGATCATTACGGTCGACGGGGAGCGGGTCCCCATCGAGAATCACATCGCGACCCTCCCGTCGGACGAGGACGGACGCTTTCAGAGTACCGTCGGCGTCCTGCGCAACATCACCGAACGCAAGGCGCGCGAGCGCGAACTGAAAGCACAGAACGAACGACTCGACCGCTTCGCCAGTATCGTCTCCCACGACCTCCGGAACCCGCTCAACGTCGCGCAGGGTCGGCTCGAGCAGGCCCGCGAGAACCCCGACTGTGACGGCGAGGACCTCGAGGCCGTCGCCTGGGCCCACGACCGAATGGAGGTTCTGATCGAAAACATCCTGGCGATCGCACAGGAGCGCGACCCGAGCCCGGAGATCGAACCGATCGAGCTCGCGCCGCTCGTCGAGGGGTGTTGGCAACACGTCGAGACGGCCAACGCGACGCTCCGGATCGAGACGGACGCCGTCGTTCGAGCCGATCGCCCTCGGCTGACGCAACTCCTCGAGAACCTGATCCGTAACGCCATCGAGCACGGCGGCCCCGAGGTCACGCTCACGGTCGGCGACTGCGCTGACGCGGACGGCGGTGGCGTTTTCGTCGCGGACGACGGTCCCGGTATCTCGCCTGCCGAACGCGAAACAGTATTCGAGAGCGGCTACTCGGGCGACGGCGGCGGGACCGGTCTCGGACTCGCGATCGTCGAACAGATCGCCGGCGCACACGGGTGGACGGTGACCGTCCAGAAGGGGGAACGCGGCGGTGCGCGGTTCGATATCACTGGGATCGACCTGATCGACCGGTGACGAGCTGACGCCGGTGAGGAGTAATCCTTTTGCGGGACCCCTACACACGTTTGAGTATGAGTACCGATTGGCCGGTCGATCCCGACGGCGAGGAGGGCAGCGAGGGCATGCGCAAGTTCGACATGCGGATCATCGCGGACAAGGTCGACGAGGAGGAGGACTTCCCGATGGTTCGCGACGAATTCGTCGAGGAGTACGGCGACTACCCGATCCGGATCAACTACAAGACGGTCGTGCCGCTCAGCGAGATCTTCGAGTACGTCGAGCCGGAGGAGTTCGAGACGATGCTCGACATGCACAAGGCCGTGGGCGCGGCGATGCGCGAGGGTGACTTTTGGGTGTACCACCCGAAGGGCAAAAATCCCGAAAAGAAACACGCCTGAGCCCCGCTCTCCGGCCCCATCACGAATCTGGATTACGTATCACTTATACGACGGCGTTCGAAAGAGTCGGCCACCGTGACTAACACGCAGGTTACGCTCGTTCAGATCGACAACTACGGGCCGTGGACAGTGACGCCGGAGCCACGGCGGGAAGCCGACCTGCAGACCATGCAGTCCCGTCTGTTCGCGGATATTTCGCAGTTCGTCGGCAACCGCGGCGGGTACGTCTTCTTCACCCGGTTCGACAACATGATCGCGGTCACGAACGGCTGCTCGCTCGAGGATCACGCTCTCCTCCAGGAGTCGGTCGGGAACCGCTATCCCGTGACGCTCAGCCTCGGCGTTGCGACCGGCACGAGCCCCGTTCAGGCCCTCTCGGACGCGACCGAACGCCTCCAAGACGCCGGCAGCGCACAGGACAAGGACCGCCGCGAGTGTCTCGAGGGCCGGGTCATCGACGACCCGCACCGAACCGACGACGACGTCCAGATCGCTCACTTCGACGTCGTCAACGCGACCGGCAACTACACGGACGAACTCAACGCGTTCGACACCTTCATCGAGATCGAACAGGGCTACGCCGAACTCATGCGACACATGCGGTACACCCACGACAGCCTCTCGTTTTTCGTCGGCGGCGACAACGTCATCGTCGTCTGTCCCGACCTCGAGGAGGCCGACTACGAGGAAGCGGTTTCCCACGTCGCGGAGGCCGTCGACGTGGAGATGCAGGTCGGCGTCGGCCGCGGAGCCAGCGCCCACGAGGCGGGCTTCGAGGCGAAACACGCCCTCGAAACCTGCCGGGCGGACGGCACCCGGGTCGAACTCGAGTGGGAAACGTCCTAACCACCGGAATTGGTAGACTTCGCCGCCGGTTCGCTTAAGTGTGACGGAGGTAGCTTTTAGCCCGTTCGTGGGATTCATTCACACATGGAATCGGAACTATCAGTCAGAGACGTCTTGACGACCGACTACGTCGGCGTCAGCGAGTCGGACTCAGTCCGCGGCGTCGTTCGACTCATGCGGGAAGAGCGAACGAGCTGTGCGCTGGTGGTTCGCGGCGCGGAACCGGTCGGCATCGTGACCGAGTGGGACGTGCTCGGGCTCGTCGCCGACGGCCACGATCCCGACGACACGACTGTCGGCGACGTGATGACGACGCCGGTTATCACGGCGGGTCCCGACCGGTCGCTTACCGACGTCGCCACCACGATGGCTCGCCAGAACATCCGCAACGTCGTCGTCGAAGACGAGACCGGGGTCGTCGGGCTGGTCACCCAGCGGGACGTCATCGCCGCTGCTGGTTCGTTCCAGGCGACGATGACGCCCGCTCGCTCGAGCGAACCGCCGATCGACCGCGATCGCGCGGTCGCCGACCCTGCGGCCGCTCCGCTGAACGACGAGGGCGAGACCGGCGTCCGTCCCAACGGCGGTGACGAGTACACGACCCAGGGCGTTTGCGAAGCCTGTGGCTCGCTCGCGGATGCGCTGTGGGACGCCAACGGGCAATTGGTCTGTTCTGACTGCCGGACGGTATGACCAGTTGACAGGCCGAAAAACGGCATGCAGCGTGTCAACAACCATCGGTCCATATCTCTCCGATAGAAAGACCTTTCGGGAGGCGCGGTGGACAGGTCGATAATGATCGAGACCCTCGACGACCTGACCGTCGAAGGGACTACCGTCGGTGTCCGCGTCGACGTCAATAGTCCGATCGACGACGACGGGACGCTCGCGGACGACGCTCGACTGCGCGCTCACGTCGATACGCTCTCAGAACTGCTCGACCGCGGCGGCCGCGTCGCCGTCCTGGCCCACCAGGGCCGCCCCGGCGGCGACGATTTCGTTTCCCTCGAGTCCCACGCCGATCGGCTCGCCGAACTGCTCGGCCAGCCCGTCGATTACGTCGACGCGACCTTCACCGAAGCCGCCCGGGAGGCCGTCAGGGGCCTCACGAACGGCGACTGCGTCGTCCTCGAGAACACGCGCTTCTACAGCGAGGAGTACATGGAGTTCGACCCGGAGCGGGCCGCCTGCACCCACCTCGTCGAGGGGCTCGAGCCGGTTCTCGACGCCTACGTCAACGACGCCTTCGCCGCGGCCCACCGCTCGCAGCCGTCGCTCGTCGGTCTCCCGACCGTCCTTCCCGGCTACGCCGGTCGCGTGATGGAAACCGAACTCGACGTGCTGGGATCGATCGAGGAGACCGACGAACCCCGTGTCTACGTCCTCGGCGGCGCGAAAGTGTCGGATTCGATCGACGTCGCCTGGTCCGTTCTCGAGAAGGGACTGGCCGACGACATCCTCACCGCGGGCGTCGTCGGTAACGTCTTCCTCGTCGCGGACGGCGTCGATCTCGGCGATGCGAGCTCGGATTTCATCTACGATCAGGGCTACTGGGACGAGATCGACCGCGCCGCCGACCTGCTCGACGCCTACGGTGACCGGATCGCGCTCCCCCGGGACGTCGCCGTCGACCGCGGCGAGGACCGTCACGAACTCGGCGTCAACGCCTTGCCACCCGGTGACGGCGAGGCGGCGATGGACATCGGCGAGTCCACGCTGGACTACTACCGACGGATCCTCGCGGACGCAGAGACGGTCATCCTCAACGGTCCCGCCGGGGTCTTCGAGGACGATCGGTTTCAGACGGGGACCCGACGACTCTACGAGGCCGCGACCGACATTCCGACGAGTATCGTCGGCGGCGGCGACACGGCCGCCGCCCTGCGCAGGCTCGGCGTCGACGGCTTTTCCCACGTTAGTACCGGCGGCGGGGCCGCGCTGCGGATGCTCACCGCCGAATCGCTTCCCGCCGTGACCGCACTCGAGAATGCACCCCAACGACCCGCAGCCGACGATTGAACCGGCCGCTCGGGACGACCTCGATCGACTCGCCGAACTCTGGGTTCGCCTCGCGCGGGACCAGCGCCAGTACGATGCGGCCGTTCGCGCCGATGCGAACCGGGAGACCATGCGCGAAACGCTCGCGGCGTATCAGGTCAACGACGGCCTGCTCGTCGCCCGAGCAGGCGAGACGATCGTCGGCTTCGCCTCCGTAACCGTCGAACACGGCTCGCTCGAGCTCGACACCGACCGCGGCCTACTCTCGAATATCTACGTGAAACCCGACTATCGCGATCGCGGGATCGGAACCGCGCTGCTCGAGGCCGCCGAAGAGTCCCTCGCCCGCCGGGGCGTCGACGTGATGCTCCTCGAAGTGATGGCCGACAACGAGTCGGCCCGTCGGTTCTACCGTCGCGAGGGGTACGACGAGTTCCGGGTAACCATGGGACGCTCGCTTACTGATCCGGAGGAAAACGATACACATTCAAAGGAGGACGGCTAACCAACGGCCTGCGCCAGGGGAGCATGGGCGGTTCATGCACTCGACTTGTAATCGAGACTTCGTGGGTTCAAATCCCACCCCTGGCTTAAATCCTTAGGTTCAAATCCCCTACCGACTGGTATCGCCAGTTTCCGGCGTTCGGAAGATGCCGGTAGTTCGAACCTAAGGTTCAAAGCCCATTCTACCTGCGGCAAGAATGGGGGTGTCGCGGCGTGAGACCGCGCTGCCCTACGTGCGGTCGGCCGGTCGATCCAGCCCTCCGACTAGACGGTACGCCGGCAGGATACGTCGAGTGTCGCAACTGTGGTGCGATCGCTGGCCACGTCGACTCGGATCCGCTGAGTCGTCGAGACACACTCTCGAGGGCGAAGAACCTATACGAACGTCTTCGGGAACTCGGCGAGCCGGTTCAGCTGGACCAGCTTAAGCACGCCGTCGGCCACCTGAAGTCCCTCGAGGAGTTCACCAGCAAGAACACCGAGGTCTTCGAGGCCGCGACGACGGTCTGCGTCCGACGCGCTCGAGGATGATCCATGGCGGTCCATCCGATCGACGAAGGCGTTTCGGTTGAGGTCCGCTTCGCCGGTCGCGCCGTCCAGGGCGTCGTCGACGAAGTCCGATGGCAACCGACCTGGGCGGACCAGCGTTCGGAGATCGTCGTTGCGAGGCTCTCGAGCGAGGCGAACTCATCGGCGAATAAGGCGGGGTCTTCAGGGAATTCAATACTCTCGTACTCTCGAGTCGCCGCGTAGAACGTCGACCACGACGCCGTGTAGTTTTCGTCGATCACATACTCGTCGACGCCCTCGAGCCAGCCGGGGAGTGCGTCCTCGGCCAGCATCGCGTTGGTCATGTCGATGATGTTCTCACTCGCGCCAGCGGTTCGACGGTCGGACCGTATCCGTGGCCCACTCACCGAGTTGCTCCCGTTCCGCTGCTGTGAGATACAGGTAATCAGAGCGAGGCCCGTCTCGAATTACCAGAGGATCACCTCGCTCGTCACGACAACGGACGTAGTGTACGCCGTCTCCCCACGCGGCTTGCAACGCCTGAAGTATGTCCTCTGTGGCAGTGATCTCTCCGGAGACGACGATTTCGTCTCGCGTCGCTCCTGCTAATTCTATCGCCTCCAGTGCATCGGGAGCCGTCCGTTGGAGTACCGCAGTGAGTCCACAGATTGAGACCGAGGACGGCGATCGATCTAGCTGCGAGACATCTCTCCACAGCGAGGACACCACCGGAGCCTGATCTGATTCTTCCCCCCAGACAGCGTATTCCGTCAGGCTCGTCTCAGCTGCCGGATTCGTTCCGTTCTTCGCACGAATCGCGTCGCACTCACTGCTGACTGGGAATAGTCGGGCGAGCTGGTCGGGTGATACAGCGTCAGCGAGGCGTCGATACTCCGGGATGTCGAGGTACACCGAGTCGGCGTCGCTGTCCGCTCGTGCAAACACAGGGTCACCTTTTTCGTCTCGGAACTCCGCGACCAGCAACGAGTCAGACAACAGTGCCACGACAGCATCCCGCACCGCCGGCGTCGCAGTGAGTTCACCTCGGAGCGTGTCGTCGTCGTCCGTCGCACCCGCCTCAACAAGGACGTCTACCGCCTCAGAGTCGACGTACTCAGATAGCAGCGAGTAGATCCCCATAACCTCTACCGTTTCTACCTCCCGCTGTGTCGTCCTCAGTACATTCTGTGCTACGATTCTAACGTCGCGATGGGGTTCGGTGCCGTAGTGTAGGATCGTAAATTTTCGCATGTTGTATTAAAAAAGGGCTGAGGTTGGTTGAGTGTTCTGTTACGGCGGCGGCGGCATGACGGGGACGACCCAGGCAGCGGCAATCACAGCCGCGATATTCGCCGGTCCAATGTACAGGATTGCGGCTGCGGCTGCTCCAGCGGCTACAGCTGCAGCCCCGCTATGGGTCGCCTCGTAGTCCTGAGCAGCGTCCGCGAGATCGTCAATCGAGTCTGAGACGAACGCAGAGATCTCTCCGACATCGGGATCCGTGTCGAAGCACTCTTCTTCACAGAACTTGAACGGCAGTTCCGTCTCGAACATGAACAGACAGAGGTCGTCGTGCTCGCGATAGGCGCCGCCGTGTAGGTTAAACACCTCGTCTCCATCTTTGTAGATCTTGATATTATAATGGGAGATGTCGGAGCGCTTTCGAATGTGTGACGGAACACAGAAGGCCCGGTTGGTGTCAAGTTCGTGGCTGTGGAGGAGCACGACGAGCTTATAGCCGCCGCCCATGTCCTGGTTGATGATCGGCATTTACCTGTCCCCCTCTGAAGCAACCCACGCGCTGATTTCATCGGCCAGCTCGTCACCAGTCGACGGATGCTCGGTCGCGTATTGGAGTTTGAATTCCGTGTCCTCGGCAGTTCGGCTGTTGAGGGTCTGTGGGGAATTTCCTCGCATTTCCTCGTGGGAAATCCGCTTGGTGTCGTCGCCGCGGAAGAAGACAATGTCGTTCTTCTCGAACTGTGGGAACACATCCCGGCCTGAGTCAGTCAGCTGGACGAACTCACCTTTCGGCTTATACATCCAGATGTCCCCGTCGAGCGACACTACGAGCCGATTCCCCTGCCGGTTCCACGCAGGGTGTAGCGGTGTCTGATCACCGACGTCCAGGACAGTCTCCTTGTTCTTGTTCTGGATCACTGCGAGCTCGGCACCGCCCTCTGCGGCGCGGATGACTGCCTTACGACCGCCCTGCGGAGGGGTGGCCGACGCGAGTACCGCGCTACTGTGGTCGTCGGTCCTGTTCGATTTCGCGGAGGTTGACATTGAGAGCCCACTCGTCGCTGTCGCGGCGAGCATTCCCTGGAGGATGCGTCTCCGGTTGAACGGTTGGCTATTTATATCCACACCGTCTTTCGTATCATTATCCTTCATCTTACTGCAATTTCATTAACTGGTACATATTTTTTAAATGTTTCTATATAGTATGAAGTTATTAAATATATTTTCTTAGTTGCAGATATCCTATTCTCAAATCCCCGCAGTCGCCTTCGGTAGATGAAATTCAATGCTGCTTGTCCATCGGTAACGGTGTGGATGGCGTTGTGGGATTGGTCATCGTAAAACGTCTCCTCAAGAAGGCGCCTGTCCCTCGGATTATCCTCAACTATCAACTGAGAGGATATCCGCTTCGGGGTGGTTGATGAGATTTATTCACAGATTGACGCGATCGCACGGCGCTCGTGTGACTTACTTCCAAAGCCGGACGTGGATTTGAACCAGGGAGTGGACCGAAGCGGAACGACCGTGGTTCGAATCCCACCCTGATTTTCTCTCGAGACCGAGCCAATGACTCCATCCGTGTAGCCAGCCGGAGCCCGATGAACCAGCGACTGTTCGAAAGGATTACATAATCGTGTGAGATATCCAACTATGGGGATCACTCCCTGCCCCCGGCGGAACAAAAGGCAGTCCGTAGCGATCGGAACCGAAAGGGCCGGTGGACGCACGCGACAAAGCCTCCCGCGGCCGAGGACACGGCCGTCACGGGCGACGTCCGTGTCGAAGCCCGTCGCTGATAGGGCCCGGTCGCCGGCCTGTCTCATCGAAAGCCCCCTGGGGGCGACGCGGGACGCCGAGGCCCGGCGATAACGCACCGCGCGGAAACCGGGTCGAAGAACTCCCGCGGAGCCGTCCGAACGCGTGCCGGTCAGGAATCTGCGACCGACTCGAATACGATAGGTCGCCTGATACCGATTGATTCCTCCCTCGCCCGAGGTCCGGGACGGAACGCGAACGTCGACTGACTGTGTATCGAAACTATTAATAGTGATTTCTAACAATAATTAATCGCCTCTGCATCCCCATCCAGAGGCCCCCCTCTCCCCACTCCATCTTCCGTTTTGTAACAACGAGTTCGAGAGTCCTATTTCGCGACGAGCCGTCGGTGACCACCGATTGAAACCGAAGCGGTCGCGTTGCGTTCGTCACAGCTCCGGGTCACGTGACACAGGAGAGTCTGCCGAAGAGACTACCCGGATAGTATCGCGAGCGAAAGCGACCAGTAGTGCGCGGTCAGTATGCTTGGGACGACGATTCGGAGGTCACCAAGCCGTTACCAGAATCCGAGTTGATTGCCGATGACGAGAAACGCGAAAAACAGAGCCGCTATCGACACCAGAGTCGCGGCCTCGGGCGAGCCGATTTGGTCGAGAAGCCGGTCTACCCACCCTCGGCTTGCGGTAGTTCTCCCCATCGAAGACAGTTGGTCCTCACTACTTGCCATACAGTACCATGCGAACACACTCACAAAAAGATACCTGTAGCGGAACTGTCCGTACGGAACTGATCCGATCTGGAACGAGAGCTGTCCCGAAAAGGTATCTCTCGTCCTGGGTCGGTTCCGTCGACCGATTCGACGCCCCCGGCGAGTCCAGACCCGCCTGTGTCCTCGAGGATAGCTGTCACCGCGAGTACGGTGCTGACCTCGACGGAATCGTTCGTCTCGGGAATCGACAGACTCAACCGGTGTCAGTCTCGAGAGCGGTGACGTCGACCTCCCAGAGGGACTCCGAGGTAAACCGCCCGTCCGCACAGATCACCCAGGCGATGATCGGGCACGTCTGACAGAGACCTTCCTCGACCGTCAGCGACGCCGTATCCGTGGCGCCGCTGATCTCGGACGTTCCGATGATCTGGTCCGCCTGGCCGAGCCACCAGACGACGCGCTCGAGGCCGCCGTCCGGATCGTCGACGTCGATCTCGAGGGCGGTCGGTTCCGCTCGATCGACGGGGAGTCTCCCGGGTTTCGGACGTGCGCCGTCGATCGTCGGGGACGATCGTCCACCGGGCGTAACGTTGACCGTCCAGTCGACCCGGTAGTTCCCGTCGTCGGTATCGATTCCGGCGATTATCTCGTCAGTTCCCACGGACTCGGCCGTGTACTGCCAGTAGTGGGCGTTTCGCTCCGCGTAGTAGATCGACTGCCACGCGGGCCCGACCATCGAGTCGCTGACGTGTTCTCCGTTCGCCCACCAACTGGTAAACTGCGACGCGTTCGGATCGGCGGCTCCCGCTTCGAAGAGAACCGTCGTTCCCGGCCGGACGGCGAGTTCGTCGGCCGGACGGCTCCGCTCGGTCTCGAGTTCGTCGACTCCCGATACCGTGACCGTTCGCTCGGCTGAATCGCCGGCGGCCGTAACTCGAAGCGAGACCTCGCGGTCCCGGGCTGCCGGTTCGACCCGGTAGCTCCCGGAAAACGGCTGCTCCGTCTCTCCCGGGTCGAGCGTGAGCGTGACGGTACCGACCGGCTCGCCGTCGACCGTGTACTCGACGGTCGGACGCACCGGCCGATCCGTCGCGTTCTCGAGTTCGGCGGTCCACTCGAGCGAGCCACCGCCGTCGATCGGGTCGGTTACGTCCGCGAGTCGGACGATCACGCCCGAGCCGTCAGCGATCGCCCGTCTCCCGTCGGACTGGGATCGGACTGTGCGAGACGAAACCGGACCGATGGTACTCGCCGCTGTACCTCGTAAGAGCGATCGCCGGTTCACGCTGTGTCCCTCATTCGTGACCGCCAACCGGGATCCCGACCAAAAAGCAGTCGCTTCGTTACGAGGGGACAACGGATCGTTTGCTCCGTGTCGGCCCTTCCCAACGGACGTTGTGTCTCCCTACTCCGCGGTTGGGTCGACGAACGCCCCCACCGCGTTCTGAAATCGTGATTGCGTCGGGTTCGCTTCGGGCGTGTGGTCGCTCGGCGTCGTGGACAGCCGTTACTCGGTTTCGGGTCCCGTCGCGACGCGTCCCTCGCTCGTGACGGCATCGACGTGGACGTGAAGTGGTCCCCTATCGGTCTCGAGGGGCACGATCCAGGAGGCGCTGGTCCGATGTGGATCCTCCAGAACGGTCACGTCGTCGTACCCCTCGCGTTCGGCCGTCTTTCGGGCGATATCTGCCGCCTCGTCGGAGTCTTCGATCCGGATATCCTCGGTCAGACGGACGGTCACGACCGGTACGTCGGCCATTCGGACGATCCGTTCGGTAACGCTGCCGACCAGCACGCGGTCGAGCCCGGTCCGGCCCTGCGTACCCATGACAATCATGTCGATCCCGTGATCGTCGGCGTATGCGAGGATTTCTTCGTGGGGAACACCCTGTTCGACCGCGGTGACGACGTCGACTCCCTCCCGGGTCGCTTCGGCCTCGACCCGCTCGACCGCCCGTTCCGCGGCCGGGATCGCCTCGTCGGTCTGCAGCGTACCCAGCGGCCCCTCCGGAACGACGGACAGCGCGTGAACCGTGGCGTCGAATCGACCCGCGATCGTCAGTCCGTGATTGAGCGATCGGCGAGTCCCGTCGCTCCCATCGGTCGGGATGAGGACGTCCTGATACATGATACGGGAAATTAGGAGTGCGGTCGTAAATACCCTCGAGTCCGTCCGTACGGGTACGGTCCCCCTCAGATAGTCAACCGAACGACAGGAATATATATTCCAGGCGAACAAGAGGAAATATGACAGGACGATTCAGACATGGATTCGACGCCGTTGATGCCAGCCTCGACGTGTTTCGAGCCCATCCCCGCCTCGCGATCCTCCCGCTGTTGAGCCTCGCCGTCGTCGGGAGCGCGTACGGGGCCATCGCCGTGGTGGTGCTCCACTACGGGCTCGCGACCGCCGTGTTTGCAAACAGCCTCGTGAAGTACGGGACGATGTTCGCGGCAATCGCCGTCGCCTCCGGGATCGGGGTCTTCTTCAACGCCGCAGTAGTCCACTGCGCGGCTCGACACTTCGCCGGGGAGGAGACGACCGCCCGCGACGGGCTGGCCGCCGCGTGGGACGTCCGCGGTCGGATTGCGAAGTGGAGTCTGCTGGCCGCGACTATCGGCACTGCCCTCTATATCGCCGAGGACAACGTCCCCGGAGTCGGGACGCTCACCCGGTCGGTCCTCGATCTCACCTGGGGGCTCCTGACGTTCTTCGTCGTTCCGGTGATCGTCACGGACCGCACCGACGCGCTCCGCTCGGACCTGCGTAAGAGCGGCGGGGCCTTCTCCCGAACGTGGGGCGAGAGCATCTCCGCCACCATCGGAATCGGGCTCGCCCTGCTTCCGGTGAGTCTGATCGGACTCGGCCTCCTCGGCGTCGCGTTCGTTTCACCCACGGGCATCGCGGCGTACGTGGTGGGAATCGCGGGCGGCGTCCTCCTCGTCGCGACGATCGTCGTCGCACAGGTTCTCGGCATGGTCGTTCGCACCGCACTCTATCGGTACGCGACCACAGGCGAACGGGTCGGTCCGCTCAAGGAGCTCGAACCGGACGGCGTCTTTCCCGAGAACTAACGCCAGCCCGACGGGTGGCGAACCATACGCCGAGTTCGATTCCCGGTTTCTGTCACTATCCGATACGTAGCAACGCCCTTATCGTTGGTAAGGAAAGTCGCCGCCGTCGTCGAACGATGTAAATCTTTTTTACGATACACGCAAACGTATGGCACGGACTATGACAAATCTTGTCACTAACGTCGCGGACGCCGTCGCGGACCACGGCGACAACACCGCGATCAGTTTTCGGGGGTCGGAGACGAACTACGAGGAGTTCTGGGGCCAAACGGGTGCCTTCGCGAACGCGCTCGAGGAACGAGGACTCGGCGAGGACGACCGCGTCGCACTCTATTTGCCCAACGTCCCGCCGTTTCTGATCGCCTTCCACGGGACCCTTCGCGCCGGCGGCGTCGTCGTCCCGATGAATCCCCAGTACAAGGCTCGGGAGATCGGCCATCTGCTCAGCGACAGCGAGGCGAAAGTCGTCGTCGCCCTGGCAGACCTCGTCCCCTTCGTCACCGAGGTCAAAGACGAGACGGACGTCGAGCACGTCGTCAGTATCGGCGGCGACGCCGAGGGTGCGACGCCGCTCGAGGAGTTCCTCGAGCCGGGCGATCCCGACATCGCGGATCGCGATGACGACGACGTCGCGGTCCAGCCGTACACGTCCGGGACGACCGGGCAGCCCAAGGGCGTCCAGCTCACCCACAGCAACCTCGCGTCGAACGCGAACTCGGCGTCGAAGCTCATTCCGGACGGGATTCGGCCGGACGACAAACAGCTCGGCGTGTTGCCGCTGTTCCACATCTACGGGATGACCGTCGTGATGAACACGGCGCTCTTCAACGGCGCCGCGTTCTACCCGATGGCGGAGTGGGACGCACAGGACGCCGTCTCGCTCATCGAAGAGGAGGAACTGACGATCATGCACGGCGTGCCGGCGATGTACAACGACGTCATCAACCAGCCCAACGCCGAGGAGTTCGACCTCTCGTCGGTGCGCCTCTGTGGCGTCGGCGGCTCCGGGATCCCGGTCGAGGTCTTGCGCCGGTTCGAGGAGCTCTACGAGCCGAAGGTCTACGAGGGATACGGCCTGACCGAGACCAGCCCGATCACCCACTTCAACAGCCCGCTCGAGGGCCGCCGCGTCGGCAGCGTGGGCAAGACGGTTCCCGACGTCGACTCGAAAGTCGTCGATGAGGACTTCGAGGAACTCCCACCGGTCGAAGAAGGACCGATCGACGAGGAGAACGCCGATCTCCGCGAGATCACCGGCGAGATCGTCGTCGCCGGGCCGAACGTGATGAAGGGGTACTACCGGCTGCCCGAGGCCAACGAGGAAGCCTTCACCGAGGAGGGCGGCCGGCGCTGGTTCCACACCGGCGACATCGGCTACCGAGACGAGGACGGCTTCTTCTACGTTGTCGACCGCGAGAAGCACATGATCGTCACCGGCGGCTACAACGTCTACCCGCGGGAAGTAGAAGAGTTGCTCTTCGAGCACGAGGACGTCGCCGACGCCGCCGTAGCTGGCATCCCCGACGACCGCCGCGGCGAGACCGTCAAGGCGTTCATCGTTCGCACCCCGGACGGCGACGTCACGGAGGAGGAGATCAAGGAGTACTGCCTGACCAACCTCGCGGAGTACAAACACCCCCGCGAAGTCGAGTTCGTCGAGGAACTCCCGCGAACGACGACCGGGAAAGTGCAGAAATTTAAGCTTCGCGAGCAGGAGGGGGGCGAATAATGGCGCTCGGCGACGACGTCCTCCTCGACATCGAAGACGAGGGGGTCGCGACGATTACGCTCAACCAGCCGGACCGACGCAATCCCCTCTCGGAGGGGATCAGTGCGGGGCTCACCGAAGCCCTCGACGAGATCGAAGACAGCGACGCCCGCTGCGTGGTCGTCGAGGGATCGGGCGGGTCGTTCTCCGCCGGCGGCGACATCGAATCGATGGTCGAGGGCATCGAAAACGAGGTTCCCGCCGACGAACGGGTCCGCACGCTCGAGCGGTCGACCAACGAACTGATGCGGCGGCTCGTCGAGTTCCCGGTGCCGACGGTCGCGGCCATCGACGGCCCCGCCGTCGGTGCCGGCGCGAACCTGGCGCTGGCCTGTGACATGCAACTCGCCACCGAAGACGCCGTCTTCGGCTTCGTCTTCCGGCAGGTCGGGCTGAGCGTCGACGCGGGCACCTCCTATCTGCTCCCCCGCGTCGTCGGCGAGAACGTCGCGAAGGAACTCGTCCTCACGGGCGACATCATCGGCGCGGATCGAGCCCTCGGCCTCGGACTGGTCAACCACGTCTACGGGGCCGACGAGTTCGACGAGCAGCTCGACGAGTTCGTCGCGAAGATCGTCTCCGGCCCGCCGATCGCGCTGCGCCACGCCAACCGCCTCCTCGGCGAGGGCCTCGAGAAGTCGCTCGGACAGGCCCTGACCGACGAGGCGACGGCACAGGGAATCGTCTTCGAGACCGAGGATCACGAGGAGGGGGTCAACGCCTTCTTCGAGGACCGCGATCCCGAGTACGAAGGCCGATAGGCCGGCCACCGCCGGTTCCGATGTGGATCCAATTCGTTTTGTAACGTACTCTATCCGAAATTATTTTGAGTTTTCTGTTAGAAGGCTTTCCTATGTCGGCCTTCTCACTCCACGACCTGATTCGGTCGCCTGTCGGAATCGTACTCGTTCTTTGCTGGCTTGTGACAATCGGATATGGTTTCGTTAGCCCCAGTTCCGTCTTCGTCTTTTTCATCCTCCCGCTCGTCGTCGTTGGCATAGTCGTTCTCCTATTCCTGTTTTATCGGCTGGTGGTCGCCATCGAACACATCGCCTACGAATCGTAGTGGAATCCACTCGAGGCGAAGTTACTCGCTCGATGCTGACCCGTTCCCGATCGGTACGAGCGTCGATACCCGCGCGTTCTCCTTGATTTTGAGCCCGCCGTCGGCGACCGTCAGCGGAATCAGGGGCAGGTGATTCCGGACTTGCATCGAGGGATGCGAGCCGCCGCGAGCGAGCAGTTCGTTGCGCGGCTGGAGCTGTGCCGGCTCCGCGAGGTCGGTGAGGAACTCGTTGTGCTGGAGCACGTACTGGTCGCCCTCGAGGTGCCACCAGCCGAACTCGTCGTGGGGGTGTTCCATCTCCGTCGGGACGGGCTCGAGGTCGGCGTCCTCGAGTTCGTCGCCGCCGAAGTCGAGGCGGCCGGCGGCGGCGACCTCGTAGACGGCGCTGACCGTCAGGTCGACTCCGTGGTCGGTGACCTGTACCGGTTCGTACACCAGGTTGTCGACGGCCTCGGAGAGGGGGTGATCGGGGGACATGTCGAGTGGAATAACGATTCCGAGGGCAAAAAGGATACTGTCACCGATCGGGAACGGTCGCTGCGACGCCACGGAGACGTGTGCAACACAATCGTTTTCACTCGCGCATCGAAACCCGCTCGAGTGAACAGGCTCCTCGGGATTTCCTCGCTGATCGTTTCGGTCGTCGCCACGGTCGCTGCGAACGCAGCGCCGACGGTGGATCTGACGTGGCTGTCGACCGGAGGCGTCGCCGGCGGTGTCATCGCTCGGAAGACCCTGCTGGCAGTCGCCGTCGTCGCCGGAACGTACGGGGTCTATCAGCTGGTTCGACATCTGCTGATCCAGCGGATCGCGAGCAAGCGCCGCGCTCACGACGCGCGAAACGTGCTCCGCTTTGGCCTCGGTGCGGTCACCGTCATCGGCTTGCTCGGCGTCCTGACGGAGCAGTGGGTCGGCGTGCTCTTCTCGCTTGGCGTCGTCGGGTTCGCGATCACCTTCGCGCTGCAGCAACCGCTGTTCTCGCTGATGGGCTGGGTCTACATCATGGTCAAACGTCCCTATCAGGTCGGTGATCGCGTCCGGATCGGGGACGCCAAGGGCGACGTGATCGAGGTCGACTTCCTCGTGACCACCCTGTGGGAGATCAATGGCGAACTCGTCTCCTCGAATCAACCCTCGGGCCGGGTCGTAACCCTGCCGAACAGCACCGTTCTCTCGTCGGAAGTCTACAACTTTTCGTGGGAGCAGTTTCCGTACGTCTGGAACGAGATTTCGATTCAGCTCTCCTACGAGACCGACCTCGAGTTCGCCCGCCGGGAACTGACCGACGTTGCAGACGAGTACCTCGGCGAACGGATGGCCCAGAACATCGCCCGCTACCGCGAACTCCTGGCCGAGACGCCGGTCGAACTCGAGGTTCGGGACGGCCCGTCGGTCAACGTCGTCCAGCAGGAGTCGTGGGTCGAGCTCCGACTCCGATACCTCGTCCATCCGCGACGCGGCCAGCAGACGAAAAACGACCTCTACGAGCGGGTCCTCGAGCGGTTCAAGCAAAACCCGGACCGGATCTCGTTCCCGGTCAGTCGGAATCGGTAACGGACCCTTCGAGGCGAACGCCCCGACTGGACTCCCCGAACTCTATGGGCTGGCACCCGTAAGATGGCGTATGACTGACGTCCTCTCCGACGAGATCGCCCGCTTCGTACGCGCGGTCGGCCCGGATCCCGACGAGACCCTGATCGAGATGGACGAGTACGCCGCGGCCGAGGGCTTCCCCCACGTCGGCCCCGAGGTCGGCGCGTTCCTCCGGTTCGTCGCCCGGCTGAACGAGGCCGAGCGCATCTTCGAGTTCGGCTCGGGCTACGGCTACTCGGCCTACTGGTTCGCCGACGCGCTCCCCGACGACGGCGAGCTCGTCCTCACCGAGGTCGACGAGGCCGAACTCGAGCTCGCCCGGGAGTACATGGCCGCGGGCGGGTACGACGGACTCGCGACGTACGAACTCGGCGACGCGATGGAGACCGTCGACCGCTACGAGGGTCCGTTCGACGTCGTCCTGATCGACCACCAGAAGGATCGCTACGCGGACGCGTTCGAAGCCGTTCGATCGAAAATTCCCGCGGGCGGCGTCGTCGTCGCCGACAACGCGATCACGGCGAGCGTCGTCGACTTCGACGCGCTCCTCGAGTGGGCCGAGGGCGGTTCGCCGACGGCCGTCGACGAACACACGCGGGGAGTGATCGACTACCTCGAGACGGTCGGCGCCGATCCGGCCTTCGAGACGATCGTCGTTCCGCTCGGCGAAGGGATCGCGGTGAGTTATCGAGTCGAATAGTCGGACGTCTCGCCGTCGAACACCGCGTCGTCGGGGTCGTCGACGGGGACCGAGGAGCCGTACTCCCGAAAGCCGAGGAAGATCGTCGATCCGGCGGCGCCGAGCAACGTCGCCCACGTGGCCGCCGATACGGCGACGAACGTCACCGCTGTGGGCCCCGGCACGACCGCGCCGACCGTCTCGAAACCGATAGCGTGGATTCCGGCGACTCCCAGGAACGCGACCCACAGTCCCAGCGCCGTCTGGGCCAGCGCCCGTCGGGTCACGGAACCGGCATCGCGTGCGAGACAGTAAACGCCGCCGATGGCGACCCCGGTCGCACCGAGCGTGAGCCCGACCCCGTCGACGACGGTCGCAACGCCGGCGACGGCGAAACAGGTGAGTGCCGCGGCGAGCGGGAATCGGTCCGAACCGTCTCTCGTCGGAATCACGTCGGACACGGCTTTAGCGGGTTGAGTAGGTGGCCGGATATATAGCTGTTGGCTGGCCTCCTCGAGCTGCTCGCTCGAGTCGCGGTCGTGGCGTCGCCGGTCTCGGTACCCTGGGGTACTCAGTTCGCGGCCTCGTCGACAGCTGACAGGGTGATCGAGAACGTCGCCCCGTCCCCGGGTTCGGAGTCGACCCGAATCTCGCCGCCGTGGCGCTCGACGATCCGGTGACAGAGCGCGAGTCCGATCCCCGTTCCGTCGTGTGTTTCGTGACTGTGGAGGCGCTGGAAGACGCGGAAGATCCGGTCCTGATCCGACGGGTCGATGCCGATCCCCTCGTCGCGGACCGAGATTACCCAGTCGCTGCCGTCGCGGTCGGCGCTGACGTGGATCCGCGGCGGTTCGTCCCCGCTGTACTCGATCGCGTTCGAGAGCAGGTTTTGGAACACCTGTCGAAGCTGGCTCGCGTCGCCAGCGACGCGAGGGAGTGACTCCGCCGTGATTTCGGCGTCCGCTTCGTCAATACGGACCTGGAGGTCCTCGCGGACATCCGCGAAGACCGCATCGAGATCGACCGGCTCGAGAGGATCGCCCTGTGTTTCGACCCGGGAGTACGCCAGCAGGCCGTCGATCATCTCGCGCATCCGCTCGGCACCGTCGACGGCGTAGTCGATGAACTCCCGGCCGTCCTCGTCGAGTTCGTCCGCGTACCGCCCCTCGATCAACTGGAGATAGCTCGTGACCATCCGCAGGGGCTCCTGGAGGTCGTGCGAGGCGGCGTAGGCGAACTGTTCGAGTCGCTCGTTCGACTCCTCGAGCTTGCGCTGGTACTCGGTCCGCTCGGTGATGTCCTGAACGACGAGCATTCCACCGGTGACCTCGCCGCCGGTCCGGACGGGGAGGGTCGTGGCCCGGAGTTGGCGGTCGCGGTAGGCCAACTCGAAGGATCGCTCGTCGCCCTCGAGTGCGGCCCGAAAGTGCGGTTCGATCTCCGCGACCAGTTCGTCGGGGTAGCGTTCGTAGATCGACTGGCCGATTGCGGTTTCCCGATCGATGCCGATCTCACCGAGGAGCTGCCCGCCAGCGGCCGTGTACCGCAGTTCGTCGTCGAACAGGGCGACGATCCCGTTCGGGAAGTTTTCGGCGAGGGTTCGGTACCGCTGTTCGCTCGCCTCGAGTCGACGCTGTCGTTCCTTCCGTTCGGTGACGTTCCGAACGACGCCGATCCGTTCGCCGTCAGTACCGGTGGACGCGATCGACGTCACCGTCGCCTCTATCGGAACCCGATCGTCGGATTTCGTCTCGAGTTCCGTCTCTATCGTCGGCACACTGCTCGCATCGGCGGCGACCTCTCGGGCGAGTTCGATCACTCGCTCGTCGACGACGAGTGAGGCGTGGCGACCGATCAACTCCGCGCGATCGTACCCGGTGAGGGACTCGTAGGCCTCGTTGACCATCGTGAACCGACCGCCGTCGTCGAGGACGTAGATACCATCTTCGACGGTTTCGAAGATCCGTTCGTACTGTTCCAGTCGTCGCTCGCGTACCTTCCGATCGGTAATGTCCCGGAAGTAGACCGACAGCCCCGTTTCCGAGGGGTACGCCTGAATTTCCATCCAGATCTCGAGCGTCTCGGAGTAGCGCTCCCACGACACGGGGCGTTGGGTCTCCATCGCCTCCCGATAGCGGTCGGCGAGATCGGATCTCGTGCCGTTCGGGAACGTCTCCCAGATATTCCGGCCGACGAGTTCCGACTCCGAATAGCCGAGCAGCGTCGCCGCGCGATCGTTGACGTGCGTGAACCGCCACTCGTCGTCGAGCGCGTAGAACGCGTCCGAGACGCGCCCGAGGATCTCGCCCAGTTCGGTCTCGAGTTCTCGCTTGCGGCGCTCGAGGCGTCGCTCCTGTTCCTTGAGCGCGGTGATGTCTTCGCCGGCGGAAATGACTCGCTCGAGCGAACCGTCGGAGTCGAAATCGGGAACAGCGGTGATCGAGAACCACAGCTTCTCTCCCGACGCCCCTTCGATAACCAGCTCCTCGTCGCGGACCGGATCGCCGGTCTCCCTGACGCGTGCCGAGGGCCCCTGCTCGGAATCGATCCGCTTCCCATCGGCGTCGACGACGGTCCGCCGAGCGAGGAGTTCGGTCTCGCCGAGCGCCTCGCCGTCCTCGATCCCGAGCGCCATCTGTGCGTGTCGGTTCGCCAGCACCGTCTCGCCGTCGGCGTCTTCGACCGATATCGCGACCGGAGCGGTCCGGAGGAGTGCTTCGGTCTGCGAGCGCTCGCGCTCCAGCGTCCGTTCGTGACTGATCCGATCGAAGGTCATTTCCAGACTCGAGGCGACGATCTTCGCGAGCGAGAGATCAGCGTCGTCGAACGCGGTTCGCTCTTCGGAACCGATGATGACGACGCCGTGATCGCCGATCGGGAGACAGATTTCGCTCCGAATCGGCGTCTCCGGGTTGTAAACCTCCGAATCGGCTCTCACGTCGTCGTAGATAGCCGGCTCGCCCGACTCGAAGACGCGCCAGGCGATTCCTTCGCCTTCCGCGAACGTCGGGTGCTCGTCGATCAGCTCGCTGGCCGCGTCGGACCAGGCGACCGGCTCGAGTACCGCCGTTTCCGGGTCGTGGAGGAAGATGCCGTTGATGTCGAGGTCGAGAACGTCGACGAGGTGACGACAGGCTCGATCTGCGACCCCTTCGCGCGTGTCGGCCTCGAACCAGTCGCGAACGGTTTCGTTCAACCGGCGGAGCTGAGAGGCACGCTGGTGTCGGTCGGTGATATCGTAGTAGAGCTCGACTCGACCGCCCGCGTACGGTCCGGATTCGATCGGCTTGCTCCGGTGCTCGAGCCAGCGCTCCTCGCGGGTATCGCCTCCCGTGACGTGACATTCGAACCGCTCCGTATCGCTGTTGTCGTCGTAGGTCGACTCGAGAATCTCGACGAACCGATCCGAGTCGTCGATTCGCGTGCGGATCGTCTCGTCGACCAACTGCCGTTTGTTTCGGCCGACCACCGGCGTCGAGTCGAGACCGAAGTATCGTTCGGTCGCTTCGTTGATCCACGCGACGTCGAACTCCGGGTCGAGTACGAATACGCCGACGTCGGCCCCTTCGAATACTGTCGTAATCGCGTCGAACGACGGGGCTCCGTTCGCTCCGGCTTCTGAATCGGAGCCCGCCGCTCGAGGCTCGAGTTCTCGGACGAGGCCGACCGTTCCCCGGCGATCCTCGCCGGCCGGAACCGTTCCGAGTCGGAGTTCACAGCGAATCCGAGTCTCGGTCGCAGTTCGAATTCGACTCTCGACGACGGTCGAGGTGGGTTCGAGAGGATCGTCGCCATCGGCCGCCGCTTCGCCGGACCCTGCCGACGAGTCCTGCTCGAGGGCCTCGATTCCGGACTCGCCCAGCAGCAGCGAGACGTGCTCGCCGCGGATCGCCTCGCGGGTCCAGCCCGTCATCTCGAGGAGGGTGTCGTCGATCGCGACGATTCGATCCCCGTCGTCCAGCTGAAACACGCCGTCCGGAACGGTGTCGACGAGCGTCCGGTACCACTCGAACGCCGCCCGATCGCCGTCGTCGCTCCAGGGAACTGGATCCGTCTGTTCCACCCGTTCGGTCATTGGCCCACAGAGGCCGCTCGAACGGATAAGCTCAACGCCGAATACGCCACTATTCGAGTGTTTCAATACTTCTTACCACCGAATTCGACAGTTATACTCTCGGTGGAACGATCGACAGATCGGCCCGGCGAATCGTACTACTCGTCGCCGCCGTCCGTGAGGACCCGTTCCTCGGGCGTCGGTCGTCCGGGATGGATCCCGTACCAGGCGAAGGCGTATAGGACCGTCATCGCCACCGCACAGCAGACCATCGCGCCCGCGATGGACTCGAGGGCCAGGCCGACGATCGGGCCGGCGAACGCGTCACCGACGGCCGCTGCCGACTCGCTGTCGGGCGCCGTCGCGAGTGCGTAGGGGAGAAACGTCGCGAACGCGAGCAGCCACCATCGTTTCGCCCCGCGGCGGAGTTGTACCGTACTGGACTCTCGTGCTGTACTCGTGACGCCGGCGACGCCGAGCGCGATCAACAGAAGGGCTGGAACGGTTCGAGCCGAGGTGTCTAAGCCGGTATTAACCGCGACGCCGGTCGCGACGATCGCCACCGACCCGGCGAGGACCGGAATCGAAGGGTTTGGGCCTGAACGAGGCATTCTGAGGTCCGGTAGTAACCTATTGTACAAAACTCCCGCGGACCGGCGATCGTCCGGATCAAATGACTTTCAGTCGATCGACGACGTCGCGACAACAAAGGACGTATTACCGGTGCCCGCAACTCGAACGTGAGACCAATGAGGGAACGCGATGGAGCCGACCCCGCGACGGCTCTTCGACGGCGCGTGGCGGCTGCGACCGACCGGCTAACAAGCGTAGTGTCGCGAGTCCCGGGATCCGCGACTGCGCGGTCCGTGGGACGACTCTGGCAGCGACACGCTCGGGAGCGTCCTGATCAGTACCAGGCGTCGATCACCTTTCCGACCGCCCCGGACCAGCCGACGGTCGGCGAAATACACGACTGGATCGAGGCCCTCGAGCACGCGTTCGAGGGGCGCCTCGACGTCTACGCCCGACGGGGAAGCGTCGCGGTCGAGACGGATCGCGTCTCCGCCGAACTGTTCGACGAGGACCAGTTCGACGCGCTCTGTGAACGGATCGAAGACGGCTACGACGGCTCACACTCGGTAGCGCACCTGAAAAAGTGGCGACGGAACGGGGACCGGCTCGTGCGAGCACACGTGATCGTCCCGGTCAAACCGCTCTTTCCGCGCGAGGAGGGTGACGCTCCGGAACCGGATCGGCCAGCGACCGGGATCGAAGCCGACTGATCGTCGCGCAGTCGATATCGCCTGCGATGGGTCGGCGAACGGAGGCCGATCAGTCGTCGTCGCTCGGTCCGGGACCGGGCTCGGAGCCGCGCTCCCGATCGGCGCTCCGACTGCTGTCGGTTCGGTCACCGGTTCGGGACTGGCCCCCTGACGATCCGCCCTCGCTCGGTGCCATTTCGCTCGTCCGTCCCATCCAGCTGTCGATGTTCTGGGAGACGTAGTCCTTGCCGCCCCAGCCGAAGGCGATGCCCGCGCCGATGGCGACGGCCGCGCCGAGTCCCCACGCGAGCGCTCGTGCGAACACGTAGAGGATGCCGACGTCGATCCCCATCGTGTCGAGACCGATCACGATCGCCGTGAAGTAGAGGAACAGTCGAGCCCCGTTTGCGAACAAGCTGGTATAGGCCGTCTCCGTCGCTGCCTGGGTCCGCTCGATGGCGTCACCGATGAAATCGGCGATGACGAACCCGAAGGTGATGACGAGCAGGCCCGCGATGAACGCCGGGAAGTACGAGACCGCCGTCGAGATCCACTCCGACAGCGTCGCGATCGCAAGCGCGTTCGCGGCCGCGAGGATCGCGAGGCCGTAGACGAACCACTTCGCCAGCGATCCGAACGCACTCGAGACCGCCTGTTCAGTGCCGCCCAGTATCCGTCCGAGCGGCGTCTCGAGGACCATCCGATCGAGTTCGACGCCGTCGGCGATCCGTCGCACGGCGGCGGCGGCCAGTCGGCCGATGATCCAGCCGATGAAGAGGATCACCAGCGCGCCGATTATCCGCGGGAGGAACGTTACCAACTGTGCGATCGGGTCCTGTAACCAGTCCGGCACCTGTGCTTGTGCGGGGTACGGTGGAAACATGTACGACTCGCGAGTGGTCGCGTTCGTCCTTTGTAATTGAGTGCCTATCAATCAGTCATGAAACCAACCAATCACGGCCGATGTCGGTACCGCGATTGAAGTGTCCGTTACGGCGAATTGCGCGGCAATCGTACCGTGACGGATCGATAGGGATTCCCACCGAGGCGAGAAAGAGGGTCGCACTCGATTACGGAACGGACCTCGAGCAGTCGTGCGATAAACGCGTTTTGTGATCTCATTCGAAATCGGGGTCGCCACGGCGGGACGTGGGTCACGATCCACGCTCGTCCCCGGACGACCGAACCTGTCTAGTTTCACTCATGGAGAGCGTCCGGTGTTCCGTCGCGGATCGACTGCTGTTCGGTGAGTAGACGCCGATGCTGCCGGCACGGAACACGGCCGTCAAAGTCGCAGTTGCAAAATCCGGATTATGGCCTTTTCGAACGAAATAGTGGCCATAGACCTGATTCTGGGACTCTCCGTTCGAATATAGTTCCTGGTTTCGAACCAGAACAGAGATTCGTCGGAAAGGAAACGACAGCAATTCGTCGTCCACTCGGTGAGCGACCGAATTCTGGTAATACGAAATTACCCGTCCGCCCCGTCGTCGGCAATTTTCGCCGGAGAGATCCGAACCCCGATCGTCTCCGGGCGCGCTGCCGAGTCCGTGCATCGGAATCGGGGGAACTCGATCGCGCCTCGGACACTACGCTATTGGTGATCCGCGCACGAGGGACTACCATGTATCTCGCAGACGAAGCCTGGCCGGATCTGGAGACGTACTTCGAATCGGAGTCGCTCGCGCTCGTCCCGCTGGGGTCGACGGAACAGCACGGGCCGCATCTCCCGGAGGCGACCGACCACCTGATCGGTGAAGCGTTCGCGCGGGAGGTCGCCGACCGGACCGGCTACCTGTGTACCCCGACGATCAACGTCGGCGTGAGCGGTCACCACCGCCAGTTCCACGGGACGATGTGGGTCGAGCCGCCGGCGTTCAGACAGTACATGGAATCGCTGACGCGGAATCTCACCTCTCACGGCATCGATCGGGTGATCTACGTGAACGCCCACGGCGGGAACGTTCCGCACCTCCGGGAGGTCGGCGGCCGACTCCGCCAGGACGGGGTCGCCTACGCGATCGAGTGGATGTGGGACGAGTCGATCCCAGACCTCGTCGACGATCTGTTCGAACAGAACGGCCCCCACGGCGGGCCGAAGGAGACCTCGATGATCCAGTATCTCGAGCCCGACCTGGTCCACGACGAGCGCCTCGAGGAGGCCAGGGACACCGGCATTCCGAGCGTCGAGGCGGCCGGGACGGTCAAACACGGGTCGCGAACGTTCTACGACGCGGCGGACAACACCGAAAACGGCGTGCTGGGGGATCAGACTGATGCGTCGGCCGAAAAGGGACGGCAGCTCTTCGAGGCGGCGAGCGACCAGCTCGTCCAGCTCTGTGAGTGGCTCGCCGCCCAGCGGTTCGATGATTTGCTTCCGAAAGACCACGTCTAGTTCCGTCGTCCCCGACCGACATCTCGGGCGTCGTTTCGACGATCGATCGGAGGGCCGATCCATTATCCGCGACCGCATAATACGATAAGCCTTAATAGATGACCCGGCCGGGTTATTACATGGCAGTCGTCAGCGTCTCGATGCCCGACGAACTCCTGGAGCGGCTCGACCAGTTCGCCGAGGAGCACGGGTACACCGGTCGAAGCGAAGTCGTCAGAGAAGCCTCGCGGAACCTGCTCGGCGAGTTCGAAGACACCCGACTCGAGGAGCGAGACCTGATGGGGATCGTCACCGTCCTCTTCGATTACGAAACGACGAGCGTCGAGGAACGAATGATGCACCTCCGCCACGAACACGAGGACCTCGTCGCGTCGAACTTCCACAGCCACGTGGGCGATCACTACTGCATGGAACTGTTCGTCCTCGAGGGCGAACTCGAGGACATCTCGACGTTCGTCGGCAAGATTCGAGCGACCAAGGACGCGCTGACAGTCGACTACTCCGTCATCCCGGTCGACAGCTTCGATCCGCTCGCGCAGGGGTAGCTCCCGTCTTGCCCGATCGAGGACAGTAGACAGTATAGTTTTACTACCGTCTCTCGAAGAGGTCCGTATGACATACCGGAAGGTCAACTACGAGGAGGTCGAGCAGGTCTCGAGCGCGATGCACTTTCTCAGCGACCCGCTCGAGACCGAGCAGGTAGGGGTGACGGTGGCTCGCTGTGATCCCGGCTGGAACAGCAAGCCCCACGATCACACCGACAACGAACACGAGGAGATCTACGTCCTCATCGAGGGCGATGCGACGGTGGTCGTCGACGACGAACCGGTGACGATGGAGGCCGGTGACGCACTGTGGATTCCCCCATCGTCGACGCGTCAGATTCGGAACGGGGACGCAGAGAGCGCGTTCGTCCTCGTGAGCGCGCCGAGTATCGCGGACGACGACGGCGACGGCGACGAGTGGCTCCTTTCGGGGTTCGCCGGGTAGTCACAGATCGAGACGAACCCCCTCGATCTAGCGTCCCGAAGATCTGCGGGACGATTTAGTGACCTCGCGTGGGCGTCTTCGCCAGGTGAGTCCCGATTTACTCGAAACACCACGCAGTCGTGTCGGTTGTCATCGCCGCGATACTGGCCGTCCTGCTTCCCCCGATCTCCCTCTTCGGTGTTCCCGTTCCGGCCGTGATCATCGTCGCATACGGTACCGCCGTCGGCGTCTTCATCGATCTCGATCACTTCCTCATCGCCCGATTCAAGACCGGCTCCTGGGACGCCGTTCGCTTCTGCCTGTCGAACCCGCGTGCGGCGGTCGCCGACCAGTCGACGATCTTCGAACCCGGCGACGTCGGCGTCCTCTCGCGACTGCTGAGCCACGTGGTGATCGGCGGCATTACGGTCCCGTTGCTCGCACTCATCAACGTCCCGCTCGCGATCGTGACCGGCGTCGTCCTCTACGCGCACCTGCTGGCCGATCTCGTCTGGGACATCCGGCTGCTCGAGCGACACGCGGAGACGGCCGCCTCGACGGACGACCTCGTGAATATCATCGGCTGACGGTCTCCAGTCGCGGAAGAAGGGCGACTGCGGTGTGCAGTCGGGGATTGCAATATTCGACGCCGGGTATTTCCACCATGCGACCGTGTAAACGGTATGGAACTACTCGACGACAGCATCGTCCCGGAGCACGCACGCGACGTCAAAGCCGAGGCCCGCGAGTTCGCACGCGAACACATCCAACCGAACGCTCAGGAGTACTTCCAGTCGGGCGAGTATCCGGAGGAGATCCTCGAGGCGGGTCGGGACGCTAACCTCGTGGCGCAGGACATCCCGGAAGAGTGGGGCGGCCGGGGGCTCGATCTCGCGCAGTTGCTCGCGATGACGGAAGAGTTCTACCGGGCCGACGCGGGGATCGCGCTGACGCTCCAGCTGGCGAGTTTCGGCTGCGAGATCACGTACGAACACGGCACCGACGAGCAGTGTGAGGAGTATATCCGACCCGTGGCGGAGGGTAAGCAGCGGTCGGGACTCGCGGTGTCGGAACCGGACACGGGGAGCGACCTCGCGGGGATGCAGACCACGGCCGAGAAGGACGGCGACGAGTACGTCATCAACGGCGAGAAGTACTGGATCGGCAACGGCGTCGAGGCCGACTGGATAACGCTCTACGCTCGCACGGGCGACGACGATGACAACCGCTACGGGAATCACTCGATGTTCATCGTCCCGACCGATACCGACGGCTACGACGCCGAACACATCCCTGAAAAGATGGCGATGCGCGCCTCGAAGCAGGCACACATCGAGTTCGACGACTGCCGGATCCCCGAGGAGAACCTGATCGGCTCGGAGGGGGACGGCTTCATGCTGCTCGCGGACTTCTTCAATCACGGCCGTGTCGCCGTCGCCGGCCACGGACTGGGGATCGCCGCGGCCGCCATCGAAGAAGCCTGGGAGTTCACGCACGACCGCGAGGAGTTCGGGCGGACGATCAGCGACTTCCAGGCCGTCCAGCACGGCCTCGCGGACATGCTCGTCGAGTTCGAAAGTGCCCGAACGCTCGTCTGGCGCGCCCGCGAGAAAGTCGAAACCCAGGACAACGCCGGCTACTGGGCCGCGATGGCGAAGACCAAAGCGACGGAGACGGCCGTCGACGTCGCGGAGCAGGGCATGCAGTTCCACGGCGGGCGCTCGATCCTGGACGAGCGCCGAATCGCTCGCGTCTACCGCGACGCCCGAATCCCGGTCATCTACGAGGGAGCGAACGAGATCCAGCGCAACCTCATCTACGGACAGGCTCCCTGAGTGGCCACGCGAACCCGGCGCTAGCACGGTTTTTCCTCCGGCTTCGTCGCGCTGAATTGCCGTCGACGTCACCACCCGGTCCAGTCCGAACTGCCCGCCGAGACGACGTAGTCGAAAGAACAATCTCCCCCCACCGTCATCTATGTTGACAGGACTGGTACCGTCGTGATGGAGATGCACGCAGTCAGACTACAGTCGTCATGAGCCGGCCACGCGTGCTCTGCGTGAGCAGCAACCGCTCGACGCGAGCATCGATCACGCTGTCGCTCACCGACGCACCCGTCGACGTCGTCATCGCCCAGCGATCCGCCGAGGCGATCGACCGGCTCGAGCGGGAGCTGATCGACGCGGTCGTCATCGACGCGGGAACCGTCGCGAACGTGCCGGCGCTCGTCGACGCCGTCGACTCCCAGGCTCCCGGCACGCCGACGTTCGTCCACTGGGACGAAACCGCCGACGACGGTGCCGTACTGGGCGACATCATCGACCGGGCGGACGACACGACGTCGGCAACCCGGCTGGCGAACACGATCACCGACCGCATCGACGTCAGAGCCGGTGCCGAGAGACGGGCGGACATCAGCCCCGATGCCACCGCGGGCGATTCCGACACGGCCGGCGGGACCCCGTCGTCGATTCCTGATCTTCCCGACGACCTCGAGGCGCTCGTCAGTCGCGTTCGGTGCCGACTGGTCGACGCCACGTCGACGCTCACCGTCGAACGAGTGCTGCGCGAGGAGTTGACCGAGGGCGACCGGTTCACCTTCGCCTGGGTGGGCGAGTACGATCGCGGCGAACGCGCGATCATCCCGTGGCTCTCCGACCCTGACGCCATGGAGTGGCCGCTGCAACGAACGTTCAGCATCGGACCCGGCGACCACCCGCTGCTCGAGCGAGTGGTGCGGACCCGCAACCTCGAGTACCGACAGTGCGACGACGACAGTCGCGACGCGGTCCCGTTCGGCGACCGCGCATACGATCACGGGGTGCGGTCGGTCGCCGTCGCACCGCTCGCCGCGAACGGCGAGCTTTACGGCGTCACCGTCGTCTACGCGACCGAGCCGATTTCCACCCACGAACGGGCCGCGATCCGTTCGAGCGTTGCAGCCGCGTCGCACGTCCTCGAGACGATCGCCGTCCGCGGTCGACTCCAACAGCAAGAGCGGACCCTCCATCGCTACGAGCGACTCGTCGAAACGGCGGGTGACGGCATGTACGTCCTCGACGACGCGGGCCATTTCATGACGGTCAACGATGCGCTCGTCGAGATGACCGGCTACAGCCGCGAGGGACTACTGGGCGAACACGCGTCGATCCTGTTCGATCCCGACGACGTCGCGGCCGGCGAGGAAATCATTCGATCGCTGCTCGATACCGGGGCCAACACCGATACGCTCGAACTCGACCTCGAAACGAAAGCCGCAGAGACGATCCCCTGCGAAGCACAGATCGCCGTCCTCGTTCCCGGCGGTGACTTCCTCGGTTCGGTCGGCGTGCTCCGCGACGTAACCGAGCGGAAGCGAAGCGAACGAAAACTCCGGGAACGCAACGAGCGACTCGACGCCTTCGCGCGGATCGTCAGTCACGACCTCCGCAATCCCCTCGGCGTCGCCCAGGGCTACCTCGAACTGCTCGAGGACACGGGCGATTCCGAGTACGCCGACAAGATCCACGACGGACTCGACCGGATGGAGTCGATCATCGAGGACGTCCTCGCGATCGCGCGCGAGGGCGAGTGGGCGACGGACACCGACCCCGTCGACCTCGAGTCGATCGCCCGCGAGGCGTGGGATCACGTTTCGACCGAGGGGGTGACGCTGTCGGTACCGGCCACGATGACGCTCGAGGCCGATCGGTCGCGACTGTTGCGACTCCTCGAGAACTGTTTCCGCAACAGTATCGAACACGGCGAAACGACCGAAACCGTTCGCGTCGGTCTACTCGAGAGCGGTCAGGGAGACGAACGCGAGCGTGGATTCTACATCGAAGACGACGGCGAGGGGCTGCCCGACGAACTCCGGGAACGGATCTTCGATCCGTCCGTGTCGTCGTCGACGGAGGGGCTCGGCATCGGCCTCTGGATCGCCAGAGAGGTCGCTGCCGGACACGGATGGTCGGTCATCGCGACGGAAAGCGACGGGGGAGGGGCTCGATTCGAGTTCGAAACCACGGGCTAGTTTTCGGACTGCAGGTCCTGGAACGCACCGACGAAATCGTCGTGGGAAGACATACCGGACACCGTCTCGTCGACTCGATCCGCGAGCGTGTCGACGCGGTCACAGAGGTCCTGATACTCCTCGTTGTCGGCGAGTTCGCGGTCTGCTTTCTCGGACTCGAGCAGCGCTTTCTTCGAGACGAGCGCGTAATATTCCTGAATGTCGGACTCGTAATCCGAGCGGCCGGCGACGTCGTCGACCATATCGACGAGTTCGTCCTTCGAGACCGGCTTGACGAGGTAGTCGTCGAAGCCCATTTCGATGATGTCGAAGTCCGGATCCACCGCCGTCACCATGACGACGCGGGAATCGTATCCCCGATCGCGGATCTGCTCGAGGACCTCGTCACCGGAGAGTCCCGGCATCCGCCGGTCCAGCAGGACGACCTCGACGGAGTCGGCCATCTTCTCGAGCGCTTCCTCCCCGTCGTACGCCGTCTCGACGGCCCACTCGCCCTGCAGCCACGCGGCGAACAGATCCGCGAGACGAGCTTCGTCGTCGACGACGAGCACCTCGGGCCCGTCACTCATTGGGTAACCCCTCCGTTCTCTTCATCGATTACAGCCACGCGTCACCAATGGTACCTCTCTGTGATAAATCTCGCGACCAAATGTAAGTTTTCATAATTATATCTCCCTCAAATACACGCTACTATTCAGTGATTTATCCTATTCGGCGAGGAGGAGTGTCAGTCTATCGGTACGGCTCCGCGACGATCATGAGAGCGGTCCGCAAGAAAGACGGTAGAGTCGGAACGATCGGATCGGATCGAGACGCGATACGTCGACCGAACCTGCCCTTACCTCGCAGCGTCGATAGTCGCGGGAGTCACTTCCCTTCGAACTCCGGCTCGCCGTCCCCCATGAAGGCCGTAATACCCTCCATCAGGTCGTCCGTTGCCATCAGGTGGCCGAACGCCGAGGCCTCGTACTCGAGCCCGGCATCGGTATCGTCGCGACCGGCGAGCATCGCTCGTTTGGTGAACTTCTGAGCGATCGGCGGGCCGCCGGCGAGGTCGGTCGCCAGCTCGAGCGCGCGGTCCTCGAGCTCGTCGTTGTCGACGAGTTCGTTGACGAAGCCGTAGTCTTCCATCGTCTCGGCGTCGAAGCGCTCTGCGGTGAGGATGATCTCCTTCGCGCGGCCCTCGCCGACGATGTGTTTGAGACGCTGCGTGCCGCCCCAGCCGGGGATCAGTCCGAGATCGATCTCGGGCTGGCCGAACTCCGAGCGGTCGCTCGCGACGCGCAGGTCGGCACAGGTCGCTAGCTCCATCCCGCCGCCGAGACAGAATCCGTCGATTCCCGCGACGACAGGCATGTCACAGGCCTCGAGCTCGCCGAACGTCGACTGACCCAGCCGCGAGAGTTCCTGTCCCTCGAGCGGGTCGGCACCGTTGCCGGCCATGCTCTGGACGTCCGCACCCGCGGAGAACGCTTTCTCGCCCTCGCCGGTGACGAGGAGCGCGCGAACGTCGTCGTCCGCTTCCAATCGCTCGATCGCCGCCGACAGCTCCTCGAGCAGGTCGTCGCTGATCGTGTTCATCCGGTGGGGCCGGTCGATGACGATGTGGCCGACCATGTCGCCGGGGTACTCGACGCGGATCGTCTCGAACTCGAGCTCGTCCGAGTCCTCGTCGGCATCGTAGAACCCGCCTTCCGCGGCTCGCTCCGCGAGGTACTCCGCGGGCGCGTACCGCTCGTGTCCGGTCTCTTCGTAGGCCTCCTCGAGCGTCTCGTGGAGGGTCGTGAGACCGTATTCGTCGACGAGCTTGACCGGGCCGTCGGGGAAGCCGGCCCCGAGCTGGACGGCCTCGTCGATCGACTCCGGCGGGGCGACGTCGCCGCCGATCAGCTTGGCGGCCTCGTTGGCCATCGTCGCGAGGAGTCGCTCCTCGACGAATTCGGACTGCTGATCGGACGGGATCTGCACGCCCTCGCCGTTTTCGTAGTCGTAGAAGCCCTTGCCCGTCTTCTTTCCGAGCTCCTCGTTCTCGACTTTCTCCACCAGCAGCGGGGCCGGTTCGTAGGCCTCGCCCAGCACCTCGTTCATGTACTCGAGGACGTGGTAGCTGACGTCGTTGCCGACCTGATCGCCGAGTTCGAAGCTGCCCATCGGCAGGCCCATGCCGTACTTGGTCGTCGAGTCGACCTCGGCGACGGTCGACTCGTCGTTGCTGACGAGCCAGGACGCCTCGTTCATCAGCGGCACGAGGATCCGGTTCACGATGAAGCCGGGCGAGTCCTTGTGGACTCTGACCGGTGCCTTGTCGAGGTCCTCGGCGAGTTCCTCGGTGACGTCGAGCGTTTCGTCGGCGCTTTCGGCACCCGAAATCACTTCGACGAGGGGCATCCGAACCGGCGGGTTGAAGAAGTGCATCCCACAGAACTGTTCGGGACGCTCGGTGAACTCCGCGAGATCCGTAATCGAGAGGCTCGAGGTGTTTGTCGCGAAGATGGCGCGATCCGGCGCGGCGTCCTCGAGTTCGGTGTAGACGTCCTCCTTGATCTCCATCTGCTCGGGGACCGCCTCGATGACGAAGTCAGCGTCGCTGACCGCTTCTTCCATGTCGACCAGCGGGGTCACGCGGTCGAGGGCGGCGTCGGCCTCCTCCTGCGTGAGCTGGTCGTTTTCGGCGAGCTTGTTCAGCGACCACTCGATCTGGTCGTAGCCGTTCTGAACGAACTCGTCTTTGATGTCGCGCATGTTCACGTCGTAGCCCGCCATCGCGGCGACCTCCGCGATACCGTGACCCATGTTTCCCGCACCCAGAACTGCGATGGTGTTGATATCCTCAAGGTCCATGGTCAAATATCCAATTCGGACCCGTTTCAACGTTTCCCTCTCACCGAATAGAAACTATACTTCTGTTTACTACTGGTTACAAAGGTCTTTATCGTTCGGATAATAACGACTATTCATGGAATTCGGACTCAACGAAGAACAACAGCAGATTCGCGAAGAGGTCCGCCGATTCGCGGAGAACGAGATCGAGCCCCACGCCGAAGAGTACGACACCGAAGAGAAGTTCCCCCACGAAGTCGTCGACAAGGCCGCCGAGATGGGGCTGGTCGGTTCCTCGATCCCCATCGAGTACGGCGGTGCCGGCTACTCGACGCTCGAGTCGGTCATCATCGCCGAGGAACTGTTCTCGGTCGATCCCGGCATCGCGCTCTCGATCATGGCCTGTTCGTTCGGGACCGAGGCCATCCGCGAATTCGGGACCGAAGACCAGAAGGAACGCTTCCTCGAGCCCGTCGCGAAAGGCGAGAAGATCTCCGGCGCGGCGATCTCCGAGCCCGACACCGGTTCGGACGTCTCCTCCGTCTCGACACGTGCCGAGAAGGACGGCGACGAGTGGGTGATCAACGGCAACAAGATGTGGATCACCAACGGCAGCGTCGGTGACTTCTTCGTCGCGCTCTGTAAGACCGACCCCGACGCCGAGAGCCGCTACGACGGCTTCAGCCAGATCGTCATCGAATCCGACCGCGACGGTTTCAGCGCGGACAAGATCACGGGCAAACTCGGCATCCGCGCCTCCGACACCGCCGAACTCATCTTCGACGACGTCCGCGTCCCCGAGGAGAACCTCATCGGCGACCGCGACGCCGCGTTCCTCCAGCAGATGCAGTTCTTCGACGCCACCCGTACCGGCGTCGCCGCACAGGGACTGGGCATCGCCAAGGGCGCCCTCGAGGCCGCCCTCGAGTACGCCGAGGACCGCGAGCAGTTCGGCCAGTCCATCTCGGAGTTCCAGGCCATCCAGCACAAGCTCGCGGAGATGGCCACCGAAACCGAGGCCGCGCGCAACCTGACCTACAAGGCCGCCTGGAACGTCGATCAGGGCAACGACATCACCAAACTCGCATCGATGGCCAAGGAGTACGCCTCCCGCGTCGCCGTCGAAGTCTCCAACGAGGCCGTCCAGATCCACGGCGGTGCCGGCTACGTCAACGACTTCCCCGTCGAGCGCTTCTACCGCGACTCGAAGATCACCCAGATCTACGAGGGGACCACCGAGATCCAGAAGAACGTCATCGCGCGGGAACTGCTGGACGACTAACGAACGAAATTTTGCTCTGCGGGCCGCCTTCGGCGGCCCTCGGCAAAATTTCGATTAAAAGCACTCCTCCTTCCGTTCCGTGACGCTTCGCGTCACTCCACGTCGGTCGTCGGCCCGCTCGCTCGTTTCACTCGCTCGCGGTGGGTATCGGGTGAGTGCCTGCCCTCCCCCGAGTCGCGCGCTCCTCGCGTTGCTCGGAGCCCGCTCCCGGCCATTTTCGCTACGTGATTACGATACCGAACACTCGGGACCAGCTTCGGCAGTCCGATCGACGAGCGACTCGAGGGATGGTGGTGGTCCCGACCAACCGCCGGGCTCGATACAGAGCCCCGAAACTAGTCGTTCTCGCACTCGATCAGCCCGGGCGGGACCGAACAGCCGCAGGGACTGGCGGTGCCGGTCTGGGGTCCGACGGCGGTGACGAACGTGACGGGATCGCCACAGCGCGGGCATACGGGGTTCGAGGACTCGACTTCGGACGCCGATCGATCACGCCCCATTGCGACCACGGTCCACGAGCCGTCTCGATCGGGAAATCGGTACCGAGGATGGCTGTTTCGGGCGATTCGACTGTCGTGTGGGACGTTTATGTCCCGATGGAATGTATTGCGTCATGCTTCCTGAACACTCGCGGGTTTGGAAGCCAGTCTCGGGTGTGCCATCACCCGGGGCGTTCGTTCCTCCACTGCCCCCACCTCTGGAGACGCGGCCTCCGTTTTGATTTCGTTCGGTCACAGTATTATATCTAATGGTAATGTACATTGGTTGAGTCGTGTTTGGTAGCGAGTCGGGCGAGCGGGAAACCATTTGTCACGTCGGCCCCATGTACTCACTATGAGAGAGTTCGTCTTCGCCCTCGAGTACGACCCCGGAACGAATCCGGTCGCGGACGCGCTCGAGGCCCACCCGGACACGACGGTTCGGTCGCTGTCGTGTCACGTGACGTCGGAGAGTCTCTGGCGCGTGGATCACGCGACCGGCTCCGCGGAGGGAGTCGAAGCCCTCGAGGCGGCCTATCGGGAGCCCTCCTACTGTGCGGACTGTCTGGTTCGAGACGACTGCGGCGCCGACTGCGAGACGCAGGTCCTCGATCGCTCGAGCGACGAGCTCGTCGTCTACACCTACTGGGACCGCACCGACGTCTGTACGTCGGTTCCTCACCTCGCGCTCGAGTACCTCGGCGAGGGGCTACTGTTCGAGACCTACCGGGAGGGCCGGCGGTACCGGTGGCGGATCGTCCTCGGGAGCGACGCGCCGATCCACGACTTCTTCGACGCGCTCGGCGACGAAGTCGGCGAGTGTGCGGGCATGGAGATGCTGCGGCTGACCGATCTCGATCCTGACCGGAACCGCCCCGAGTCGGAGGATTCGCTTCCGCCCGAACAACGGGATGCATTACGAGCAGCCGTCGAACACGGGTATTACGAGACGCCCCGACGGATCGATCTCTCGGAGCTCGCGGACGAACTCAACGTGCCGCGATCGACGCTCTCGTACCGCCTCCGACGGGCCGAAGCGAGCCTCGCGACGACGTTCGTGACGGAAGACGACTCGCTCGAGACGCTCGCGGCGGGTCACTGACGGGGTCCCGACCGACCCCGTCGCACGAGCGGAATCGAGTTGGCGCACGCCAAATAACCGGTATAGGTGACGAGTGTGTAGAGGCAAGTAATGAGCGACTCTCACCCACCGACGCCGCCGGATTCGGAGACGGATCCCGAGAGCTCGAGTCGGACTCTCGAGCTCCGGATACCCGACATGGACTGCCCCTCCTGTGCCGGGAAGGTGACAAAGAGCGTCGAGCGTCTCGAGGGGATCGACGACCTCGACCCGCGAGTGACGAGCGGCCGGCTCGTCGTCGAGTACGACCCGACGCGGACGAGCGAGGACGCGGTTCGCGATCGGGTCCGTGCGGCGGGGTACGCGATCGAGTCGGCGGGGACCGAGCTGTCGGTGTCCGTCCCCGACATGGACTGTGCCTCGTGTGCGAGCAAGGTCGAGAACGCGCTCGAGGGCGTCGACGGCGTTACCGAGATCGAGACCCGTCCCACGTCGGGGCGCGTGACGGTGACGGTCGATGCTGCTACCGATCCCGAGACGGTCGTCGACGCGATCGGGTCGGCGGGCTACGACGCGACACCGATTAGCGACGGGGGCGATCCGATGGACGCCGACGAGTCGGTCTGGCAAAGTCGGCGCGCAGTCGTCACGGGCGCTGGTGCCGTCGTCGTCGTCCTCGGGATGGCGCTCGAGTTCGTCGTTCCCGCTCTCGATCCGACCCTGTTTTCGGTCTTCGGTCGGAGCTACGACCTCGCGGCTTTGCTGTTCATCGCCACTGCAGCCGTCGCCGGCGCGCCGATCTTCCGGAACGGCTACTACTCCGCGCGCAATCGGAGCCTCGACATCGACTTCCTGATGAGCGTCGGCATCGTCGCCGCGGTCGCGGCCCACCACCCCTTCGAAGGGGCGATGCTCGCCGTCCTCTTCAGCATCGCCGAGCTGCTCGAGCGGTTCTCGATGGACCGGGCGCGCGATTCCCTGCGAGAGCTGATGGACCTCTCGCCGGACACGGCCACGGTCAAGCGAGCCGACGGCTCGGAGGAGACGATCCCGGCCGAGGAGCTCGCGATCGGCGACCGCGTCGTCGTTCGGCCGGGTGAGAAGATCCCCGCCGACGGTACCGTCGTCGACGGGGAGAGCGCGGTCGATCAGTCGCCGATCACGGGCGAGAGCGTGCCCGCGGACAAGACCGAGGGTGACGAAGTCTTCGCCGGGACGATCGCGGAGTCCGGCTATCTCGAGATTACGGTCGAGAGCGAGGCCGGCGACTCGACGATCGATCGGATCGTTCGACTCGTCGAGGACGCCGAGCGCGAGCAGACCAAACGCGAGCAGTTCGTCGACCGGTTCGCGAGCGTCTACACGCCGATCGTCGTCGTACTCGCGATCGCGGTCGCCGCCGGCCCGCCGCTACTGGTCGACGCGTCCTGGAACACGTGGTTCCTGCGCGGGCTGACCCTGCTGGTCATCGCCTGTCCCTGCGCGTTCGTCATCTCGACCCCGGTCAGCGTCGTCTCGGGCATCACCAGCGCCGCGCGCAACGGCGTCCTCATCAAGGGCGGTCGTCATCTCGAGGCGGTCGCCGAGAGCGACACGCTCGCGGTCGACAAGACCGGGACCCTCACGACAGGCGATCTGTCGGTGACCGACGTCGTTCCGCTCGAGGGGGCCGACGAGGACGACGTCCTCCGACGAGCGAGCGCGGCCGAGCGCCGGAGCGAACACCCGATCGGCCGAGCGATCGTCGGCTACGCAGCGGAACGGGGGCTCGACGCGGACGACGCCGACGTCTCGGGGTTCGATGCGCTCACCGGCAAGGGCGTCCGCGCCGATATCGACGGCGAGACCCACTACGTCGGGAAACCCGCCCTCTTCGAGGGGCTGGCGGACCTCGAGCACGTCCACGCAACGACCGACGGCGGGACGGTCCTCGAATCGGCGGACACCGACTCCCGGCCCGACTGCGAACGCGACGGGTGTCTCGACGTACTGAGCGAAGTCATCCCGACGCTCGAGGCCGAGGGGAAGACCGTCGTGGTCGTCGGCACCGAGGACGGTCCGCTTGGCGTCATCGGCGTCGCGGATCGCGTCCGCCCCGAAGCGAAGTGGGCAGTCTCCAGCCTCCAGGACGCGGGCGTCCGCGTCGTGATGCTCACCGGCGACAACGAGGGGACCGCCCGCGCGATCGCCGAACAGGTCGGAATCGACGAGTACCACGCCGAGTTGCTCCCCGACGAGAAACTCGAGTGGATCAAGCGACTCGAAGGAGAGGGCGACGAGGACGACAACGGCGGTCACGTCGCCATGATCGGCGACGGGATCAACGACGCCCCTGCCCTCGCGACCGCCAGCGTCGGGATCGCCATGGGCGCGGCGGGAACCGATACGGCGCTCGAGACGGCCGACGTCGCGCTGATGGGCGACGACTTGACGCGACTGCCGTACCTCTATCGGCTCTCGAACACGGCGAACGGCGTCATTCGACAGAACATCTGGGCGAGCTTGGCGGTCAAGGCGATCCTCGCGATCGGCACGCCGTTCGGTTACGTGACGATCATTCACGCAGTCGTCGTCGGCGACATGGGGATGAGTCTCGGCGTGACGGGCAACGCCATGCGTCTCGCGAACATCGAACCGGAGACGCCCGGGGAACTCGAGGAAGGCACCGACGAATTGTAACTCTCGGGCTGCATCGAGCCGCCGTGTGAGTGGAATTCCGGTATCGATCGTCGACGAATCGGAGCGTCGCTGGATCACGGCGACGGACGACTCTCGGCGGGTGTGAATCGACTGATCGGACGCGTTAGTGGTGACAGTCAGAGCGCCGTGAAGACTGAGTTGATTCTGACAGTAGAAGTACGTCTTTCTGACTCCCCTCCTCCCCCAAATATTGCGTTATAGGGCGATTTCAGCCCTTGTAGCGCGCATTCTGCATCGTTCGGGACGACACCTAAACGCGCTCGTCGCTAATATCCACTCGATGACAAAAACACCGTCCGACAACCGAGAAACGGCAACTGACGACCACCGAGCGCCGAGTCACCCGCGAGCAACCGCCGGCGTCGAGAACCGCATCGAGACCGAGGGCGATCCCGCGTCGGACGACGAACTCGAGTACGAGGTGGTGACGACGCCCGTGCTCGTCGTCGGGGCGGGTGCGGCGGGCGCTCGCGTGGCCATCGCACTCGCCGAATCGGGCGTCGAACCGCTCGTGATCGGCAAGCGCGACCACGGCGACGCGCACACGACGTGGGCGGCCGGCGGCGTCAACGCCGCGCTCGGCTCGCTCGATCCCGAGGACGACTGGACGATCCACGCGGCGGACACCCTCAACGAGGGGCACCAGCTGAACGACCCCGTCGCCGTCGAGCTGACCGCACGGGAGATGCCCGATCGCATCCGCGAACTCGTCGAGTGGGGGATGTCCTTCGATCGAACGGCCGAGGGCGACATCAACCAGCGGTACTTCGGCGCGCAGTCCTACCGCCGCACCTGTTTCGTCGGCGACCGGACCGGCGAGGCCATGCTCGAGACACTGATCGGTCGCGCTCGCGACCTCGAGATCCCCTACCGCGAGAACGTGATGATCACCCGGCTGCTCGCCGACGGCGAGCGCGTCGACGGGGCCGTCGGCTTCGACATGGAGACCGGCGAGGGCCTGCTGTTCCGGACGAACCACGTCGTGCTCGCGGCGGGCGGGTTCTCCGCGCTCTATCACCGCCACTCCTCGCGGGACGACGAGAACAACGGTGACGGACAGGCGCTGGCGCTCGAGGCCGGTGCGCGCTTGCTGGACCTCGAGTTCGTCCAGTTCCACCCGACGGGGATGGTCGGCGAACGCTACGGCGAGGAGTGGGACGGCCGGCTGGTCACCGAGGCGGTCCGCGGCGAGGGCGGTCGGCTCTACAATTCGGAGGGTGAGCGGTTCATGGAGCGGTACTCGCCCGACCAGATGGAACTCGACGCGCGCGACGTCGTCGCGCGAGCCATCGCGCAGGAAGTCCGCGAGGGTCGAGGCACCGACGATGGCGGCGTCTATCTCGACGTTTCCCATCGGGATGCCGAGTACGTCCGCGAGCGGTTGCCGTCGATGGTCGAACGCTTCGAGTCCCTCGGAGTCGACATCACCGAGGAACCGATGGTAGTCGCGCCGACGGCCCACTACACGATGGGCGGTGTCGATATCGACTTCCGAACGGGCGAAACCGGCGTCGATGGGCTCTACGGAGTCGGTGAGACGGTTGCAGGCGTCCACGGCGCGAACCGCCTCGGCGGGAACTCGCTGGCCGAAACCGTCGCGATCGGGAAACTCGTCGGCGACCACGTCGCGGATGCGGTGACCGCCGGCGACGAGGATCCCACGGTTACCGACAGTCAGCGTGCGCTAGCCGAACGGGAGTTTCGGTCCCTCGGCGAACTCGCCACATCTGACGGGGCCGTCACGCCGACGGAACTCCTCGAGGACCTCGGCGACCTGCTGTGGGACCACGCCGGTATCCTCCGCGACGAGGCGGGACTCCGGGAGGGGCTCGCAGCGCTCGAGCAGCTTCGGGGCCGAACGGCCGACCTCCGCGTGGAGGGCGGGCTCACCTCGAAGCCCCTCGAGTACGCCGTGGACCTCTCGGCGAGCCTCACCGTCGCCGAGGCGATGCTCCGGGCGGCCCTCGAGCGTACCGAATCCCGCGGCGCTCACTACCGGACGGACTACCCCGAGACCGAGTCCGACTGGCGAGTCAACCTCGTCCACGCGGCCGGCACGAGCGGGCTCTCGATCAGCCGGCGCGGCGTCGCCGAACCCAGTCCGGCCGTTCGCGAGGCGCTCGAGGAAGGATACGAACTCGACTACCACCACCTCGAGTGAGCGGTCCCGGTCCGACCGGGTGCCGCTACCGAGACGCATATGCGTTCTCGGCCCCCTACTCCCGTATCCACCCCTTTACATGAGAGAAGAGGCACACTCCGTTCTCCGAGAGGATCCCGTTATGGCGGGTCTCGTCGACCGACACGATCCCTACGCCGAACGCGACTGGAACGAGTACGAGCGACTCTGCATTACGATCATCAACCAGCAGTTGTCGACGGCGAGCGCGGCTGCCGTCCGAGAGCGCGTCTTCGACGTCCTCGAGGGCGACGTGACGCCGGCCTCCGTCCTCGCCGCGGACGAGGCGGCGCTCCGAGATGCGGGGCTCTCCCGAAGCAAGGTCGAGTACATCCGGAACGCCGCGGACGCGTTTCGGGAGAACGATTACACGAAGAGCGGACTGGCCTCGTACTCCGACGACGAGGTCGTCGATCTCCTCACCGACATCAAGGGGATCGGCGCGTGGACCGCCCGCATGTACCTCATGTTCGTCCTCGAGCGACCGGACGTGCTTCCCCTCGGCGACCTCGCCGTTCGTCGCGGTATCGAGCAACTGTACGCGGACGGCGACGAACTGACTCGCGCGGAGATGCGCGAGATCGCCGAACCCTGGCGACCCTATCGGAGCGTCGCGACGCGGTACATCTGGGCCGAGTACGAGTCGGAGTGACCACAACCGCCGTCGATCGTCGCCGCTCGTGGCGCGGCGGTGCAGAGTGACCGGCTATTGACCGACTCGCTGAACTACTTTCTGTGGTAACAGTCGACTACAGGCTACTCGATCCGTGAAACAGTCACCACCCGAGAGGGAAACAACGGATTACGGGCCGGCCCGTGCCGGCCGACAGAGGGGTCCCGAGAAATGAGACACTGTTCCGACGGAATGACCCTATCGACTGAAGTACGGCTCGGTCCCAATACCTGGCGAGATGGCAAACGATACACCCTCGAACGACGCGGACGCGCCCGATCAGCGACGGATGACTACCGATCCCGAGCGAATCCGAGAGTGGGCCGATTCTCGCGACGCCGTTCCGGTCAGAGTCCAAGACAGCGAGGACCACGGTCACTCCTTCGCTCGCCGCGACGAGATGGGCGAGCACCACGAGGAGTACACCTGGGACGAGTTCGAGCAGCGGTTCGAAGACGACGACCTCGTCTTCGTCTATCACGAGGAGGAACCCGCCGGCGATGAAATGGGCTTCTTCGAGATCGTCGAGCGCGAGCACGCGTTCGAACGGGCCGACCTCGGTCGGGACGAAATGGAGCAACAACTCCGTCAGGGCGAGACGGTGACGACCGAAATCGTCGAGACGCAGGTCGTCGAGACCGAGGTCGTCGAGCGGGACACGATCGAGAGCGAGGTAGTCGACACGGACCTGGTCGAACGCGAGATCGTCGATTCCGAGCTCCTGTCCCGCGAGGTCGTCGAGACGGAATTCATCTCCGACGATATGATCGAGGTGACCGTCGACGAAACCCGCCTCGACACGATCGAAGAGATCGAACGCTACATCGTCGAGAGCCGCGTCGTAGACGTAGACATCGAGCAAGACCAGGAGATGGAAAGCGACGTCGTCCAGACGGACATCGAACTCGAGAGCGTCCAGCGATCGATCCTCGAGAGCGACGTCGTCCGATCGGACGTGACCACCGACGAGGTGCTCGAGCGGGAAGTCATCCAGAGCCAGCGCACCGAAGGCGACGCCGTCGAGAGCGAACTCATCGAGCGGCGGACGGTCGAAGAGGAGCTCGACGAACGGCTGGAAATGCGATACGTCCTCGAGGAGTCCGAACTGGTCGAGTCGGAGGTGGTCCGCAGCGAGATGATCGAGGGCGAAATCATCGACGCGGAGGAGTACGAAACCATGGAAATAGGCGAGATGGAAACCGGAGCGACGGGTGACGAGTCGATGGCGAGCACCGAGTCCGGCATGGGAACGTCCGACGAGATGGCGGACGCGTCGAGGGTCGAGCTCTCGCACCACGATCAGGGGAAAGACGTCGTCGACGAGTCGGGCCAGCAGATCGGCATGATCGCCGAAGTCGAGGGCCAGACGGCGTACGTCGATCCGGAGCCGGGGCTGACGGACCGACTCAAAGCGCGCATGGACTGGGGTGGCCACGGCGACGATGACTATCCGGTCGAGTCCTCGCAGATAATGGAGATCACGGACGACGAAGTCGTGATCAGAAGCGAGTAATCGCCCGGGAACCGTTCCGATCGGGCGGGGATCGGCCGGCGAAAGCGATCAGTGACTGCTGTGCGATCCGCGTCGGTACGCACACTCGATTACTCGAGGTCGAATCGGTCGAGCTGCATTACCTTGCTCCACGCGTCCACGAAGTCACGCACGAAGTCCTCTTCGGCGTCGTCGGAGCCGTAGAACTCCGCGATGGCTCGAAGGCGGGAGTTCGAACCGAAGATGAGGTCGATGCGTGTCCCCTCCCATTCGAGTTCGCCCGTGTCACGATCGCGTCCTTCGTACACGTTCTCGGCGTCGGAGGCCGGCTCCCACTCCGTGTCCATGTCGAGGAGGTTGACGAAGAAGTCGTTGGTCAGCGTCCCCGGCCGGTCGGTGAAGACGCCGAGGTCTGAACCCTGGTAGTTCGCGTCCAGCGCGCGCATGCCGCCGACCAGCACCGTCATCTCGGTCGCCGTCAGGTCCAGGAGATCGGCCTCGTCCACCAGCAACTCCTCGGCCGGCTGGTCGAGCCCGCTCTCGATGTAGTTCCGGAACCCGTCGACTTTCGGTTTGAGCGCCTCGAACGATTCGACGTCGGTCTGTTCCTCGGAGGCGTCCGTCCGTCCCGGTTCGAACGGAACGTCCACGTCGTAGCCGGCGTCGGCTGCCGCCTGCTCGACGGCCGCGGAACCGCCCAGCACGATGAGGTCGGCGAGCGAGACCTGGACGTCGTCGGATCGGGAACCGTTGAATTCCTCCTGGATTCCCTCGAGGGTCTCGAGCACGGTCTCGAGTTCGGAGGGCTCGTTTACTTCCCAGCTCCGCTGGGGCTCGAGACGGATGCGGGCGCCGTTCGCGCCGCCGCGCTTGTCGCTGTCGCGGTACGTCGACGCCGACGCCCAGGCGGTCTTGACAAGCTGGGGGACGGACAGGTCCGAAGCGAGGATCTCCGTTTTGAGCTCGGCGATCTCCTCGTCCCCGATCAGGTCGTAGTCCGCGTCGGGGAGGGGATCCTGCCACAGCATCTCCTCGTCGGGAACCTCCGGTCCGAGGAACCGCTCGGGCGGGCCCATGTCGCGGTGGGTCAGCTTGTACCAGGCCTTCGCGAAGTTCATCCCGAACGACATCGGGTTCTCCTGGAACTCCTCCATGATCTCACGGTAGTCCGGATCGCGCTTCAGCGCGATGTCCGTCGTGAGCATCATGGGCGTGACCGATTCGTCGGGGTCGTGGGCGTCCGGCGCGGAGTCTTCCAGTTCCTCGTCGAGCGGTATCCACTGCCAGGCGCCGCCGGGCCCCTTCTGGGCCGCCCACTCGTACTCGAGCAGGTTGTCGATGTAGCCCATGTCCCACTCGGTCGGCGATTGGGTCCAGGGACCCTCGATGCCGCTGGTAATCGTGTCGCCGCCTTTGCCGGAGCCGTGATCGTTCTTCCAGCCGAAGCCCTGCTGCTCGATCGGTGCCGCTTCCGGTTCGGGGCCGACGTTCTCTTCGGGGTCGTCGGCGCCGTGGACTTTCCCGAACGTGTGTCCGCCGGCGATGAGCGCGGCCGTCTCCTTGTCGTTCATCGCCATGCGGTCGAACGTCTGGCGGATGTTCTTGGCCGACAGCTCCGGGTCGGGGTTTCCGTCCGGCCCCTCCGGGTTCACGTAGATGAGCCCCATTACGGACGCGCCGAGCCCCTCCTCGATTCCGCCGGGCTCGTCGAAGCGCTCGTTCGCTTCCCACTCGTCTTCGGGGCCCCAGTAGACTGACTCGTCGGGCTCGAACGCGTCCTCGCGGCCGCCGGCGAAGCCGAACGTCTTGAACCCCATCGACTCGATGGCGACGTTCCCCGCGAGAATCATCAGGTCGGCCCACGAGATCTTGCGGCCGTACTTCTGCTTGATCGGCAGGAGCAGCCGGCGCGCCTTGTCGAGGTTCGCGTTGTCGGGCCAGCTGTTGATCGGCGCGAAGCGCTGTCGTCCGCCGGCCGCACCGCCCCGACCGTCGGCGGTGCGGTACGTGCCGGCGCTGTGCCACGCCATTCGAATGAAAAGCGGCCCGTAGTGACCGTAGTCGGCCGGCCACCAGTCGTGGGACGTCGTCATCAGCTCTTCGAGATCCGCCTTTACCTCCTCGAGGTCGAGTTTCTGGAACTCTTCGGCGTAATCGAAGTCCTCGTCCAACGGACCGACGTCGCGAGCGTTCTGGTCGAGAATCTCCAGGTTCAACTGATTTGGCCACCAGTCGTGATTCGATTTACTTCCTGACATTACAGTATCGTACGGTTATAAAATAGGATCAGGGAATAATAGATCTTCCGATCAGAACTTCTGTTTCGTGTTTTGCACACTAAATTTCCGGTAGCAGAAAATGCGGTGGCAACCACGTGTCCCTCCATACCGGCTCGGACTCGATACGACGCGATGTCGACTGTGCGAAAACGCCGAACGACGTGCTCCCGATCGGCTGAATCGAAACCGATACACGGATCTCGTCGAGCTCGAGCGAAGCGGACGTCGGACGGAACGATGCGGGAGGCGGCCAGGTTGCGGAGCACAGCCTCCGTCCCAATCACCCCGAGTCGCGCTTCGTCAGATCGACGACCAGGTAATCGTCGAGGTCGCTCATACAGCGGGCCGGGACGACGATTTTCCCGTCGTCGTTCGTGCCGACCGCTCGGAGATCGTCCGTCGTCGGCGTGACGAGCAACCGTTCGAGCTCACCCGTTTCGACGTTCATCGTAATGGTGTGAACCGTGCCGAGTTCCACCCCATCGGATCTCATCACTGGCGTCTCGGAGAGCGTGGAGGCGAGGACCGTCGTCATGCGAGTCGGTGTTCGCGAGACGAGTCAATAAAATAACCGGTACCGATGGCGATACGTAACGAACCACCGTCTCGAGAGCTACCCCGAATCGCCCGGTCGATTACTCCTCCTCTTCGGGCGTATCACTGGCGTCGCTATCAATGCGGCGGCTCACGTCGACCTGGTAGTTCCCCAGAATGTCGCGGCCGAGCAAGACGGGGTAATCCATGTGACTCCGGTCCTCGACGCTGGCAGTGACGGTGTGCTGGTTGCCGCCGACGCCGACGACGACGTCGACGACCGGCCGGCTCTTCGACTGTTTGCTGCTGCCGGATCGGATGCGCGTGATGGACTTGATCGGCCCGGCACCGATGTCGGCGGCGAGGCTGGTGTCGATGCTCGTCCGCGTCGCGCCGGTGTCGGACTTCGCGAGCACCGACTTCGAGCCGCTCGTTCCGGAGAGGACGACCTCCTCGGTGTAGCCGATCACGGCCGGTTCCGTATCGCTCGTGATCGCCTCTGGGGGCTGGGCCGCCGGTCGGGAGTCGTCGAGGACGTTGGAAGTATCTCGGACGCGGTCCTCGTCCACCTCGCCGCCCGCGCGTTCGATCGCCAGTTTGGCGATGTACGGTGCCGGGCTCACCTGCGTCGCCTCGTAGAGTCCCTTGAACCCCGCCGTCGGGTTGACTTCGAGGACGAACCAGCCCTCGTCGCCCTCGACGAGGTCGACGCCGGCGTAGTCGAGGCCGACGACGTCGGCCGCGCGACGGGCCATCTCGGCGGCTTCCTCGGGGAGGTCGTCGGTCGCGTCCTCGACGGAGCCGCCGAGCGCGACGTTGGTTCGCCAGTCGTTGTCCGGCGCGTAGCGGTACATCGCTGCGACGACCTCGCCGCCGACGACGTAGACGCGGAGGTCGCGGTGGCGGACGTCCTCCTGATCGACGAGTTCCTGCAGGAAGGCGTAGCGGTTGCCCACCTTCGCGTTGATCGGATCGTCGGGGCCGACTTTCCAGGTCCCGCCCCCGTGCGTTCCGATCGCGGTCTTGTACACCGCTTCTTCACCGTACCGATCCCGTGCGGCCCGCAATCGGTCGCCGCTGAGCGCGAGCGTGACGTCGGGCGTCCGGATGTCGTTCCCCGCCAGCGCGGACGCCGTCGAAAGCTTGTGGATCGCCGTCAACACTGCGCTTGGCTCGTTGAGCGTCGGCACGAGCTGGGAGAACGTGTTCGCGAGTCCGAGCTCTTCCGCGGGCTGTTCGGTGTTCGAGAGCAGCATTCGGTTCGCGATCACGTCGACGTCGGGCTCGAGGACGGGACTGCCGTCCGCGACGCTGATCGACGTGTTCTCCGCTCGAAGCCACTCGGAATCGTGTCCGAGATCCTCGACGGCGTTGAGAATCGCCTTGGTTTCCTTGCTCGTATGAAGACTCAATACCCCGACAGTCACGGGATCGGCACCGACCATACGGACTAGACACTGAGCCGTCGGATAAGTATTGGCAGTTCCTTCGATTTCGGTTGAGTGAACGATAGGAATACGGCAGGAGCGAATCGGTTCAGCCGATGACGGACCGTACCTGCCCCGGGTCGACCAGCCCGCTCATCACCGCCAGTACGCCCCAGGTGATCGTCCCGACGGCGATCGCGCCGACCAGCATGAACAGGCTCGAGACCAGCGGCGTCACCAGCAACACGGCCACCGCCATCACGCCGGTGATCCCGCAGACGAGTCCCGTCGTGCGGGCGATCCGACGCACGTTCAACTCGAGTTCGGTGTGGACGATGTAGAGGTTCACCGCGACGTACACCGAGTGGGTCGCCACCGTCGCGATCGCAGCGCCGACCACGCCGATGGTCGGAATCAGGAGGATGTTCAGCCCGAAATTGGCGACGGCCGTTCCGCCCTTCGCGACGGCGCGCGCTCGAGCGCGCCCGAGATAGTCCAGACTGTCGCTGGTCAGGTTCGTGATCGCCTGCAACACGACGAACCCGGCGAGTACCTGTAGCACGGGCACGGCTGCCGCGTAGTCGCTTCCGAACACCAGCGTCAGGAACGGACCGGCGACGATGGCGAGCCCGACGGCCGCCGGGATGTACAGCAACAGGACGTTCGTCAACGACGTCTCGTAGATCCGTCTGGCCTCCTCGAGTTGGTCGGCGGCCTTTTGTTCGCCGAAGTTCGGCGAGATGGTGAACCCGAGCGACTCCGCGGGGGCGAGCACGAAGTCCGAAATCTGCTTTGCGAGGGTGTAGAAGGCGACGGCGGCGGGGTTGAGAAAGACTCCGACCAGCACGATGTCGATCTGCTTGTCGATAACGTTCGCGCTCCGGGTGGCCGTCAGCGGGACGCTGTACTCGATGAGCCGCCGGGAGAGGCCCTCCTCGTACTCGTCGGCCCTCTCGTGTTTCCGGACGAAGCCGTAGTAGAGGATGCCGATGCCGAGGGTAGCGGAGATAGCGTAGCCGACGATGTACCCGAAGAATGCGCCGAGCGCACCGAGGCCGGCGAGCACGAAGGCGACGGCGAAGAGGAACCGACCGGTCCCGCTGACCGCCTGAACGAGCGCGCTGTAGCCGAGGTGATTGAACCCCTGAAACGCCACCTGCGCGAAGGTGCTGAGCGAGAAGACGACGAGATAAATCACGCCCGCGGCGAGAAACGGTGCCGCTCCCGGATCGCCGAGCGCGGTCGCGATCTGCTCGTGAAAGAGCAACAGGACGTACCCGACGACGGTGAGGAGGACGATCTTGGCCGTAATCACGGACCTGATCAGATACGGAACCTGACCAGGGTCCGTCTCGCGGTACTCCGAGATGTACCGCGCGACGGACTTGCTGAGTCCCAGATCGGCAAATAACTGGATAATGGTCAACACCCCGATCGCCCAGTACAGCGCACCGTACCCGCCCGGTTCGAGCAGGTACCGTGCCAGAACGAACATCAACAACGCACTCGAGATCATGTAGATCCCGCGCGCGAGGAGCGTTGCCTTGAAGCCGTCGACGATGTGATCCGCTCTGTTCATACTCGGTGTGGGGGATGAGACACTCGTGACCGACTGCCGCCAGGGGCGAGCGCGACCAACGTAGATGGAGACTCGAGCGAGCGAAGGATTGTAATGGGGAGACAACAGCCCGAAACCGGCCCCAACAGAACTGCCAGTGGGGTTCTTCTCGATACGCGATCCCGACGAACCGGACCGGCAGAGCCGGGCGACCGATGATTCTCCTGTATCGCCGTTCAAATCCTCGAAATCAGCCCGTACAGATAGTCAATACTGATACTCAGTGACGAGAGATAGAGACGCAAGCTTCGATAACTACAGTTGCCGACCGGTTGCTGGCGATCGCTCGATTCGAGGGGAAGCGTCGACCGAAACCGTCACTCGCTATCCGCGGCCGGACGCAGGGACCGAGGACGATGGTTTCGTGCGTCTAGAGATACGACGCGTCCCAGCGGGTCGCTTTCCGTCGGTTGCCACACTTGTTACACTCGATCCGACCCATCGCATCCATCGCGTTGTCGACGGAGTCGCAGTTCCCGCAGAACCACGCGTATATGTCGTTCCGATCCGGGCTCTCGTAGGCCGTGTAAAACGGCGACTGCGTGCCGCGGGTCGCCTCACCGTAGCTCACGTAGATCGTCTCGCCGTCGGCCGCGACTTCGTCGACCGCACCCCACTCCCCGCCGTCCTCGAGGTCGCCTTCGACGTAGATGTTCTCGGTAAACGTCTCCGATCCGATCTCGACCTCGCGCTGGTCGGCCTGGTTGAAGCCGTGGGCCCGGTAGAACTCGTTACCGCCCTCGTTGTCCGCGAGGACGAAGCACCGAATCCCGTCCGCACCCTCCTCGAGTAACGTTTCGCGAGTGTGGACGAGCAATCGCACGCCGGTCGCGTCGCCGCGGTGATCGGGGTGGACGTGTAACCAGAGGAGGTGGCCGGTACTTGGGTGCTGGCCGACTAGCTCGCTCTGGGAGAACCCGGCAATCTCGCCGTCGCGTTCGACGATCAAGAAGAGGGTGTGGTCGTCCGCCAGCTCGTCGGTGAGCGAGTCGCCGTACCATTGCTCGATCGCCTCGTCGATGGTCTCCTCCTCGAGGAAGTCCGTGTACGTCGAGTTGAGCGAATCGTGGGCGATCGAGCGAATCGCGTCGGCGTCCGAGTCGGTTGCGTGGCGAATCTCCATGGGTGTCCATAGCACAGCCAGATACAAAACGTATGCCCACAGTCCCGGATATTGATCGACGGTGTCGGGGGAAAACCGGTTTTCTCCGCGAAAAGTAGCGTAGAATGGCTCGGGGCTACGCGCTGGAACGTCCTCGAGAAACTGAAGGGAGAACATTCACGGTGGTGCCGCCGGAGAACGTCGTATGAGCGACGACGAAGCGACACGGCCACCCGACCAGTCGGGCGAGTCCGCCGCGTTCACGTACAACGGCGGTCGGGTCGATCCCGGCGAGTCGGCGAACATTCGATACGGTATCAGCGAGACGTATCTCGGGGACCCGGTCAGAATCCCCGTGACGGTGATCAACGGCGAACATCCGGGACCGACGGTCTTCCTCTCGGCGGCGGCCCACGGCGACGAACTCAACGGGATCGAGGTCGTCCGCGAGGTCGCCCACGACTGGGATCACTCGGTGCTTCACGGGACGCTCGTCTGCCTGCCGGTAATGAACGTCCCCGGTTTCCTCGCACAGGAGCGGTACCTTCCGATCTACGATCGGGACCTGAACCGGTCGTTCCCCGGTCGCGAGGGGTCGACCAGCGCCAGACGGATGGCCCATCAGATATACACGAACTTCATCGAGCCCTGCGATCTCGGGATCGACTTCCACACGTCGACGCGCGGGCGAACGAACATGCTCCACGTCCGGGCGAACATAGAGGAACCGGGCGTCGAAAGACTCGCCAAGGCGTTCAGTTCCAACGTCATCATCGCGGGCGAGGGGCCCTCGGGAACGCTCCGTCGGGAGGCGACCGAAGACGGGATCCCGACGATCACCGTCGAGATGGGCGAAGCCCACCGGTTCCAGCGGCGGCTGATCGACCGCGCGCTCACGGGCGTCGCGAGCGTGCTCGCCGAGTTCGGGTGCCACCACGAGTCATCCGTCCACTGGCCCGGCTGGCGGACCGTCATCGACGACGACGACGAGAAGACGTGGCTCCGCGCGGACGCCGGCGGCATAGTCGACATGAAACGCGGCCGCGGCGCGCTCGTCGAGGAGGGCGAAGTCATCTGTACCATCACGAACCCGTTCAAGGAAGAGGACGACATCGTCACCGTCGAGGCTCCCTTCACCGGCCTCATCGTCGGCGTTCTCGAGAATCCCGTCGTCTACCCGGGAAACCCGCTCTGTCACCTCGTCGGGCTCTCGCCGGACACGCTCACGGCGCTCGAGCGCGAGCGTACCACCGAGCGGTCGCGGTCGGACCTCCGGCAAGACGACTGACCCGACCCGGTCGTCGACCGATCGGACGACCACTCCCGAACCAATTCGGGAGTTTGCAGCGCGAACTGGTTGTTTTCCGTCTCTATTCGACCGCACCGAAGGCCTGCTAGGAGAGATAAAAGTAACTTCTATACCGCCACGGTCAAACGGTCCATATGAGAGTATGAGTCAGTCTTACAATCGCGGCCTCATCGAGGACTTCGGTCGCTGGAAGGAGTTCTCGGCCGGCATGTGGGCGTGGATCTTCCACAAGTTCACCGGGTGGATGCTGATCGGCTACCTGTTCACCCACATCGCCGTGCTGAGTACGTCTATCGGCGCAGCGGGGAACGAAGCTGCAATTATGGCAGAGTCGGACGTGTACACCACGACGCTGCAGGGGCTCGAGGGTCTGTTCCTCATCCGACTGCTCGAGGTCGGCCTGCTCGCGGTGGCCGTCTTCCACATCCTGAACGGCCTCCGCCTGCTGATGGTCGACCTCGGGGTCGGACTCGAGGCACAGGACAAGAGTTTCTACGCCTCGCTCGTGTTGACGGGTGCGATCACCGTCGCGAGCGTTCCGACCTTCCTGACCGGGGTGTCCCTCTAATGGCAGAACAGTACTCCTCCTTTACGCCCGGCGGCACGCGCTGGTTCCTCCAGCGGGTCACCGCGGCGTTTCTGGTGGTCGTTCTCGCCTTCCACTTCTTCCTCCTGCACTTCGTCAACCACGCGTACGAGGTAACGTTCTTGGGTACTCAGGCCAGAATGGAGAACGTTGGATACCTGTTGACGATGGTCCTGTTCCTGATCACCGCCACGTTCCACGGCGTCAACGGCGTCTACAACGCGCTGGTCAATCAGGGGTTAGAGGGCACCCAGAAGAAGGCAGTGCTGGCAGTGTTGGCCCTTGCCAGTGTCGGACTCATCGCCCAGGGAACCTACGTCGCACTGACGATGTCGGGGATGATCTAATATGAGCACACAACAAGCCGAACCCGAAAGTCAAGAAGCACCGGAAGACCCGGAGATGAAAGGCGCCGAGTCGCCGGCGGCCGAGGAGCAGAAAGGCGGCGGCATGGTCGAGGAACACGCCGAAAAGGAGGCCGAACTCGAGGGGGAGACGGTCCACATCAAGGTGTTCCGCTACGACCCCGAAGTGGCGGACAAGCAGGAACCCCGCTTCGACGACTTCCACGTCCCGTTCACGAAGGGGATGACGGTGCTCGACTCCGTCATGTACGCCCGCGACGAGTACGACTCCTCGCTCACCTTCCGTCACTCCTGTCGGCAGGCCGTCTGCGGCTCCGACGCCTTCTTCGTCAACGGCAAGCAGCGACTGGGCTGCAAGACGCAGATCTCGGACCTCGAGCAGCCGGTCCGCATCGAGCCGCTGCCCCATCAGGAAGTCGTCAAGGACCTGGTCGTCGACATGGACCACTTCTACGACCAGATGCACGCGGTCGAGCCGTACTTCCAGGACGAGGACACGCCCGAGACGGACGCGCTCGAAGAGCAACGCCAGAGCCCCGAGAATCGCGAGAAGATCAAGATGTCCTCGCGGTGTATCTGGTGTGGTGCGTGTATGTCCTCCTGTAACATCGCGGCCGGCGACAACGAGTATCTGGGCCCCGCGGCGATCAACAAGGCTTACAAGTTCGCGATGGACGACCGCGAGGGCGAGGAAATCAAAGAGCACCGACTCCGCATTCTCGAGCAGGAACACGGCGTCTGGCGGTGCCAGACGCAGTTCTCCTGTACCGAGGTGTGTCCGAAAGACATTCCGCTCACCGAGCACATTCAGGAGCTCAAGCGGGAAGCAGTCAAGAAAAACCTGAAATTCTGGTAATTCATGTACGAACACGACGTTATCGTGGTCGGCGCCGGCGGCGCCGGCCTCCGGGCCGCGATCGCAGCGCACGAAGCGGGAGCCGACGTGGCGATGGTCACGAAGCTCCACCCCGTCCGCAGCCACACCGGCGCGGCCGAGGGTGGCATCAACGCCGCACTCCAGGAGGGCGACGACTGGGAACTCCACGCCTACGACACGATGAAGGGGTCGGACTACCTCGGCGACGCGCCGGCGGTCGAGACCCTCGCTCAGGACGCCCCCGAAGAGACGATCAACCTCGAGCACTGGGGGATGCCGTTCTCCCGCGAGGAGGACGGCCGCGTCTCCCAGCGCCCGTTCGGCGGGCTCTCGTACCCGCGGACCACGTACGCCGGCGCCGAAACCGGCCACCACCTGCTGCACACGATGTACGAGCAGGTCGTCAAACGGGGCATTCAGGTCTACGACGAGTGGTACGTGATGAACCTCGCGACGACCGACGAGGCGGACCCCAACGACCGCGAGTGCCACGGCGTCGTCGCGTACGACGTTCAGTCCGGCACCATCGAGGGCTTCAAAGCGAACCAGGGAGTCGTCCTCGCGACCGGCGGCCCCGGACAGGCCTTCGATCACACTACCAACGCCGTCTCCTGTACCGGCGACGGCCACGCGATGGCCTATCGCGCGGGCGCGCCGCTCGAGGACATGGAGTTCATCCAGTTCCACCCGACCTCGCTGCCCTCGACGGGCGTCCTCATTTCCGAGGGTGTCCGCGGGGAAGGCGGTATCCTCTACAACAGCGAGGGCGAGCGGTTCATGTTCGAGCACGGCTACGCGAACAACTCGGGCGAACTCGCCTCGCGCGACGTCGTCGCACGCGCCGAACTCACCGAAGTCGACGAGGGACGCGGCGTCGAGGACGAGTACGTCCACCTCGACATGCGCCACCTCGGTGAGGACCGCATCATGGACCGCCTCGAGAACATCCTCCACCTCGCGGAGGACTTCGAGGGCGTCGACGGCCTCGTCGAGCCGATGCCGGTCAAGCCCGGCCAGCACTACGCGATGGGCGGCATCGAGGTCGACGAGAACGGCCAGACCTGTGTCGACGGCCTCTACGCCGCCGGTGAGTGTGCCTGCGTCTCCGTCCACGGCGGCAACCGCCTCGGCGGGAACGCCCTGCCGGAACTGATCGTCTTCGGGAAGCGCGCCGGCCGCCACGCCGCCGGCGACGACCTCGGCGAGCCGAAGATCCGGACCGGCTACGGCGACGACGTCGAGGACGAGACCGAGACCGAGCTTCCGGTCGCACCGGGCGAAGCGGGACTCGACGCGACCGGCGGCGTCGCCGCGGACGGCGGCGTCACTGCCGACCCCGAGGGTATCCTCGAACGAACCGTCGAAACCGCACGCGAGCGCGTCGACCGTCTGATGGACAAGGAAGACGGCGTCCAGCACGCCGAAATCCGCGCGAAGCTCCAGAAAGCGATGACCGACTACGTCAACGTCTTCCGCACGGAAGAGGGCGTCAAGAAGGCGCTCGAGATCATCCGCGAGTGCCGCCAGGAGTACCAGGACGTCTACGTGGACGACCCCTCGCGGACGTTCAACACGGACCTCCAGCAGACGATCGAGACGCGGAACCTGATCGACGTCGCGGAGTCCATCGCGCTCGGCGCACTCGTGCGCGACGAGTTCCGCGGCGCCCACTGGCGCAAGGAACACCAGGAGCGCAAGGACGAGGAGTGGCTCAAGCACACCCTCATCTCCTGGGACGACGGCGAACCCTCGATCTTCTACCGCCCGGTTATCCTCGAGGGCCAGAACAAGACCTACGAGCCGAAAGAGCGCAGTTACTGACGACGGCGCAGTCGTTTTCGTTTTCCCAGTACTCCAACCGGAGCTCGCTGCGAGTAGAATCGCTTAAACCGTTCCCGCCTCTTGCGATCCGTATGGGTACCGTTTCACTGCTCGTCGTCGCGTCTTTCCTGGGCAACTCCGTTCTGGCCGGCCCGCTGCTGTTCCTCGCGGTAGTGTTCTCGCCGGCGGCGGTCCTGCTGACGCTCTGGATGTTCATGCAATTCTTCTTCAGTAGCGAGTCGGAAACCTGAGGACACGGCCAGCGGACACCGCTCGGTCGCTACAGTCCGAGTACCTCGAGCAGATCCACGCCGACGTCGAAATACTCGATCAATTTGTATCCGACGTAGATCCCGACGATTCCCATGATCCCTGGGAGTTCGGGCGGTGCTGGAATCGGAATATTGAGAAACCGAAACAGTGCGCCGGTCAATAACCCAGTTAGTAGCGCGAGAACGGTGATTTGCGTCGACATTGCGTGTTCTACCATTCTCGGGTGGGTCTACAAAAGCGGTCCGTCTGCTCCACCCCTCGCAGCGCGTTCGCTACCTGCTAGCACGAATCGCCGGTCACGACGATTGCCTATCTCCCAGAACGGCAACTCGAGCGGCTCAGATGCAGTTTTAACGGACATTCGACGATCGAGGCATTTCGTATCGACAACGAGCGAAGCCGTCTCCCCGGCATACTTTCGACGATCGTTGTAGATGAGTTTTATTATCGTCGAAATACAGGCGTGAAGTATGAATCAAACAGCGACGACGAACCTCGACGTATCGATTCCAGCCGACCTCGAATCCGGGCGAGCGAAATTGGTGTACCTGTATCTGGCCGCCGGCGACGGCGCGACCCCCGACGATCTCTGTGACGATCTGGCGGTTACGAAGGGAACCGTCCTCTCGATCACCGGCACGCTTCGGGATCGTGGCTATCTCGAGCGGCGAAACGGGCGGTACGAGATCGCTTGAGAGGAAATCAACGACGCCGAAGGGCCGGGAGCGAGTTCCGAGCATCGCGAGGAACTCGCGACTCGGGGGAGGGCAGGCCGTTCACCGGTACTCGCCGCGAGCGAACGGAGTGAGCGAGCGGGCCGACGACTGACCCGAAACGAGAGCGCGGCGCTTTGCGCCGCGATGAAGCGAGCGGCGCAGCCGCGAGCCGAGTGGAGGGGAAGGAGGAGTGCTTTTGATCGAAATTTTACCGAGGGAGCGGCGAAGCCGCGACCGTGGTTCGAAAGACGCCGAAGGTGTCTTTCGTCATCACGAGAGAGCTCCGCTCTCTCGAACGACAGCGTAAAATTTCGTTGTTAGAGCTCGATCCGTTCCACCAACTGCTCGCGGTTCTCGTTCGTGTTGAGCGCGACGATTCGGATCTGGTCTTCGAGACCGGAGTCTTTGAGCTTGGCCTTGAGCAGGTTGTCGACCTGGTAGACGCCGGCGGCGTTGGTCATCGCGATTTCGACCATGACCGGCGTGGTGTCGCCCTGCTGGAGCGACACGCGACTGATCGCCTGACTCGAGAGGGTATTGATACCCCGACCGCCGGATTCGTAGGGGATCCGCGAGCGGCCTCGTTCCATGTCGAGGGCGTCGGCGACGCGGATGACGCCCGCCTCGGTGGTCAGCGGCGTCTCGGCCGTGTGGTGACAGAGGATCGCATGGAGAACCTCGCCTCGCATCCGGACGGTATCGGCGACGTCGTAGAACTCGGGGAGGACCCGGTCGAGGATGTCCGCGGCCAGCGGGATCGAGTAGTAGGCGTGGCTGTCGCGGTGGACGACGTGACCCACGTCGTGGAGGGTCGCTGCGAGCGCGATGATGACGGCTTCGTCCTCCTCCTCGAGTCCCTGTTGACGCGCACCGTTGAAATCGACGTCGCCGGCCTTGAGCAGGTCGTACAAACAGAGCGCTCGATTGCGGACGATCTCGATGTGTTTCGAGCCGTGATCGTTGTACCGCATCCGATCGACCGCGTTGACGTTCTGGGCCTCGAGGTAGGTCGTGATCTCCTCGTCGGTGTCGACGAACTCGAGGACGGCGTTGAGTTTCGCGTCGGGAAAGTTGTGGTCGGCGTCGGGGGTGTAGACGCGGCGGGAATCGTCGTCGGCGGCGGGGTCGCTCATGGGTGAACGTCGAGTGCGGACTAAAAAAGACCTGCGACGGTCGCGTCGCAATCGTCGCTCGACCGATTCAGGCGAGCTCCTCGACGGCTGCCTCGACCTCGTCGTAGTCGGGTTCGACGCCGGGATCGTCACTGACCCACGAGTAGGTGATTTCGCCGTCGGCGTCGATGACGAACACCGATCGCTTGGAGACGCCGTAGACGCCCAGATCGGCGAAGTCCATCGAAATGCCGTACGCCTCGGTGATCTCCTGATTGTAGTCGCTGAGCAGGCCGAACTCGAGGTCGTTTTGCTCGCGGAACTCGTTGAGCGTGAACGGCGAGTCGCGGCTGACGCCGTAGACGGTGGCGTCGAGGTCGTTGAAGGCGGCCAGTCGGTCCTGGAACGCACACATCTCGGTCGTACAGACGCTGGTGAACGCGCCCGGGAAGAACGCGAGGACGATCGGCGCGTCGGTTTCGAGCTCGTCGGAAAGGGTGAACTCCTCGATGTCGCCGTTTGCGAGCGGTGCGGTGAAGTCGGGTGTAGCGTCTCCGGTTGTTACCATCGCCTCGTTATTGCGTGTTAGCCGGAAAGACAGTTTCGTTTGCGGAGCGTTTCGGGGATCGACACTGTCAAAGTACAACTAGCTCCTAACATGTAGCGTATCGTATGGCTTCTGGCGAATATCGTTCACAAACGGACTTTCGCGGGGGCTTGCTTATCTCAGTGGTCCAAAAAGGTTATAATTGCCAGCGGGTAAGCAACGTATAGAGATGGTAGCCGAAATTGCACCGCTGTTCATTCCCGGCGGCATGGGGCCTCCGGAACTCGCCATCATTCTCGTCATCGCGGTCTTGCTCTTCGGGGCGAACAAGATCCCGAAGCTGGCACGATCGACCGGTGAGGCGATGGGCGAGTTCCAGAAGGGGCGCGAGAAAGTCGAAACGGAACTCGAAGAAATGCGCGAAGGTGGCTCCGTCAGCGAGACGGACTCCGACGACGAGGAGTTCGTCGACACGGAGCCCGTCACCTCCGACGAGGAGACGACGACCGAGACCGGAACCGAAACCGAGACGGAAACCAACTGAGTTCTTTTTCCGCCGGGGCGTGTGGCCTAGCGGATAGGGCAGGAGGTTCCTAACCTTCTGATCGTGGGTTCGAATCCCGCCACGCCCGTTTTATAAGGTGTAGATTGAGAGACCAGCAGACGACGGTGGCCTCTCCGCCATCCCTTTTATGGCCCTCTCAGCGCTCGTTCCCTCCGGGAACGATCCACATCCGACAGACGGCGGTAACCTGATTTAAACCACCGTCCCACATCTACCGTGATTTCGTTCCGTCCCGGAACGTGGGTTGATCTCGTCGTGCAAATCCGTGTATCTAAAACCAAGGGCAAGCATCAAAAGGGCGAGGACTGGCATACCTGGCGACAAAAACAGTGTTAAATTGGGTTCCGAGCGCTGCTTTCCGAAGTTTGAAGGTGGTAGGGACTGCTTCAGAGCCCCATAGAGTATAACAAATATGACATCTAATATATTGTCGCGCGCCAGATGCCTACCTCTGACACCCCATCAAAACCATTTTTTATCCCGATCAGGTATACTTCAATTAATTGGATCCCACCACTCACCATGGTCCCTGCCTTCTAGAAAATCATACCACCCCTACTAGCCAGCGGTGGACTCCCTGTTGAAACATCGGTGGTTAGGCGACAGTGCGTGTTGACAACGATCTGTCCTTCACCATTGGTCTACCTCGCGGCCAAAAACTTGGTCTGAGAGACGATATTAGAGCGATCGTCGGCACCCTCTGGGCTTTATCGGTAGGGCATTCAATCCTCGTACATGGGTTTAGGTTTGCCTGTAAGAAACTCTTCAGCTTTCTCCCGATCCTCGGGATAGCCGATATCAATCCGCCAGCCATTCATCCGAATTGCATCGATAGTGTGCCCAGATTGAAGAAGGAGGTCGATTGCGTCTGGAAGTTCGTACTCTCCACGATTCGATGGCCGAACTGACTGACATGCACGGAAGATCGCCGGTGTGAACGTATAGACCCCCGTCATAACAAGGTTTGACGGCGGATCGTCCGGCTTCTCCATCACCTTCACGATTTCCCCATACTCGTTTGTATCTAGGACACCGTATCTGGACGCTTCTTCGTACGGGACCTGCTCGACAAGGAACGCTGCATCGGAACGCTCCTCACGCTGGCGGTTAACAACGTCTCCAAGATTCGCACGGAAGATGTTATCTCCGAGTATTAGGATAAAATCATTATCTATATATGGTTGGGCCTGAAGAATTGCGTGGGCCAACCCAAGCTGCTCTCGCTGATGGGCGTAAGTAATAGGAATTCCCTGATACGTCTCGCCGTATCGGTCAATTATATTATCTTTTAGATATCCGACGACAACGATGAACTCTGTAGCACCGATCTCGAGAAGATTCTCAAAGATATCCTCAATAATTGGCTTCTCATTTACCTCAACAAGCGCTTTGGGTTTCTCTTCGGTAAGTGGCCGAAGCCGTGTCCCTTTCCCTGCAGCGAGAACGACTGCTTGCATACCCCCGGCTAAGTCTCGGACAGCATAAATAGAGGCACGGGCGTTGCAGGCTATAATTCTTCACTGTCACTATGGCTGTTCGCTCTCAGGTTTAATTACTGCATTTTTACTACTGAGTCCTCCACTGCGCACAAACAAAGAGTGGCCGTCAACGCTGATTTTATCAAAGGCGGGAAAACGAAAACGATCGATTACTGCACAAGCGTCACCGACACTAGATAACAAGGCACAGGTATAGGAAAACAATATTTACTCGGCTACCCAGTGTCTATGATACTTCAACACCACGTCCATCCTGCCGTAGAGTAGAGTACGCTGGAGGAAGCGAGCACGAAACTAAACTCTTCCTCGGGACTGCTTGCGGTGTGAACACCCTGCCGTCACGCCAACGGAGTAATGGAAACTAAGTTCGACCACTGGCAGAAACTGGCCGAACAGTGGTGGCCCACTCCACCAGTCAGAGATGCGGTGGACGCACGAGAATAGCCGTCCGCTCTAACTACCACTCTTCTGCTCCGTAAATGTAGGATGCACTGTTCGATCGGACGGTTTGTCCGACTTAGCCACCTGATCTGAGGTGGTGATTTCGAATGTGTGATTATTTGAAGCGTACGCTGTTCCGAGATCATCAGACGGCCACGTATCCACTGGTGGAGTGTAGCTCTCGTTGACTTGATCTGTGATGAGCGCGACCTGGGCGTCGTACTCGTTGGTATCGAATGCCGTCGCGTTCAGCGTGATCGTGTACGTAATTGTTTGTGACGTCTCCCTGTCTGCTAGGCTACCGACTTCGTAGCCTGCAGCACCGACTTCATAGCCAGCACCGGCAGTCTGTTGGGGAGTAGTTTCGTCCCCAATCTCGAGTGTTGGATCGAGTTTTTGCTCGTCTATCTCCGTTGAATTTGAGACATTCGTAACCGGCGTCCCGTCGAACGTAAATACCTGCTCTAATCGATTACCGCTTTGGTCGGTGATCGTCAGTAGGTGCCCTTCTGCGTCAGGCTCCGTGTCGTGTTCAATCGTCACATTGAGGGTAACAGTCCCATCTCGCTCAACCTCTTCGTCACCGGTGAGCGTGGTTACAACGCCACTGCCAGACGTACTAGCGACCGTGAGCCCAACAATGACAACTGTGGTAATCGCTAAGGACAGCCCTTTCGTCTGGGCACTTTCACTAATAGGAATGATCGAACGTGCTGTTCTCCGCACTTGCGCTCTCAGATTTAGTCTCATCGTACACCTGTGCGAAGCGGACCAGAGTATTGAAAAGGAGGAAATGTATCACCAAGTAAACGACCACTGTCGTTACGTGGTTGCCCATCAGCGTCTGAATCAATTTTCTGTTTCCTTCTCCTGCTGGTCGGTTCCGTTGACAATACTGGCTTAGATCTTTAGTTTCACTGTTAACCAACGAAACGATCGCGGACTTATCTGTAGTCACTGACCGAGGTATTGGCAATATGGTGGTATCTGTAGTGCTACCCGCCTACAATGAACGAGAGAATCTCCGGCGTATCTACGAAGAGACGCGAGATGTGTTGACCGGGATAAACCGTCAGTGGGAACTGATCTTTGTCGATGACGGCTCAACTGATGGGAGCTATGATGTCCTCCGGTCAATTCACGAGAGCGATGACCGTGTCGTGGTGGTGAAATTTGGCGGGAATTTCGGCCAAAGTGCTGCACTTGACGCGGGCCTACGCTACGCCCGTGGGGACATAATCGTCACTCTGGACGCTGATGGCCAGAACGATCCTACGGACATTCCGCGACTTATCGACGCATTAGAGCATGAGAACCTTGATTGTGTTGTCGGCTGGCGGCGTGACAGAGAAGATCCATGGGGAAAGACGATTTCCTCAGCGGTGGCACGCATGCTGCGTCAGGCCCTGCTCGGCACGGATCTCCACGATTTCGGGTGTACCCTAAAAGCGTTCCGTCGGGAGGCGGCCACAGCTATCCGACTCACCGGCGAGATGCATCGATATATCCCACCTCTCCTCACTTGGCGAGGATTCAGCGTCGGTGAACTGGAAGTCACCCACCGCGAGCGTGAGAATGGCAAGACCAAATACGGCTGGCGACGCCTTCCGAAGGGATTTCTTGATATGCTGAATGTCTGGTTCTGGCAGAAGTACTCTGCACGACCACTACATATCTTCGGGGGAATCGGCATCCTTACCGGGAGCATCGGTATCCTGAGTGGATTGTATTCGGTGTATCTGAAGATACTTCACACCGTGAGCCTCTCCGACACTGCATTACCACTGTTTGCTGTCTTCATGTGCCTACTCGGCATCCAGTTCTTTATTTCAGGAATCCTAGCTGACATCGGTATTAAGAATTACTTCACAGTCCAGCAGGAGGACGCCTACCGCGTAACAGCAGTACTCACCGGCGATGAAGTTGCTGAGCCGGTTGAAGCAGAACCACCAGTGACGATGCCGGACCAGTTCCCGAGGGAGAGGGGAGAAAATGCGCATTCTGACGCTTAATTACGAGTTCCCACCACTCGGTGGTGGAGCAGCACCGGTCACTGAATCACTCGCTTCGACTCTCGTCGAACACGGTCATGTGGTAGATGTTGTCACAATGAAGTATGGTGAACTGCCGAGAAAGGAGCGGAAACACGGTATCGATGTCTACCGGGTCCCTGCGCTTCGTCAGTCACAATCGATGTCACGGCCTCACGAAATGTTGAGCTATCTTCCGTCCGGGTTCGTGAAAGCACGCCAATTGCTGGCCGAGCACACCTATGATGCTATCCACGCACATTTTATTATTCCAACTGGAATCCTTGCATACTCACTAAGCAGCTTCTACGATATACCGTACTTTATCACTGCACACGGTTCTGACGTTCCAGGGTACAACCCGGATCGATTTAGCCGGCTTCATCAGGTTCTGGGACCAATTTGGCGGCGCGTCGCCACAGAGGCAGACTGTATCGTCTCACCCTCACGCTATCTCGCTGACCGAGTCCAGTCGGCAGGTACAGACCTCTCTATCGAGATTATTCCAAACGGCTTCGACTACGGGGCATACGATGCAAATAGAGCGACCGAAGAACGCATTCTTCTCACTAGCCGCCTCTTTGAACGGAAAGGAGTCCAACACTTCCTTGAGACGCTCACCACCGTTGATACCGACTGGGAAGTTGTCATCACTGGCGAAGGTCCCTATAAGGACACCCTGGAGCAACTAGCTAATCGGCTTGACCTCACCGTTGCCTTTCCTGGCTGGGTCGAACGGGAGACACTTATGACTCTGCTCGAAACATCTGCGATATACGTATTCCCGTCAAGTCACGAGAACTGTCCGGTAGCGTTACAAGAGGCGATGGCGGCAGGAACTGCAATCATTGCGTCGAAGTACAGCGGGACTGCGGAAGTCATTGGGAATGCAGGACTGACCGTCGATCCAGAGAATATTCCCGCTTTTAGAAATGCACTCAATCAGCTACTCCGTGATCCTGACATGCGAACCCGGTTGCAACACCAAGCACGGAATCGAGTCGAAGAGAAGTACGATTGGGACTGGGTCGGCGGTCAGTATGAACAGCTATTGAGCGACAGCCAGCGACACACGTTAGGCACGTTATGATAAGGACTACCAATTACAAAAATGAGGTACATAATTCCTCCATTCTCTATCGAACTGTACAGTGAAGAGACAGAGGCCTTCGCAGCGTGGCGTATAGCCCTCTTCAACACATTTTTGAGCGGAACATTGTCGGATGTGAGTTCGACTGAGAGCAGGACCATATAAGAGATGACCGGTAAAAACAATAATCCAAACACAGTCACCGACGCGCTCGAGACCGTTAGTGCGGGGGGATTACTCGTATTCGGCGGGAAAGTGATCGCGCTTGGCTTTGGGTTTCTCACGCAACTGGTGATGGCTCGATGGCTTCTGCCGCCCGCGTATGGAAGCGTGATTCTTACACTCGCAGTGGTCTCGGTCGCAACGATGCTTGCGACGCTCGGACTTGACGAAGGGATGACACGAAAGGTTCCCGAGTATGAGGAGGAAGACGCCAAAGTCTACGGCGTCGTCCGAGCAGGACTTCGGATCGGAGTGATATCAGGGCTTGTGATCGCCACGGGTATCGTCATCGTCTCCGAACCAGTGGCTGTTCGACTCTTTCAGAATCCATCGCTCACCCGCTTACTTCGGATTGGCGCGGTTAGCATTCCGTTTCTGGTCGTTGGAAAGATCGCTCTTAACGTCGCACGAGGGTTGCGATCCGCCCGCCCGTATGCCTATATCTACGAGATCCTCCGTCCGACTGCTCGCTTTGTATTTATTAGTGGACTCGTACTTGCCGGGTTCGGCGCCGTCGGCGCGGTGACCGGACAAATCATTGCGCTCACGGTGACCGGAATCGGTGGGATTGTGTTTACTTATCGTATGCTCCCATCGTGGGAGGAGGTTACGCCGGACAGAATGGCCCGGCCGTTACTAGCGTTTTCTCTTCCATTGGTCGCCATGGAAGGAATGAACTACCTCATCATTCACACGGATACCTTCATGATCGGATATTATCTCTCCTCTGAACAAGTCGGTATCTACAATATCGCATTTCAGCTCCGGATGGCACTCATCACTGTCATCGTCGCAAGCGGATTCCTGTTATCACCAGTGATAGCCCATCTGGATGTCTCTGGAAAGCGGACAGAGCTTCAGATCGTCTATCGAGTCATCACGAAGTGGGCAGTCTTTGTCACGCTCCCACCATTTTTCGTTCTCTTCGTCTTTCCCGAACCAGTTCTTGGAACTCTGTTTGGCGACGGATACATCGACGGTGCAATCTCGCTCCGGGTCTTGGTCCTTGGAGCGGTTCTCTCCGTCGCGATGGGGGCGACCTCCCAATCGTTGATTGGCTTAGAAAAAAATCGCACCGTGCTGTATACGACCGGATCGGCGGCAATAGTCAATCTCGTTTTGAACGCGCTCTTAATCCCCGTGTTCGGCCTGCTGGGTGCAGCGATTGCATCAACATCGGCTATCGTGCTGAAGAACGCAGCCAACTTGGCGGTTCTCTACCAGAATTTCCGAATTATTCCCCTTTCACAGGGCGGGATGAGAGCAAGTTTAATGGGATTTCTAACTGGGAGCGCCGGGTATCTCCTGATCGACTTAGGGGATGTCTCGGGCGCGCTTGTTTCGATCGTCTGGGTCATGTTGTATCCTATGCTGATTCTTTGCTTCCACGGTATTGGACCTGAAGACGTGCGATTCCTCGCTCGAGTCGAGGAACGGACCGGGCGGACATTTCCGTTACTTCATCGTTACATAGACTCCTCCGAGTAATTCTTAGGGATAAGCGCTGAGTGGAACTGCTGTCGGTGTCGAGCGGAGATACTATCCTGGTTCCCCAATTTAGAATTGGTGATAAGATACTGTTACCCTGATCCGGCGATAGAAACGATACGCCTGTTTTTCCTTAAGAATAGCCGTCCACTAGGTGGATGCACTCCGATTCCGGAATCACAATCGGCCTGAAGACCTTCCTCCGGCCGGACAAGTTGCGAACGTGTTTGGCCTCGATCCGTGACCTGCCTGTCCCCCCGGAGGATATCATCATTGCGGATGATAGTCCTCAAAAGGAATACAACCGAGATATCTACGCTCAGTTCAAGTCTGATCTTCCCTTGACGATCGTGGATCTCAAACCCGACGCTGGACTTGCCACTGGACGAAATCGGATTCTCGACCAGACGGAGACCGACTATTTACTACTGATTGATGACGACCATTACCTCTCTGAGAATATTTTCCGTCTAAAAAATGTCCTTGAAAATGACCCATCGCTTGGCGGTGTTGCGGCCTCATGGCTCGAAAACGGAACTCACGTGGTCGGTGCTGCCGACATCCGTATCGTGGATGACTGGGTCATTGTCGACGTGTTTGACAAAAAGCAGGCCATCACCGACGAAGCAGGAGTGACGTATTTCAAATACGATTTTATACCGAACAGTACGCTGTTTCGAACGGAAGTGTTCGACGCATATTGCTGGGACGAAGCCTACGTTATCGACGGTGAACACGTGGATTTCTTTCTCGGGCATGCATTGCAGACTGACTGGGAGTTTGCCATCTCTCCGGAGATCCAAGTGACGCACGATCCAGGGCCGGGAGTCATGCGGGAATACGCAGAGCACCGGATGAGCGACCAGAAGCGGCGGCAAAGCCGGGAGTACTTCGCAAAGAAGTGGGATGTCCAGGGGTATCTGATCCGGGAATACCATAGCACCGAGTACGGCAACAGGGTCACCGAACTCGCTGCACGTACACTGTACAAGCTTCCGCCAAGCATACACTGGGAACTCAAACAACGCGGGCATCTTGATCGCGCGAAAACAGTCCTCGAAACGGTCACCAGTTTCTCCGTGAACTGAATGCGATATTCAGGAGTCCCTATGGTTCAGAATACAGAGCCAACGTCTTCAATTAGTAGCACTGGGATGGACAATGACTGAAAGATCCGTATTTGATCGGACGAAAGAGGTATATCGACGGAGGGGATTGCGTGGACTTGGTGGTCAAGCGTGGGATCGACTTCTTCGAACGGCCCCAGCCGCCTCTGGACTCCAAATACTGACTACCATTTTGCCCAATGTCCTAACCCACCGTGATGTGAAAATAGATTTACAGAACGCAGAGATATCCCCACTGATACAACTCGAGATTGCGCGTGGGCGCTATGAAGCGGACGAGGCAGACGCGATCGATGCCTATATTACACCGGAGCAGGACGTGATTGAACTCGGTGGCTGTGTCGGCTTCACAGCGTGTTATACGAATCAGAAACTGGCACCTGACTCGACACATATCGTGGTAGAACCGAACAAGCACCTCATCCCGATCTTAGAACGTAATCGGGACCTGAATAACTGTGATTTTCAAGTCATTCATGCCGCCTATTCACCTACGCGCGAACCGGTCTCGCTTACGGTTCCCGACGAAGAGTGGAGTGGCAGCCTTCACCAGACCGAAGGAAGTACCCAGACTGTGGATTCGCTGTCATTTAGTTCGCTTATAAGTGAATTTGACTTATCAAACGTTATGCTGCTTGTAGACATTGAAGGTAGCGAATACGACTTGATTTCTCAGGAATTAGCTGCTCTTGAGGCTCACTGTGATGTGCTTCTCATCGAGTTTCACGATCAGAGGCGGGAATTCAAGGATCTTGCCGATAAAATTCGCTCGGCACGGAACACGCTTGCCTCATCATCGTTTATGTGCGTTGAAGAAATGTCGGATGTCGCAGTCTACCGAGGGAATTAACTTCCAGAGTTGTCAAATTACCAATCATCTTCTTGTTCTCACCCCAAGAAAAAGTGTGAGAGTGAGGAAATCACTTATTGAACTGAAATAGGCCTGACATCCTCTTTAGAAACAGACATCTATAGTACAGAGTCACTTATTTCCTTATTTGGAATACATATCTTCTGGTAGTGTAGGAGACTGTATCGTTGTCAACTCTAACTTGCGATTTTTGGATCGCCATTAACCGGCGAAACAATCTTAGGTATATCTGTACTCTGTGATGCCCTGTGGAAGTATGACTGCGTGGATAGTATTAGCGGGCGATCGGCTCTTGAAGGAGGGACAATCCGTAACACACATTTCAGCGCCAAGACTGACTGGAAGTCACTCAAAAGTCGTTCCACATGAGCGTAATTAAATCGGCATCGTTGATCTTTCTCATATTATCTACGGCGATATTTCTTGTTGGATTCACTCACTATTCGAATACTGTGGACCTCAGCGAAGACCTCGTACTCCATTACGAATTTACTGGGTCGTACGAAGACGGTGATCGAATCGAGGATCTGAGCCCGGCAGCAAGCAATGCTACGTTCGTAGGGGAAAAACCAAATCAGACAAACCGTTCTCCTGGCTCTCTTTCCTTTTCCGAAGAGTCGGGCTACATCCACGTCCAATTAGATAACGAATTGAGCGGTGATTTTACGCTCACGACCACAGTTCAGAATAAGTATCACAAATACTATGCAGGGATCATCGCCGGTAAATCATGGCAACTTGTCGCCCCCTATGGAAAGTACGAATTCAGTGCTGGGGATACAACACTTCAGTACGACGTGGACAACCACGGTGCGTGGCACCACTTAGCTGTCGTCCATCGGGATGGCACCACCAGACTCTACGTCGATGGGGAATTAGTAGAGTCCAAGTCGGGGGGCAGTATTCCGACGGAGGACACGCTCTTTATTGGACAACGGCCTGGAGGATATCCCTATCAGGGGCAAATTGGTGAGATAACACTTCATGAGAGAGCACTCACTACTGAAGAAATCCGAGGAATGTACACTGACCAACAAACAATCAGGCCCATCATTTATTCTGACGCATTTCGGACGGGAACCGTTCTCGTCTTACTGAGTTTGGTAGTCTTTCTAGCCCAGTTAGAGAGTCGGATTCGATCACCATGAGCAAAAATCAGCAACAGTTGAAGCTAGACGCACTCATCGTCACTACGGCACGTATGCTCGTGGCCAGCTACCTTGCTATTGGTGTACTGAAATGGGTAGGTGGAATACAACCAAAAATCTATCTCAACATACGGTTATTCTTCTTAGTAACGTTTATCGCTGGTCTTGCAGGCGTGTTCATCCACTACTACTCATCGCTACAAATCTTGTGGAAGGAAAGAGAGCGTCTCCTCCTAGGAGCGTTGCCGATAGCAAACACTGACATACTCACATATATTGCACGCAATTTACTTATATTATTAATTATATCGTATTTATTATCATTAAAATACTCAATTTTGTTCTACATAAATATACCGCTCCTCTACGGTGTAACAGTACTATCAGTCGCAGTAACGTTGGCTCTACGGGGCGACCGTACCGCAAAACGTGTAACGAAAGGTGGTGGGCTTGTGCTAGGGACCCTTCTCTTACTCAATCCGTTATTCGATAGCCTCACGTTCGTTGCCCAGCCAGGGATTGCTGTGCTGGCGGTGGTATTTGTTGGATTGAATATTTGGGACCGTCAATATTACTCAGAGCGGTCGAATCTCACCGAGCAGCAGAACCAGCAGACGTGGCATTTTGTCTGCCTCTCTCTGCTCACTGGGCTGGCAGCGGCGGTCTTTTTTTACCGACTTGGGAAAATCTCGTTTATCGGTGATGAATTCCAGACGATTTCTGCTGCCGCTGGCTACTATCACACTGGTGAATTCTATCTCTGGGATTGGATCGCTTCCGAACCGACTCCTGTCCTCTATGATCGCGCGTGGCCCCACACCGTCTTCATCGCTGGATCGTACGTCGTCTTCGGGATCTCTGAATGGGCAGCGCGAGTTCCATCCGCGATCGCCGGTGTGTTCTCTGTTCTATTAACCTACTATGTTGTCGCCTACTTCACTGAACGGCAGTGGATCGCTCTTCTCACCAGTGCCTCGCTTTTCCTCTATCCATCCGTGACCTTTTACTTCCGCTGGGCCAGAATGTATTCATTGGTGATTCCTCTCTTTCTCTTGCTAATTTATCTCAGCCATCGAATAATGACTGGGGAAAACACGATAGATTTCCGCAAGAAGCCAATCAATGACTTTGTGAACACTTGGCTCAATTTCGATATCAAACTAGCTGTTCTAACACTTCCAGTCCTCTATTTGGGATACAGTGTCCACATAAATACATTATTTGTTCTCCCAGCTGCATATCTGTTCGTTCTATACAAGACCATAACGACTCAAGAGAGAAAGTATCTCCTTGCAGCCTCCGGAGGGATGCTCGGTCTCTGTGTAGTATCACTGATAGTTACGTTTACAGATCGTCTGGCCTTTCTTCCCTATTACCTCTCCTATTTCGGCCGGGAGAATATCATCTATTTCAACTATCTGCTTCGATTCCCGTTTGGGCGCTCTCTCGGGGTTGTCTTCGTCCTCTTCGGCTTGTTTTCTATTCACGTAACGCGGGACGAGCCTGTACGGTCGAAACTCATGTATTTGTACATTACGTGCAGCTTTTCATTGATTTTCCTCATGTATGTCGCTGATAGATACGCGAGTTTTGCGTACATTGTTCACATCGTACCTCTAGCCCTGATCCTACTGATATTTGGCACTCATGAATTCATCTCCATCTTTGACTCACCGCTCATCAGATACGTGTTAGTTGGGTTGTTGGTTCTTAATCTCGCGTCACCCCTTGCTCCCGGACCAGAGAGCGACACACTGTGGGACCTGTACACCGATGATGACGAGGAATACTCGGCTGCCTATGAGACAATAGAGACAAACTATGATGCGAGCGAGGAGGCCATATTCGGTCAATATTTACGAGGATATTATCTTCAAGATGTAAATGACAACGCCACCGTAGTCGATATGGAAAGTCATCAACAATATTCCCCGACGCAATTTTATCGCGATCTCCTCCAGTATGGGTCTGGTTGGATAACCTGGGAAACACGAAAGAGCTACCACATTGATCCCGCGATCCGAAATTATATCTCCAGACACTTTGAAAAATATCATGGCGAAGGTATTGATGAGACATCTGTAGAAGTTTATTACTTTAATCAGAGTATGATAAATAAAACAGAACTAAACACAAGGAGATCCATTTCTCCGCTAGTTGCTCCTGACTCCATAGATGTTCACACAGCCTACACGGATTACTCAGTTGAGGAACTGGATGCCGTTTCCAACTTTGGTCATGGACGACTCTCTTGCGAAGGCGCAATCCGCAATCAATGTCTCCAAGCCAGTCTATAGAGGTGGGCGCTCAAATCTAAATATGGCTGGTTGGGCTCTTGCAGCGTGTACGAGACACCGTCGCGCGGAAGTTGCCAATTGAGAGCCGAGGTTCGCCCTCTCAGCCACGTTCCCGTAGCTCAAAACGGGATCGGAGGTTCCCCGGTGCCATTTAGTACAACTCTAATTCACAGGATATAATAATAATTCGGAGCATATGTTCGTCCAGTGCTGGCATTAGGGCGGACGAGCAGAGGATTATGATCGGACGGTGAAAGGCGCAGTATCGTCTCTCTCTCGGGACTCAGAGAAATTCCACTGATAGACATCGACTGATCCAGAATGCTTTTGGGGGAGGTTTTGGATCATCGCCTGCGTGTCTGGGGACAGTCGCGCAAAGGCGATCTCGTCAATGATGATCCATCCACGTTCGTGGTTCTCCATCACGGTCTGTAAGTCGTCTGCTGATGTCACCGGCTCAGCCCCCGCATACCGTTCCTCACCGTTCACGGTCCACCGATTCCCGTTTCCGAGTAGGTCGTGTGCCAGCCAGTAGTCGACACCCCCACTATAGTACAGCCCTGGCGCAGTCCATCCAGCAGCGATGACATCGCTAGGTGTGTGGTGCTCGTTCACGTACCCGTATGCCTCCGCAAACTCCGGCTGTGGCGCGTTGGGACCAAGGTCATACGTCGCCTGTGGCATGACAGTGACGCCACCACCGCTGGCCAGCACTGTCAGGAGCCCAAGTGCAACGACGAGCGTCACTTCGCCTCTGCTCTGACCCGACGTAATCCTGTGTCCGCAGCCACTACTTGGTCGTACGCGCCGATCGACTACTGCAATTCCCTCGAGTACCAGGGTGGCAACGTACTCGACCGTCACGGCCGCCCACACGAACCAGATCGGGACGCCGAAGTAGAGATACCGAGTTGCGTAGAGCTCAGTGTGAAAACTCAGCACCCACAGAGGGGGCCCAACCGCGAGTACGAGTACGGTTCCAGCGCGATACCACCCGCGGTAGAACGTCAGTGCGGTACCGAGCAGTCCGAGATAGAAGATCCCTTGGAGGTTGGCAGCCAGCCACTCAGCATAGGCCAGCGCGTAGTTCCCGTCTATCGTCGCGATGGTCGCAGTGGAACTCACGAAGGCCCCGAATACGAGTTCAACCACAACGAGAAGCACGAGCGTGCCCATGAGAAAGCCACCCGCTGTACGACGCGTGAATTGCCGATCGAGGCTGCCTCTAATGGCAAGGTACACGACGGTAATCGGAGGGAGAACGTACCCAATCCGATGGGTCAGCATGGCGCCCGCACTGACACCGGCCAGTGTGACACCGGTCCTGACATCGTCGAACCACGTCCGGCCAACGTCGAGGAGCAACACGATCGAGAGCGTATAGAGGAGTTGAAACAGCTGGTACATTCTGGCCTGGCGGCTCCAGGCGAGCTCCCACGTTGCGAAGGTCAGCAGTGTGGCTGCCAGGAGTCCAACCCGCGCTCCGCCGGTCTTCTTGCCGAGCCAGTACGTTGCGGCGATGGTGATCACACCAGCGACGACCGACGGGAGCCGCGCGGCCGCCTCGCCACTGCCCAGGAGTGCCATCGACGCGGCCACCATAAGAGTGTGGGGAAGCGCTCGCCAGTAGGTGTAGCCCGACGGAAACGTCGGCTGGCCCGTCTCCAGGATCGCGATGGCGGCGTTCGCCGATATCGCCTCGTCGAACCAGAAGCTCTGGACGCCGAGCGCGTACCCCCGGAGCACACCGCCGACAAGCAACAACCCGAGCAGCCCCACCACGATCCCGGGTGACCGTGGGGGTCGCGCCGACCGCGTTATCGCCACAGAAGTAGGCTCGGCTGCGGAGCCGTAGTGGCGCATCACCGTCACGACAATGAACGCCCCACACACGGCCAGCGTCATCCAGCCCAGTGGCACAGGAGGTGTGCTGTCTCCAACGGCCGCAAACGCGAGTCCCCCTACTGTCACGGCGAGTAAATAGTGCGCAACAGTTCTGCCCACCGATTGGTACTCCAAGCCCATCACTCCCTCTTCCACGGCGAGCCTTTAGACCTTACCCGGTACCCGTCGCTCCTGTACGTCCCGGTTGTGAGACTAGGAAGTGGGAGGGCTTATCACTGGTCGCACCATATACTGCTGACGAGCCGAACGTGGTCTGCCAAGTCGGGACAGGCCACTGCCACCAGTCATGGGACTGGCTGGCCGAGAGTGAGTAATCATGCCGATCTCGGGCGACCCATCACACCCGGCCTTGGGGCCGGTTCCTAGTACACAGGGTATATACGGCTGTCAGTAGAAGTCATGCCAAGCGACGGCGTTCCTCGCGCGAGATGGCCAGCCGCAGGGGTTAATCCGTCTCACTGAGCCGCCAGCCGACGGCTGCCATCGCGAGTGATCGCCCACTCAGGACTCACGTCGACACACGAGGATGGGTGAGCGATATCGATCGGGGCCTGGCGGCTGAGTACAGTGAGGCGGTTGTTCGCCACCAGAAACAGTGAGTGCGAGCGCGAACTCACCGCTAGCACTGCCCGCTTCGTGTCCGCGGTCGGGGTTCGACGCAATCAGGACTGCCTGACGAGGGGTTCATACCACTCGCGGTTCCGTCGATACCAGTCGACGAACGACGAGACACCCTCTCGAATCGATACCGACGGATCGTAATCGATCACCGCCCTGGCCTTCGATACGTCAGCATGGGTATGGCGGGCGTCCGCAGCCACCGGTTCGGTGTATTCGAGGGCAAATTCGCTGTCCGTCACCTTGGCGATGTGTTCGGCAAGTTCGACGATCGTAATATTGTCGCTCGAGCCGATATTCAGCACCTCACCGTCGGCCGCATCCGTCTCAAGCAGTGCGAGGTTAGCGTCAACGACGTCGTCGATGTGAGTGAAATCGCGGCTCTGTCGTCCATCACCGTATATTTCCATTGGCTCGCCCTCGAGACACTTAGCAGTGAAATTCGTAATCGCCATGTTCGGTCGCATCCGCGGGCCGTACACGGTGAAGTACCGCAAACTCACCGTCGGAACGTCGTAGATATCATGCCAGACGCGGCAGTAGTGTTCTCCTGTCAGCTTCGTGACGGCGTACGGGCTTCGGGGGCGGAGCCGTTCGTCTTCCTTGTAAGGAAGACTGGAGGCGTCGCCGTACACGGAGGACGATGAGGCATTGATGAGACGGTCAACACCATGGTCGGCTGCAGCCTGCAACACCGTCACTAGGCCGGTCGTGTTGATTCGGTGGGCCTTGTGTGGGTTTTTGACACTCGCACGGACACCAGCCTGTGCGGCCTTATGATAGATTACGTCCACATCGTGATGGGTTATGGTTTCGCGGATCGTCTGCTCGTCAGTGATTGACCCCTCGACGAAGGCGAATCGCTCACCACCTGCGTCGGAACACCGTTGTACGTTGTGTCGCTTGATCGCCGGATCGTAGTACGAATCAAGGACATCGAGCGTAACGACGTGATGTCCCTGCTCAAGCAACCGGTCGGCTATGTGCGAGCCGATAAACCCCGCCCCGCCGGTGACGAGTACGTTCATGGCTGTTTGACCCGTGGCCCGGCGGATACGTCGGCCATCATTTGGGTGCTGGTGAGTGACACCTGTGGGGAGGGCAGCGCTGGCTGTCTCCGTCGTCCGTGTTCGGATGTTCCATCTCGTCGATCGTAGTTGATCATACGCTGAATCCCACACCAACGACCCATATGATGCTTCCATACGTCCACAATACGCACTTACAGCCAGCGTGACCAGTAGTAGACGCCTTGCTTCGGTGACTACCATTTATAAACAAAACATACACGCGGAGAGGGTATCTGAGCAGGCGACAGCACAGTCCCTAGTCTGACGGGAAACACTCGCAGTTGGTGGCGTCCCACATTTGTGACCGCGCCACCTGCGATCGAGTGCACTCAGGCAATCGACGCAGTAGTCACGGCCGACGGTGGTTACGTATGTTTTGGACATCATCTGTGGGTTCGAGTTCGCTGCAGATACTCAACTAACTGGTCATCAATCTTGACACCGGCAACGCCTACAGCTACAACACCGCGATCGAGTTACTCACCGACGCGCTCGACATCAACCTGTACCCCATCATTCAGTACACCGATGCCAACATAACGGCTTCATCTCCTGAGTCGACAAGGAGAACCAAACATAATTTGTCTCACATTTTTCATCGTACTCTTGATCTCAACGGTAGGCAACACCTCACCGCCCAGTGGGCCAGCCATGGTCGTGTCGGCAGAGTGAGTTACCACACACCTGGTCTTCCCTTACGACTGAGTCCAGCGGTGTCGTTGTCTGGCCAGTCAGCAGCGGATTCAGCGTTAGCTGTGACCTCAAGTACTGGTCCAATTAGCGTTTGATGATCGACCACGTCGCAAGTGGCATGGCTTCGTTGATGATTGTCCACTTAAGGAGCACACTCACGAATGTCACGTCCAGAACCATACTCCCTCCTTACACTCTGCACCCATTCGTCACGTCCGCGATCACATAGACGGTGCCGAGTCGACCACGAATTCCACTGTCAACTTCCAGAAACCGATTATCTGATATCGCCAACTTGGATCCACTGTTGCCCCGGTAGAGGTCCAATATATGAGACATGCTATCGCGATTTACGGAAGCGGCGAGGTAGAAATCCCATCAGCGTAAAATGCTTATTCGAAGTCTAACCTACATTATCAATATATTTAAAATTATCAAATCTACTATTCCAGTATCGATTCACATAGGTGGGGGATGAGTTTATTCCGTCCCCACCAAGTGAAACCGTTCCATTGGGAACGAAAGCCCGCCACGCCCGTTCTGCGACGAACGGACGCGAGGAGCGAACGGGCACCGGGATTCGAATGAGAGAACGGCGAGCGGAGCGAGCCGTTCACGTAGTTCGAACCCCGCCGCACCCGGTATCGCGTTCCACTCGAGCAACAACCAGCGACGAGTCTCGAGGATGCCGACCCATCGCGATCTAGACGACTGACCCAAACGAATAATCGGTTCTGATCGGAGACGACACCGACTGACGAGGGAACGGAACGACCGCGGACGCCTCGTCAGTGCCCGCTACTCCGTTCTCGGTTGGGGTCGCCAAAGCGAGTCAGCGGCTCGAGTTCCTCCTCCGGGACGTCTTCGAAAGCTGCACGGGCGATGACGCGGCGGTGGACTTCGTCGGCGCCGTCGACGATGCGGAACTGCCGGACGGATTCGTAGAAGTCGGACAGCGGGAGGTCCTTTCCGATGCCGTTCGCACCGCAACACTGGACGGCGAGATCGATGGCGTCCTGAGTGACGTTCGCGGTGAACACTTTGCACATCGAGACGGGGACGCGGGCCTCGTCGCCGGCGGCGATCCGGTCGGCGGCGTCGCGGATTCCGGTCCGGGCCATGTGGAGTTTCGTCTCGGCGTCGGCGATCCGGTGGCGAAGGGACTGCTTGTCCGAGAGGGTGGAATCGAACCCGCGGCGTTCGCTCGTGTAGGCCTTCGCGATGTCGAGCGAGCGCTGGGCCATGCCGGAATAGCGCATGCAGTGGGTCAGCCGCGCCGGGCCGAGGCGTTCCTGGGCGTGGACGAACCCCTGATTCAGCTCGCCGAGCAGGTGTTCGTCGGGCACGCGAACGTTTTCGTACCGGATTTCGGCGTGGGAGACGCCGTGACCGCCGCCGCCCATGTGGGGAACGTCGCGGATGACGTCGACGCCGTCGGCGTCCGCCGGCACGAGAAAGAGCGAACACCCCTCGTAGGGGTGGGCGTCCGGATCGGTCCGCGCGAGGACGATCAGCACGTCGGCCTCGACGCCCTGCGTGGTCCACCACTTGTGGCCGTCGATGACCCACTCGTCGCCGTCTTTCTCCGCTGTGGTCTGGATCATCTTCGGATCCGAGCCGGCACCCTGCATCGGCTCGGTCATCGAGAAGCCGGACTTGATGTCGCCCGCGACGAGGGGCTCGAGGTACGTTTCCTTCTGTAAATCGTCCCCGGCCAGCTCGAGGAGGTGCATGTTGCCCTCGTCGGGGGCGTCGACGCGCATCGCGACCTGGCCGAGAAGACTGCGGCCCGCTTCCTCGAACGCGGGCAGCGAATCGCGGAAGCTCAGTCCCATGCCACCGTACTCCTCGGGGATCTGTGGTGCGTAGACGTCGTACTCGCGGGCGGCCTCGCGGAGCTCCGCGACGGTGCCGCTCGAGACGGCCATCCCGCCGGCTCGCTCGCGTTCGATCGGGAGGACGACCTCTTCCATCAAGTCGTTGGCACGCTCGGCGACCTCGCGTGCACGGTCACTGTCATTGTATCGCATACCGGAGATAGCCCCGGTCGAAGGCTAAACGTTCGGAGAACTACCAGACGGTCGCAACTACCCCCGTGATTTTTAGTCGAAAACGATATCGGCCGAACGTGATCGGTTCGAATGCGCAGGAGACGGCCCCTATCGCGCCGTCCAGCCGCCGTCGGCCGCGAGCACGGAGCCGGTCACGTAGCTCCCAGCGTCGCTCGCGAGGAAAACGACCGGGCCGGCGATCTCCTCGGGGTCGGCGAACCGATCGAGCGGGGTGCGGTCGATGATCGACTGTCGGAGCTGTTCGTTCCCCTCGAGTTCCTCGGTCAGCTCCGTCGAGACGTAGCCCGGCGCGACGGCGTTGACCCGGACCTCGGGGGCCCAGTCCAGAGACATGCTCTTCGTGAGGCCGACCAGCCCGTGTTTCGAGGCGACGTAGGGGTGCTGGCGCGGGAGCCCGACCAGTCCGCCGACGCTGGCGACGTTGATGACGGAGCCGCCATCGCTCTCGAGGAGGTGGTCCGCCGCCGCGTGCGTGACCTCGTAGGCACCGTTCAGGTTGACGTCGAGCACGCGGTCGAGGCTCTCGGTCTCGACGTTTTCCGGCCGGCCGAGCGCGTCGTCCGGATTGAAGCCGGCGTTGTTGACGACGATGTCGACGCCGCCGAACTCGTCAGCGGCTCGGTCGATGACCGTTCGGACGGCGTCGGGGTCCGTCACGTCCGCGGGGACGGCGACTGCGTCACCGCCCGCGTCTTCGATTTCCGCGGCGACGGCCTCGATTTCGTCGGTCGAGCGGGCGCTCGGGACCACCGCGGCCCCTGCGTTCGCCAGCTCGACGGCGATGGCGCGGCCGATGCCGCGGCCGCCGCCCGTTACCACTGCGACCCGCCCGCCGAGATCGAATAACTCGCTCATCGGTCCTCCGTTTCGGCGGCGTCTACGTCAAGCTTTTCGCGCAGCCCTTGCTTGTCGAACTTCCCGGTCGCCGTCTTGGGAATCCGCTCGAGGACGCGGATCTCGTCGGGGAGCCACCAGTCGGGCTGCTCGAGCGTTTCCCGCAAGTGATCCTGGAGTTCCTCCTCGTCGGGATCGGCGTCCTCGGCGGTGACGACGGTCGCGAGCGGCCGTTCCTGCCACTTCTCGTGGGGAACGCCGACCACCGCCGCCTCGACGACGTCCGGATTGGCCATCAGCGCGCTCTCGAGCGCGATCGAGGAGATCCACTCGCCGCCGCTCTTGATGACGTCCTTCGCACGGTCGACGACCTCGATGTAGCCATCCTCGTCGACAGAGACGATGTCGCCGGTCTTCAACCACTTTCCGGAGGACGAGACGTCCTCCGACGTCCCGCTCGCATCGCTCGCGGGACCGCCGTCGAAATCCTCTTCGTTCGCTTCCGGACGGTTGTAGTACTCCGTGATGACTGTGGGTCCCCGGACGAGGAGTTCTCCCGCGGACTCGCCATCCCACGGGACCTCCTCGCCGGCGTCGTTGACGACGCGCATCTCGAGGCCGGGCGAGAGCAGCCCCTGTTTCCGACGCTTCTCGTACTTCCGGCTCGGATCCCAGTCGGCCATGCGGGACTTGGGTCGGGAGACCGAGCCGATGCTCATCGTCTCGGTCATCCCCCAGGCGTGTTCGACGGTGACGTCGAACTCCTCGTCGTAGCGGCGCATCATCTCCTCGGGAGCGGCGCTGCCACCCACGACGATCCGCTCGAGGCTCGAGAGGTCGCCGCCGTGTTCGTCGACGTGCTCGAGCAGATCGATCCAGACCGTCGGGACGCCGGCGGTCATGGTGACGCCCTCGCGCTCGATCAGCTCGAGCAGGTCGGCCGCGCTCGGCGACGGGCCGGGATAGACCTGCGTCGCGCCGGCCATCGTCGCGGCGTAGGGGAACTCCCAGGAGTTGACGTGGAACATCGGGACGACGGGCATGACGACGTCGCTCTCCTCGATGCCGAGGCCGGCGGGGGTCATCACCATCATCGCGTGGGCGTAGATCATTTTGTGGGTGTACTCCACGCCCTTCGGCCGGCCGGTCGTGCCGGAGGTGTAACACATGCCGGCAGGGTACTCCTCCTCGAGCTCGGGCATCTCGTCGTCCGCGATCGGCTCGTACTCCGAGATCAGGTCCTCGTAGGCGACGGCGTCGACGTCGGTTTCCGGAACCGTCTCTCCCATCACGACGACGTGCTCGACGGAGAGCTCCGACCACAGTCGCTCGATCGTCTCGAACGGCTCGCCCGGATCGACGAACAGGACGTCGTCGTCGGCGTCTTCGACGATGTAGACGATATCGTCGTCGCCGAGCTGGACGTTGATCGTGTGCAACTGCGCGCCCGAGAGGGGTGCCGCGTAGTACGTCTCGAGGTGGCGGTGGTGGTTCCACCCGAACGTTCCGATCCGGTCGCCGGGACCGAAGCCGCGATCCGCCAGCGCGGCCAGCAGTGACCTGACGCGTTCGCCGAACTCCCCGTAGGACGTATCGACGGTCCCGTCGTGCGTCCGAGAGACGAGTCGCGTCTCCGGAAAGAGGTTCGTCGGCCGCCAAAAGAACGGGCGGATCGTCAGGTCGGTCACCTCAGGCCACCTCCTCCGGAGAGACGGCGAGGTACTTCTCGAGCAGGTCGTCACGTTCGCGGATCTCCTCGATGGAGCCCTCGTAGACGATCGACCCGGTGTCGATGACGTACCCCCGCGTCGCGAGGTCGAACGCAAAATTAACGTTCTGTTCGGAGAGCAGGACGGTCACGTCCTGCTCGACGACGTCCTGAAGCATGTTCCGCAGGTCGTCGACGATGACGGGGGCCAGCCCTTCGGTCGGCTCGTCGAGTAACAGCGTCGACGGCCGCTGAACCAGTGCTCGAGCGACGGCGAGCATCTGCTGTTCGCCGCCGCTCAGGTTCTGGCCGTTGTTCGACCGCAGGTCGTCGAGGATCGGGAACAGCTCGTACATCTCCTCGACGGGTCGGGGATCGTCCGCGAGCTTGTGCGCGAGGACGATGTTCTCGTGGACGGTCAGCGTCGGGAAGACCCGCCGATCCTCGGGAACGAGATTGATCCCGAGTTCGTTGATCTCGTCCGGCGATTTCCCCACGATCTCCTCGCCGCGGTATCTGATACTGCCGCGTCGCGGCGGGGTGGCGCCCATGATCGAGCGCATCGTCGTCGTCTTCCCGGCACCATTCCGGCCGAGCAGTGCGACGACTTCCCCCTCCGCGAGGTCCAGCGAGACGTCGTGGAGGATGTGGCTATTTCCGTAGTAGGTGTCGATGTCGTCGATTTCGAGAACGGTCATACGGTCTCACTTCCGAGGTAGGCTTCTGTCACTCGTTCGTCGCTCAGTACCGCCTCCGGCTCGCCGTCGGCCAACACTGCACCCTCGGCGAGGACGACGATCCGATCGGAGATGTCGGTGACGACGTCCATGTCGTGTTCGGTGACGATGAACGTCGCGTCGATGTCCCGATTCAGTTCCCGAATCAGCGAGACGATCTCCTCCGTCTCGGTCGGGTTCATTCCCGCGGTCGGCTCGTCCAGGAGGAACACCGACGGTTCGATGGCCAGCGCCAGCGCGATCTCGACGTTGCGCTTCTCGCCGTGACTCAGCGTATCGCACTTCGTCTCGGCGATCTCCGTCAGGTTGGTGAGCTCCATCAGCTCGTCGATCTCCTCGTTGAGCTCCTCGTCGGCGTCCGGACGCGAGCGCATGTCGAACGTCCGTCCCTCGTGGGCGATCCGTGCGACCTGCAGGTTCTCGCGGACCGTCAGCCCCTCGAAGATATTCGTGATCTGGTAGGACCTCGAGAGACCGCTGCGTGCGACCTCGTGTGGTTCCGCGTCGGTGATCTCGGTCATGTCGCCGTCCTTCCGGAGCCAGATCTCGCCGCTGGTCGGCTGCAATACCCCCGTGAGGAGGTTGTAGAACGTCGTCTTCCCGGCCCCGTTGGGACCGATGATACTGGTGACGTGCTGGTCGTCGAACTCGAGGCTGACATCGTCGGTCGCGACCAGGTCACCGAACTGCTTGCGGAGTTCCTCGGTTCGGAGGACAGTCGTCATCGGTCAGTACCCCCGTCGTCGGATTGTCCGGTGGTGGATCGTGACATCATACTTCCGAGTTTCTCGCCGATCGATTCACGAACGAACGCCGTCGCGGCGTTCGCACCGCCGCGGTCGTACGCCGCCTGCACGTCCTGGAGCCACGTACCGACCATGGCCAGTCCGCCGGCCGCCCCCTGCTTGAAGTAGAGGACGACGACGATGAGCATGATTCCGAAGAACAGCTCCCAGTAGGCCTCGAGCGCCGGGAATCGGCTGATCCCCCAGCGAACGTAGTGATAGAGGAACGCGCCGACGATCGGTCCGCCGAAGTAGCTCGCACCGCCGATGACGGTCGCGACGACGGGCGTCGCGCTCATCGACCAGTGGGCTTCGTTGGGCGTCGCGACGCTCGAGAAGCCGGCGATCAACACGCCGGCGATGCTGACGAACAGCGCCGAGACGATGAACGTCATCCAGCGGTGGACGCTGACGTTGATGCCGAGGGCCGCGGCTCGATCGGGGCTCTCTCGGAGCGCCTTACAGATCGTCCCGAACGGCGAGTTGACGATCCGCCAGATGGCGTAAATCGAGATCGTCACGACCGTCGCCGTGATGTAGTAGTAGATCCGGCGTCCGGCGAGTCTGAACTGCGTTCCGCCGAGTTCGACCCCACCGAGTGCCACGAAGATGCCGTCGGAGCCGTTGGTGAGCCCGTAGGGGTCCTGGAGGAGCAGCGAGTAGAACAACATCCCGAAGGCGAGCGTGATCAGCGCGAAGTAGATCTCCTCGAGGCGGACGCTGAGGTAGCCGACGGGGATGGCGAGCAGGAGCGCCAGAGCGACGCCGGCGATCCCGCCGACGACGAAGGTTGCAAGCGGCGCGAGTCCGGTGCCGACGATCTCGGCGATCGCCGACTGGTAGTCGCGTAGTACGATCGCGAGCCCGTACGCGCCCGCGCCGAAGAACATCGCGTGACCGAACGAGAGCAACCCGGTGTAGCCGTACAGGAGGTTAAAGGCGACGGCGAACAGCGCGATGATCAGGAACTCGGTGAAGAGGTAGATCTGGAACTGCGGGCCAACGGAGACGACGACGAGGGCGAGGAGGCCGAGCAGCGCGAAGCGCTCGGTCGTCCAGCCGTTGCCGATCGCCTGGCGTCCGACGTTCCCGATTCGGTCGACGAGACCGTCGTTTTGCGTACTCATTCACCGATCCCTCCGAACAGTCCTTCCGGTTTGAGGAGTAATACGATGACCATAGCGAGGAACGGCACTGCGATACTGCCGGCATCGAAGAACTGGGGGACGATGCTCTGCATCATGCCGACGAACATCGCGCCGACGAACGCGCCCGAGAGCGACCCGAGGCCGCCGATGACGACGATGATGAACGCGTCGATGATGACCGCCTCGCCCAGATTCGGGCCGATCGATTGCATCGGAGCGGCGAGGGCCCCACCGAGTCCCGCGAGGAAGCTTCCCGCGAAGAACACTGCGGTGTATAACCGCGGCACGTCGACGCCGAGCATCGACGCCATCTCCCGGTCAGACGAGGTTCCGCGGACCAGCGAGCCGAAGTACGTTCGTTTGATGAACAGCCAGAGGCCGACCATCACCAGCGCCGCTGCGATGATGACGAACAACCGATAGGCGGTGAACTGACTGCCCCCGATCGACATGGTGAAGTTGAGCGCGTCCGGCATCGGCGTCGAGTACGGCTGTGATCCCCAGATGAACCGAACGGCCTCGTGTGTGATGAGAACGAAACCGAACGTGACGATCAACTGATCGAGATCGCTCTCGGCGCGTTCGTACAGCGGCCGGATCGTTACAACCTCGATCGCGGCCCCGACGATTCCGACTGCGATCGCGCCGACGACGATCGCCAGCCAGAAGTTGCCCACCACGTTCGTCACGACGCTCAGTGCGAAGTACGCACCGAGCATGTATAGCGCACCGTGTGCGAAGTTGAGTACGCCGAGCACGCCGAAGATCAGGCTCAGCCCCACGGCGATCAGGAACAGCCGACTCCCGAGGCTCAGACCGATAACGACGTCTCCGACCCCGATGAGTGGAAATATGTTTACAGGATTCATGGCAATAATGATGGCGATCGGGTTTACAGGCCCGGAGGCAGATCCGATCCTTCGAGTGCGCCCCGGACATCGGCCGGTGCGGCCTCGTACCGTTCGACCGGCTCGAGTACGTTACTCTCGTATTCGTCCGAGTACGTGACCTCGCCCCAGATGGACGCGACCGACGCCTGGTTCGTCTCGGTGAATTCGTACTCGCCGACCGGACCAGTGTGCTGCATCCCGCTGAACTGATCGACGAGGTCGCCGGCGTTCGTGCTGCCACCCTCCTCGATGGCCTTCTTGTACAGATACACTGCTCGGTACGCACCTTCGGCGTTGTACGTCGGCAGAGTGTCGTACTCCTCCATGTAGGCTTCGAGGAACGTGTTGTTCTCTTCGGTGTCGGGAACGAAGGGATCGTAGCGGGTAGACGCCCACTCGCCCTCGGGAAGCGGACTCCCGTCGGAGGGGAGATCCGTCCCCATCCCGACGCTGAACAGCGTGTGGTCGATCTGTTCGAACCATCCGGAGTCTTCGGCCTGTCCGAGGAACGTCGTCAGGTCGGAGCCCCACAGGGGCGTAATGACGGCGTCCGGATCCGCGTCGAGGATGGAACTGATATACGCGGAGTAGTCGCTCGTCGCGAGGGGAGGATACTGCTCGGTCGTGAAATTGGCGTCGACGCCCATCCCTTCCGCGAACGCCTGGAAGTAGGCCCAGGTGTCGTACCCGAACGCGTAGTCGGGACCGATCGTCGCCCAGTCGGTCGCGTCGAGTTCCGACGCGACCTGCGCGGCACCGTACATGTCGTGGGCGACAGTGTTCGAACACCGGAAGACGTAGTCGTTACCCACCGAATCTTCCGACTCACCTTCCGGGGAAGTGACGTACGGCGTCGCCGCGTGCGTAATCATCAGCGGCATCTGGCTCTGCTTGATCTGCGGGGCGATATTCTGTGCGACACCGCTACTGTCGAGCCCCATCAGACCGTCGACGCCGTCCTCCTCGATCAGACTCGTCATCTGCTGGGTCGCCGTGCCGGAGTCCGCCTCCGTGTCACGTACGATTACCTCGACGTCGTTCCCGTCGATACCACCGTTATTGTTGATCTCCTCGACGGCGAGGTCGTACCCGCGCTCGGCTTCTTCGCCGTACAACGAAGCGAAGCCGGACAGGATGTTCATCGCACCCAGCGTGACGCTACCGCTTCCACCGCTGCCGCCGCCGAGACAACCGGCGATCGACGCGAGTCCCGCGCCAGCCGTTGCCGTTTTCAAAAACGTTCGCCGATCATACCCGGTCCGACTGATCGATGACTCGATACCGTCCGCCCCATCTGTAATGTTATTGTCAACCACTGTCAACCACATCAGACCGTGAGCAAGGAATATATATAAACATGATGTATATATTCCCACACTTGTAGATCTGAGTTACCCGATTTTCATGCAAATTTCTCGCCGCCGTCTTCGACTTTACAATTTTCTAATATCCTTTGACACACATATTACATATAATTGGCTCCACATGTGCTATAGAACAATTTAATAGAAGATCTACACAATAATAATATGATAATAACCTTTGGCTAATGTATTAATTCCGCCATGTGGCTCGAGAGACCCTCGAAATTCGGCGTGTTCAAGATTATCAAACCTGGTAATCGGCGGATGAGTTTTTTGAGGGGTGAAGGTTAGTTGAGCGCAATGGCTATTGACGAGGCCGACCAATCGGATGCCGGGGACTTTTCTGAGGGGGACCCATCCGACCCTGCGTCGGAGGACCAGCGGTCTTCTGCCGCTGACTCACCGTCGAGTTCGGGAGTCAGCGTCGGCGAATACACCTGGGAAGAGTTCATGACCGAATACGGGTACGGCGACGACGTATCAACACTGTATTCGGACGCGGGACAGACCGAGTCCAGGGGACTCGGATTGAGTACGAACGCTGACGTCGAGTCGACAGTCCCCAGCGGGGACGACTGGAACCGGATCGAGTTCGATCCGGAATCGTATCTCGGCCACCATCCCGACGATCTCGCGGATCACGTGCTGCCGTCGGCCGGCGACCACGCGGCGACGCTCCAAGAAATCTTCCTCGACCACGTCGATCCGGAAACGACACCGGTCGTCAAGGATACCTGGTCCTGGGAGCACTACAAGTGGGAGTACTACTACGAAGATGACGGAAGTCGACCCCGCGACAGTAACGGCGAAATCGTTCCTCACGACGAGGAGGATGCCCTCGGGTTCGATCCAGACACGTTAGAACAGCGGCTCGCAGCCGCCAACGATACCGCACTGGAGCTCGACGATACTGTCGACGAACGGACCGTCAACGTCCAGGAAGATTTCGACGAAGACGAGTTCTTTTCGACGGCCGCGGGCAACACGACCGTCGTCAACCGCTACGACCTCGAGAAGGCCGTTCCCTTCGAAAAGAAGACCCACTTCCGCGAGGTCGAGCGCTACTGGGTGAATAAACCCTACGCCTGCGTCGTGATCTTCCACTCGGAGAAGGAAAACGAAAAGAAGTACTACATGATCGAGCCCTACCGGAACGAGATCGAGCTGGAACTCCAGGAGTTCCTCTCGGGCAAACTCCGGAAGGCGATCAAGTACTCCGAGGACGGGATCAAAGAGAAAGCGACCGAAGACGGCCGCCGAGACGTCATCGAAGACGAGACTCGGCGTCTGTTGAAGCGGTACGACCTCTTCGAGGCGACCTCCGGAAAGGCGTCGAAGAGCATGCTCGAGACGCTTCGCGGCCTCCTCGACGATCCGGAGGACGTCGAGGTCGAAGACGTCGGCCCGAGCCAACTCGAGGGGATCGAAGTCCGACCCGAACCGGCCGTCCTCGCGGACGATCCGGACACGTTAAACGAGTATCAGGTCGAGAAGCTACTGTACCTGCTCAAGCGCGATTTCATCGGCTACGAGCGCATCGACGGCATCAAACACGACATCAACGTCGAGGACATCTCCGTCGACGGGTACAACTCGCCCGTGTTCGTCTACCACTCCGAGTACGAACAGATTATCACGAACATCTACCACGGCGAGGACGAGCTCGACGACTTCGTCGTCAAACTCGCCCAGCGCTCCGGGAAAGGGATCAGCAAGCGACTTCCGCAGGTCGACGCCACGCTCCCGGACGGCTCGCGTGCGCAACTAACACTCGGCAAAGAAGTGTCCGACCACGGGACCAACTACACCATCCGTCAGTTCAAAGACGTTCCGTTCACCCCAGTCGACCTCATCAACTGGAACACCTTCTCGCTGGACGAGATGGCGTTCCTCTGGCTCGCAATCGAGAATCACAAGAGCCTGATCTTCGCCGGCGGTACCGCGTCCGGGAAGACCACCTCGCTGAACGCCGTCTCGCTGTTTATCCCCTCGAGCGCGAAGATCGTCTCCATCGAGGACACCCGCGAGGTCGAACTCCCACAGCGTAACTGGATCGCCAGCGTCACCCGCCCCTCGTTCTCCGACGACGAGCAGGGAGACGTCGACGAGTTCGACCTGCTCGAGGCCGCACTGCGCCAGCGACCCGACTACATCGTGATGGGCGAGATCCGTGGCGAGGAGGGTCGGACGCTGTTCCAGGTCATGTCGACCGGGCACACCACCTACACCACGTTCCACGCCGACTCCGTCGACGAAGTGCTCAAGCGGTTCACGACGGACCCGATCAACGTCTCGAAGACGATGTTCACCGCACTCGATCTGGTCTCGATCCAGACCCAGACCCGGGTGCAGGGCCAGAAGGTCCGCCGGAACAAGTCGCTGACAGAGATCAACCACTACGAGGCCGAACACGACGAGATCAACGTTCAGGACGTCTACCAGTGGCAGGCGGAGACCGACGAGTACCTCAAGATGGGGGACTCGAACACGTTAGAGGAGATTCAGTTCGACCGCGGGTGGAGCAAAGAGAAACTCGAGGAAGAGCTGTTTAAACGCGAGGTCATCCTCGCCTACCTCATCAAAAACGAACTGAACACGTACGCGCAGGTCGCCGCGACGGTTCAGGCCTTCATCAACGATCCCGATACCATCCTCACGCTCATCGCGAACGGGCAACTCGAGGACAGTCTCGAGGACCTGCGCGAGATGGAGAGCGTTCTGATCGACGTCGATCCGGAGAAAGAGGAGCTCGTTCCCCGTCCCGAGTCGACCAGCGAGACGTACAATCTCTCGATGGACATCCTCGAACGAGCCGAAGAGTCGATGTTCGAGCAGTACCGAGGGGAGGTTCCGAGCGGACTCGCGAGCGCGCTCGGTGACGTCGAGGAAGAAACCACGATCGACGTCGACCGCGCCGATACCGACGAGTTCGAGTTCGGCGGCGATGTCGACGACACCGTCGACGAGAGCGACTGGGAGCTCGGCGACAGCTCGACGGCGTTCACCGCCGAAGGCGCTGCGGCCGACGCCGGCGGTGAGCCGGCGTGGCTCAGCGAAGACACCGGGTTCGACGTCGATAGCGGCGGTAGTGACACTGCGGGGGCCGTCGAAGCGGCGGATACTGACGCGGTCGCCGGCGAACTCGAGGCCGGCAGCGCCGGTGGCGCACCAGACTCGAGCAGCGGTCCGCAGGACGGCGCTGCAACCGAGACCGCGGAATCGACGGCGGAGCTCGATGCCGATGTTCCGGCCGGTCCGAACGACGATACCGTCGACCGCACCACGGCGGGTGGAGCGGTCGACGCTGGCGCTACTGAGTCAGGTGGACCGACGAACGAATCGACGGTACTTCCCTCCGACGACGCCGACGACGGTGACCTCGGTGGGCTGTTCAACGATATGGGAGAGACGATCGAGAAGATCGACGATGCCGACGCGGGGCAGGCAGCCGCGACCGATGACGCGGCGGCCACCAGCGACACCGACACCGATACCGCCGGGTTCGACTCGATGTTCCCGGAAGACGATCTCGATTCGATCTTCGATCCGAACGCAACGGACGACGAGCCGTCGGATAGTCTCGGTGAGCAACTCGAGACAGGGGAGGAATCCACCTCGGGAGCACGGGCGGGCGATGGGACGTCCTCGAATGACTCTTCGAGCGACGAGCGGGAGCCACCGACGATCGACATCGATACCGAAGCGGCGGAGCAAGGGTCGGACGAACACACTGGTGACTCGTCCGCGGCAGGCACCGTCGGTGATGACGACGCAGGAGACAGTGCCGGCGGCGGGGACACTACTGGTGCCGACCGCAAACCGCCGACGATCGATATCGACGATGGTACTGGTGACCCGCCGGACGGCTCGGACGCCGAAAACGAGGACGACGCCCTCGACGACTCGACATCGGCTGAGGATGGCGATGATTCGATCTTCGGCGACGAATCAGACTCGATCTTCTCCGATGACGACGGATCGGACGCGGCCGACGACGAGGGCTCGCTGTTCGACGGGAGCGAGTCGGACGAGGAATCGATCTTCAGAGACGACGATTCGGGGGAATCGACGGAGAGTGAGGGCAGTATCTTCGACGACGACGGAAGTGGTGAGGAAACCGACTCATGAGTCTCCAGACCGACGACAGTGGCGGGTCGGGAATGTCGGCCAGCTCCGACGCCCTCGGCGATCGGTTCTATCCGATGTACGACCGGTTGTTCGGTGAGGACAGCGAGTTCGTGGCCGACGTCGAGACGAAACTCGCACAGGCACGGATGACGGATACGGTCGAACTGTACCTCTCTCGAGCGCTGGGAATCGGCTTTATCAGCGGTTTCAGCCTCTGGATGATCGGGTTGATGCTCGGCTATGCGGTCTTCGCCGTCGGCCTCCTTTCGAACGAGCCCATTCTCGGCATCCCGGTCGGTACCGGGCTCCTCCTCGATATCATCGAGCTCCTCCGCGTCCCGGCCGTCGTCCTCTTTACCGGACTGGTACTCGGTTCGATCGGATTCGGGATCGGGTTCGGCTCGATGGTCGCGATCCCCTACTCGCGCGCCTCCGCCCGCAAGCGCGAGATCAATATGCTGTTGACCGACGCGGTCTCGTTCATGTACGCCCTGTCGGTCGGGGGGCTAAACCAACTCGAGATCATCGAGGCGATGGCGCAGGCCGACGACACCTACGGCGAGGTCGCAAACGAGTTCCAGAGCATCGTCAAAGAAACCGAGTACTTCGATATCGACTACCGGACGGCAATCCGGAAACAGGCCCTCGAAACTCCCAGCGACGATCTCTCGCAGTTCCTGACCGACATGCTCTCGATCGTCAACAGCGGTGGCGACATGGAGAGCTTCCTCGAGGACAAGAAGGAAAAGCACATGCGCACCGCGAAACAGGAACAGGAACTCACCCTCGAGACGCTCGAGTTGTTCGGGGAGATGTACATGACGCTGTCACTGTTCCCGCTCCTGTTGATCATCATCATGGTCATCATGCAGATGATCCCGAACGCGGACGTCTCGAACAATATGCTCTACATGACCGTCTACGGACTAATCCCGATGATCGGGATCGGCTTCATCGTCCTCGTCTCGACGGTCAAACACGACGAGCCCGGCGACGGCTACCTCTCGATGGGGAACACTGAGCAGCGAACCGAAACCGGCCAAAACGACGGACTGCTGAGTCTCGGCCTGGTCGAGCAGTTCACCGGGAATCACAGCGTTTTCGACCGGATCAAGAACCGCGAAGGGACCTACGAAACGCTCGAGGTCCTTCGCAAGCCACATCTCTTCTTCCGGGACAACCCGCTGGTCACGCTCGCGCTAACCGTCCCCCTGACGCTCGTGATCGTCGTAACCGCCATGGTGAATGGGGCAACACCGATGTCGTGGGACGACCTCCTGGACAGACCGATCTGGGGGACCTTCATTTACCTGTATCTGCCGCTGTATATCACGGCAGTGCCGCTCGCGATTTTCCGCGAGTGGAACGTGCGCCACCGAAACGCCGTCGTCAACCAGCTGTCGGAGGACCTCCGTAAGCTCTCGAGTTCCAACGACACCGGGCTGACGCTGCTCGAGTCGCTCAAGGCAGTCGCGGATACGACGAGTGGTAAGCTGGCTCGCGAATTCGAGATGATGCACACGAAGGTCAACTACGGAATGAGCCTGAAGGAGGCACTCATCGAGTTCAATAACAAGTATCACATTCCGCGACTCGCTCGGATCACGCGACTGGTCACCGAGGCACAGGAAGCGTCGAACCAGATCTCCGACGTCCTTCGGACGGCTGCGCGTGCGAGCGAGAACCACGACGACATCGAACGCGAGCGGAAATCCCGAACCCGGATGCAGATCGTGATCATCATCATGACGTTCATGACGGTGCTCGCGGTGATCGCGATCCTCAAAACGCAGTTCATCGATACGATGGCCGGTCTTGAAACCGCCGATAGCGGTGGCGGTGGCGGCGGTGGTGGAGGAGGCCCCGCCCAGGGAGCAAACCTCAGCGAGAACATTAACGTCGATATGCTGTCGGTATTGTTCTTCCACGCAGTGACGTTGCAGGCGATCATCTCCGGGTTCATCTGCGGGTACATCCGAGACGCGGACCTGATCAGCGGGTTGAAATATGCGATCGGACTGTCCGCGGTTGCGCTCATCGGTTGGACGCTGGTGGCCTAACATGAGTGGAAAACGCACGCGGGACTCCAGTCGGGCGGAAGCCAGGCGACCGCGGACGGTCTCGATTTCGCTGGGCGATCGGGGACAGACCACGCAGGACTTCGCCGTCGGTATCGGCGTCTTCCTGCTGGCGATCGCGTTCGTGTTTTCGTTTCTCCCGTCGGTCGTGACGCCGTACGACTCCTCGGTCGGCGGTGCGGAGACGGCACAGGCGGACCGAATCGCCGATCTGATCGTCCACGACGTCTCGACGGAGACGCCAAACGAGATCGACGGAAGCGAGTTCGACGGTCGATACACGGATGAGAACCTGACGGCCGAGCTCGGGCTTCGGGCGAGCGACAGCGACGACGTCGTCTTCGATCGGGTGAACGTCAGCGTAGAGACGTTCGGCGGAGCCGCCGTCGACACGTCCGAACTGTCCGGTGGAGATGTGTACGATGACCAGTCTGCGGCGAGTTCCGCACGTATCGTTACGCTCGACGGGGACGGAATTTCCGCCGGCAGCGGTGACTGTGACCCGGCCTGTCGGCTCGTCGTGAGGGTCTGGTGATAGTATGTCGGATGATATTAACCACACCGAACGCGGGCAGGCGTATACTCTCGAGGGGTTCATCGGAGCCATGGTCGTCCTGCTGGCCGTCCTCTTCGCGCTACAGTCAGTCGTGATCACGCCGACGACGGGCGGACTGGCCGATCGAACGGTCCAGGAACAGGTCCAGCAGGAGGCACGAGATATGATGGTCGTTTCGAACCAGGACGGAAACCTCTCGAACACGACCCGATACTGGGACGGGACCGGCGGATTCAACAATACAGATCAGCCGCCTGCGCCCGGCGAAACGAATCGAACCTACTCCGTCGACCGGTTCGCGAACGAATCCGACCTCGGTCGCCTGCTGAAGGATCGATTCAGCGAGACCGGGTGGAGTTACAACGTCGAACTCCACACCGAAACCAGCAATCGGACGATCGTCTATCAGGGAAACCCACCGGCCAGTGCCCTGACGGCGAGCTATACCGTTACGACATATAATGACCAGAACATTACGTGGGACGGTGATGACCGCACTCTGGAAGAAGCAGCGGCCGACGGGGACGAATCGATCCCACAACGGAATCCAGGTGACGAGACGGCCATCTACAACGTCGTGGAAGTGCGGGTGATACTATGGTGAGCCACACGCGCGATCGCGCCCAACTGATCCTCATCGGCGCGATCACGCTCGCGTTCATCATTCTGGGTATCGTCGTCGTCTTCAACGGCGCTCTCTACACAGAAACCCTGTCATCGGGGGGCACAACTCAAAGTGCAGGCAACGCTGACATGGTCGAATACGAGGTTGAACAGGGCGTCGGCTGTGTGCTTGCGGAACTCGATGACGATCTGGCTGGTAGCTTGACGACGGATCACGTGAAAGAGAACGTGTCAGATTTCGACCAAGCCTATCAGAATACGACAGCCAAGTCGACACCTGTAGCCGTGAACATCAGCGTCGATAACACGTTTTTCAGCCCATTAGAACTGGATGTGACCATCACGTACGATTCGAACAGCCTCAGTTACGAACAGGAAAAGACCATCGAGCCGGACGATTGCCCGACTGAATGACCATGATCGAACGATACACAGACCGAGACCGTGCCGTTTCGATTACGGTCACGCACGTCCTGACGATCGGGATCACGACGATCCTCATCGCCGGCCTCCTGACGAGTGCCGGAACCATGCTCGAGACGGAAACGGAACGCAGTACCGAGGCTTCGCTCGAGACGATCGGCGAACAGATGGCCAACGAAATCGGAAACGTCGATCGGATCGCCGCAACGAGCGGCGACGACGTGACCATCACGGCCGACCATCCGCGGACGGTCGCGAACTCTCGATACACCGTCGAGTTGGGCGAAGACTGCGAGGCCCCGTTGCTCGATGGGTCTACCGATTGTCTGATACTGTCGGCATCGAACACCAACGTCGTCGTCCACGTCCCGATCAAGACCGAGGAAAATATCGATTACGGGAGTTCGGCACGCGGCGGGACGATCGAAATCGTCTACGACGGGTCAGCCGATGAGATCTCGATCAGGAGTTGGTCACAATGAAGCCGAAAGGCACGATAACGATTGGACGAGACCCGGCGGATACCCGTGCGGTTTCCGACGTGCTCGCGTTCATTCTCGTCTTCGGGATTATCCTCAGCTCCGTCGCGCTGTTGTCCACGATGGGAATGCAGACCATGACGGATTATCAGGAGAACGAACAGCTTCGGAACGCCGAACGCGGAATGGAGGCGCTGACGGTCAACTTTAACGACGTCCTGCGCTACGGCGGAATCGAGAAACGGTACGGCGAACTGTCGCTTCGAGAGGGGAGGGCCAGTACCGGTGCTAGCGGAACGAAACTCAACATCTCGATCGACGACAACGATCCGATTCACGACTCCGATTCGCGGTTTGACGACTACGGAAGCGGGGAAACCGCTGATCTGGGCGAATTCGCGTACACGTCGGACGGAACGCGGATCGTATACGAAGGCGGCGGCCTCGTCCGCCAGGAGGAGTCGGGAACCTGGAGTCACGTCCTCAAACGACCACAGCTTCGCTGTGGAAGCGACACCGCAGTCGTCTCTCTGGTGACCGTTTCGGCAGATGAAGGGTCGATACAGACCAGCGGTGGACTCGGATTCACCATGTCCGTGGAAAATCGGAGCAGCAAGGTCTACACCGAGAGAGATCGTGTGAACGTTTCCGTCGTGGACACGGAATATGACGCCGCCTGGAATTCGACGCTCGAGGGCGGCGACTGGGAGCGAACCGGGACCACGGGCACGTGCGAGTTCGACGACTCCGGCCGAATAGTCGTTACCATCGTCGACGTCGACGTCGAGTATTGATCCGGTCGCCGATTTTCGACTCGTTCATTCGGCTTCCCAGTCCCCGGACAGCATCGCTCGCAGTCCCGCGCGAGCGGCCAGGGCCTCGATGCGGGCAGCGTGGTCGTCGACATCGCCTGCAGTGGCGAGATAGAGTCCGTTCGAGAGCTGCGTCGACGCACTCATCGGCGTCCCGTCGGCGTGGGTCGGGTCTGCGTTCAGGACCGTGTCGTCGGCATCGTCCGGACTCCAGGGGACTGTGACACCCGAAAGCCCGCGGTCGAAGAGATATTCGGCTGTACCAACGAGTGCCCCCTCCGGCGTCGAGTGGCCGATCGCTCCGATCGAGCCGCGTTCGTTGAAAAAGCGGACGACGTATTCGCCGTCCCCTGTTCCGTCTGTCCCTCCGTCTTCGGTACCCGCTTGCGCGTCCGTCTCGGCGTCAGTGTCTCGAGCAGTGGCTCCCGCTCGGTCGTCCGACTCGGGTCCAGCGGTGTCGTCGGTGTCCCACTCGAAGCCGGCGTCCTCGCTCGAGTCGGGAGTGCGTTCCCAACTGGGCTGGGTCGTGTTCGGCCCGGCTTCGGCAGTGCCGTCGCCGGTCGGTTCGTCAGCGGTCGTTTCGGACGCTGCGTCGGGATCGGTATTCGTCGTCTCGTCGTCGGTGATCGCCGACTCACTGAATCGAATCGAGACGTCCGTTGTCGTCTCCTGATCGTCCGGGCCGTCGTCGGCAAACGCGACGACGAGTTGGTCGAGAAATCGCCCGGTAGCGGACTCGAGCTCGCCGGCGTACACGTCTCCCTGACGGGTGGCCGCCAGCAGCTGATCGACGATCGCATCGACGAGCCGCGGTCGTTCGATGGCGAGCTGTCTGGCGACGTGGGTCCGGGAGTGGTGCTCGAGGCGCTGCCCGACGGTGGCTCTCGAGTACTCCCCGACTGCGGAGTCGTTGTCCGCGAGTTCGGAGAGTGTGAAAGCGTGGGAGTCGGCGTCGGTCGATCCGGATAGCAAGAGGTACTCCCGGCCGTTCGTGTAGATCGCGCGATCGACGCCCGTCCAGGCCATGACCGTCTGTAGCGCGTTCGCCCGGGACTTCTCGAGTGACTCGTCGTACGCCTCGATGGCGACCACCAGCGCGGGAACGCCGTCGACCGTCGGGACGTACGCGAGTCGCGTCTCGTCGACGGTCCGGTCCGTCACGCACGAGTCGGCACGGAGGTCCCAGCCGAGCGTCTCGAGGAACGGCTCGACGAGCCAGGTCCGGGTTTCCTGACGGGATTGCGGCGGGGACGAATCGACCAGCGCCGCGCTGCGAGCGACGAACGAACGGAGGCCGAGCGAAGGCATTCGTCGGATATACTCGGCGAACCGCCATGTAATAACTGGTTGTCTTCCAGCGGCCGAACCCGGCGTAGCGAGATCGAGGACACAGCTCTCCGCGATGGTCGTTTCAGAAGCGATCCGGCGTCCCTATCCGCGCGGGCTGCGTTACGAGTCCGAACGGCGATCGGTCGTCTCGCCGTCCGTTCCAGGCGGTTCACGCTGGTAGATTCGGAGGCGGGCTTCGCGGACGGCGAACGTCGACTGGAGGGTCGGCGGAATCGTTTCGGCCTTGCCGATGACGAGGTAGCCGTCCGTCCGGAGCGACCGGGCGATCGTCGCGAGCATCGGCTCCTTGTACTCGTTGTCGATATAAATGAACAGGTTCCGACAGGTGACGAGATCGAACCCGGACTTCGGCTCGTCGTTGATCAGGTCGTGGCGCTGGAAGCGGACGTTTCGCTTGATTTCGTCATTGATTCGATAGGTCCGACCGTCCACGGCGACGTACTCTCGGTAGTCGTCGAGAAAGGAGAGTTGATCGTCGAGATCGATCGTTCGCGATTCCTCGTACACGCCCGCTCGAGCGGTTTCGAGCGCGGGGGAACTGATGTCGGTTCCGAGGACGTAGACCTTGGACTCGTCGATCTGAGGGTCGGCGTGGGCGAGCATCGCGAGGGAGTACGGCTCCCGACCGTCGGCACAGGCAGCGCTCCAGACGCGGACGGTGGTGTTGTTCGCGGACAGCGTGCGGAGGATCGTCCGGATCCCCTCCCAGACGTCGGGATTTCGAAAGAAGCCCGTGACGTTGATGCTCAGCGCCTCGAGCAGCGCTTCCTGTTCCGCCGGATCCGTGCGCAGCTTCTCGAAATAGGCGTCGTAGGTCTCGCTCTGTGTGCGCCGCATCCGCGAGGAGACGCGTCGGTCGAGGTAGCTGTCGTTGTAGTGACTGGTCGCGAAGGCCAGTTCGTCCTCGACGAACGCGAGTAGGTCGGAGAAGGCATCGTTACCGTCGGTCGCACCGTCACTGTCGGTACCGGTATCGGGATCAGTGCCGGCGGCGCCAGCACCGTCGCCGCTCACAACTCCGTCACTCCGTTGTCGCCGTCGGCTGTTTTCACGGTGAGCATCCCCGTCCCGGGGGTGAACTCCACGGTTCGGCCGTGTTCGCCACCGACGTCTTCCCCTTCGAGCGGGACGCCGAGTTTCTCCAGCTCCGTCTTCGCAGCGGCGATGTTTCGCTGCCCGACGCCGTCGCCGAAGCTCTCGAATTCGAACATGTCGCTGCCGCCGGCGATCTTCGCTTCGACGGCGGTGTAGTTGGCTCCCTGCTCGACCATTCGCCGGAGCAGTGCGCGGATCGCCGTGTCCGCGTACTTTCCGGGTTTGCGGTCGCTGTTGTCCGCAGCGTCACCGTCGGGCAACATGACGTGTGCCAGCCCCCCGATTTCGGAGTTCGGATCGTACAGCGCGATGGCGAGACACGAACCGAGTCCGTAGGACTTGAGCGTATCGTCGCCGTCGCTGACGACCAGTTCCGAGATGCCGACCTGGACCGGCGTCGGTGCGCCTGGTTCGGTGCCGTACGTTTTCATGTGTTATCGACTTCCTGAAACTCCGCCGTCGTCGGCGCCTCTTCGATCCGATCGACGTCGAGGTTGTTCAGCGCCCGCTCGAGATCCGACTCGTCGGGGATCGCGTAGACTTCGCAGTCGAACTCACGACCGTCGGCCACGACGACCGTGTCGAAGACGAACGCGTAGTCCTGATTCTCCCCGAGCTGGATGATTACCGGATCGACCGCCGCAGCGCCGATGTCGTGGATGAACTCCGGCGTCGAGTGATCGATCGTCGTATCGAGGACGTTCGCCCACCCGTCGAGGAACCCGCTGGCCATGATGTTGCCGAGTTCCTTGATCGCGCTGGTTCCCATCTCGCCGAAGCCCTCCTCGTCGACCTCCATGGGAACCATCGCATCGACGATCTCGTGGGCCGACTCCTCGTCGAACAGGAAGAGGAGGTACCCGCTCGGCATTCCGTCGAACTCGAAGGCGACCCCGACGAGTTTCTCGTCGGCCACCTGTTCCGGAATCGCCTCGAGCGAAACGAAGTTCAGCCGCCGAATGTCGACGCTGGTGTCGATTCCGGTCAGGGTCGTCGCCGTCTTGGCGACTTCCTCGGCGCCGCGTTCGGCCATCCGGTCGAAGCCGTCGAGTTTGTCGTACTCGATGCCCTCGCTGGTGCGCAGTCGCTCCAAGAGCTTCGACATCGACTCGCGTTTCGGGAAGAGGTAATGGTTGAACCCGACCTCCGTGCCGACGGTTTCGATCCGGCTCTGGAAGAGCAAGGCGAGGTCGTCTTCGACCGGCGCCTCGTCGATGTCGCCGAAGAACGGCTCGGCGGTTTTGCCCTCCACGAACTCGGGCGTCGAGACGTCGATGACCGTCTCGAGAACGTCGGCCCAGCCGTCGATGAACCCGCTGTTCATGATGTGACCGACCTCGGTGGCTGCGCTCTCGGTCATCTCGTCGAACCCGTCGAGGTCGCTGACGCCGGTGTCGACGTCCGCGTCGGGGCCGGCTTCGGCGAGCAAGGTTTCGACGATGCGGAGCGCGTTCTCGCGCTCGAAGACGACCACCGAGTAGCCCTCGATGCCGCCGGTCAGCTTGACCCGCACGCCGACCTTCTCCGTCGAATCCTCGAATTCGCGGCGGATTTCCTGCCCACGCATGAAGTTGAGCTTGGTCACGCCGACTTTCGTTTCGACGTCCAGCATGTGGGTCAGTCGGCCCGCCGCTATTCCGGCTCCCTCTCGCGCCATCCGGTAGAACGTGCCGAGCGCGTTGACGTCGAGTTTCATGCGGGTTGGACTTCGATGCCGTTGACCATTTCGACGAACTCTTCTAAGTCCGGGAAGGCGTAGATCTCGGCCTCGATCTGGTAACTGGGTACCGACAGGTCCGAATCGAAGAACAGCGCGAGGTCGTCGCCACCCAGACTCGCCGTCCGGGTCACGATGTCTTCCGTCGGTGCGTAGACGAGCTGCGGCGCGGCGATGTCGATCGCCCGGCCGAGCACGTCGGCCCAGCCGTCGATGAACCCGCTCGCCATCATGTTGCCCATCTCCTCGACTGCGCTTCGGGCCATCTTGCCGGAGACGTCTCCCATGTCATCGACGACGTCGCGAAGCATGATCGCCGTGATCTTCTTCGCGCTCGCCTCGGGGAAGAGGATGAGGATGTGCCCGTGTGGGGGATCCAACAGTCGGACGCGGACGCCGACCCGCTTTCCGCCGTCGAGCTGTGACTCGATGTCCTCGACGTCGATGAAGTTGGTCTTGGTCACCTCCATGTGGGCGTCCTCGCCGGTCAGTTTACTCATGTTGTCGGCGACGCCGTTCGTCCCGACTTTCGCCATCTCGTTTATGAAGCTCAGCTTGCGTATATCGACCATCATCGTCATGGATTCCTCCGTTGGTGTGGGTGTTCGCGTTTATTCATAGTGTTGACACATCTAGGATGTTGACTACTTCCCCTCGGCCCCGCACCGTCGCACCACTGAGCCCCGGAATGCCGCCCATAACGCCCTCGAACGGCTTGACGACGACCTCCTGTTGGCCCTCTACGTGATCGCAGTGCAGCGCTACCTCGCGGACGTCGTCGCGGATGCGGACGACCATCCCGTTGCCGTTTCCACCTGGCGCCGGCGTCTCGAGGACGTCGGCCAGTTGGATGACGGGATACTCGCCGTCTTCGCCGGCGAGGACGGACTCGTTTCCGATCGTCTCGATCGCGGTAGCGGGTTCGATATCCTGGACGGCCTTGGTCGGGATGCCGAACTCCTCGCCGCCGCTCTCGATGAACAGGATCTCGTCGATTGCGACCGTCACCGGGAGCGTCATCGTGACCGTGGTCCCCTCGTTCTCGTCGCTGTCGACCGAGACGGTGCCGTCCAGATCCTCGATCGTCCGTTTGACGACGTCCATCCCGACGCCGCGGCCGCTGACGTCCGTTACTTCGTCGGCCGTCGAGAGGCCGGGATGGAAGATCAACTCGTAGGCGTCCCCGTCGGGCATGGACTCCGCTTCCGCCGCGTCGAGAACCCCGGCCTCGATGGCTTCGGACCGCAACCGGCTGGGATCGAGTCCGCTACCGTCGTCCTCGACCGTGATCGTGACCTGGTCGCGCGCCCGTTCCGCACGGACTTCGACCACACCTTCGCGGGGTTTGCCGGCCTCCTCGCGCTGTGCGGGCGGTTCGATCCCGTGATCGACGGCGTTGCGAACCAGGTGAATCAGCGGATCGCCGATCCGGTCGAGAATACTCCGGTCGAGTTCGACGTCTTCGCCGGTCATCTCGAAGGCGACTTCCTTGTCCTGATCGCGGGCGATGTCACGGACGACCCGCGGCAGCCGGTTGGTCACCGTCTGCAACGGGACGAGTCGGATGTCCATCACCGTCTCCTGGAGATCCGTCGTCAGATCCGACAGCGCGTCGAGTTCTTTGTCGAGTGCCGTCCCCCCGTCGCTTTCGTCCGCCGCGTGCCGGAGTCGGACCCGGCTCGTCACCAGTCCCTCGACGAGCGTGAGCAGGGAGTCGATCTGCTCGACGTCGACCCGGACCGATTGGATCTCGCCGGCCTCGGACTCGGTGTCCGGTCGATCGGACGTCTCCGGAAGGGAGATATCGGGGATCTCCATCTCCGGCTCCTCGACGGTTCGCACTACGTCTTCGTCGTCGTCCGAATCGGCCGCATCGTCGCCGAACGACGAGGTGGTTTCCAGACTCGTGTCGACGGCCGTTTCGGGATCCGCCGACGGCGAATCGAAGCCGGAGTCAGCGGTGTCGAACTCCTCGGTTCCGGTGAACGCCTCGTCGTCGGGCTGCTCCTCGAGCGGGTCGTCGAATGCGCCGTCATCGGGGTCCGAGAAGCCGACATCCTCGAAGTCGTCATCCGAGTCCGAGAAACCGGCGTCCTCGAACGGATCCGAGTCGTCCTCGGCCGACTCGAGGTCGTCGTCGAACGTCGCCGTCGGTTCGAATTCGCTTTCGACAGCGTCGCCGAACGATTCGCTTGTCGACTCATCGACGGTCTCGGCTTCCACGGCGTCGTCCGGCTCGTCGGACGTCGCAGTCTCGTCGGTTTCGAGGTCGGCCGTTGCAGTCTCGTCGGTTTCGTGGTCGGCCGTTGCAGTCTCGTCGGTTTCGAGGTCGGCCGTTGCAGTCTCGTCGGTTTCGTGGTCGGCCGTCGCGGGTTCGTCACCGGGTTCGGTGCTCTCCTCGGCCGACGGAGACGTGGCCATCTCGTCCGAATCGAACGCGGTCGCGTCGTCTGTATCCTCGTTCTCATCGTCCGTATCGGTACCCGACGGCATCTCCTCCGCGGGATTCTCGTCAGCAGGAGGCGACGCTATCGGGTCTTCGATACCAACCGTATCGGATGGATCTTCGTCAGCACCTGCATCGTCCGAGTCATCGTCAGCGATGTCCGCGTCCACGACAGCGCCACTGTCGGCCTCGTCGGCCACCGTGTCGTCAGCCACCGTACCGTCAGCGACCGGTTCGTCTGTCGTCGTCTCCGCACCACCCTCTTCGTCACTCCTCGCGTCAACAACGGCGTCCTCCTCGGTTGGTACGTCGTCGGACGTCTCCGATTCGAAACCAGTCCCGTCAGTCGGCCCGTCGCTTGGCACGGCGGCTTCCGAATCGGCTGGCTGGGAGTTGTCGTCCTCGGCTGACGGTGACGCCTCCAGACCGTCGGCGGTCGATGCGTCCGCCTCGCCCGTCGTCGCCGTCACGTCGTCTTCGGTATCCGTCGCCGCGACGCCATCGTCGTCATCGAACTCGATCGCGTCGGTCGCGTCGGACCCGTTCCCGTTCGCTGGCGACGCCACGTCGGCGTCCGTCGTCACAGTCGTCTCCTCGGTGCCGGCGGCCTCGTCGGACGCGCTCTCACCGTCATCGGCGGGATCCGCATCGACGAGAATGTCGTCGACTTCGTCTTCGGACGGTTCTACGTCCTCGAGGAACGAATCGTCGTCCGCCTCGTCGCCGAGGAGTTCGTCCATATCGACCTCCTCTTCGTCGTCGAACTCGTCGAACTCGAGCTCCTCGAGTTCGTCCTGGAGCTCGTCGAAGCCGACCATCTCGACTTCGTCTTTGAGTTCGTTGAACACCGCGCCGGCGTCCTCGACTTCTTCGTCTTCGGCGTCGTCCGTCGACTCCCCACCGGAGCCAGCCGCGTCGGCTGATGCCGGTTCGGAAGATTTCGCGTCGTCCTCGCGGGAATCGGCCGGCGGTTCGCCCGGTTCGGCGTCGAGTTCGTCGACGTCCGCGTCGTCGAGCAGGTCGTCGAACGAGCCGGCTTCGCCCATGTCCTCGAACGCGTCGAGGTCCTCGTCCTCGACGTCTTCGACCATCTCGTCCAGGTCGTCGAACTCGTCGAACTCGTCGAGCAGGTCGTCAACCGCGAGGTCCATCGCTTCGTCGGACGAAATATCGCTACCAGGTTCGGCCTCCTCGGCCTGCTGTGCTGGCGCCGACTCCTCGTCGAACCCGTCGGTGGCGTCGACGATTTCGAAGTCGTCGACCTCCTCGACCGGCTCGAGTCCGGACGCGATCGCGGCCTCACCGACTGCGGTCGCGAAGACCGCGTCGAAGCTGCCGCCGTATTCCGCAGCCTCGATCGTCTCGCGAGGGGGCTCCGTTCCGATCAGATCGAACGCGTCGATCAGCGCATCGACGACCAGTTTCCCGTTATTGACGCCCGGTTCCTCGGCGATCGCGAGACGGGCCAGATAGACGTCGTGACCCTCGTCTGCTGGGGGGTCGAACCGCGAACAGACGTCTGCGATCTCGTCGGCCGTCGGCCTCGTGATCCCAGCAATCGCGTCGTCCGACTCCGCCAGATGGTCCCGAAGCGCTCGGATCGTCGCCGAGGGATCGGTCTCGATCTCGCCGTCGTCGGCGACCTCGTCCACCATCGTCTCGAGTTCGTCGACGGCGTCGAAGATGCTGTCCATCAGATCGGTCGTCACCGGGATCTCGTCGGCGCGGACGGCGTCGAGCAGATCCTCGATCGCGTGGGCGAGATCGCTGGCCGATTCCAGCCCCATCGCCCCGCAGTTACCCTTGAGGGTGTGTGCGATCCGGAAGATGTTCTCCATCGCCTCCTCGTTATCGGGATCTCGCTCGAGGGTGAGTAAGGCGTTGTTCAGTTCCGTTATCCGTTCTTCGCTTTCCTGAACGAAGTCTGTCAGATAATCAGTCATCGTTCTCACCGTCCGTCGTAAACGCGTCGACGATTGCGCCGACGATGCCGTCAGCGGGCGCAATAGTGTCGACACAGCCCGTTTCGATTGCCTGACAGGGGATGCCAAAGACCGGACTCGTCGCCTCGTCCTGTGCGATCGTCCGACCGCCCGCGGCCTTGATCGCCTCGATTCCGGCCGCCCCGTCTCGTCCCATTCCGGTCAGGACGACGCCACAGAGCCCGTCCGAAACTCGTTCGGCCGCGCTGTTCATCGTCACGTCGATCGCCGGCCGGACGCCGTGGACTCGGTCGCCGTCGTCGATACGCAATCGGAGCGCGTCGCCGACGTCGTTCGCCACCTCGAGATGAAAGTTCCCGGGCGCGACGGCGGCCTCGCCGGGATGGAGCCGATCTCGATCCGCGGCTTCGGTCACGTCGTACGCGCTGCGCGAATCGAGCCGTTCGGCGAACCGCTCCGTGAACCCGGGGGGCATGTGCTGGACGACCAGCACCTTCGCCTCGAGTTCGGGCGGGAGTCGTTCGAACACCCGTTCGACGATCTTCGGCCCGCCGGTCGACGCACCGAGAACGATCGTGGGCGCGACCGTTCGTTCTCCCTCGAGGGCGACCGGGGTCGCATCCTCGTCCGACTTCGATCCGATTCCGGGACCCATCCGGGGTCCGGACGCTCCGCTGTCGCCCCCGAGTGGGACGTCAGTCCCACCGCCGGCGACGGCATTGCGATCGGCCCCTCGGCCTGCGCTGCTGGTTTGCCCGGCCCGGGTCGCATAGGCCGTCGCGGAGGCTCGAGCGAGCGCCACCGACGAGACGTCGGCGTCGGCGAGATCGTCGACTTTCTCGACGACCTCGTCGCTGAGATGAGCGATGTTCCGCGAGCCGGAGCCGTCGGGCTTGTGAAGGAAATCCGCGGCCCCCCGCTCGAGCGCATCGAGCGTGGCCTCCGCCCCGCGTTCAGTGTGAACGCTGAGCATGAGAATCGGGGTCGGATTCGTCGTCATGATTCGCTCGACGGCGTCGATTCCGCCCATTCCGGGCATCTCGACGTCCATCGTTACGACATCGGGGTCGAACGCGGCCACGGCCTCGATGGCTTCGGACCCGTCTGCGGCCGTTTCGACGTCGTAATCTGCCGCTTCGAGCGCGTTGCCGACGACTGTCCGCATAAACTTCGAGTCGTCGACAACGAGTACTCGCGTCATGCAGCGACGACGTCTGAAAGTGCTTTTCTGACGCTGGGCTCTTCGAACGGTTTCGTGACGTAGCCGTCCGCGCCAGCCTTCACGGCGAGTTTCATTTTCTCACGCTGTCCGACGCTCGTACACATGATGACACGTGCGTCCGGATCGATCTTTTTGATCGCCGCGGTCGCTTTGATGCCGTTGCATTTGGGCATCACGATGTCCATCATAACGATGTCGGGATCGTGTTCTTTGTACAGTTTAACGGCTTCAGCGCCGTTTGACGCCTCTCCGAGAATGCGGTAATCCTGCTCTAATATCTGACGCAGTAGATTCCGCATAAAATGAGAGTCGTCTACGATTAGCACCCCTGTCGACATTCAGTAGTACACCAAACTTTCGTAGAGATACAACTACCATAAATGCTTTCTCTCGATTATCAGTCGTGATAAACGTCGAATACGCCCCGAAGACACCACTCAAAAGGCCGTATCAGATCTGGGCCGTTTCCTCGATTCAGTCGGATTGACCGGACGCCAGTAGCAGGCGGTCCACATCGACCAGTGCGGTCGCTTCGACGACGACCTCCTGGATCGATTCCTCGTCCTCGCCGCCGTCGTCCGGTTCTGCGGCTTCCTCGGTCGGTTCGATCTCGAACGCCTCCCCGACGGACTCACCGAGCCCACCGGCCGTTCCGTGGGCTGACGACAGCGCCGCGGAACCACCCGTACCGGACACACCGTTGAGCTCCGTCTCGGGTGCCCCACTCGCAGCGGCGTCGACGGGCCCATCCGACACCGAACCTCCGGCATCGAGGCGTGACTTCCGTTCCTGGGTGACGAGTGCGACGAGTAGGGGATGCTCGAGGACGTCCCCGGAGAATTCGCTTCCCTCGATCGCATCGGCGTGGTGGATGTCGCTCTCTGCGACCGTCTCGACGCCGATAACTTCGTCAACTCGAATCGCGACCGACTGCTGGTCGCTCGTCCGATCGAGCACGAGCAGGCGCTCACGACCCGGGCGGGATTCGGTCACCGGAAAGTGGACCGTCGGATTGATAACGGCAGTAATTTCGCCGCGAAGGTCCATCAGCCCCTCGATGGCAGGGGGCGCACGCGGGACTCGCGTCAAGTCGTCCGACGGTTCAGTGATGGTCCTGACCGCGTCGACCGGCAGCGCGAGGCGGTGTTCACCGATACCGACGAAGATGAACTGGACGAGTCGCTCCTGCTCACCCTCGTCACCATCCGAATCGCGAGTTCGGTCGTCGTCGGTATCCATTCCGAGAAGCTTTTCCGAGAGATCCGGGGCCATAGTCCTGTTCGTGTATCAAGTTCCATCAATAAAACGTTGACTCCACCGTGGTAGTTCAATAATTTGCCATTTTGTGTGGTGTCGGTCTCCGATTCACCAGATCCCTCCAGCTCGCTTCAGCGTCGCTCACGAAGTCGAATCGTTGCCCACCTCAGTGGTGGAAATAACGTTGTTGAACTGACAATGGTGGCTGGACATTTATCGACTCCATATGGTTCGCCACCGAACGCGAGCAACAACACGGCTCTCTCGGACTCCTCTGAATTCGTTCTCTCCTCCGTATATGTATGTATCATTGTATGTGGTCCATCGGAAGGCTTATTCTCACAACGTCCCTCCCTCAGGGAGAATGGGTACGTCCTCGAACGGTAACGGGACCGACACCGGCGTCAGTGTAAAAATTCTTATGTTTGGTCTCGAGGGAACGCAATACTGCGTCAGGGCCGAGTCGACGGCCTCCGTGCTCGAGGTCACGGACGGTACCTCCCTGGCGGACGCCGACGATCCGTGGAACGCGGGGACGATCACCGTCGCCGGCGAACTGGTCAGAGTCGTCGACCTACCCCGGATATTCGGCTCGACGTCCCGGACGTCGGCCCGCGTCGACGACCCGAAACTGCTCGTCTTTTCGGTCACCGACGACGACGGCCGCTACTACGGGTGGCTGGTCGACGACGTCGACGTGACCAGAACGGTTCGAACTGCGTCGCTCGAGGCCCCGAGACTGGACACGTCCCACGTCAAGGGCCGACTCGATATCGACGGTGAAGAAGTCCTCTGGCTCGATCAGCGGGCGATCCACGCCTGAGGGCGATTTCGTCTCGGAGCCAGTACGGCGTCTCGGCGGCGATCGATCACGGAAAGCCGGGCGGTCCGCCGTCCGAGTCGTCACCGGCATCCACGTCGAGGCCGAACTCCTCTCGCTCCTCGCGGAGCCGTATGACCTGCCGGTAGTAGTAGGCGATTCCGATCCCGCCGAACAGGACGACGACTCCCACGAGGCCGAGGAACAGCGTGATATCCCGCGCGAGATAGTATCGAAGCGAGATCGTGGTGTCGACGCTCTCCCAGTAGAGACGCTCGCGATCGTCGACGACCTCGCGCTCGTAGCCGTTCGGCGCGACGTCTCCGAACAGGAAGTTCGACGTCCGATGGCCCTCGGGGACCGTGACCTCGTAGGAGCCCTCGACGTACGCCGGCAACTGGAACGTTTTCCGTCCAGCCTCGCCCGAGAACGCGAGCGTCCCGTTCTCGTCGGGTACCTGGACGGTCGTCTCCGATTGCCCTTGCTCGACCTCGAGCTCCGAGCCCGTTAGCTCGGTACCGTTAGGGTACCAGTAGCGGACGCTGTTGATCTCTAACGGTTCGTCGCGGTAGAGCGACGATCGGTACAGCGACAGTTCCCCCGTACCGTTGAGGTCGTAGACCGCCCGGAACTCGCCGTCTTCGATCAGGCTGCCGTCCTCGAGATCGATGGCGACGTCGGCATCGCTGTCGCGGAGGTCGCTGTAGTTCCCCTCTCGATCGAGTTGCTCGTCGGATATCCCGCCGGACAGCGCCGAACACCCCGCTAACCCTGCGAGCAGTGCGACCGCGACCGCCGCGAGAACGAGCCGTCGATTCATGCTAGGGAACGACACAGCGGAGTTCGGCCGGGAGGTACTCACCGACGCTCGCGAGCAGCCCCGGCGGATCGGTGTTTTCGGTGCAGATGACGCTCTGCTCGAGCAGGCCGAGGCGCTCCACGGTCACGTAGTCCTGTGCGTGGCCCGCCCGGTTGAGCGTGGCCCGTACCTCGGCTCGGGTCGCGCTGTTGACGTTGAGCCGACCGTCGCCGCGGGTCCACTCGTAGAGGCGGTCCTGCTCGGCGTCGGCGAGCCGGGACGGCTCGCTATCTGCGTCGTCGCTATCGCCGCCGTAGACGAACTGGAGGGGCAAATGCTGGACCAGCCCATAGCGGTCGCGGATCTGCGTCGCCGATCCCGGGCCGAGACCGAGTTCGTCGGTCGGAATCCGCACGCCCTCGCCCTGTCCCGCGTCGAGGACGAACCCGTCCTCGTCCCAGGACTCGAGCGTCCCGATGTAGGTCTCGCCGGCCTCGAGATCGGGGACGATCTCGCCGAACTCCTCGCGGAGGACGTTCCGCGCGACGGTGGCGTCCTCGCCCTCGATCGTCACCGACGGGAAATCGTCGTGACGAACGCCGATCTCGAACTCCACGTCGAGTTCGCCGATCTCGTTGGTCACGAGCGAGCGCAGCGAATCGAGGGACCGCTCGCGGGCGTCTCCGTCGACGTACAGTTTGGTTGCGAGTACGACCATCAGGCGTCCGCGTCGATGTTGAGTTCGTCCTCGAGGTCGTCGAGGCGGTCGTCCATCGCAGTGACCAGTCTATTGTTATCCATCGATTCCAGCGGCGAGCCGCATTCGGGGCACTCGAAGTTGAAGTCCATCGCCTCGCCGAACTCGAAACGGATGGAACAGATCTCGCAGAGGTAGAACTCGTGGTTGCGCTCGTACTCTCGGCGCTCGTCGAGCGCCTCGCGGAGCCGGTACATCTCCTCCTCGAGGTTCTCCGGAATGTTGTCGTACTCGAAGGTCCAGAGGTAGGTCAGCCACCCCGAGTCCTCGTCGCGCAGCCGCCGATACGTGGCGAGATCGTTCTCATACAAGATGAACAGCGCGCGCCGCACGTCGTTCAACTCGAGGTCCAGTTCCTCCGCGAGCTCCTCGTCAGTCACCTCGCCGTCCGGGGGCGCCGCCGCGACGGGCATCCCCTTGGGACCGACCAGCTCGTGCAAATATTTCTGGATTACCGGGTCCTCGAGCAGGTCCTCAAAAGCCATTACCTCTATGTAACGGCATGGAGCCATTAAAGCTTGTCAAGTCACCCCGCCCGCGATGGCGCGCGATCCGGCATCCTCAGGACTGAACCCTGAGCAACCACTGACCGAACACCATGAACCACGGACCGGTCAGTCGGTGTCCGGTGGTGCGCGCTGTCGGTCGGCCGAGTGTCGCGAGGTGCGAACGTAGTGAGCGCCTCGGAAAGCGAGCGGTGGCCGAAGGGTACCGCGAGCACAGCGAGGCCGGCCGACGACACTGTGCGAGGGATGAGCGAGGGAACGGAGTGACCGAGCGTTAGCGCGGAACCGTAGGTTCCGCGAACCGTGCGAACGGACGCTGCGCGCCCGTGAGCAGAAATCGGCTGGGGAGGGCGTGGCGATTCCGTGTTGCCAGAATAGCAGGACGGTTATCGTGGTCATTGATTCAGAAACAGCTGTCAGAGAACGGTTCTCTATACTAGTATACGCCAAACACCTGCCAGAGAATCACGGGAGAGATGAGAACGAACAAAATTAGACCGGCGGCCAAAAGCTCCGGTGGAAGTACCGAAAAAAGCAGTACGAAAAGGAGACTACACAGGAGGACGATGATGATATTGAGCCGGAACAGTATCGATTCGTCAGCCATTATCTCAATACTATTTCCAAACTCAGTAAAGACTTTCCAACGGTAACGGTACCGCTTGCACGTATCGTTCAGCGAAGAAATCACTGCAACGATTTCGGAACCCGTCGGCACCCTCGAGCGCGACGCTTATACCGCTGGATCGACCTGTTCGAGACAATGACTCCCGACGCTTCGTGCCGTGCCGTTCGCGACGACGCCGTCCACTCGCGGATCCACCGCCTCGAGTTCGACGTTCCCTGGCCGCCAAAACACGTCGCCGCCTACCTGCTCGAGGGGCCGGAACCGATCCTGATCGACGCGGGTGCGCCCGACGAAACCGGCGGGTCCGAACACGAGGGCGAATCGGAACTGCGCGAGGGACTCGCCGAATACGACTACGAACCGGCCGACGTCGACCACGTCGTCGTGACCCACATCCACAGCGATCACATCGGACAGCTCCCCGCGCTGCGGGCCGCCGGCGCGACGGTTCACGCACCGAAGGCGGGGATCGAACGACTCGAGGGCGACCTGGACGCCGTCCAGTCCGGGCTTCGAGAGACGGCGACCTCGGCCGGGTACAGCGGCGACGCCCTCGAGACGGTGATCGAAGAGGAACTCGACTCCCGCCGTCGGGACCGGCGACTGGTCGAGCGCGAAACCGCCCAGCCGATCGACCCCTCCGAACCCCTCTCCATCGGCGATCGCGAATTCACAGTCTTCGAAACGCCGGGTCACGAGATCGACCACCTCTGTTTCGAGACGACGATAGGAGGGACGGACGTGCTCTTCGCGGGTGACGCGCTCATCGAACCGTTTCGCGCCGGGGCCTTCCAGGTCGGCTTCCATCCCGGTGCCTACGACGCCGTCGAGGCCTACTACGAGGCCATGGATCGGCTGACCGAAACGACCGCAACGCACGTCTTCCCCGGCCACGGCCCCGTCTTCGAGGACCCTCAGCGCGTCGTCGAGACCACGCGGGAACGACTGGATACGCTGCTCGAGGAGACGGCGTCGGCGCTCGCGGAAATCGAACCCGCCACGCCGCTGTCGGTCGCCGAGGAGCGCGTCGGGAACGTCCGTTATCACGCGCCGGTGCTCGATACGCTGGGGGCGCTCGGGACGCTCGAGAAGCAGGGGACCGTCTCCTACGAGGTCGACGACGGCGTTCGGTACTACGAGACGCAGTGACCGCTCGAGTGGGTTGTCGCTGCCGACAGTGATTCGGAGACCCGTCGGTGTCTCGAGCGCTCGACTACGACCCGGCCGTTAGTCTCGATCAGAATCACTCGGAGAACGCGCTGCGAACCAATCGACAATCCGTACTCCCAGGAATTTGTCAGTGAACTCATACATGAGATGCGACATGAATATCACTGTGAGGGGGCCGAGGGGGATCCAGAAGACCCAGCCGCCGTCTATAGAGAACGTGAATTTGATAGCGACCAGGAAAAAACCGGCAACTGGTATTTCTGGATGGAGTGGATGTCCTCGTATCATCGTATCCTATATTTAATTTTAATAAAATAAATACTGTCGTTTCGTGATGGAGAGCTGTGTAGTACCGAAATAATATTCGTTCGAAAAGCCAGTGGAGACATCGTCGAAGTCGAAAACAGGGTTCTGGAGATCACACAGTGAAACCGATAGTACAGATGACGGCTGTTCGCGGAAATCGAACCCGCGACGCCGCTGTCGATCGCAGCGGAGCGCGTCGGGAACGTCCGCTATCACGCGCGGTGCTCGATACGCTGGGGGCGGTGAGGACGTTCGAGAAGCGAGGCAACGCGTCCTACGAAGTCACGAGGCGTCCGATACTACGAGACGGAGTGACCGCTCGGTTGGGGTAACGTTCAGTCGGCGGCGGACTCGAGGGACACCTCGCAGTGTTTACACTGGTCTCGGTCGGGTTCGTTGGGTGCGCCACACTCCGAACAGTTGATCCGGGCCGGCGGCTCGCCGTCCGATTTCAACGAATCGACTGCGAGTGCGACGAGGAGGAGGAAGATCCCGAGTATCAAGAATCCGAACGGGTTCACCGCCAACAGGACGACCATAACGTACCCGAGGATTGCGAGTATCGGAATACCGACGATCACGTAGAGTATCTCTCGTGACATTTCGTACATGACTTCAACTCTCAAGTTTGTGGGCAAAAGCGTTTTGGTGGGAGTGCGTGACAGTAGATCCGTTTTTTCGGCAGTGTGTCCTGGCAATCGATGGTCTCGGTCATCGGCTGCAGACTGGTCAGCGGCTGACTGACCGTCACGAGGTGCCTACTTACGCTACTCCCCCGTAACGCTACGTGACGAATTCGAGTTGAATACGATGAACCAATCCAAAGAAGAGCTAGCAGTAGTCATGGAAACGCCGGATGCAGTGGTCCAACATCAAGCGGGCTTCGGTGGGGCAACCGAAGACGACGAGATGGCCGCAGAACACTTCCAGATCAGCGCCGGAACCGATCTCACGCCCCTCCTGGAGGGACTGCACGACGATACGTGTCAGTGCCCACACTGGGGGTACGTGATCGATGGCGAAATTACGGTCCAGTATTCCGACGGCTCCGAGGAGGTAGACGAGGCCGGCGATCTCGTGTACTGGCCGCCGGGCCACACCCTCTGGGTCGGCGACGACGACGCGGAGTTCGTCCTCTTTAGCCCGCACGAGGAGCACATGGACGTCTTCGACCACATGGCGACCAGGATGGAGGACTAACGATGGCGACGACTCCGAAGCGGGAGCTGGCTGCCGTGTCTTGTCCCTACTGCGAGCGAGAAACGGCCGTCTCGATTCCGACTCCGGACGCCGAACTGGAAGTCAGACGGTCCGTCGCGCTCTTCGGCGACCATACCACAGTCGCGTGTCCGGACGGCCATTCGTTCTGGGTGTACTTCTGTTGACGAGTAGGGCGTTCCAATCTGCACGATCCGTTCGTCGAACGAACACACTGACGGGGTCGCCGACCTACTCCTCCTCTTCGAGTTTGTACTTTTGCACCTTCCCGCTGGTCGTCCGCGGGAGTTCATCGATGAACTCGACCTCGCGGGGGTGTTTGTACTCGGCGACTTCCTCGAGACAGAACTGTTTGATCTCCTCACTCGTCATGTCGCTGCCGGGTTCGACACCCGGGACGGGGATGACGAACGCCTTCGGCACTTCGTTGCGCCGCTCGTCCGGGATCCCGACGACGGCGGCGTCCGCGACGGCCTCGTGCTCGAGCAGGAGGCCCTCGAGCTCGCTGGGGTAGACGTTGTAGCCGGCGGAGACGATGACGTGTTTCTTCCGGTCGACGATCTCGTAGTAGTTGTTGCCGTCACGGCGGGCGACGTCGCCGGTCCGGAAGTAGCCGTTCTCGGTGAAGGCGGCGTCCGTGGCCGCTGGCAGGTTGTGATAGCCCGTCATCACCTGCGGGCCGCGAACGAGGAGTTCGCCCTCCTCCCCGGGGCCGACCTCCTCGCCCGAATCGTCGACGATCTTGCAGTCGGTCATCCGCAGGGGCTGGCCGATCGTGCCGTGTTGTAGGCCGAACGTCGAACCGCTCTGGGTGTGGGTCGCCCCGTGGGTCTCGGTGAGCCCGTACCCCTCCGAGATGTCCACGCCGGCGGTTTTCTCGAACCGCTCCTGAACCGCAGCCGAGAGCTTCGCGCCGCCCTCCGACGCCGACTCGAGGCTGGTGAGATCGTACTCGCCGAAATCCTCTGCTTCGACCATGTCCGCGTACATCGTCGTCACGCCGACGAAGTGCGTGATCCCCTCGTCCTCGATCAGTTGCATGCACTCTTGGGCGTCCCACTCGAGCGCGCTGCGGAAGTAAAGCCGGCCGCCGCCGACTAGCGGCTGGAGCGCGGTGTGGGTGAAGCCGGTGATGTGGTACAGCGGGAGCCAGGTGAGGCTGCGGACGTCTTCGGGTTCGACGTCGACGTTGGAGGCGGTCAGCGGCCACACGAGCTGTGCTCGCGTGTTGGCGTGGGTGAGCTGGACGCCCTTCGGATCGCCGGTCGTCCCGGACGTGTAGGGCAGCAGCGCGACGTCGTCGTCCGCGCGGTCGACTAAGGTGGGTTCGCCCCGAAGTTCTTCGAACGCGTGATCGTCCGGGTCCCGGGGCCAGTCCTCGCTTTGGATCGTGATGATTTCGAGGTCCGTGTCGGCGTCCTCGGTCGCCTCGTCGACCACCTCCCGTAGCGCCGGGTGGGTGACGATTGCTTTCGCGTCCGTATCCTCGAGCTGGTAGGCCACCTCGCGGCGCTTGTACTGCGGGTTGACCGGCGAGATCACGACGCCGGCTTTGAACGCACCGATCGAGGCGATGAGGTACTGCGGACAGTTCGGCAGGAAGAGAAGCATTCGGTCGCCGGGTTCGAGGCCGATATCGTGAAGCCCGCCGGCCAGTTCCGCGGTCCAGACACGTACCTCGTCGTGGGTCCAGCGCCGACCGTGGTGTTCCATCGCCTGCGCATCTCCGTGATGGGCCGCGGTCTGGTCGAACAGTTTCGCGACGTTGCCGTTCAGTGCGGAGTCATCGACTGCGTCCAGGTTCATGTATCGTGATACCGAGAGTCACGATAAAAGGTTTTCCTCGCTTACATCTAGCGGGCGTACCGATCGACAGCTCATCGATCGTGCGAACGATACGCTTAGTAGCCATCATGTTGAACCACCAATAGGATGATCCGCGAGTCGCTCGGCCGGTTTCGCGACCGGGTCGATCTGTCCGATATCGTCGTTTCCGCTGGCGTCGCTGGCGTGCTCCTCCGGCTCGGAGTAGACGCGAGCCTGGTCGGAACCATCCTCGGGGCCGCAGTCGTGACGCCGCTTGCCGAACCGCTCCTCGAGCGCTTCGATATCGGTCCGGGTATCGCCGGAATCGCCTTCGGTGGGTTCGCCGTCGCTGCTGGCATCGTTCAACTCCGGGACGGCGGTCGCCTGTTCGGCGGGTCGTTGCTCGCCATCGGGTTCTGGATCTGCCTCGATGGGCTGTACACGTGGCGTACCGGGGACGAAACTACGCGTGACGAGGACGACATGACGAAAGACGAGGTCCTCCTCGTCAGCGAGCACAACCGCTGGCTGCTCGAGGAACTCCGCGCGGCCGACCGGCCGCTCGCGAAAGCAGAGATATGTGACCGCACCGGACTTCTGGACGGGGATTTCGAACGCTTGCTCGAGATCCACGGCGATTCGGGACCGATCGAGCGAGTCGGGAACGGATACGCGATCGACGAGGACGAGATGGGTGGGATCGCGTTCGTCCGAAATATCGCAAGAAAAGCCGTCAGTCGACTTCTTCGGCCGTTCCGTCTGTTTCGGCCGGCGGGCTGATCACTCGAAATTTGTACCGGACAGGTTCCGGTTCAGGCGGATTTATTCGGACCGAATATGTGGCGGAAGATATTTAGAACCGATATGGGACGAGCCTTCGTCTGCGAGATATGGTCCGAACTGGCCGACGACTGGTCGGTAATCGTATTCTGGGTCGGTCTCGTCTCACTGTCCGCGTTCACCGGAATCGGATGGCCGTCACTCCCTGCTGTCGCCGGTGGTATGATCGCGGTCCGGACGATCGAGGCTGTGCAATCGGCCGCCGGCGTCCCGGAGTACGTTTCGGGGATCGTCATCGGAGTCGGTGTCGCGGGCTACGGCGCGTGGTTTCTCAACACTTCGTTCTCGTTGGTATACGTCTCGTTTTGCTGCATCGGCGTGTGGTTCGTCTTCGACGCCTGCTACGAGTGGCGACGTGGGATCACCCCTCCCGACAGTCCGGCGGAAGAACTGATCGCCACGACGCTTCACGAATCGGCGACACCACTTGCAGCCGAAACGATCGCCACCCGGACGGGACTCTCCGTCGAGGCGGTCAAGCGGACACTTGAGGAGCGAGGCGGCGGCCCCATCCGACAGGTCGACAACCGCTATACCGTCCGCGACCCATCGACGGGATCGATCGACCGCCTCTGGAACGAGATTCCTCGGCCGTTACGGCTGTTTTCGGGAGAGTCCTGGCGATAGACGTCTTCACTCGTCGGCGCTGTGCTCCTCGTCGCCGTCGACCGGCTCGACCCGCTTGCCGGTCTCTTTCGGGATCACGTGCCGGTCTGCGTCGTCCCACTCCTGCTCGAGTTCGCGCCCCTCGAACAGCCGGTCGAGGAAGACGGCCAGTCCGGCCACTTCGGAGTGAGGCTGGTTGGTGACGCCGACGTTCCAGTCGGCCGCCTCGTAGACGTCGAAGGGAACCTTCTCGGAGCCGACGACGAGCAGGAGCGGTTCTCCCTCGGTCGCGTGTGCCGCTCGGATATCCGCCTCGACATCCTGAACGCGCTCGCCGTACATCGTGAGGTGGACGACCCGACCCTCCCAGTTGTTGATGACTCCCTGCGGTGACCCGGTGAGTTCGGCTTCGAAGGGACCGCCGAACCGGTCGGTGATGTCCGTCACGGTCTCGAGCGACTGGCCGGCGTTGTCGGGAAAGAGGACGCGGTCGGCTCCCAGCGCCCGGGCTGTCAGGCCGACGTGGGTCGTCATCCGGTCGTCCCGGCCGGGACGGTGGCCGAGCCGGAGGACGGCGACCTCGCTATCGTCGTGCATGGTCACATCCACTCTCGGCGGCGGTTAGGGGGTTTCGTTTTCCGCCCGCTGCTGCCCGATCGGATTCGGCTCACGATGGATCGGGTTGGGAACTTACCGTCATGCCTCGAGACGAGTGCCGGAACCGCGGTGACGCACTGGCAGTAGACCTATGAACTGAGACTACGACACAAAACCATACGTAATTGATGTGAATGAAGTACGGTATGCGAAAGACGAACCAATCCGACGTCAAGTGGGACGAGTACGACCACGGGGAAGCCACCTTCCGGCGGAAGGAACTCTCGAACGCCGTCGACGCGTCCGACCTCGGCTGTAGCCTCTACGAGCTCCCCGCCGGAAGTCGGTCGTGGCCGTACCACTACCACACGGCCAACGAGGAAGCGATCTACGTGCTGGCGGGCGAGGGGAAACTCGAGACGCCGGACGGTCTCGAGCCCCTGACGGCCGGCGACTACGCGACGTTCCCGGCGAACGAGCAGGGCGGCCACAGAGTCGTCAACGACGGCGACGAACCGCTCCGGTATCTCGCTATCTCGACGATGAACGAGCCGGACGTGACGGTCTACCCGGAGATGGACAAGTTCGGCGTCTACGTCGGCTCGCCGCCGGGCGGCCGCGAGGAACGCTCGCTCGAGGGCTACTACCGCATCGACGACGAGACGGACTACTGGGAGGAGTGACGACGCGGCGGATCGGCAGAATAGTTATGACAGGAAAGATGTATTTTAACCCTATTAGATCCGTGAACAAATCCGACGTGCCGGCACTGAGTCGAGACGACGGGCTCGTTTCTCACATCCTGCACCCCCGGCAAGACGCCGCGGAAACCGACCTGACGATCACCTGGGTCGACGTCGAACCGGGCACGGCAGGTCCGTCACGAACACGATTCCGAGCAGGTGTACGTCATCGTCGCCGGCAAGGGCGTGATGACCGTCGGCGACGACGAGCGTGCGGTCCAGGCCGGCGATCTGGTTCACATCCCGGCGAACACCGAACACGGCCTCGAGAACACCGGCGATACCACCCTCGAGTACGTCTCCGCGGCGACGCCGGCCTTTCCCGAGAGCGACGTCGACGAGTTCTACGACGAGTGACCCGGCGCGGTCGTCGAGACGTCGATAGGCTTTTTCGGCCCCCTGCGAAACACTCACGTGATGACTCAGTCCGAGAGCGCGGTGATCGGCCGATGACGGACGTTCGCGAGTGGATAGCGACCGCCCGCGAAGAACGCTGGGGGATACTGACCGATCTCGCGTTCGCGGTCGTCTGGGTGACGCTGGTCGAGCTCATTAACTACTTCCTCGAGCCCCCGACCACGGTGTACTATCTGCTCATGCTCGCCGGAATCGTCGCGTACTTCGGCTTCCTCTGGAACTTCGACCTAGCGACCAGCCAGCAACAGTAGCGTCACCGAGTCTGGCTTCGCAATCCACCACTGATCCTGCTGGCGGTACCGCTTGCCGATCGGTCTCGATACTGCCGCCGCTAGCCAGTGAGTGTCGCAAAAAACGAGCTGCGGATCGGTTGTCGCTACTCCTCTGCGTCGACGACCAGAACCGGCGTGTGCGTCGACCGGAGCGTCCGTTCGGTGACGCTACCGAGCAGCGCCCGTCGGATGCCCGACCGCCCGTGGGATCCCATCACGACGAGGTCGATGCCGTTGTCCTCGACGTAGTCGGCGATGAGCGAGTGGGGTTTCCCGGCCGAGACGTGCTCGACGGTCTCGAGGCCGCGCTCTCGAGCACGGTCGGCGACGTAGCCGGTGGCTTTTTCGGCCCGCTCTCGCACTTCGGTCATTTCGCCGTACTGGCCCTGTTCGATGCGATCGAGCTGTTCGGCGCCGAGGCTCAGACTCATCGAGTCGGTGTCGATCACGTACAGCGCGTGGAGTCCGGCTTCGTACTTCTCGGCGAGGTCGACCGCGTGTTCGACGGCCGCCTTCGAGGTCGTACTGCCGTCCGTCGGAACGAGTATTTTCTCGTACATTGTTAGTCGTCTGCTGGCGTTTCGCCACCATCAGTGACGACGTCTTCCGCCGTCTGCTGTTGGGTCATCGGTTCGGGGCTGTGACACTGGCGCACGACCCGTTTCGTTTCCATCGGCGGTTCGTCGGTTGCCGCCGAGACAGCGATAGTGATTGCGAAGACGATCGGCACTGCGATCAGCGCGGAGCCGATTGCGGGCACCCACTGTGACAGCGCTGCGGAGAACGGCCCTTCGACGCCACCGAGATAGTTGGGAACGACCTCGTTGATCATCGGGATGAACCAGATGACGAGGCCAGTGGTCATACCGGCGAGCGCTCCCTGACGGTTCGTGTTCTCCCACCACATACCGAGGAAGAACATCGGGAACAGCACCGAGCCGGCGAGCGAGAACGCGTAGGACACCAGCGCGGCGATGGGTGCCGCGGGGTCCAATGCAGCGAGCGTCGTCAGCACGCCCAGCGCGATAATGCTCAGGCGGCCGACGAGGATCTGCTGGCGCTGCGTGGCGTCGGGGTTGATGATGTTCGTGTAGATGTCGTGGGAGATGGCCGACGAGCCGGCGATGAACAGTCCGGCGACCGTCGCGATCGCCGCAGCGATACCGCCTGCCGCGATGAGCCCGACGAACCACTGCGGCAGTTCCGCCAGCTGGGCCGCGAGCACGACGATGACGTCACCTGCAGCACTACTCATGCCGGGATCACCGTACACTTCACCGACGTTCGCGCCGTAGAGGTCGGTCCCGAAGGCCGCGAACGCGGGGGCGCTCCAGTACAGCAGGCAGATGAAGAACAGGCCCCACACCGTCGACCAGCGAGCGGTGCGCTCGCTTTCGACCGTGTAGAACCGCACGAGCACGTGCGGTAGCCCGCAGGTCCCGACGATCAACGAGAAACACGTGGCTATCCATAAGTAGTAGCTCCCGCTCACGAAGGGTTCGCTGAACTCGCTACCGAGTTCGCTGATCAGCATCCCGTACTCGATCTGGGGGAGCACCGTGGAGTACCCGCCCGTGAAACCGACGACGTAGAGGCCGGCGATGAACGCGATGATGAGGATGGTGTACTGGACGGCCATGTTCTTGGTCGCGCCCAGCATCCCCGAGAGCGTCAGGTAGCCGACCGTGATGGCCATCATGAAGACGACCATCGACTGGTAGCCGGAGAGTCCCGGGAGGCCGATGTCACCGAAGATGTACAGACCGACGAGGCCCATGCCGCGGGCCTGGCCGATCGCGTAGACGAACCCGATGAGGAACGTCGTGATGGCCGCGATCGCGCGTGCGGCGTCGGAGTTGAAGCGGTCTCCGACGAAGTCCGGCGCGGTGTACTTCCCAAACCGGCGCAGCTGTGCGGCCATGAAGATCAGCAGGATGAAGTAGCCCGTCGTCCAGCCGACGACGAACGCCAGGCCGTAGAAGCCCGACAGTGCGATCAGCGCTGCCATCCCGAGATACGAAGCGGCCGACATCCAGTTGGCACCGATCGCCATCCCGTTCTCGACGTTCCCGATGGATCGTCCCGCGACCCACATGTTCTCGGTGTCGGCCACGCGGAAGACGAAGCCGATCGCGAGGAACAGGAGCAACATCGAGAGGACCAGGATGGCCGGAACGAGCTTGAACGAGACGTTCAGGCCCTCCGGAAGGAGGCCACTCTGGAGAACGACGTTCGCAGCGCCCGTCATTCGTCGACACCTCCGTCGGTGCGCTCACCGCCGTCGGTCGCCGCGGCGTCCCCGCCGCTGCGACCGGTTTCTTCGGTGGTCTGATGATCGATGCCGTACTTCGCGTCGAGCGCGTCGCGCTTGCGGGAGTACCAGAACGAGAGGATCAACGCACCGGTCGGCGCGACGGTCGCAACCAGGAAGTAGTGCAGCGGGAACCCGATGACGGGAAGCTGCGTCGTCATTACGCCGGGTGCGAGCCGCGTCAGCGTTACCGGTCCGAAGACAATGACGAACCAGATCACGAAGCCCGTCCAGACGATACGAAGGTGGTCGCGCATGAACGGCGTGCTCGGGTTCAGCAAGTTCACCTCCGCACTGAGATAGTCGGTATCTCGGTGGGATTGACCGGGTTGTCCGGCCACCCCCCCGTCCGTTGCGGTCCGGTTGTCAGTCGAATCGTGGCTGTTATTATCTGTCATATGTTTGCGAATCGTATTCTCGTGTCGTCTGTCATTCTCGAAAATCGAATTGGTAGTGCTAGTCGCTCGAGACCTGTTCCGCGATGTCGTCGACGACCTCGGGGTTGCGCAGCGTCGAGGTGTTCCCGAGCTCATTCCCGCTCGCGATGTCCTCGAGCAGGCGGCGCATGATCTTGCCCGAGCGCGTCTTGGGCAGTTCGTGCGTGAAGACGATCTCCTCGGGCTTGGCGATCGGGCCGATCGAGTCGAGGACGGCCTGCATGGCCTTCTCCTCGAGTTCGGCGTGGCGGTCTTCGTAGCCGTCCTCTGGGATGGCGTAGACGTAGACGGCCTCGCCTTTGACCTCGTGGTCGCCGCCGACGACGGCGGCTTCGGCGATCCCCTCGACGCCGACGACGGCCGACTCGATCTCCATCGTGCCCAGCCGGTGGCCGGAGACGTTGATCACGTCGTCGACGCGGCCGAGGATGGTGATGTAGTCGTCCTCGTCGATCTTCGCGCCGTCCTCGGGGAAGTAGACCCACTCGTCGGCGTCCTCGTCAGAGTATTCGCTCCAGTACTCCTGGATGAACCGCTCGTCGTTGTTGTACAGCGTGCGGAGCATGCCGGGCCACGGGTTGTTGACCGTGACGTAGCCGGCCTGCCCGGCCTCGACTTCCTCACCCTGTGCGTCGACGACGCGGGCGTCGATGCCCGGCAGCGGTGGTCCCGCGGAGCCGGGTTTCATGGTGTTGATCCCCGGCAGTGTCGTGATCATCATTCCCCCGGTCTCGGTCTGCCACCAGGTGTCGACGATCGGGCACTCCTCGTTGCCGATGTGCTTGTAGTACCACTTCCACGCCCGCGGGTTGATGGGCTCTCCGACGGTGCCGAGCAAGCGCAGCGAGGAGAGATCGTGGTTCTGCGTGTACTCCTCGCCCCACTTCATGAACGCGCGAATCGCCGTCGGCGCGGTGTAGAAGATGTCGACCTCGTTCTTCTCGACGATCTCCCACAGCCGGTCCTTGTCGGGGTAGTCCGGTGTTCCCTCGTACATCACCGACGTCGTGCCCAGCGCGAGTGGGCCGTAGACGATGTAGGAGTGGCCGGTAATCCAGCCGATGTCCGCCGAACACCAGTAGGTGTCGTCGGCTTCGATGTCCAACACGGCGTGGCTCGTCCAGGCGGAGTACGCGAGGTACCCGCCCGTCGTGTGCTTGACGCCCTTCGGCTTCCCGGTGGTCCCCGAGGTGTACATCAGGAACAGCATGTCCTCAGCGTCCCGCGGAACCGGCTCCACCGTCGACCCCTCGTGGTCGGCTACCAGCTCGTCGTAATCGTGCTGGTTGTCCGCGAGGTCGTGCTCTAAGTCGTGGCCCAGTCGGTCGACGACCACGACGTCGGAGACCTCGTGCTCGACGCCCTCGAGTCCCTCGTTGGTCTTCGAGATGTGATCGAGCGGGTCCCCGCGCCGGTAGTAGCCGTCGCAGGTGACGAGGTACTCGCTGTCGGCCGAGTTCATCCGCGTCGCCAGCGCGTCGGCCGAGAAGCCGGCGAAGACGACGCTGTGGGGTGCGCCGATGCGGGCACACGCCAGCATGGCGATCGGCAGCTCCGGAACCATCGGCATGTACAGCGTGACGACGTCGTCCTCTTCGACGCCGAGGTCTCGCAGCGTCGCGGCGAAGTCCTCGACCTCGTCGAGGAGCTCGTCGTAGGTGTAGGTGCGCGTCTCGCCGAGTTCTCCCTCCCACTCGATCGCGACGCTGTCCCCGCGACCCTCCTCTACGTGTCGGTCGAGGCAGTTGTACGACGCGTTGAGTTCGCCGCCGGTGAACCACTCGTAGAACGGTGCGTCTCCGTCCTCGAGGACGGTATCGTACTCTTCGTCCCACGAGAGCAGCTCGGCTGCGCGCTCCCAACACTCTGGCCAGTTCTCCTCGAACTCGTCGTAGATCCCCGGATCGGTGACGTTTGCCTGCTCGACGAACGACTCGGGGGGCTCGAACGCCTCCTGCTCTTCGAGTCGTGCCTCGAGATTGGCATCCTCCTGTGACATGGTACACCCACTCAATGGATAACCCACTTAGTAAAGACGGCCTCTAGTTGTGCAAAATCGACCCGATAGTGAGAGGAGAATCTAGCATATAATGACTATATTAGGGTGTGATAATCGATCGGCGGACCGGTCACACCCCGGTTCGTCGCCGGCGCGACGGGTTGGGTCCTCGTCGACTCGGCCGAGAGCAACATCAGATTGACACTACAGGCCGGCACGTCTAGAGACTTAGTTCACCGCCAGTGGCAGGCGTCGATACGCGATCGGTCAGCCGCCCGGTTCATCGAAGAACGTTCGGAGTAACTCGTGTTGGCCTTTCCGCAGGTGGTTGTGCAGGGTCGGCGAGGAGACCCCCATCGCGTCGGCGACTTCCTCGGCCGTGCTCTCCCGGGGCCAGTCGTAGTAGCCGCCGAAGTACGCCGCCCGGAGCGCGGCCTCCTGACGGTCCGTCAACCGGTCTTCGAGGCCCTCGCGGAACTCGCGGGCCGTCTGGACGGCCCGTTCGGCTTCCCGTTTTCCGAGGAGTTCCGAGTCGGGGAACGCGGAGCGAAGCCCGTCGACGATCGTCCGGAGGTCGGCGTCGGCCGCGCAATCGCCGGTGATCGTCGCCGATCCGCCCTCGAAGACCGCCTCGTGGACGGTGACGCCGTATTCGGTCAACGTGAGAACCGGGGACGATCCCTGAACGACGAACTCGACGCGCCACCCGTCCTCGTCGGTCTCGACCAGCCGACAGTCCTCGATCCAGGGTGCGTCGTCGGCGAGCTCGAAGACGTCGGCCGGCGACGCCCCCTCGAGTCGGACGTAGGAGAGCTGGGTCGACTCCCCGATCGGGACCAGCGAGTCGAGTTCGAACCGGCAGTCGAGCCGGCGCGAGGCGTCGACGAAGAACGATCCATCGTCCCGGCAGGCGATCTCGAGTTCGACGACGCGGTCCGAGAGCAGGAGGTTCCGTCGGCGGATGGCGGCGATGGCGTACCCGACCTGCCGGCCGATCGTCGCGAGCCACGTCCGCTCGTCGTCCTCGAACGCACCGTCGCGTTCGGTCGCGACCGAGAGCGTCCCGTAGACGGTGTCGCCGTAGGCGAGGGAGACTCTCGCGACGGTTCCATCGAACGAGGTGTCGCCGTCGAGGGTCGCCGTGACGTCGTCCGCGACGCTCACCTGCCCGTCCGACCCCGACCCGCCGTCGTCTCCCGGGGGCGAGCGATCGAGTGACACCGTCGACCCGTCGTCGCGCCACGCATCGGGAACGACCCGGTCGACCGAACCGGGGTCGATGCCGCTGGCCGCACGCCACTCCCGGCGGCGATCCGAGATCGTCGCCCGGTCGATCCAGGCGAACTCGTAGGCCCGGCCGTCGGTGAGTGCGGCACAGGTCGCGGTTTCGACCTCCTCGTGGTCGGTCGATTCGAGCAGCGCCCGGGTTACCGCGCGGTGACGCCGGGCGACCGCGTACAGGCCGTCGAGTTCGTCCCTCCGGTCGCGAACGGCTTCGAGTTCCTCGTGGGCGGCGGTCCCGTCACGGACGAAGACGGCGAAGCCGTGATGCGTTCCCTGGTCGTCCCGCAGGGGCGAGACGACTTCGGTCGCGTGGAACTGCGAGCCGTCCTCGTGAACCCGCCATCCGTCGGTTTCGACGCCCGATTCCTCGAGCGCCCTCGAGAGCGTCCGATCGGGAACGCCGGCGTCGACGGCCTCGTCGGTGTAGAACGTCGAGACGTGCGTGCCGACGATTTCGCTCGCCCGATACCCGAACAGCGCGGCCGCGCTGCGGTTCCAGCGCTCGACGTAGCCGTCGGCGTCGAGGCGAACGAGCGCGTACCGGTCGCTGGCCGCCAGTAACAGTCTGACGACGCTGTCGTCGCCCACCGCCCGACCGGGTTGGGGGTCGCCCGAGCGAGGGCTCGACGGCCCCTCGACGGCGTCGAAGGCGTCGACGATCTCGGCGTCCGCCGGCTCGGGGAGGTACGACTCGAGGGCTTCAAAGCTCTGCCAGCCGCCCGTAGCCTTGACGACGCGCGGATTGACGTCGTGGTCGACCAGTGCGGTGTGAGCGAAGTACTGCCGGAGGTCGCTGGTAGAGGCGTCGGCGAGCTCGGGTTCGTCGAACAGATCGCTCGCACGAGTGGCGACGTCCGAAACCAGCATCTGGAGCCGGCGTGGCGTGACGGTAAATATCCGGTCGTCGGTCGAGAGGTCGTTGCTGCGGGCGTACCGCCGGAGTTCGCGCTCGACGCGGGTCGGCAGGTACGCGGTGCGGGTTCCCCGGTCGTCGTCGGTCGGGACCCGCATCAGGTACCGCGGCGGATCGATCCGCACCTGCTCGATGTCGTCGATCGTGAGCCGCGGTAACTCGGCCGGCCGAAGCCCGACGTCCCCACAGAGTCGGATCACCAGCGCCTCGCGGTAGGTTTCGGCCGCGTCGAGCAGCGATTCGTACTCCCGACGTGTGAGCACCGCCCTCCCAGTCCCCTCGAGGCTCATCAGTTCTGGTTCGCACTTTCTAGAGACGCGAACATAATTGTATCGCCTCTCGGCGGTATCTGTCTCGACAGCACGATTCTACTACGGGTCGAGGAAAATAAACGATTTCGCGTGAATTGAATCAGCGAACCCTCATCGGCCGGGCTCGTCTCGGTCGCCGTCCGTCCCGATCTCGGCCTGGATCTCGCCGACGATCTCCGGGTTTCGGAGCGCACTCGTGTCCCCCAGCTCTTCGCCGTTGGCGACGTCCTCGAGCAGTCGGCGCATGATCTTCCCCGAGCGGGTCTTGGGGAGCTCCGGTGTGAATATCACTGCGGCAGGTCGGGCGATCGGGCCGATCGCGGACTCGATGTTGTCGAGGATCGCCCGCCGAATCTCGGCGTCGGAATCGTAGCCGCTCTCGGTGCTCACGTACGCGTAGATCTCGGTGTCACCGGTTTCGCTCGAGCGGCCGACGACGGCGGCTTCGGCGACCCCGTCCACGTCGGCGATCGCGTGTTCGACCTCCATCGTCCCGAGGCGGTGGCCGGAGACGGTGATTACGTCGTCGATCCGGCCGAGGACGGTGATGTAGCCGTCGTCGTCGATCCGGGCGGTATCCCCGCTGAAGTAGCGCCACTCGTCCTCGGCGGGCTCGGAGAACCGCTGCCAGTACTCCGCGACGAACCGCTCGTCGTTGTCGTAGAGCGTTCGGGCCATCCCCGGCCACGGGCGACCGATCGTGAGGTAGCCGGTCTCGCCTGGATCGACGTCCTCGCCCGCCTCGTCGACGATGCGCGCATCGATTCCGGGTAGCGGCGGGCCGGCGGAGCCCGGTTTCATGTCGTCGATTCCCGGCAGCGTCGAAATCGTGACCGCGCCGGTTTCGGTCTGCCACCAGGTGTCCACGACTGGACACTCGCCGCCGCCGATGTGTTCGCGATACCACTTCCAGGGCCGGGGACTGATCGGCTCCCCGACGGTGCCGAGCAGGCGCAGCGAGGACAGGTCGTGTCGTGCGGGGTAATCCGAGCCCCACTTCATGAACGCGCGAATGGCCGTCGGGGCCGTGTAGAAGACGTCCACGGCGTTCCGGTCGACGATCTCCCAGAGCCGATCCCGGTCGGGATAGTCCGGTGTCCCCTCGTACATGACGGTCGTCGTCCCCAGCGCGAGCGGGCCGTAGACGATGTAGGAGTGGCCGGTAATCCAGCCGATATCGGCGGCACACCAGTAGGTGTCCTCGGGTTTGACGTCGAGGACGGCGTGGCTCGTCCACGCGACGTGGGCGAGGTAACCCCCCGTCGAGTGAACGACGCCCTTCGGCTCGCCGGTCGTCCCCGAGGTGTACATCAGGAACAGCATGTCCTCGGCGTCCCGCGAGACCGGTTCGACGGTTTCGCCCGCGAACTCCTCGCGAAGGGCGTGGTAATCCCACTCGTTCTCGCCGAGGACGTGTGGCAGGTCGTCGCCGAGGCGATCGACCACGACCGTTCGGACGTCCTGCTCGAGATCGATGCGGGCGTTGTCGGCCTTGCTCTTCTGATTGAAGGCATCACCCCGCCGGTAGTAGCCGTCACAGGTGACCAGATACTCGCTCTCCGCGGCGTCCATCCGCGTCGCGAGCGCGTCCGCCGAGAGCCCGGCGAAGACGACGCTGTGAGGCGCGCCGATGCGGGCACAGGCCAGCATCGCGATCGGCAGTTCCGGGATCATCGGCAAGTAAATCGTCACGACGTCGTCTTCCTCGACGCCGCGATCCCGCAGCGCCGCCGCGAACTCGTTGACCTCGACGTAGAGGTCCCGATAGGTGTAGGTCCGGCGCTCACCTTGCTTGCCCTCCCAGCGGATGGCCGCGTGGTTCTTTCGCCCCGACTCGAGGTGCCTGTCCAGACAGTTGTACGAGGCGTTGAGGCGTCCGTTCGCGAACCAGCGGTAGAAGGGCGCGTCCTCGTCCTCGAGGACGGTATCGTACGCCTCCTCCCACGAGAGGAGGGCGGCTGCACGCTCCCAGCAGTCGGGCCACTCCGCTTCGAACTCGTCGTGGATCCCCGGATCGGCGACGTTCGCCTGCTCGACGAACGACTCGGGCGGGGTGTAGGTGGGGCCGGTGGACTCGGACGCGTCTCGATCCCACCCGTTCCGATCGACCATATCTCGTCCGAACCGTGGTCACTCAGGGGAATAAACGTTCCTCCGAATCGCAAGCCGGTGGGCGGGGGCGAGCACGGCCACCCGGCGCATCCGCGAACGCCGCTCGATCGGCCAACGCGGTCGAGACCCGAACGCAGACCGTCTAGAGATCGTCCGTCGTCGAGTCGATATCGGCGACGTCCTCGGCGTCGGCCCCGACGTCCGGGTGGCGAACGACGTAGACGTCGTATCGCTGGTCGTTCGCGACCGGGCTACCGACGCTCGACTGCGGTGCGATGACCGACCCCGCGTTCTCCGAGCCGATGAAGACGACCGACGCCTCCACCTCGCCCGCGACGCGGCGGATCTCCCGAACGACGTTCGTCGTCGACGTCGCCGTCGGCTCGTCGGAGCTGACTCGTTCTATCCGGACCGTCGCTTCCGGGGCGACCTCGAGCGCCCGAGTCTGCATTCCCTCGGCGATCGCCTCCGCATCGAACGGCTCGCCCTGCGTAATCCACCCTCGTTCCTGAGCGTACTCGGGGTCGTCCGGGATCACCGTCAGGACGACGACGTCCTCGTCGAGCAGGTCGCCGAAGGTCGAGGCACGCTCGAGCGCTTTCGTCGCCAGTATCGAGCCGTCGAAGGGGACGAGCAGTGACATACGGGTAGTTCACACGACAGCGGAGGTAAATGTTCTCCCTCCACTACCCGTTCGCTTCGACCCCTGGCGGACGACCGACCGCTGGGTCGGACTCCACGTTAGCCGACGACCAGCACGGGACGGTCCGCCGTCCTGACGACCCTGTCGACGGTACTGCCGAGCAGCGCGCCCTTGAACGACGAGCGGCCCCGGGAGCCGAGCACGACCGCATCCGCATCGCGCTCGGCCGCGTAGTCGAGAATTTCCTCGTGGGGAACGCCCGATCGAACCGTCGTTTCGACGGACACGTCACCGTCCGTCGCCGTCGTCTCGAGGTCCGCGAGCCAGCCCGCCGCGCGCTCCTCGAGGTGTCGCCGGGCCTCCTCGGGATCGACGATACCCGTATCGTACTCGGTCCGTTCGTCGACGACGGCGATCCCGTACAGCGGCGCGTCGAAGCGCTGTGCGAGCGCGATCGCGTGATCGATCGCCGTCGCCGCGGCCTCGCTGCCGTCGGTTGCCACCAGAATGGAATCGTACATGGGCGGGGATACGACCCCCCTCGAGAAAGGGTTGGGGCTCGACGAAATTGTGGAACCCTCTCTGCGGTGGCGCGTGCTGTCGGCCGACCGAACGCTAGTGAGGGCGGCCGAGCGAGCCGTGAGAGGTCTTCGCGAACTTCGTGAGCGAAGGCTTGGAAGACGTACCGCGTCTTCCAGTGGATGAGCGAGGGAAGAAAGACCGAGCGAATCGGATGGGGAGGGCGTGGTGTCTCAGTGTTGCCAGCGCGAGCGGAACTGTCGATTCGTCGTCGACACAAGGTCCACTCGTCCCAGAAACAGCAGTTCTCGAACGGTCGAATACGTGACCCCGACGACGGGTCTTTAGTCGCTATCGCCGTTCCGTCTCCGCTTCTCCGTCGCGACACCGCGCGCCGCCGTCGCCTTCACCGATGCGACGATCGACCGACCCGGCTCGAGCCCCAGCGCCTCGACGCTCCGGCGGGTGACCAGCGCCACGAGTTCGGTGTCGACGGATCCGTCGCCGCTCTCGTCGCTGGCGAGTTCGACCCCCACCCGAACGACGGCATCGCCGGCCTCGAGCCACGAGACGGTCCCCGGAAACCGGTTTCGGACGCTCGTCCCCTCGGCCCGGGGCACGTCGTCGGGTGCGTGCAGACTGACAGCGTCCGATCGGATCGTCACGGACGCACTCACGGCGTCGGCCGGGACGACAGCCAGAATCTCCCCGACGCCGGTCTCGACGGTCGCGAGTTCGCCGTCGCGATCGACGAGCGCCCCCTCGAGTACCGTCTCGTCGACGCGGGCGACGCCCTCGTAGGCCGCGACCAGCCGGTCGAAGCGCGCCAGCAGGTCTCGCGCCGTCGCCGTCAGGGAACTACCGCCGCCGTCGGCCCCGCCGCGGGTGCGCTCGACCAGCGGGCCGATCGCGTCCTCGAGTTCGACGACCCGCTGCTGGAGGCGTGGATACGACCGCTCGAGCGACTCGGCTGCGCCCGACAGCGACCCGCGGTCGTCGATCGCGCGCAGCATCTCGACGTCGCTCCGATCGACGGTGACGTCGTCGATCCGGAGGTAGGGGTCGAACTCCTTTTCCATTCGACTCGCCGTTCGTCGTCAGGCCAGAAGTTCGTTGTCATCGTACAACAGATCGCCGCGGACGAACCGGGCAGTCCGCTCGTCGCGCGGGTTCTCGAAGACCCGCTCGGCCGGCCCGGTCTCGACCAGCTCACCATCGAGCAGGAAGGCGATCCGGTCAGAGATCCGCTCGGCCTGGTGCATGTCGTGGGTCGCGAGCAAGACGCCGTGGCCCCGCTCGCGCGCCCGATCGATCGCCTGCTCGAGGATCGCCGTGTTCCGCGGGTCGAGATCGGAGGTCGGCTCGTCGAGGACGAGCAGGTCCGGCCGGGTCGCGAGCGCGCGGGCGAACGACACCCGCTGGGCCTCGCCGCCGGACAACGCTGCAGCGTCGCGATCCCACGTGTCCCCGAGCCCGACCAGTTCGAGGGCCTCGAGGACCCGGTCGTCGACGCTCGGCTCGTCTCGAAGCACCCGGTCCGCGAGGCGGCGTCCGAACCCGCGCAGGCGCTGGGGCCAGGACCGACGGATCCGTCGTCCGATATCGACGTTGCGGGCTACCGAGGTCTCGAAGAGGCTCGCACGCTGGAACACCATCCCGATCCGCCGCCGGACCGCGAGGCGGTCCTCGCGAGATAGCGCCCACGGATCGGTTCCGTCACAGCGGAGTACGCCGCCGGTCGGCCGTTCGAACAGCGCCGCCAGCCGCAACAGGGTCGTCTTGCCGGCCCCCGAGGGCCCGATGACCGTCACTACCTCGCCCGAGCCGACCGACAGCGAGACGTCGGACAGGATCGCCGTTCCGTCGACGCCGTAGGAGACGTCGTCGAGGTCGAGATTCACGACGCGGTCACCTCCGTCGCGGTCGGTCGCACAATTATCGCCCTCCGAGTCGCATGACGACTCCGTTGACGAGCAAGACGAGCGCCAGCAGGACCGCACCGAGTACCAGCGCAGTCTCGAACTCGCCCCGCCTCGTCTCGAGCGTGATCGCGGTCGTGATCGTGCGGGTTTTCGACGTCCCGTCGGCGTAGGCGATGTTGCCCCCGACGATGAGGACGGACCCGACCTCGCTGATCGCACGGCCGAAGCCGGCGAGAATGCCAGTGATGACCCCGTACCGCGCTTCCTTGAGGGTGATCAGGGCGACATCGGCGCGAGTCCCACCGACGCCGTAGGCCGCGTCCCGAACGGCGTCGTCGACGCTCTCGACCGCCGACAGCGCGACGCCGGTGATCACCGGTGCGGCGAGCACGCACTGCGAGAGGATCATCGCCTCGGGCGTGTAGACGAGTTCCAGCGATCCGAGCGGCCCGCTGCTCGAGAGCGCCATCAGAACGAGCAGTCCGACGACGACGCTCGGAAAGCCCATCCCGGTGTTGATGACGGCCGTGATCAGCCGCTTGCCCCGGAACTCCGCGAACCCGACGGCGAACGCGATCGGCAGACTGAGGAGGGTACTCAAGAGGACGGCTGTCAGGCTGACCGTCAGTGAAACCCGGCCGATACTCCGGAGATACGTGGGATCGGCGATGGACTCGAATGACATTGGTAGTGGGTCGTTCCGTTCTGAAAGTGGGCCTGACGATCACTCGCTATCGGCCTCCGACTGCCACCCCTCCGGGACGTACTGCTGGAAGTTCGGATCCTCCGATAGCGCCTCGGGGTAGAACAGCTGTTGCCCGTCCGCGGTGTAGTTCGAGATCACGTCCTGTCCCGCCGGACTCGTGGCGAACCCGATGTACGCCATCGCCAGCTGGTAGTTGACGTTCGAGTGGATCTCGGGATTGACCGCCATGATCCCGTATGGGTTCGCCAGCAGTTCCGGGCCGCCCTCGATCGGTCCCTGCAGCAGGATCTCGAGGTCGACGTTGTCCTGCATCGAGAGATAGGTCCCGCGATCTGCGAGCGTATACGACTCCGACTCGCTCGCGTTGTTCAGCGTGTTTCCCATCCCCTGACCGAGTTCCTGGTACCACTCGCCGCCGGGCTCGACGCCGGCCGCGTCCCAGATCGCCAGCTCCTTGGTGTGCGTTCCTGAGTCGTCTCCGCGCGAGACGAACGGAGCTTGCGCGTTCGCGATGGCCTCGAAGGCAGCCGTCGCCTGCTCGGTATCGCCGACGCCCGCCGGGTCGTCGCTCGGACCGACGATCACGAAGTCGTTGAACATCAGGTCGCGCCGGTTGACCCCATAGCCGTCTCGCATGAACTCGTCCTCCTGCGAGCGAGCGTGGACCAGAATGACGTCCGCGTTGCCGTTGCGCGCCGACTCGATCGCGGCACCCGTTCCCTGTGCGTTCGGCGCGACCCGCGTTCCGAACCGCTCCTGAAACGCGGCGTTGATCTCGTCGAGCAGCCCCGTATCGTACGTGCTGGTCGTCGTCGCGAGCGCCAACTCCTCGCCCGCGACCCCCACTTCGTCGCCCTCACTGCCCGACCCGACACACCCTGCGACAGCCGCAGCGATCCCCGCGGCGCTCGCACCCAGTACTTCCCGGCGACGATATTCCATACTGGGAATAACGATGGAATACAATCCCATAAACGTACTGCTCGAAGAACCCGCGAACGGTTACGGGCCGCTCTCGATCGACCGTTCTGGGTAAAACAGTAACTGCTTCCGGTTACGATAGTCGAAACGGTCGAACCGCTATTGTATCACTCGGCGGCCGCCACCGCTACCACGACGTTCTGGACGTACCGCATACTCGTCGCAATAGCCATGATCCCGTCCATCAGCGCCTGCTGGGAAGCACCGTCGGGATAGACTCGATACTCGACCTGCACCGTCTCCGCCTCCCGCAACTGACAGGAGACGCCGTCCTCGTCGAGAAACGTGTAAAAGCCCGGCGTCGCCGCCAGCATCGGCCCGACGTACTCGAGTAACTCGCCGCGCCGCTGATCGTCTCGGAGCAGATTTCTGGCCCGTTCGGTGTCGAATCCGCTGCGGCCGACGATCCGAACCGAGCCGAACTCGTCTTCCTTGATGACGTGAACCGGCAATTGCGAGAGTTCGACCTGAAAGTTGAATTCGGTGTCTTCGTCCGTGTGGGACGTCACGTTCCGAATGGCCGTGTCGTCCAACCAGTGGTGGACCTGTGTCTCGCTGATGTGTCTCGTCATAGGTGACCGTCCACAAGTACCAGAATAAGGCTTCAGCGGGAAATAGCCGACACTGTCCCGGTCCGTCACTGTCAAGCGCTGTAGTGAAAACGAACCGCGCTATCGGTGCTTGGCCGGCATCGTCGAGTGCCGAACAGGGCCGCGCATGTCCGCTCGTTGGGACGGCGGCGGTGCCATCGTGGAGTGGCGGCTGGGACCGCCGGATACCGTCCCGCGATCCCCACCGCCGCCGAGCCCCGAGCCGAGTGGCCCTTCGTCGACCTCCTCCGGCTCGTCGTCGGTTTCCGCTTCCTCGCCTGTGACTTCGTCCGCTCCCTCGGCGTCGGCGGTCGCTCCGTCCGCATCGTCCGCCGTCTCGCTGCTGGCGGAACCGGCATTCGCCGACTCGAGCCGGTCCTTGAGCTGCTGGATCTCGTCGCCGAACTGCTCGAAGGAGGACCGGAGACGGTCTCCGAGGTCGTCGCTCGTCTCGTCACTGGCGGTTGCGTCTTCGTCTGCACTCACTGATTCGGTCCCCTCGTCCGCGTCCTCCGTCGACGTAGCGGCCCCTTCCTCCCGGTCGGTCTCCGCCTCGTCGGCAGTTGCGGCTGCCCGTTCGTCGATGGCTTCTCGGAGGTCACCAACGGCTCCGTCGAGACCGTCCTCGTCCGCGCGGTGGGCGAGTTTCGCGAGGTGGAGCAATCGCTGGAGGTCCTCGAGGTTCTCCTGGTCACCACGAGCGATGGCCGCCGGAATCGAGTCCGGTTCCGTTCCGTCCTCGAGGGTGTCCAGGCCGACCGCTGCGAGCAACTCGTCGGGCTCGGTCGACTCGAGGATGTCGCTCGCCTCCGTTGCCGTCTCGAGAAGATCCGTCTCGGCCGACTCGTTCGCATGCTCGGAGTCGGACCCGCCGATCATGGATCCGCTCGAGGCGTCGGCGTCGTTCAGTACGTCGTCCACTCGGTCGCGTAGTTGCGATTCGCTCATAGGTGGGTCCCCGATATCACCGCGGCGCTGGTTGCGTCGTTCGCCCCCGGCCGAAGCAGGGGTGATGCGTTCGATCTCTCACTCGGCTTCCGCCTCCTGCTCGGACTCGGAGTCCGAGTCGTCGTCCGACCCTTCCTCCGTCACGGTTGCGATGATTTCGTTGGTCATCTTCTCACGGCTGAGGTTCGCTTTCACGCCGACGTCCTTGGCGACCGACTGGAGGTCGCTGTAGGACATCACCCCCAGGAAGTCCTCGAGCGTGTCCTTCCTGAGATCCTCGAGGTCCTCCATGGACGGTTCCGACTCGTCTTCGTCGGACGCTTCGGCTTCGTAGTCGGCTTCGGCGTCCGTCTCCTCGCCGGCTTCCGACTCCTCGTCACTTCCTGCGATCGTTTCTTTGGCCTTCCCGGCAGCTCCTTCGACCGATTCTTTGGCGCTGCCCGCGGCTTCCGTGACCGACTCTTTGGCTCCCGTTTCGCCGTTTTCGGCGCTCTCGTCGTCCCCCTCTCCCGCTTCGTCCGCCCGTTCCTCGTCTTTGGATTCCGTCTGCTCCTCGCTCTCCGACTCGTCTTCGGTGGGTTCCTCGCTCTCGTCGCCGCCGAGACCGTCCACAAGCCCCTCGACGCCGCTCCCCTCGGTGACGTCCTGGGCCAGCGACTGGACCGATTCCGTTGCCTCGTTTTCATCGATTGACTCTCGGAAGCCGTTCCGGATCGCGGTCACGAGGTCCGACTGTATCTCCTTGCGGTCTTTCCCCTCTTCGATTCCTTTCGCGATCGATTCGTGGATTCCGCGGCCGATGGCCGCGCCCAGTTCGCGACCGAAGCGTTCACCGAACTCGCGACCGACCGCTGCGCCGACCTCGCCGCCGTCGATGCTGTCCTCGATGTCTCCGTCGCCGAGCATGTCGGCGACGTCGAGCTGGTTGCTCACTTCCTGCGTCACGAGTTCCTTCAGCCCGCTCTCACTCACGGCGCTCACCTCGAGCGGGGATCGGCGGTCCGGTGTCGAGCCCCTGATTCCGTTCCATGGTTAGTCCTCCTCGGCTTCGACTTCGGCCGGGTCCTCGTCCTCCGCTTCGTCCGTCCCCTCGTCGGCGTCTTCATCACTGGACGCCGCTTCGTCGTCCGCCTGTTCCCCACTCTCCTCGTCCGCTGCCTCGGATTCTTCCTCAGCTTCGTCTTCCTCGTCTTCCGCCCCTTCCTCGGCTTCTTCTTCCTCGTCCTCACCCTCTTCTTCCTCGTCTTCCGCCCCTTCCTCGGCTTCTTCTTCCCCGTCCTCACCCTCTTCTTCCTCGTCTTCCGCCCCTTCCTCGGCTTCCTCCTCGTCGGACCCGAACAGTTCGTCGATGACCATATCACCGATCGTCCGGCCGATGGATTCGCCGATCTTTCGACCGATTAGCGCACCGACCTGGGCGCCGAGGGCCTCTCCGAGGGGCTGGTCCTCGTCGATCTCGTCTTCCCACTGGGTGCCCTCGATTAGATCGTTCACGTCGATGTTTTCTGTGATTTTCTCGAAGTCGATGCGCTGACTCAGTGACTGGGTTTCGGATTCTTCGCTCATGATTAGGCTGCCTCCTGTGACGCTGCTTCGGGCTGGTCACTCGCCTCGTCCTCCTGCTCAGCTTCCGGTTCCAGCTGCTCGATCAGTTGTTCGATCACCTGACTGACGACCATCGCCACGAGTTCCTCGACGGGGAAACTGGGAACGAGTCCGGCGAGTTTCTCCTTCAGCCAGCTGCCGGCAGCGGAGATCCGGCCGGGCGATTCCGCTTCTTCTTCCTCTTCGTCCGCCCCTTCTGCGTCCGCTTCCGCCGGTTCGGGTTCGTCCCCTTCGCCGGTCGCTTCTTCGGACGCCTCCTCGTCGCCTTCCGCGGGCTCACCGCCGAACAGCCCGCGGAGCCACTCCACGGGTTTGCCGAGGATTCCTTTCAGCTTGCTGAATAGATTTCCGAGTGACTCCTTCGACTTGCTCGCCAATCCGCTGAGGAACTCCTTTGGCCGTTCCAGAAGTCCACTGAGGAACTCTTTCGGCCGCTCTAAGAGCCCACTGAGGAACTCCTTCGCCTTCCCCGGGACCTTCTTCAGCAGCTCCACCGGTTTGCTCAGGAGCGACTTCACCTTGTCGAGCAGGGCACCGGGACCGTCCAGTAACCCCGTCACTGCAGACAGCAAGTTCCCGAGCAGATTGTTTCCGCCCGGCCGCGCCGAAACGTCGAGCTGAACCGGGTTCAGGTTCACCTCGAGGCCGAGGACGTCGAGGAAGAGACCGTCGAGATCGAGGTGGAGCACGCCGGACGCGTCGTCGCCCTCGTAGACCGCTTCGGCGTCTTCGGCGTGACCTTCCTCGCGATCGTCCTCAACGAGGTTCCCGGTGCCTTCTCGCTCTTCTTCCTCGGATTCTCCCTCTTTAGCTTCCTCTTCTTCTGTCTCCGATTGCTCTTCTTCGCCTTCTCCCTCAGCCTCCTCCTCTTCCGGTTCTTCGTCTTCCCCTTCTTCTTGCTCGGCTTCCTCTTCTTCCGAATCTTCCTCTTCGCCTTCTTCCTGCTCGGCTTCCTGACCGTCGGGCGTCTCCTCAGTGGCCTCTTCCGGTTCTTCCATCTCCGCCTGTCCGCCGTCGGTCATCACCCGGCGCGAGGGGCCGATCGTGCGTTCGGCATCGTCGGGACGGCTCGAGGAGCGTTCGACCCGCTCGGGATCCGAACGGCCCTCGCGGCCGTCACGTGGAGAATTCTCGCTCATTATACGGACGAACGGACGCCAGTGAGCGTTGTGGGGATTGGCCTTGCGTGTGCGACTAGCCGACACTCTCGCAGAATTGCACCAGAGAAAACGATCGATCGACGGCGCTACTCGAGCGAGCCGACGCGAAGCGCGTACTCGCCGCGCGTCTGGCCCTCGTCGTGGTACTCGACGGGTTCCTCGATGGCAGCAACCGTTCCCTCTTCGACGGCGGCCGCCGTCGCGATCCCGTCGAGGCGCTCGCACCCGCTCGCGCCTGACTCGAGGTCGAACCAGCGGACGGCGTGAGTATCCGGATCACGGACCCGGAAGTTCTGGGCGCAGGGCGCGACGAGTCGCCCGCCGTCGGCGGCGAGGCCGTGAACGAAGCCCCGAACCTCGTCGTCCCAGATGAGGTCACCGTCCGCATCGAACGCGGCGACCCGGTGTTCGTTCGGGTGTCGGCTCTCGGTCTCGCGGCTCTCTACCGCGTAGGTGTTGCCGGTCACGAACGCCACGCGACTGTCGTTCGTGTAGACGTGGTTCGGATAGGCGTACAGGGTCTCGTCATCGATTTCGGTCTCGACTGCGAGGTCGACGCGCCAGCGCTCGGCACCACCGGGGCCGAGCAGGTACCCGCGCTTGTCCCCGTGACTCGAGACGGCGATCGACTCACCGTCGAAGGAGACGTCGCCGACGCGGCGATCTCCCTCCGTGCCGGGATCCCAGCTCCACAGTCGGTCGCCCGACTCGGCCTCGAGCACCACGAGGCCGGTGTCGTGGTCGCCCATACAGCGGTTGTAGCCGACCGCGAGGCGCTCGCCGTCGGCGTCGAGATCGATCGCGATCGGCGAGGCGTCGGTCTCGTCGGTCCAGCGGACCGATCCGTCGGGGTCGAACGCGTAGACGGTGCTGTGCCACTGGCGGTGGTCGCCGTCGCGTTCGTACCGTCGTGCGGCGGCGTAGAGTCGTTCGGTACCGTCCGCGTCGGTGCCCGTCTCGAGCGCGACCACGTAGGGCAGGTAGAAGACGGTGTCCTTGACCGCCTCGCCCACGTCGTCGACGGTGTCGTACCGCCAGCGCCGGTCGCCCGTCTCGGCGTCGTAGGCCGCGATCGTTCCGGTTTCGCCGCGTCCGGCGACGACGACCGTCTCGTCGCTGCCGTCTTCACCGTCGTTCGAGAGCGACGTGATTCCGACCGCGTGGTCCGGGTGATCGACCGTCCACCGCGTCTCGAGCGAGTCGGCGTCGCGGGCGGTGACCGTCCCGTCCCACTGGCCGGTCACGACGAGGTCGCCAGAGTCGGCCACGCTGACCGCGGATCGGGTCCACATGTGACGACTCCGGGCCGTCTCGATCTCGCCGAGCGGGACCGATCGGAACTCGAGGGGCAGGTCGCGTTCGGTATCGGCAGTGTCGGCCATGATTACTCCTCTACCGGAAAGGTCTCGTGGAGGGTGTCGTGCGCGTCGCCGAGCCCGTCCACGATGCTCTCGCCCTGCACGCTCAGTCGCTGGACCGCTCGCTCGGCATCGCGGACCGCCAGTAGTCGTCCCCGCGTGTAATCGTACTCGGGGTCGTCGCTGTCCATTGCGGCGACTTCCTCCTCGAGATCGACCAGCGCCGCATCGAGGTGGCGCTCGATCTCCGCGAGGCTGTCGGCCTCCGCGAGGCCCTGGATGGGGCCCTCGAGATGGCCCTCGAGTTCTTTCTCCGCGTGATCGCGGGTGCTGTCGTCCCCGACGCCGAGGACGTTCATCAGTCCGAGTCGTAGCGCTTCGATTTCGTAACAGCTCATACGTGTCGATAACGTGTTCTATTGTTTCGTTCGATCGATATCGGTGCAACCCCGTCGTGAGAAGTCGCCGGGGGAGTCGGTGCTGCGTCTACTCCCTCGTCCGATGGGCGAGTGAACGGTAGCCGTCGGTCCCACGATGTCGGGCGACCAGGTACGTGCCGAGCAGGACAGGGAGGGAAAGTACCGCAATGATTTCGACGACGGTCCCGTACACCTCGGAAGCCAAGAGGTAGTTCTGCAGAATCCAGACGCCGACCGACGCAATGATGCCGAACGCGTACAGTGCACCGATTCCCGGGCGCAGTTCGCGAACCGATCCGTCGATCAGCGCGACCCCGACGATACCGAGAGCGGCGATCGCAACGAGGACGTTGAGCATGCCCGTCGGATCCGGGACCAGCATCATCGCACCGAACACGACGAGGATGGCGTAGTATGCCGCAAGCGACGCCGTCGATTTGTTTCCATCCATTACTGCGGGTGGATTTACGACCGCGAGAGAAATGCCTGCCGATCATAACGTTTGGTCGACGAGCTCGCTCACGATGCGATCCCGATCCAGATGGTCGCCCACGATCCGGTCGGCGTCGTCGTCCTCGACGCCGCCGTACCAGATTCCGTCGGGGTAGACCGCGACCATCGGCCCGTCGCCACAGCGTCCCAGACACGACGTCCGCGTGATGCGGGCGTCGCAGTGCTCCGAGTCCCGCACCTCTTGACGCAGGCGCTCGAGGACCGCCGGCGATCCCATCTTGGCGCAGGTCTGGTTGGTACAGACCGCGACGTGCTTTTCGGGCGCGTCGTGGCTGTCGGGTTCCTCGTCGATATCGTCACGGTCGGCGTGAGCCTCCTGGTGGGCCAGCGCGCGAAGCATGGCTCGAGCGCCGCCGACGTCCTCCTCGTAGCCCTCGAGGTCGACCTTGTACTTGCACGTGTCACAGGACATCTCGACGCTTTCGGTGCGGGCTTCCTCCCAGCGGTCGGCGAAGACGTCGAGCAGTCGGGAATCGGTTCCGAGCGGGTCCCCGGCCAGCGCGTCGACGTACGGATAGTCCTCGTCGAATTCCGCTGTCCAGTCCCGCACTCGCTGCGTGAGGACGCCGTCGCCGAGCATGTACGGCAACACGACGACCGCGTCGGGGCGGTGCTTCGAGAGCCCGTGGAGGGTGTCCTCGAGCGTCGGCTCCGTGACGCCGATGAACGAGGCCTCGACGCGGTCGAACTCGCGGCCCTCGTACAGCAACCGGGCCAGCTTGTGGACGTCGCCGTTGGCGTCGGGATCGCTCGAGCCCCGTCCGCAGACGACGACCGCGACGTCGTCGTCCTCGCGGTCGACGCCCAGTTCGCGCTCGACGGCGGCGGCGCGGTCGTCCAGCAGGTCGAGGATAGCCGGATGGACCCCGAGATGCGCGCCGTTGTTGATCTCGAGGTCGTGCTCGGCCCGGGCCTGCTCGATCGCGAGCGGCACGTCGTTCTTGACGTGGCTCGCCGCGAACAGCGAACAGTGGACGACCGTCACCTGCGACGTGACTGGCGCGAGCTCGGCGAACGCCTCGTCGATCGCCGGTTCCGCGAGCTCGAGGAACGCGGCATCGACCGGGATTCCCAGCCGCGACTCGAGGTCTGCGGCCAGTTCGCGGACCTGTTCGTTGGACTTCTCGCGCCGGGAGCCGTGGCCGATCAGGAGGACGGCCTCGTCGTCGAACCCGGCTGCGGGTGCGTGTGTGGTCTGGTCGGGTGTGCTCATCGGTATCGAATGTCTCGATCGTTCAGCTGGCTACTCGCCGTCGTACGCCTCGGCCTGCTCGAGGCTCCGCTCGAGCTTGCGGCGCCGACTCGGCGCGAACAGGCCCGTCTCCTCGCAGTTCTCGTACAACCACGTCCCGAACTCGGGCGCGGCGTCGTCGTCGACGCCGAACCAGTAGCCGCCCGAGGACGTTTCCGAGAGGTCGCCCATCGGAGCATCAATTGGGCAGTCCGCTATCAAATCCTGTGCGAACTCGAGCAACTCCCGATCGTCGTGGACGAAGGAGATGCCGACGGTGCCGCTCGAGGACTTGAAGCAGATAGTTCCACAGCCCTCGAGCAGCCCGCGGAGCAGTTCTCGGTCGTAGTTCGAGAACGCGCCGAAGCGGTAGTTGCCGCGCCCGTCGACGGGAAGCCCGAGCGCGCCGCTGCGGCCCAACAGGCCGGCATCGTCGCCGTCCTCACTGCCGATCGAGAGCGTGTACTCCTCCTCGGTTCGCGTAATGGACGTGTCGTGAGCGTAGTCGCGGGTGGTCGTCTCGTGCTCGAGGTCGCCGCCGGCGATCGCGGCGAGCACCTGTGCCGACTCCTCATCGTTGGTGACGACCTCGATGCTACCGTCCGAGACGTCCCCGCTGCCGGCGACGTGGCCCCAGAAGTACGCCGTCGCGGCGTGGCCGGCGAGCGGATCGGACGGCACCTCGATCTCGGTCGCGGAGTCCGCGTCGCTCATTCGCCCACCTCCTCGACGACGATCGCGTCCGTCGGGCACGCCGCGGCGGCCTGCTGGGCTTCGTCGATGCGGTCGTCGTCGAACGTCGCGACGACCCGGTCTTCGGTGTCAGTGACTTCGCCCTCGCAGTCGTAGACCGGGTCCGCGCCGGGGTCGATCGTCGCGAGGCCGTCCTCGCCCTCGACGAATCGCGGGTCGCGGGTCAGACAGGCGAAGATGCCGTCGCAGGCGTCCTTCTCGATGGTAACTTCGTATCGTGACATTGTTGATGTGCTCCGAATTCCGCTCAGTAGTCGTACTTCGTCTCGTAGCCCCGCGGCGTGACCATCCGGTCGTCCCAGACGTAGGTTTCCTCGTTGCCGACGACGATCGTCGTCGTCATGTCGATGATCTCGCTCTCCCCGAGCTCCTCGAGTTCGCCGAGTTCGGTGATCATCACCTGCTCGTCGTCGCGGCCGGCGCCGTGGACGATGCCGACGGGCGTGTCCGCGTCGCGGTGGGCCAGCAGGATCTCGCAGGCCTTCTCGAAGTTCTCCCGGCGCTTGCGGCTCCAGGGGTTGTAGATCGTGATCGTGAAGGACTCCTTTGCCGCGGAGTGGAGTCGGGACTCGATCTCGGGCATCGGGACGAGATGGTCCGACAGCGAGATCGAGACGGTGTCGTTGACGAGCGGTGCGCCCAGCCGGGCCGCACAGGACTGGGCCGCCGGGACGCCCGGCACGGCCTCGAAGTCGACCATCGACGCCGTCGCGCCCTTTGACTCGAGGATCTCGAGTGCGAGGCCGCCCAGCGCGTAGACGTTGGGGTCGCCGCTGCCGACGATGGCGACGTCGTTGCCCGCCAGCGCGCGGTCGATGGCTTCCTCGGTGCGGGAGACTTCGCCACACATCGGCGTGTCGTACAGCTCGTCGGCTTCCTCCGTGATCTCGTCCGGAATGAGGTCGATGTAGGTCGTGTAACCGACGATGTGGTCGGCCTCGAGCAGCGCCGTCTTTGCGCGGTCGGTTATCCCCTCCGGATGGCCGGGACCGAGGCCGACGGCGCTCAGTTTGCCCGGTTCGGCGTCGAAGTCGTCGACGGTGGAGCCGACCTCCTTCTCGTTAGAGCCGCTGTCGTCGGAACTCGAGGCACCACAGCTACTCGAGGACGACGAGGAGCTCGAGGAGGCTCCGCACTTGGAGCCGCTCGAGTCCTCGGTGCTGCTCGATGCGCCGCACTTCGAGCTCGAGGTGTCGGTACTCGCCTCGTTGGTGCTGCTCTCCGTGCTCGAGGAGGCTCCGCATTTGGAAGTCGATTCGGCGTCGGCGTCCGCGTTGGTATCCGTACTCATGGTTGTGTATCGTCTGTATCAGAAGTCGTCGACGTCACGCCCGCCGCGCGGGGTGACGAGGTACGTTCGGTCGTCGTTGCGCCAGGTTTCGGTCTCGTGGTTGCCGATGATCAGCGAGGTGCCCATCCCCGACACCTTGTCGTCGTGGTCGGCGGCCTCGCCGAGGGTTGTGATGAACTGGCTCTCGCCGTTTCGGCCGGCGTCCGCGCGGCCGGCGTCGTTGACGATGGCCACGTAGGCGTCGTCGGTCCGCTCCTCGCGGACGATGTCGACCGCCTTCTCGTAGTTGCGCCAGCAGTTGTAGAGGACGATCACGAAGTCGCTGATCGCCGCCGCCCGCAGCTTCTCCTCGATCTCGTCCCAGCCGCGCCACTTGTCCGACAGCGAGACCGTACAGAAGTCGTTGCACAGCGGCGCGCCGACGTTGGCCGACCCGCCGAGCGCCGCCGTCAGGCCGGGAACGATCTCGATCGGAACGTCCGTGGCGTCCTCCTCCTCGGCCATTTTGAAGATGAGATCGGACTTGCCGTAGACCGAGGGATCGCCGCCGGAAACGTGAGCCACGTCCTTCCCTTCGCGGACGTATTCGAACGCCGCGCGGGCGAGTTCGATCTGCCGGCCCATCGTCGAGCGGACGATCTCCTGCTCGAAGCCGTCGTCTCGAACGGCGATGCCGTCCTCGTCCGTCTCCGCTTCCGGCAACAGGGTGCCGTCGTCGCGCAGGAACTCCTGGTAGAGGCTCGAGGCGATGACGACCTCCGAGGACTCGATGACCTCCTTGGCCCGCTTGGTCATGTGCTCCGGCAGGCCGGGGCCGATGCCGACGACGTAGAGGGTTCCGTGGTCGTCGGGGGTGCCGCCGGCGGCGTCCGCGGTCGCGTCCATCTCGGTGGCCTCGGCGTCCGAACTCATCGACCGATCGCCACCGTGACTTCGTTCTCGTAACTGATCTTCTCGAGGACCAGTTCCCGTTCGGCACCGCCCGCGATCGCGGAGGCCTCGGAGACGCCGGGCCAGCCGATCAGCTCCTTCGACTTCGAGGGCGTCGGCCCCTCGTGTTCGAGCAGCGTCTCCTTGTCGAAGGCGACCACGCCGAGGTCGAGTTCCTGGGCGGCCTCGAGCAGCCCCTCCTCGTCCTCTTTCCGGGTCGCGGTCCCGACGAACTCGACGTCGTCGACGTCGTAATCGGTCTGCTCGAGGGCTTCTTCCCAGGCCGCGAGGAAGGCCTCTTTGCTCGCACCGGAGACGCTACCGGTGCCGAGGACGATCCCGTCGTCCTTGTTGCGCTTGAGAACCGTCACGTCGTCGCCGACGAGGACGGCTTTCGGCCCGTCGAGCCGGGCCACGGGACCGAGGTTCTCGTCGAGGACGGCGAGGTTCGTCTTGACCGTCGAGTCGCCGTTGACGACGTGGGTGTCCATCGCCTTCGCGCGGGACTCGACGCCCTGCTTGCCCGCCGCCTCGCTGGCGGTGGTCATCGCCGGGACGGCCCCCATCGTCGCAAGATCCTGTGCGACCTGGTTCGCACCGTGGTGGCCGCCCGTGATCGGGATGGCCCACGTCAGTTCCTCGTCGACGACGCAGATCGCGGGATCCTCCCACTTGTCGTCGAGCAGGTGGGCCGTCTTCCGCATCGCGATCCCGGAGGCCATCAGGCCGATGAAGCAGTCGTACTCGCCCCAATGCTCCTCGAAGACGTCGCCGTGGTACTCGATGATGTCGATCGCCTCGTAGCGATCGCCGATCTCGGCTTTGATCTCCTCGGCGGTGTCCATCTTCCGGCCGAAGGAGATGATCGCGATCTCCTCGGCGACTTCGCCGTCCGAATCCGCCGTCGAACAGTGGCCGCCGCCGGAGTCCGATCCCGATTCGTCCGTCGTGTCCGCGTTCTCAGTTCCTGAACTCATTGGTTGATTGCTGTCGTACCGAAATTGTCCGTTCCACGTTCGATCGACCCGTCCAGTCCACCGCTCGGGTGGGATTGAAAGGGCTGGGGGCTTTCACCGTGTTCGCGGTAGCGACTTCGAGCCATCTCAGTCATCACTCGCCTCCGTCTCGCCGGACTCTCCCGACGATCCCCGATTGGCCCAGTCGCCGTAGAGGAACGAGCGCTCGTAGCCCGCGCCGGTCACGGCATCACCGATGACGACCAGCGCCGAGGCGCGGTAGCCCGCCTCCTCGACCTTGTCCGCGATGTCGCCGATCGAGCCGATGATCACGTCCTCGTCCGGCCACGAGGCGTGGTAGATCACCGCGACCGGCGTCTCGGGGTCGTGGTCGTCCTCGAGCAACCGATCCATCGTGTCCCGAACCGCGTGGGTCCCGAGATAGATGCAGGTCGTCACGTCGCCCATCTCCACGAAGTCGGAGATGTGGTCCTCCTCGGGCGTCAGGGTCTTGCCCTGCGGTCGGGTGAAGGCGACGTGATTCGAGACCTCGTTGAGCGTCAGTTGGGTCCGCAGCGTCGCGCTGGCCGCGAACGCCGAGGTGACGCCGGGAACGAAGTGGGTCGGCACGCCCTCGTGCTCCAGCGCGTCCATCTGCTCGAGTGCTGCGCCGTAAATCGCGGGATCGCCGCTGTGCAGGCGGACGACGTTGTCGCCGTCCTCGTAGGCGTCCCGCATCAGCGGGATCAGTTCCTCGAGGTCCTTCCCGACGGAGTTCACCAGTTCGGCGTGGCTGCAGTACTCGTCCAGCAGTTCGCTGTTGACCAGCGAGCCCGCGTGAACGACGAGGTCGGCCTCCTCGAGCAGTTCCTTCCCCGCCACGGTCAGCAGGCGCGGGTTGCCGGGGCCGGCGCCGACGAAGGGAATGCCCTCCTGTTCGTCCCCGGCGCTGTGCTCGAAGATCCGGTCGTCCAGTTCCTCGCGGCGAGCTTCGCCCTGGGAGTCGATCGCGTCCTGCGGGTCGTTGGGTGTCTCGTCGTCAGTCATCGGTGTCCTCCGCGGTGTCCGCCACAGTCGCCGCCCTCGCAACCTTCAGCGTGCTCGAGGTCGACTCGCTTCCCTCCGTCGGTCACCGGCTCACCGTTCGCCGTCGAGTCGTCCTCGCCCGACGTTTCGGAATCGCTGCCGTCGGTTTCGAAGGCCGCCGTCGCCTGCTCGACCTCGAGGTCTTCCTTCTCGGCGTACGCGAGCGTGTAGTAATCGCGCTCGTCGATCTCCTCGGGGTCGTCGGTGACGATCGTCTCGCCCTGTTCCATGAACAGCCGGCGGCCGTAGGTCACGTCGTAGCCGGCCTCGACGAGGCCCTCGTGGGTCGCCGGTGCGTCGGTGACCTTGAATAGGATCATCCGGTCCGGGCCGGTCGGGCTGTGGCCGGACGCGGCCTCCCGCAAGGAGAGCCCCGCGCCGGCTTCGATCTCGACCCCCATCGCGGTCGCGAAGGCCGTCACCGCGCTCACGCCGGGAACGATCTCCAGTTCGACGTCCGAATGAAAGGCGTCGATCGTCCGTCGGAGGTGACCGAACGTCGAGTAGACGTTCGGATCGCCCAGCGTGACGAAGGCGACGTCGCCGTCGCGTGCGTTCGGGGCAATCTCTGCGGCCGCCTCCTTCCACGCCGTTCGCAGCTTCTCCTCGTCTTTCGTCATGGGGAAGTCTAGATCCCCGATTTTCGACTCGTCGACGTGTTTCAACGCGACCGTCCGGGAGAGGCGGCCCGGCGAGTAGACCACGTCTGCGTTCTCGAGGACCTCCTTCCCGCGTACCGTGACGAGGTCGGCCTCGCCGGGGCCGAGGCCGACGCCGTAGAGCGTCATTGGGCGGCGCTCCCCCCGTCCGCGGCGACTCGCTCGCCGTCGTCTTCCGCAGTCTCCTCGTCGGGCGTCGCGCTCCCGACCAGCATGTACACCGGGTTGTCCGAGTTGAAACTCGTCGCCCCGGCGAGCTCGTAGCCGTGGCTCACCTGGAACTGGACGACCTCCTCGAGCAAGTCCCGCTCGCGGAAGGCCTCCGTCGCCTTCCCGGCGACCTCGAGCCGCGAGACGTTCATGATCACGCGGTCGATTTCGGTCTCGACGGCGTGATCGAGTACCGCCTCGAAGTTCCGGCTTCCGCCCAGGAAGAGCGCGTCGGCGTCGTCGGGCAGCCCCTCGGGTGCTTCCGCGTTTCGCAGTTCGACGTCGGCCCGTACCGACTCCTCGTTCGCGGCGAGGTTCCGCTCCGTCGTCTCGAGTCGCTCGGGTTTCCGCTCGAGAGCGGTCACCCGTCCGGCCCGCTGTGCGGCCTCGATCGTGATGGCTCCGGTACAGGAGCCGACCTCCGCGAAGTGGTCGTCCGGCTCGAGCGCGAGCTTCGAGCGGACGACGGCGCGGACCTCCGACTTGGTCGGTCCGGCCTTCGCATCGTGTGGAAGCGCGATGGGTGGCATCATCCGTTGGAACAGAGCCCGGCCCTAAAACAATTTTGTTTGGTGTAGAACAACTGCGATTGCCCATGTAGAGTTGGAGTAGGACAACGAGAGTTGCCGAACCTGAACGGACTGTTCGGTTAAGACGGACCCATGATCGAAATTATAAATGTAATCACGCGACCCACGCCGGACAAAATCCGGTGATGAGACGGAGTTGGTCGGCCAGCGGTCGTCGCTTCAGGGGTGGAAGTCGCTGCACGGCCGGAACAATCAATCACCGGTCGGTCGTCCGGGGTCGAACCGAATCGTCAGCGTCCACTCTGGGAACACCGGGGTTCGGACTCCGGTTCTCGTCGTCGACTGTCGAGGCCTCGGGTACTTTTTCGGTTTTCACCACGGTCGTTCCAGCAACGAGGTCGCCGAGTCGCTGTCCGTGGTCAGTCGTGGCGACAACGATCGCGCCGAGGACATAGCCGATCGGGAGGAAATCGAGGGGGTGCAACACCGTCCGGATAATCGCGTCACCCGGCGTACTCGGTGAGCCGTCGATCCGGACCACGGTCAGATCGAGAAGTGACTTCCCGAGGGTCTGCCCGTACTTCGCTTCACCGACGACAAAGTACGCCGGCGGCGACAGGAGACACCAGAGCAGAATGAGGCCTCCCAGAAGTGCGTCACTGCCGAGCGGATATGCACTGTCGGTCGCGACGAGAACCACGGGGAACGCGACCGCGATGACGGCGATTACGAGCCAGTCGATACCCGTTGCTCCGGCCCGTCGAAAGAGGACGCTTCCAGCCGTTTCCATATCGGGGCGAACGTCGGTTCCGTCGGACTCGAGAACCGCTTCGGGATCGAGCATCTGCCCCGTCGCACGGAACGCCGGTTTGAAGACGTCCACCGTCGTCAGCCCGTGAGCGGAGGCTCGTTCGACCATCCCCGGGACGTGGTTGTATCCCGTCGCGAGACAGATCCGCTCGTAGTCGTTTGCCGCCGCCAGCGTCGCGACGTCCTCGAGCATCACCTCGTTTCGCGCCTCGAGCGTAATCTTGACGAGACCGAGTCCCGCAATCAGGAAGGTCAAAGCGACGAGACCGCCCATCATGTCGTTCATAAAGGGGTCGACGATCAGCAGCCAGTATGCTAACGCGGTCAGCACTACAGCCGCCGCGACCGTCGGGAGCCGGATCCCGTACAGGGCACGAACCGTTACTACTACCAGCAAACCGATGGCGAGTCCAGTTGCAACGAGCGTCTCGGTCGGCAACCAGACGGCGAGCGCGGCGAACGCGAGCCAGTTGCCGACGATCCATCCGTGACTCCGCTCCGACAGGATCCCGAGCGGATGGCGATCAACCCGGTGGATCGGTCGGCCCTGTGCGACCTCACGGACGGCGATTTGCTCGACGGACCGCAAGTCGCGGTTGAACAGCGCGAGCAACGGTATTTGTACGAAGACGAACAGTAGCTGTAGTCCGATGAAAAAGAACGGATACCGGAGGACGAGCCCGACTGCCGAGCGGGGCGTCTCCCCCAGTTGAGGCTGTTCGACCGCGATCGCGTCCGCTCCCTCCGAGAACTCCCGAAGATCGTCTTCGACAACGCTCCGAGTATTGAAATGAACCGACCCGAATATCCTGAGTTTGGTCATCGGCACTCAGTTTAGATATAGTACAGTTATACTTTCAGCATTTCGTTCGGAACGAAACACGATTAGCTATCTGGTCACCGAGACGGGTCCACACGAGGGACGTCCGCGAAACCCACAGCGACTGTCCTGAGATCAAGGTACTGAACCGTCACTGTTCGAGACGCTCGAGGAACCGATCGAACGCCCCGCTTTCCGCGTGAACGTGGACGTACGTGCCGAGCGACTCGTGTTCAGTCAGACCGTCGTGCTCCCCGTCGATGCCGTCGCCCCGGACCGTCTCGAAGGCGAAGCGGGCGTCGCCGTCGACGTCGGCGCTCGAGTAGTGGAACTCGTGACCCCGAATCGTCTCGCCGGCGTCGGCGGTCAGCGTTCCCTCGGCGGCCTCGAGCTCGACGTGATCGAGCGCCTGATAGCGGTCGTGCATCGTGACATCGGCGGGGAGAATTCCGGCCATCTCGCTGCGGTCGCCCTCGGCGGTCGTCAGCGATCGACTCATGGCCATCAGGCCGCCGCACTCCCCAAGGACCGGCAGTCCCTCGGCGGCCCGCTCGCCGAGTTCGGTGAGCGTACCGGCCGACTCGAGTTCCTCGGCGTGGAGTTCGGGGTAGCCGCCGGGCAGGTAGACGCCGTCGGCGTCCGGGACGGGGTCGCCCGCGACCGGCGAGAACGTGACCAGGTCGGCCCGCTCGCGGAACCGTTCGATCGTCGCCGGATACCGGAAGCAAAAGGCGGCGTCGCTGGCGACGGCGATCGTGGCGTCGACCGACTCCGCAGGTTCGATCGGCGTTTCGGGGGCGGGCGGTTCGCTCGCGACTGCAGCCAGCCGATCGGCCGCGAGCGACTCGGCGGCCTCCCGCAGGGCGTCTTTCGGCAGGGCCGCTTCCGCGCCCATCTCGAGCCCGAGGTGTCGATCGGGGATCTCGAGGTCGTCGTTCGGCGGGATTCGACCGAAGAACGCGAGATCGTCGGGGAGGGCGTCCCGAATCCCCTGCTCGTGGCGGCCGCCGTGGGCGCGCTGCGCGATGACTCCGGCGACCTCGATATCGCGCCCGATGGTGGCGGCGTATTCGCGAAACCCGAGGGCGGTCGCCGCGACGCTCTCCATACCCGCCTTCGCGTCTACCACGAGGACGACGGGGAGGTCGAGGGCCTCCGCGACCATGGCGGTGCTCGAGCCGTCCCCGTCGTAGAGCCCCATCACGCCCTCGACGACGCAGATATCCCCCTCGCCGCGCCGGTAGTTCCGGCGGAGGCCGTCTTCCCCTTCGAGCCAGCTATCGAGGGTGCGGGAGGGGCGGCCCGCGACCGCCTCGTGGTGACTCGGATCGATGAAGTCCGGACCCGCCTTGGCCGGCTGGACCTCGTGGCCGGCGTCCGCGAGCGCCTGAATAATCGACAGCGTCGTGACCGTCTTTCCGACACCGGAACTGACGCCCCCGAGGACGAATCCCTTCATCGGTCTTCTCCCGGGGTTCGATCGAATCCGTTTGCCTTACGGACCGCGTCCGTCATCTCGTCAACAGTCATTGTCGTTGGGTAACGACAGGAGGACTTCAACCCGTCGGTGAATCAGGAGACCGTCGGCTGCGTTCTCGCTGCGGTCAGTCGCGGGCGAGGGCGAGAGCCGCGTTGGCGTAGACGTTTGCCCCGGCGACGCAGTCCTCCCACGCGGTGTATTCGGATTCGGTGTGAGTCCGCCCCTCGACCGACGGCACGAAGAGCATCGCAGTCGGCGCAATGTCGCTGACGTACTTCGCGTCGTGGCCCGCGCCACTGACGAGGCGTTCGTAGTCGACACCGACGGTTTCCGCAGCCGAAGCGAGGACATCGCAGACGCTCGCATCGAACTCGGTACGAGGGATCCGCCACACGTCCTCGACGTCGGCGCTCGTCCCGTGGCGGTCGCAGGCCGCCTCGATCTCGCGCTTCGTTCGGTCGACGGCCCGATCGACGACGTCGTCGTCCGCGGACCGGAGGTCGACGGAAAATTCCGCCTGGTTCGGTATCACGTTGATCGAGTCCGGTTCGAGGTCGAACTCGCCCACGGTCGCCACCGCGTCCGCGGAGAGGCGCGTCGGGAGCCCGTTGATCGCGCTGACGGCGTCGGCTGCGGCCGCCATCGCGTCGCGCCGAGCGTGCATCGGCGTCGGTCCGGCGTGATCGGACTCGCCGCGTATCGTCACGTCCAACCAGGAGATCCCGTAGACCCCCTCGACGACACCGACGGCGTTTCCGTGGGCCGCCAGCGTCGGTCCCTGTTCGATGTGGAGTTCGACGTGGCCGTGAACGTCGCCGAGGTCGACCGGGTGGTCGCCGTCGTAGCCGATGCGCTCGAGTTCGTCGCCGAGCCGGACGCCGTCGTCGTCGGTCATGTCCAGCGCGGTCTCGAGATCCGTTTCTCCGGTGACCACCGCACTGCCGAGCATCGCGTGCTGGAAGCGGGAGCCCTCCTCGTTCGTCCAGTTGACGATCTCGATCGGGCGCTCCGTCTCGATTCCCTGATCCGCCAGAGTTCGGAGCGCTTCCAGTGCCGAGAGGACGCCGAGCTGGCCGTCGAACCGGCCGCCTGACGGCTGGGAGTCGAGATGGGATCCGATCAGGACCGGATCCGCATCCGGATCCGTTCCCTCGCGACGCCCGAAGACGTTCCCAATCTCGTCGATTCGAACCTCCAGCCCGAGCGCGTTCAGATCGTCGACGAATCGGTTTCGAGCCCGCCTGTCCTCGTCCGTCAGGGCGAGACGGTCGAGTCCGCCCGCGTCGGTCGCACCGATTTCGGAGTAGGTCTCGAAGCTCTCGCGGAATCGCTCCTCGTCGATCGATAGCATGCCCGAATCCGTACCGCGGATACCCTTAGCTTCTTGGACGCCGATAGGACACCCGTCGGGAGACCGGAGAGTCGAAACCGGGTTAGTGCGTGCCGCCGTTGGCTCGCCCGACAGCTATGTCCGACGCTTCGACCGCCGCCATCGCTGCGCTGAAAGAACGCGCCGGCGTGGTCAACGCCTTGATCGACGGCGACCAGACGGTACTCGTGCGCCACCCGACGCTCGATCCGGGAACGATCGACGACCGTTTCGTTCTCTATCCGGCCTACACCCATCAGGAACCGGATCGATACCAGCCCCGGTACGAGGACTATTACCACCGGGCGAGCGCCAAACCCGAGGACGGAGTACCGATCCGCGCCGTCGCCGAGGTTCGCGAGGAGTACACGGTCCCGAGCGACGATCTCGAGGCCCTCGCGCGCCACTACGTCTACACCCCCGACGGCCTGCGCGACAAGCACGATCCGGACGACGACCTGCGGGTGCTGTTGCTCCGGGTTTCGGCACTCGAGTCGCCGCGGCTCATCGAGGAGCGGGGCAGCTACCGGGGCTGTCGCGCCTGGATCGAACTGACTGACGCGGTCGATGTCGATCTCGAGTCGACCACGCCGGTGCTGGACGAACCGACCTTCGCGGAACGCCGGGCCGCGGTCCGGGACGCCCTCGAGTGAGGGACCCACACCACCGACGAACTTAACCGCTCGAGTCGGTTACGACCCGTCGCTCGAACTATGACCGACGAAAACGGGTCCGACACCGAACGACACCTCAGGGAGGCGCTCCGACATCTGGGCCAGGCACAGGACGACGACGACCTCAGGAAGACCAACGCCGTCGCGCTCGAAGAAGTGTCGAACACCGTCTCGTCGGTGCTGCGGGAATACGAAGGCGACGAGTGAGGGTATCGCCGTTTCGCGGCAGATGATCGTTACCAGAGGCCCGGAATGAGCCGATAGGGCGTCCGTTTCGCGTAGGCTTCGTAGGAATCACCTAGCGTTTCTCGGAGGACTTGCTCTTCAACACGGATGCGATACCCGTAGCCGAGTAGGCCGGCGAGCGTCACGAATCCGAGACTCAGCCAGTTGCCGATCGCGACCCCAACCCCGATCACCGTCGCCAGCTCGCCGGTGTACGATGGATGGCGAACCCATCGATAGGGCCCCGATTTGACAACGGTGTCTGTCTCCTCGACCGACACTTCGAGCGAAAAGTACTCGCTAAGCGTCCGAACAGCGTATTGACGGAGCAGTACACCGAACACCACGAGTCCAATCCCGATCCAGAACGCGGCCAGGCGACGCGGGAGTTCCGGAGCGGGCATCACTTTGGGAAGGAGTGTAGCACCAATAATACCGCCAGATGTGGCGACGGCGATCGCGCGTTTTGATCCCCGATCCTGCGAAGCAGTGTCCCTATTTCGATACCGCAATCCGATGCTCAGGTTGGATACGACCCAGACAGCGATCGCCCCGAAGAAGACGTACAGGTGCGGCCGTTGCAAATCAAATAGCATAGCTGCATGCGCGAAGTGATTTCTGATAAACATTTCTAATTTAACGGCTTCGAACGATTCGATCGTGGGAAGAGAACGGTGAGAGATGTGCCCCTGAAATCGTCCGAAACACGAATACGACGCCTATCCCACGGAGATCGGCTGTCGAACCGCGAGCACGACCAGATCGGAAAACGGTGTGTCCTCTTTCCCGCTCCCGCCGGCGTGCTCGGCCAGTTCCGCGAGCGTAAACCGGTGGATCTGCTCGTCGTCGTGGGTGAGCTTCTCGAGCACCAGCGCCTCGAGATCGGGGTCGGCACCGTGTTCGAGCAGGAAGTCCGCGATATCGCCTGGCATCCGATCGTACGGCCGCGGGAGCACCAGCAGGTGGCGGTCGTCCACGGCGGCAGCGAGCCGATCCATGTCCGACTCGAGGTCGCCGCTCTTGTGGAGCGTGACGAACTCGGTATCTTCCATCGGTGTCCGGGCGCGGCTCGCCGCCATCTGGAGCGACGAGATACCGGGAACGATGCGAACCGGAATTTCGGTATCGTGGCGCTCTACCGTGTCCTGTACCTTCCCGACGAACTGGTATCCCGAGTGGTTTGGATCGCCCATCGCGACAGCAGTCCCCGACTCGCCGGCGGCGACGCGCTCGCCGAATTCCTCGAGCGCTTCGGCCTCGTCCTTGTAGCCGCAGGTCAGCAGGTCGGCGTCCGTCTCGTCCTCGACGAACTCCACGACGGTCGTGAAGCCGATGACGACGTCCGCCTCGCGAATCGCCCGCTCGCCTCGCGGGGTGAGATACTCGGTGTTTCCCGGGCCGACGCCGACGGCGTAGACCGGGTCGTCCGTCGCTTCGTCGATGTCCGGCTCGGCTGCCCCCGCCGCGAACCTGGCCGGATCCGGTCCCGCGTCGAGGTCGTACTCGCCGCTCATCGGTTCCGGCCGTCCGCGGCCCGCGTTTCGGTGTCGAGCTCGAGGTCGATCTCGTCGGTCCGGACGTCCTTCGCGACGTGGATCAGTTCGTTCGTCAGCGCTGCGGCGAGGCCGCTGCCGCCGCGCCGGCCGACGTTCGTGATCGCCGGGACGTCGTACTCCTCGCTGACCTCGCGGATTCGCTGGCGGCTCTCCTCGGCCTTGACGAAGCCGACGGGTGTCGCGACGATCGCGGCCGGCCGAGTGCCGTCCTCGATGCAGTCCGCCAGCGCGAAGGCAGCCGTCGGCGCGTTGCCGATCGTCGCGATCGCGCCGTCGTAGACGCCCTGTTTGTCGAGCTCGAGCACCGAAGCCGCGGTCCGGGTCATCCCCGTCTCTTCGGCCAGCTCCGCGCCGTTGCCGATCGCCTTGCGCTTCTCGCAGTTGTGGCCGCGGCCCGTGATGCCGGCCTTCGACATCGTGATGTCGGTCACGATCGTCGCCTCGTCGAGGACGGCTCGAGCGCCGGCCCGAACCGGAGCGTCCTCGTCGTCCCCGAGTTCGTCGCTCCCGGTGAACTCGATCAGGTGCTGGAACTCGATGTCGCCCATCGAGTGGACCGACTTCTGGCGGACCCGATCGGCCAACGTCTCGTCCGGCACGAACTGCCGGACGATGTCCATGCTCGTCTCGGCGATGTCCATCGCGTTCTGCGTCGTTGCGCCCAGATCCGCGTACTCGTTCTCGAACTCCTGTTGCTGGTCACTCATCGGGAATCACTCTCCGGGCCTCGCATATCGTCCGTCGGCCGAACGCGTTCGCGTTCGTCGTTAGTCATCGGTCGACGCCTCCGCGCCGACGCCCTCGTTGGTCGTCCGCGCCTCGAGATCGCCCTCGACCTCGAGATTGAGATCGCGCAGTCGGTCGATCGTCTCGTCGTCGGCGTCCCAGAGGTCCCGCTCGACCGCCTCGAGCAGGGTGTCCGTGATGGACTCGAGCGCCCACGGATTGACGTCGCGCATCCAGTCCTGCCGATCCTCGTCGAAGGCGAACTTCTCGGCGACCTCCTCCCAGAGGGTGTCGCTCACGACGCCAGTGGTGGCATCCCAGCCCAGCGTCACGTCGACCGTCGTCGAGAGGTCGCCCGCGCCCTTGTAGCCGTGGTCCTCCATGGACTCGAGCCAGTCGGGATTCAGCACGCGCGAGCGCATCGCCTTGCGGACCTTCTCCTCGTTCGTGTAGACGTCGACGTTGTCCGGATCGGAGGAGTCGCCGACGTAGGAGGCGGGTTCTTCGCCCGAGATCTCCGAGACGGCGGAGATGAAGCCGCCGTGGAAGGCGTACCAGTCCGAGGAGTCGAACTCGTCCTGTTCCATCGTGTCCTCGATCTTGACCGTCGCGTCGACGCTCGAAAGCCGACGTTCGAAGGCGTTGTGGGCGTCCGAGACGCGCCCCCTCGACCCCATCGCGTAGCCGCCCCACTGGACGTACACCTCGGCCAGATCGGAGCGGTCGTCCCAGTTGCCCTCGTCGACGGCCTTGTTCGTCCCGGCACCGTAGCCGCCGGGCCGGGTCGTAAAGACGCGGTGTTTCGCCGCTTTTCGTGCATCCGATTCGTCGAGGCCCTCTTCTTCTTCGAGTTCCGCCTGCTCCTCCTCGACGTGTTTCTTCACGTAGTTCATCTCGTGGGGCTCGTCGAGGTCGACGACCGCGTCGACGGCGTCGTGGATGACGCCCGCCGCGGCCGGGAACGCGTCCCGGAAGAGCCCGGAGACGCGCGTCGTCACGTCGATTCGGGGTCGGTCGAGCTCCTCGAGCGGAATCGGTTCGACGTCGTCGATCCGTCCAGCGTCGGTCCACTGCGGTTCGACGCCCATCATCGCGAGCACCTGGGCGATGGTCTCGCCGCGGGTGCGCACGGTCGGCGTCCCCCAGGCGACCACGCCGATCTCCTCGGGGTACTCGTCGTTTTCGCTGTGGTGGCGCTCGAGGACGCCCTCCGCGACCTCGCTGCCGACCTGCCAGGCGGCCTTCGCCGGCACCTTGCGCGGGTCGAGCGTGTAGAAGTTCCGCGCGGTCGGCAGCAGGTCCACCCCGCCGCGGGTCGGCGCGCCGGAGCCGCCCGGCGGCACGTACTCGCCCGAGAGCGCGTCTGCAGTGCGGGGAATCTCGTCCTCCGCGCCCTGTACGCGGGGCTGGGCCTCCTCGCAGATGTAGGCCAGAGCCTCCCGGAGATCGTTGTGCGCGCCGGATTTCGCGCGCCCGTCGCCGATCGTCTCGAGGTCGACCACGAGGAGATTCATGTTCACCTCGTCGTCCGGCCCCGCCTCGCGCTCCGAGACCGGGATGTCGAAGTCGTGCTCGGCGAGCGTCTCGATCAGGTCGACGCTGGTCTCGTAGACGATGTCCGCGGCCTCGGCGTGCGTCATTCCGAGGTCCTCAGCGTACTCGCCGGGCGAGTCGAGCATCGTCTGGTAGTCGACGCCCAACGCGCCGGCCACGCTCTCGCGCAGGCTCGGCGCGCCAGGGTTCTCGAGGCGCGTCAAGGCGACCAGATACTCGGTCAGGCGCTCGCCCTCCGGCGGCTCGGACATGGTGTGCAGCCCGAGCCTGATCTGGGTCGTCTTCACGTCCGTGAGGTACTCGTGGATCCGTTCGACCAGTTCGTCGATATCGACCTCGTCTCCCTCGATATCGCCTTCCGCGAGCGTCGAACCGGCCTCGTCGGGCCCGCGAACGTCGGTCTTCTCGTCGATCGTGCCGGTGATACCTAACTCGACGGCGAGGTCGAGTTCCTCGACTTTCTCCCGCATGAGATCCGCGAGGTGTTCGCCGTCGTCGCTCCGGGCGTCCTCCATTCCGGCCTCGCGGTACTGGTTGGCGAGTTCCTCGAGTTCTGAAAGCTCGTCGTACGTGCCCGCGTTCCGCATGACGGGGGTCAGGTAGTCGACGATCGCCGCATACGAACGGCGCTTGGCCTGCGTTCCTTCGCCGGGGTTGTTGACGATGTAGGGATAGACGTTCGGGATATCGTCGATCAGTTGGTCGGGTGCGCTCTCGCCGTTAAGTCCGACGGTCTTGCCGGGGAGCCACTCGAGGCTGCCGTGGGTTCCGAGGTGGACGACCGCGTTAGTCTCGAACGTGTTCCGGAGCCAGCCGTAGAAGGCGTAGTAGTCGTGTGGCGGCTGCAGGTTCGAATCGTGGTAGACCTTCGAGGGATCCATCCCGAACCCGCGCGGTGGCTGGACCGTCACGAGGACGTTCCCGAACTCGACGCCCGGAATCGCGAACGGGCGGTCCGGTACGTCGCCCCATTCTTCGATGATGTTCTCCTGAAAGCGCTCGTCGGTATCGCTGAACCACTCTTCGTACGTATCCGAGGAGACCACGTCGACCGACAGGTCGCGAACGTCCTCCGGCGCGACCCACCGGTCCTCGAGCGTGAGCTGTGCGGTCAGCTTCTCGACGAGCGACTGCCCGCTGTCGGGCATGCCGTCACCGAGATCGTACCCCCGCTCCTCGAGTTCCTCGAGCAAATTTACCGTCGACTCCGGCGAGTCGAGGCCGAACGCGGTCCCGATCCCGTCGTCGCTCGGCGGGTAGTTGTGGAGGACGACGGCGACCTGTTTCTCCTCGTTCGGCGTGTGCCGAAGTTCGGCCCAGTTGACCGCCAGTCGGGTGGCGTGGTCGATCCGGTCCTCGATGGGGAAGTGGTGTTTCGGCGCGGAGCCGATGCCGGCCTCGTCGTCGGTTCGCTCCTTGCCGGAAATGGGGTGCGTGATCACGTTGCCGTCGAACTCCGGCAGCGCCACGGAGAGGGCGAGTTCGAAGCCCATCACGCCCGTGTCGCTGGATTCGTAGCGCGACCGCGAGCGCATCGTGGTGACCGTCTGCAGAACGGGAACGCCGAGCCGATCGAGGAAGACGTCCTCCGCACCGCTGCCTTCGTCGCTGGCGCTGCGGCCGCGCTCGTCCATCGAGAGAGAGAACATGAACGAGGAGAGCACGGCGTCGACGATCGAATTCCCGCCGTCGTCGATCAACCAGTTGTCCGTCACCCACTCGGCGTCTTCCTGTTCGTCGGTGTCCGTTGCAGGATTACAGAAGAACGGCAGGGCGTTCGCCCCCTGTTCCTCGAGCGCCCGGACCTGCGCGTCCACGTAGCGGGTGTTCTCGTGTGTCCAGTGTGATTCGTAAAACCAGACGGCGACCGTGGGTTTGTCCGGGTCGTGGGTTTCGAGCAGGTCCTCGTACTCGATTCCCGGATGATCGGGGTGGTAGACGCCCTCCGTGGGGAGTTCGGTGGGCTCGTCGTACTCGATATCGCGGCCCTCGTACTCGGCCGCGAGGAACCGACACAGGTTCGCGACGTTGATCGTCCCGCCCTTCTCGAGGTAGTCGTAGACGCGGTCGCGATGCCCGTCCGAAACCGTCGTGTCCTCGAACGCGAAGGCGTCGCCGGTCGCTTTGACGATCAGCGGCACGCCCGCCTCTTCGAGTGCGCCCGTCGCGTAGTCGTAGCCGGGCATGCTGTCTTCGGCCCCGTGCAGCCAGAAGATCGCCGCCGCGGCGTCGTGCAATTCCTCGACGAACTCCTCGACGTCGGCCTCGTCCTCGAGGTCGCTCTCCGAGCGGACCTCGAGTTCGATATCCTCGAGACGCTCGGCGGCCCGGCCGATCGAGCCGAGTTCGTTCTCCGTCGCAGTATAGATCCCAATCGTTGTCATCGAGTTTTTAAACCTCTATTGTATTAGCTCAAGTATGGTTGCAGAGTCCGAGGACAAAAAGCTGTCGTCACTCCCCTTTCCAGCGATCGTCGGACAGGACGAGTTGAAGCGCGTGCTGCTCGCCGTCGCCGTAAACGACGGCCTTGACGGCTCCCTCATCGTCGGCGAGAAGGGGACTGCGAAGTCCACCGCCGTGCGGGCGCTCGTCGATCTCCTCCCCGAGCAGCGGGCCGTCGCGGACTGTCCGTACGGCTGTTCGCCCGACGATGCGAGCCAGCAGTGCGAAGACTGTCGCGACCGCGACCCCGAGGACATGCCGGTCGAGGCGCGTTCCGTCCCGCTCGTCACCCTGCCGCTGGGCGCGACTCGAGATCGAGTGGTCGGCACCCTCTCGGTCGAGGACGCGCTGGCGGGCGAGGCCGATTTCGATCCAGGGTTGCTCGCCCGTGCGAACCGCGGTATTCTCTACGTGGACGAGGTCAACCTGCTGGACGGTCACCTCGTCGACGTGATCCTCGACGCGGCCGCGAGCGGCGTCAACACCGTCGAACGCGACGGGATCAGCGTCTCTCATCCCGCTAATTTCACCCTCATCGGGACGATGAACCCCGAGGAGGGCGACTTGCGTCCCCAGCTTCGGGACCGCTTCGCCCTCCAGGCCAGCGTCGAGGGCTGCCGGGAGATCGACGATCGGGTCGAGATTATCGACCGGGCGCTCGCGGTCAACGGCGACAACGGAACGGACCCGTCGGCGAAGTACAGCGACGAGGTCGAGACCCTTCGCGACGACCTCGCCGCGGCCCGCGACCGCCTCCCGAGCGTCGACCTCCCGGCCGACTTCAAAGCCGAAATCGCCGAGCTCTGTCTCGAGGCCGGCGTCGACGGCCACCGCGGCGACGTGGCGACGGCTCGAACCGCCATGACGCTGGCCGCCCTCGAGGGCCGGGAAACGGTCATCGAGTCCGACATTCACGAGGCCGCGACGTACGCGCTCCCCCACCGCCTCCGGAGTACGCCCTTCGAGGACGAACCGGATCTCGACGACCTGCTCGAGGATCGGTTCGACCAGGAGTCGCCTGAGGAAGGCGAGGGAAACGAGTCCGACGACGGTGACGCAGGTGACGAGGGCGACGGGAACGACGAGGGTGACTCGAGCGCCGACGCCGAGGACGGAAGCCAGCGTGAGGACGGCGATCGGGAGAGCGGCGACGAGGACGGTTCCGACGGGAGCGACGGTGAGGGCGGCGGCGACGGTGGCGACTCGAGCGGCGACGACTCCGAACCCGATGGCGACGATACCGAAGGTGGCCAGCAGCCGGAGGACGGTGACCGACCGGCATCGCCGAATCAGCAGCCCGCTGAAGCCGGTGACGGAGGGTCGGACGGCGATTCGAACGAACAGGACTCCGAGTCGGACGACTCGCCGGACGACGAGGGAGACGACGAAACCACCCAGCCGCTCGTCCCGGGTCAGCAGCGAGCCGGCGTGGGCGACGCGCGGGCACCGGACCTCGAGACGCCGGCCGCTGAACACACTGAGAGCGCGGCCGGAACGGGCTCTCGAGCGAGCACGGCACCGAGCACGGACAACCGAGGCGCTCGCGTCCGCACAGAACCCGCGTCCGGCGACGGGGCGATCGACGCCGCGGCGTCGGTTCGATCGGCCGCGTCCCGCGGCGAATCGCGGGTCGAGGAACGGGACCTGCGACAGTCCGTCCGCACCGGCGACACCTCGGTGACGATCGTCTTCGCCGTCGACGCCAGCGCCTCGATGCGCCCGGCGATGCGGACCGCCAAGGGCGTCGTCCTCGAGCTCCTGCGCGACAGCTACGAACACCGCGATCAGGTCTCCTTCGTCGCCTTCGCCGGCGAGGACGCCGACGTCCTGCTCCCGCCGACCGACAGCGTCTCGCTGGCCGCCCGCCACCTCAAGGACCTGCCCTCCGGCGACCGGACGCCGTTACCGGCCGGCCTCGAAACCTCGCGGCGGGTCCTCGAGCGTGCCGACACCGACGCGTCGGTCGTCGTTCTCGTCACCGACGGCCGCGCGAACGTCGCCGACGGGAGTCCGACCGAGGCGACGCGAACCGCGGCTCGAGCGCTCGCCGCGAGCGACACTCGCGTGATCGTCGTCGATGCCGGCGACGACTCCCGGGCGGGGCTTTCGGAACTGGTCGCGAGCGAAACCGACGGCGAACTGGTGGACCTCTCGTCCCTGTCGGTCGAAACGGTTCGAACTGCGGCCGAGACCGCGGCGACGGAACGACAGTAATAGGCTCGTCGGAGCCGCCGTCGGCCTCGAGGCGGAGCTCGCGTTTCTCGATTCGCGAGTCCGAGCATCCGACGGGAACGGAGAAACCGGATCAACATCTCTTTGAACGCCCCTCGTCGTTATCCGACGAGAATCGATGACGGGGGACGAGCCAGTCGCTGACGAATCCGTCGGTGACGGTATCGAATACGGAATCGACGAACAGCCGCCGCTGGGCGAATCGATGGTGCTCGGGATTCAGCACTACCTGACGATGGTCGGCGCGAACATCGCGGTCCCGCTGATACTGGCCGGGGCGATGGAGATGCCCCCCGGTGTGACCGCCCGGTTCGTCGGGACGTTCTTCGTCGTCTCCGGGATCGCGACGCTCGCCCAGACGACGTTCGGCAACCGGTACCCGATCGTGCAGGGCGCGCCGTTCTCCATGCTCGCGCCCGCGCTCGCCATCGTCGGCGTCGTCAGCGCCGGCGGCGTCTCGGGGCAACCGAGCTGGGAAGCCGCACTGCTGCAGTTACAGGGGGCGATCATCGTCGCCTCGATCGCCGAAGTCGCGATGGGCTACTTCGGACTGGTCGGCCGGCTCCGACGGTACCTCTCGCCCGTCGTTATCGCACCGACGATCGCGCTGATCGGCTTGTCGCTGTTCGGCGCACCGCAGATCACCGCGGCGAACCAGAGCTGGTGGCTGCTCGGCCTCACGCTCGGGCTCATCCTGCTGTTCTCGCAGTATCTCGACGTCAAACACAGGGCGTTCCGACTCTACCCGGTCATCCTAGCGCTGATCATCGCCTGGGCCGTCGCGGCCGCACTGTCAGTCTCCGGCGTGATCGCCAGCGGCCATCCGGGGTTCGTCGATCTCGGACGGGTCGCCGACACCCAGCCCCTGCTGCCGATCTATCCCTTCCAGTGGGGAATCCCACAGGTGACGACCGCGTTCGTCATCGGGATGTTCGCCGGCGTGCTCGCCTCGATCGTCGAGAGCATCGGCGACTACTACGCGGTGGCCAACATCACCGGCTCGGGGGCTCCGAGCGGCAAACGGATCAACCACGGCATCGGGATGGAGGGACTGATGAACGTCTTCTCGGGCGTGATGGGCACCGCCGGCTCGACCTCTTACTCCGAGAATATCGGCGCGATCGGCCTGACCGGCGTCGCGTCGCGGTACGTCGTCCAGATCGGCGCGGTCATCATGCTGTTCGTCGGCTTCGTCGGCTACTTCGGGCAACTGATCGCCACGATCCCGGATCCGATCGTCGGCGGCCTGTTCATCGCCATGTTCGGCCAGATCGTCGCCGTCGGGATCTCCAATCTCCGCCACGTCGACCTCGACTCCTCGCGCAACACCTTCGTCGTCGGCTTCGCCCTCTTCGTCGGCCTCGCGATTCCGGCGTACATGGGCAACTTCGAGAGCACGATCGCCTTCCGCGACGCCGTCGGTCTCGAGCCGGCCATCGACTCGCTGGTCGGCGCCCTCGGCGTCGTGGCGGGAACCGGCGTCCTGATCGAAGCCATCGGGCAGGCCGTCGTCGACACGATCTACATCATCGGCTCGACCGGCATGGCCGTCGGCGGGCTCGCCGCACTCGTCCTCGACAACACGATTCCGGGCTCGCGAGCGGAACGCGGCCTCGCGGCGTGGGACCGCATCACCGAAGACGAAGCCGAGTTCGACTCGTTCTGGGACCGCTGGATCCGGACGGAGACGCGAAGCGACGACTGACTCCCGTTTCTGAACTGTCGGTCCGAAATATCGTTTCGCTCCCGTTTCACCCCCCGCTAGCGCAACCACGCGCCTAATAGTGAGCAAGCCATTACTCGCGGTATGGCAGAACTCGAACTCGAGGACGGGACTATTTATTACGAGACGAGCGGTGACGGTCCGCCGCTGGTGTTCGTCCACGGCGGCTGGATGGACGGCACGGCCTGGGAGCCACAGATCGACCACTTCGCCGACGACTATCGGGTCGTCACGATCGACGTTCGGGGACACGGCAAGACCGGTGTGACGGCTCCGGACAGCTACTCGATCGGTCTCTTCACCGACGATCTGGAGGCCCTCTTCTCGACGCTCGAGATCGAACGGCCGATCCTCTGTGGGCTCTCGCTGGGATCGATGGTCGTCCAGGAGTACCTCGATCGCCATCCGACCGACGCGGCGGGTGCGATCCTGGGTGGTGCAGTGCGGTCGATGCCGCCAGTGGACATGCCGACCGAACTGAAATCGTTCTGGTCGCCGCTCCCGGCCCTGTCGGCCTCGCTGTCGCTCTCGGGCTCGGAGGGAACGTTCCGATCGATGCTGTACTCGATTCAGGCGACGACCGGCGAGCGGTGGCTGTCGGTCGACCCCGAGGTCAGGAACGCGGCGATCGAGCAGGTCGGCAACGTCTCCTCGAGCGAATTCAGAAAAATCTTCGGCGCGCTCTACCGGTACGATCCGCCCGAGCTCACGGGCGTCGAAACGCCGACGCTCGTCGTCCACGGCGATCAGGAAGCGCCGCTCGTCAAGCGACAGGGGCGAGAGATCGCCTCGGAAGTCGCCCACGGCGACCAGCTGGAACTGGCCGATTCGGGCCACCTCGTCAATCAGGATCGGCCGCGCGCGTTCAACAGGGCGACGACCGACTTCCTCGAGGAGCTTCCCGCAGCGTGACTCCGTGAGCGGTGCCAGTCACGAACGCCGTCGCCGGACGATGACAGCCCCGTAGTGGGAGTCCGTCCGGGATATCCGTCGCTCTCATCGGGAGTGTGGACCCGGGATCGGAATCCCATCCCCACCCCGAACTGTTCGGCGCTATCTCGTCTAGGTACCCGTCACATTTCGTGACAGTCAGCGAACGGGCTCCAATATAATTTGGCGATACGACGAAGGTGGCAACCACAGTAATTGCTACTTGGAATCACACCTTCCGTCAAATGGTACCTATCAACACCTATGAGTAGTCAATGTCCGGACACCGACGATGTCACCGCCACAGCCTCGACCGAGCAGTGGTCCAGCATCTCGAAACACGTGTTCAATAGCTACCTCGAAGCCAACAACGCCTTCCTCGCAGCGATGGGGTTCAGTTCCTCGGACGAGGACTCACCGACTCGGCCGGAGACGGATACGACGACGACGTCCGCCGCCGAGGTCGCGTTCGGTGACGAGAACTGGGTCATGGAGCGGTCGACGGACGACTACGATTCGCTCGGCGTCGGCGACTACGTTCGCTTTCGCAAGCCGATCGCCGAGACCGACGTCACCGCGTTCGCACAGGTCTCCGGCGACACCAACCGGCTCCACCTCGAGCCCGAGTTCGCCGAGCTGACCCTGTTCGACGGCCAGATCGTCCACGGGACGCTCGTCGCGGGGACGATCAGCGCCGCACTGGCTCGGTTCCCCGGCGTTACGGTCTACCTCTCTCAGGACCTCGAGTTCGTGAGTCCGGTTCGGATCGGCGAAACGGTCACGGCCGACTGCGAGATCGTCGAGTCGCTGGGTGACGATCGCTACCGGCTGCACACGACGGTCGTCGGAGAGGACGGCGACTCCGTCATCGACGGGGAGGCCGTCGTCGTCATCAACGAGTCACCAGACGCGTAACGGGAGAGCGTCGGCGCGAGGACTGTCCGAACCGCCGACGCAGTACGTCGATTCTGCGACCAGCGGTTACTGACGGTCAGTAGCTCTTCGAACAACACAAAACACGTCCCCCTCGAGCGAGTGCCTCGTGACGATGGCAGACGATTCACATCCAACTGCGGGGGCGCTCGAAACCGCCCACAGTCGACGCCGAGTTCTCACGGCGGCCGCCGGCGCGGTCACCGCGACCGCCGGACTGGCCGGCTGTCTCGGGCGAGCCGAGCGCGAACCGATTCCGCGGGTCGAGACCGGACTCGAGCAAACGGTTCCGGACGGCGTCGCCCAGTTCAGGCGGTCGCTCGAGCGATGGGGCTACTACCCCGACGTCACGGTTCCGGACGACGTGACCCGGGAGTGGCGCCTCGACCGGCTCAATACGGGCTCGCACACCGCCGCGAAGGCGAGCGCCGTTCCCCTGCCGGACGGCGGCGTCGTCTTCCCGGGCGACACCGGCTATCTGGTCGCTCTCGACCCGGACGGCGAGGAGCGCTGGCGGACCGGAACGAATACCGGTGATCGCGGGATTCACGGCACGCCCGCCGTCGCCGACGGCCGGGTGTACGTCGGCGCGTACGACGGGGTACTCTACGCCGTCGACGCCGAGACGGGCGATATCGATTGGCAGACGAAACTCGGCGGCGCCATCGGGTCGAGTCCGCTCTACCACGACGGCCGGCTCGTGATGGCAGTCGAGTACCCCGACCCCGAGGGGAGCACGTTCGTCATCGACGCGAACGACGGCTCCGTCGTCTGGGAGGACCCGGAGCACCGGCCGACCGACCACCCCCACTCGACGCCGGCGATCGATCTCGAGGTCGGACGGCTCGTCTGCGGGTCGAACGACGGAAAGCTCTACGGGTGGTCCTACCCGGACCTGGAGTTCGCCTGGTCGTTCGATACCCGGGGCAGCGACGCCAACGACGGCGAAATAAAGGGGCCGATCGCGACCTACGACGGCGGCGCTTACTTCGGGTCGTGGGACGGCTACGTTTACCGGGTCGACCTCGAGGACGGCACCGAAGACTGGTCGTTCCAGACGGGCGATCTGGTGATGTCGGGTCCGGCGCTCGATCCCGAATTGGACACGGTGTTTATCGGCAGCCACGACACCAACCTGTACGCGCTCGACGCCCAGTCCGGCGAGCGACACTGGTCGTTCGAAGCGGACGACTGGTTCTTCGGGTGTCCGATCGTCTGCGACGAGCGGGTCGTGGCCGGCTCCCGGGACGGCGGCGTCTACGCGCTCGAGAAGCGAACCGGCGACGAAGTCTGGCGGGTCGACAACGAGGGGCACGTCTCGAGCACGCCACGCGTGGTCGACGGGGCGATCTACTACGCCGAGCGCGCGCCGAATCCGCCGGAGGGAGACGAGGAGCGATCTGACGATGGGATCGACACCGACGGGGGCGGTTACAAACTGGTCGGGACCGACTGAACTCCGGGCCGCGAGGGTCACCGACCTCCGGACGGTCGTGGAGGTCCGCCGTTCTCCGGCGACAGCTCGATCGATGACGTGATGGAGGATGTCTTCCGAAACAGGTGAACGCAACAGAGACGCGTTCGAGGCGGAAGCCGAAACCGTCGGGTCGGACGGCAGCAGACGACGGAACTGAGAGTTCGCGAGGTCGCTTCGATTTCGGGGGCCGGATCCGGTGTGCTCCGGGGACTATCATCAAACCTATAACGACCACGCCGAATCCAGCGGTCGAGAATGCCACACCGGCCGCCATCCCCGCCCTCCCCGACGACCGGCCCCACGACTATCGATAGCAGCCTCGAGGACCGCGTCATCGCGACGACGGCCCAGCTCACCACCGCGATCGAGGACGCGCTGGGCTGTCGCGTGAACGAGTCCGTCCTCGAGGACCTCCTGCTCGAGCTGGACCGCCGCGACTACGTCGACTGGGTGACCGTCACCCGGACCGGCGACTACCTCTGGGACCTCTCCGACGCCCCCGACCGCATCGGCGAGGCGATCGCAGAGGCTGTCGTGGATCGACTCGAATCGTGGCTTCGAGGGAGCACGGATCGCGACGAGTAACGGAGACACTGGAGACCCGACGACTCGGGAGCTCGGCCGACGGTACCGGATCGAACAGTTTCGAGTTCTGCGAGCGGTCCGGCGGTAGTCCATACCACGACGACGGTATCGTGACCCCGCAGAAGCAAACGGCGAGAAAATCGCCTTGCGGGCGACTCGTCGCCGCTGAACTCCGCGGTGACCTATTCGAACAGCGCCTGCATCTCCGCTGGCACGCTCGGAAACGCGTATGCGGCCTCGAGCAGAGACGGTTGCCGTCCACGCGGCGGCCACGGCAACGTCCTTTTGGTTTCCGTCTTCCACTCTCGAGCGCGGAGAACGCTACCGGGCTCGAGCGCAGCGACGAGCCGTCGGACTCAGTCGTCGCTGGCGATGTGCGGCCCGCTGCTCGAGACGACGTCCGGCGTCTGCAACACCGTTTCGTCGGTGTCAGCACCGAGCGCCTCGAGCCGGACGCTGGAGATTTTGTACTCCGGAATGCCGGCCTGCGGGTCGAACGATTCCTGCGTGAGTTTGTTGACCGCACCGGTCGCGAAGTGCATGGGGATGAACAGCGTCCCCTCGCCGACGCGCTCGGTGACCTGGGCCTTCACGACGATCTCGCCGCGCCGGGATTCGACGCGGACGTACTCGCCGTCTTCGACGCCGAGGTCGGCGGCCGTCGCAGGGTGGATCTCGACGAAGCTCTCGCCGACGTGGCTCATCAGCCCCTCGACGCGGCGGGTGATCTGGCCCGTGTGCCAGTGGTAGAGCACGCGCCCGGAGGTGAGCGTGAGCGGGTACTCCTCGTCGGGAAGCTCTCCGGGATGACCGCCGTCTGCGGGCACGAACCGCGCTTTCCCGTCGTCGAAGTTGAAGTTCCCTTCCTCGTAGTCGTAGAGGTAGGGGGTTCCGGGGTGGTCCTCGTCGGGGACCGGCCACTGGAGGCCGTGTTCCTCGCCCTCCTCGAGGCGATCGTAGCTCACGCCGCCGTAGATGGGAGCGAGATCGGCGATCTCGTCCATGATCTCGCTCGGGTGGTCGTAGTCCCAGTCGTAGCCGAGTCGGTTCGCCAGCGCCTGGGTGATCTCCCAGTCCTGCTTTGCCTTCCCCGGCGGCTCCGTACTCGGACGGACCCGCTGGATGCGGCGCTCGGTGTTGGTGAACGTGCCGTGTTTCTCCGGCGAGGTCGCCGCCGGCAGGATCACGTCGGCGTGCTCGGCGGTCTCGGTCATGAAGATGTCCTGCACGACGAGGAACTCGAGACCCGCGAGCGCTTCGCCCGCGTGATCGATGTCGGGCTCCGAGAGCGCGGGGTTCTCGCCGACGATGTACATGCCCTCGAGGTTGCCCTCGTGGGCCTCCGCGAGCATCTCCGGCACTTTGAGACCGGGTTCTTCCGGCGGGCGCTCGCCCCACACGTCTGCGAACTTCTCGCCGACGTCGTCGTCGGCCGGATCCTGATAGCCGGGGAGACTGCCGGGGAGCGTTCCCATGTCCCCGCCGCCGCCCTGGACGTTGTTCTGGCCGCGGAACGGCGAGAGGCCGGCGCCGGGTTTGCCGAGCTGGCCCAGCACGAGCGCGAGATCGGCCATCGCCAGCAGGTTGTCCGTCCCGGTGCTCTGCTGGGTCATGCCCATCGCCCAGCCGAACACGACGGAGTCGGCCTCGGCGAGCGTCTCGGCGGCCGATGCCAGCTCCTCGGGGGGGACGCCGGCGAGTTCTTCGACTTTTTCCGGGGTGAAGGCCTGGACCTTCTCCTTCAGCTCGTCGAAGTTCTTCGTGTTGCGTTCGATGAAGTCCTCGTCGTGGAGGTCGTGTTCGATGATGTACCGGATCAGCCCGTTGAGCCACGTCACGTCGTAGCCGGGGGTGGTCCGGGTGTACTGGTCGGCGTGCTCGGCGATGCCGACCTTCCGCGGATCGAAGACGACGAGGTCGGCCCCGTCCCTGACGTTCTGCTTGATGCGAGTCGCCAGTACCGGGTGGGATTCCGTGGTGTTCGAGCCGCTGATGAGGTAGGCGTCGGCCTCGCCGACGTCCTCGTTGATACGGTTGGTCATCGCGCCGAACCCGACCGTCTGCTGGAGCGCCGCCACCGTCGACGAGTGACAGAGTCGCGCGCAGTTGTCGATGTTCTTGGAGCCCAGAACTTGCCGGGCGAACTTCTGGACGAGGTAGGCCTCCTCGTTGCTTCCCTTCGAGGACGCGAGACTGCCGACCGCGTCGATCCCGTGTTCCTCTTGAATCTCGGTGAGTCGTTCGGCGACGAGATCCAGCGCCTCGTCCCACGTGGCTTCCTCGAGGTCGCCGTTCTCGTTGCGGACGAGCGGGGTCGTGAGTCGGTTCTCGCTGTTGGCGAACTCGTGGCCGAACTTCCCTTTCACGCAGGTCGAGAAGTTGTTCGCGGGCGCGTCGTCGGGGTCGTCGACGGGGACGACACCGAGCGACTCGTCGTCCGTCCCCCACATCTCGAAGCGACAGCCGACGGCGCAGAACCCGCAGGTCGTCTCCGCCTTGTCGATTTTGCTCAGCCGGTAGTCGCTGACCGCGTCGGCGATGTCGAACAGGTACCCCTCGGGAAGCGTATTGGCCGCGATCGATTCCGCGGTGTGCTCGCCGGCGAGGAACGCCTTCCGTCCGTAGTCGCTGGCCGCTTTCCCGAATTTTCGTTTCGCTTGCTCCATGAATCCCGCGACGCCGCGCTGCCCGCCGTTCATGGTCGCGCCGGTACCGACCGTGAGGTCGCCGCCCGGCCCTGACGATCGGTTAGGTGACGTCCGATCGTCGAGGGTCTCCGCGTCTTCGTGTTCGATCACGTTCCCGATCGAGTTGCGCTGAGTGAAGCCGGGCAGCGGCAGTGTCGCGGCACCGCCGATCCCCTTTTCGGTCAATGCGCCGGTCGGACAGACCGTCGCGCAGTGGCCACAGGAGACGCAGTCGGAGTCGGCCATCGTCTCGGCGTCGGACTGGAAGCCGATGCGGGTGTCCTCGCCGTGACCTTCGATGCGAAGGACGCCCTCGGCCTGCACGTCGTTGCAGCCGTCGACGCACCGATTACAGAGGATGCACTTGTTGCGGTCGATCTGGATGAACGACGACGTGTCGTCGAGCGGTTCGTACCGGTCGCGCTCGTCGAAGACGCCGTAGCGCGGGTGATCGACGTCTTCGCTGATCGCCGCGCTCTGGAGTTCACACCGGCCGTTGCCGTTGCAAGTCGTACACCGGAGGTTGTGGTTCGAGAGGACGAGGTCGAGGTTGACGCTGCGACTCTCCTCGGCGTCGGGCGTGTCCGTCTCGACGGTGAGCCCGTCCTCCGCCGGGAACGAACACGACGGAACGAGTCCGTGTTCCTCGGTTTCGACCATGCAGGTCCGACACTCGCTGCGCGGCCCGATCTCGTCGCTACAGTCGCCGTCGCGGTCGTAGTAACAGAGCGCGGGCACGTCGGCGTCGTCCTCGACGGCGTCCGCGCCGGGATCGACGCTGACGACGTCGTCGTCGAGCGACTGCATCGCGTCGATGATCGTCGACCCCGGCGGGACGGTCACCGGCTCACCGTCGACCGTTACGGTCGTCGGCTCGGCGTTGCGAGTGCCGACGTCCGGATCGTTCGCGGTCCCGGTCTCGAATTCGGCCGTGACCGGCGTCTCTTCTTGCGGATCAGTGAGGTCTGGAACGCCTGGAAGCGTCTCGTTCGCGTTCGTGTTCGTACTCATAGTTTCTCAGTACAGGTGCCGCTGGGACAGCGGCCGTCGGCGTGCGCGCGGAACTCGGGTTCGAACTCGTCCATCGCCGTCATCACCGGACGCGGCGCATTCGCGCCGATCCGGCAGTTGCTCGTCCGCTCCATCGTCCGGCCCAGTTCGCGGATCTTCGCGAGATCGAACGAGCCCTGATAGACGTCGCGCAGGAGTTCGGTGAGCTGTTTCGTCCCCTCGCGCCCGGGGACGCAGCGACCGCTGTTCTCGGTGGCGGCGAACCGCGCACGCTCGCCGGCGGTCGCAACCGCACACCGGTCGTCGTTCAGCAACTCGATCACGCCCTCCGTCCCGAGATCGGCCGCGCTCAGCGCGCGCCGCGTCGCGTCCACGTCGAGCGTCCGGGTGATCCCACCGAAGACGTCGCCCACGGCGGCCATCTTGAGCGACCCCTCGAGGTCGACGGCCTCGAGAACGGACTCGAGCGTGTCGCCATCGGCGAGTTCGACGGTCGCCGGTGCCGCCACGTCGCCGGTGACGGTGAACAGGCGGGTGCCGGGGTCGGCGCCGGTCGCATCGTCCCGCAGCGCCCGTCGGACCTGCAGCACCGTTCGGACGGAGTGGACCGCCGTCGGCCGGCCGTACAGGCCGTGGACCGCCGGCGACGGCGGTTGGATTCGCGGCTCGACTCGGTCGTTTCCTTCGAGCGCCTCGAGCGCCGCGGTCGGCGCGCCGGCGCGGTACTCGTCCGGACCGGCGACCAGCTGCGGAACGACCGGGAGGTCGTCGGCGGCCGCGTCGACAGCCGCGCCGAGGTGGCGGTGGAGCGCCGTCTCGGTCTCGTTGACGTAGATCACTGCGTCCGCTGCGCCGACGTGGTCGGCGATCGCCGCGATTCCGTCGAGGACGGCAATCGGGGCGCTTTCAAGGAGCAGTCGGTCGATCCCCTGTCTGTCGTCAGTGTCGTTGGCGTTGACGACGACGACCGGCTCGCCGTCCGTCTCGCGGATCTCGGCCCAGGTTTCTCCGACCTCCTCGTCGGCGGCCGCGTCCCCGCGGCCCGCGTCCGAGCAACCCGATATCGCGGACGCCGCTCGCGTCGCGCTCGGGCGAGACGAGGTCGTAGTCATCGGTGGCCAGCGGGTTGACCCATCCGCACGGCCCGAGAACGTCGCGTCGGCCGGCGGCCAACGGACCGGTTTCGGGGACGGGGAGCGAACGCGTCTCCGGCTCGTGTTCGACGACCGCAGCGGCGTCGTCGGGTGATAACTCGCCCTCCTCGAGCGCACTGACGATCTCGGCGATCGCCTCGTGGTCCGGATCGGGGTGGACGGCCGTTCGGCCGTCGACGGTAGCGAGTACCAGCGGATCGTACGCGGTGATTCCGGTCGGTCCCGTCCGAACGACAGGGACCGAATCGGCTGTGCGACGCGCCGTTTCGTACGCGGTTTCGCGGCCCGTGGTCGTCGGATCGGTCGCGACCCTGAGGATCGGCGACCGCCCGACCGCGGGCGTGGTATCAGTCATCGATGCCATCTTGTATTCAATGTATTTCAGTGGTGGGTATCTGCTGACTGCAGCGAGGTCGCCGGCTCGCAGTGCCGGCGGTGTCTGGTGCGGCCTGGTAACTTGCCGCGTTTCAGGGCTGGGAGTTCGTCTCGACGATCGACGCACGCGAGTCGGAACGGATCCTGACGTCACGAGCGGTCGATCGTCGTCTCTCAGTCCAGTGTCGGCTGTCCGCTCGTGCTCTGGTTGTCCGCTTTGATGCCGTTGATATCGAAGCGCAGGAGCGCCATGGACGCGAGGCCGACGAGGAGCGTGGCGGCGACGATGTAGAACGACAGCGAGTAGCTCCCGGTCTGCTCGACGATCTTCGAGACGAGCGTCGGGCCGGCGACGCCGGCGAGCGCCCACGCGGTAAGCGAGTAGCCGTGAATGGCGCCGAGTTCCTTCGTTCCGAACAGGTCACCGAGGTACGCGGGCAGGCAGGCGAAGCCGCCACCGTAGCAGGTGACGATCGCGAACATGAACGCGGCGAAGACCCAGACGTTGGAGATGTTGGGCATCAGTGCGAACGCCACGACCTGAATGCCGAAGAACGTCGCGTAGGTCGCCGTTCGGCCGAGGTAATCCGAGGCGCTCGCCCAGACGATTCGGCCGGCGCCGTTGAACACGCCGATGACCCCGACGATCGAGGCGGCGAGGGCAGCCGACGCACCGGTGATCTCCTGGGTCATGTTGGAGGCGACCGACAGGAGCATGATACCGGCCGAGACGTTGATGAACAGCGCCAGCCAGACGAGCCAGAACCGCTTGGTCTTGATCGCCTCGTTGGCGGTAAGCTGAGACAGATCAGTCGACACGGTGACGCCCTTGCTGTTGGTGTCCTCGAGTTCGTCGGGGTCCATTCCCTCGGGGATCCAGCCGGCCGGCGGCTTCTGGATGTAGCTCGCGCCGAGTGCCATCGCCAGGAAATAGGCTGCACCGAGGATGTAGAAGTTCATGGGAATACTCAGCGACGTCATCAGGCCCTGTGCAACCGGACCGGTGATGAGCGCGCCGGCACCGAAGCCCATGACCGCCATCCCGGTCGCCATGCCGCGGCGGTCCGGGAACCACTCGACGAGCGTGGAGACGGGTGCGATATAGCCGAGACCGAGTCCGGCACCACCGAGTACCCCGTAGGTGACGAGGAAGCCGATGTAGCTCCCGGCCTGTATCGCGGCGCCTGCGAGCATCGTCCCGCCGCCGAACATCACTGCCGCGGCGAGTCCGGCCTTCCGCGGGCCGTACTTCTCGACGTACTTCCCGAGGAACGCCGCCGAGATGCCGAGGACGAAGATCGCGACGGTAAACGCGAACGTCACGTCGGAGATGCTCCATCCGTTGAGATCCTGCAGCGGGTTCTGATAGACACTGTACGCGTAAATCGACCCGATCGAGAGATGAATTGCGACGGCGGAAAGCGCAATGAGCCATCGATTCTTGTCCGTGTCTGCCTCTGACATACACCGCTCTCGTGCAAGTCCCTCCTTTTAATATTTTTTAACTGTCCGGCCTAACGTGTTAGATTATAACACGATACAACTTCAAATAGGTTTTCGAGAGTTTATAGACTGGGACTACTGTCGATACGACATCATATTTTGGCCGCCATCGGGCGGTTTTCGGCGTGGACCACACCCGTTTAGTCGCTCGGGCGCGGCGGTCGGATATGGCGAACCCACAATTCGAGGAAGTGAAGACGGAAGCCGCTGCAGCGATCACCGAGGACGACCTCCGCTCGGTGTACACCGGTCTCGTCCACGAGGACGGCCGTCACGAGTATTATTTGGGCAACGACACCGAGGAGGCGGCCGAACTCCGCGAGGCCGCGGCGATCCAGCTCGGGATGTTGACGCGCGTCCTCGCGGATCGCTCCGATAGCACCGTCGAGGAGATCTCCGAGCTCGCCGTCGAACGCGCCGACGAGATGGAACTGCGGTGAATCAGTATCGACGGGGCGGTCGCCCCTCGCCGGGCTCGTGACCGGAGGTAAACCGTTATCACCGGCGATCCGTTGCCAACAGTATGGACGTCGTCGAGGCCCTCGAGGCCCAGCGCGGAACGACCTGCGTCGTCGGGGCGGGCGGCAAGAAAACGACGATGGCGACGCTCGCGGCGGCGCTCGAGCGCGCGGTCGTCACCGCCACCGTTCGCATTCCCATTTTCGACGACTGGGTCGAGCAGGTCGTGGTCACGCCGGATCCGGTGAAGGCCGTCGAAACGGCCGGCGGCTGGCCGCTCGGTCTCGTCCCGGAACGGGAACGGGAGGACCGCTACCTCGGGTACGACCGTGCGACGGTCGACGAACTCGCGGCCCTCGACGTGCCCGTGCTCGTGAAAGCGGATGGCGCACGAATGCGCCGGTTCAAGGCCCCGAACGATCGGGAACCACAGCTTCCCGAACGTGCAACGACGGTGGTTCCGATCGCGAGCGCCCACGTGGTCGGCCAGCCGCTCACCGAGGATCGCGTTCATCGGATCGAGCGAGTTGCCGCGCTGACCGGCCTGGAACCCGGCGACGAGATCCGACCGGCCGACGTCGCGACCGTCCTGGCCAGCGACCGGGGCGGCTGCAAGGACGTGCCGGACGGGGCGACGGTGATTCCCCTGCTCAACATGGTGGACGACGATGAGCTCGAGGAAACTGCGCGTCAGATCGCCGCTGAGATCCACGAACAGGCGGACGTGCCGCGGGTCGTCCTCGCGGAGATGCGCGCCGAACGGCCGCTCGTGGCCGTCGTGTAGGACTGGCCTTCGCCCATCTCGGTTTACCGTGCGGTCGAGATGTCGGGCGCGGCCAGTCGGGGTCGGTCCGTCCTCGCAGGGATCAGAAGTGCGGTGCTATATTTCGTCACATGTCGACAGACAGCCGACAGGTGCTGTAATAACCCTTTTTCCCGTCGACGGCGTCCCCTGGTGTAGTGACACTCGCTACACCCGACCGCCTCCTTCGCGTCGATCTCTCGACGCGATCGGTCGAGAGCGTCCCGGTCCCGGTGGCGTGGCTTCGGCGGTACGTCGGCGGGAAGGGGCTGGGCGCTCGCTATCTCTCTGACGAACTCGAGGCCGGTACCGATCCGCTCGGTCCGGAGAACGCGCTTCTGTTCATGCTCGGTCCGCTCTCGGGGTATCTACCCGGAGAGTCGCGGTACGCTGCCATAACGAAATCGCCGTTGACCGGCGGCTTTCTCGACTCCTACGCCGGCGGTGCGTTTCCGGACGCGCTCGCAGGCTCGCTCGGGCCCCATATCGGAGTGCTCGTCACCGGCAGGGCGACGGAACCCGTTCGTCTCGTCGTCGAGGACGGCACGGTGTCCGTCGAGCCGACCGACGCGTGGGGCGAGGACACGGTCGAGACGGCCACGAGCTACCCCGACGCGTCGGTCGCCTGTATCGGACCGGCGGGCGAACGGCAGGTGGCGTACGCGACGATCGCGTCCGACGAGGGAGATCACCACGCGGGCAGGGGCGGTGCCGGTGCCGTCATGGGGTCGAAACGGCTGAAGGCCGTCGTCGCGAGGGGGGAGCCGCCCGCGGGATTAGCGGCCCTGCGCGACGCCTACGCCGAGCGATACCGCGAGGGCGAGACCGGGCAGTGGATGGAAGCGAGCGAGACGATCGAAACCGTCGACTTCGCGAACGAGGTCGGCGCGCTCTCGACCCGCGGCTGGGCGGAGGGCACGTTCGAGGGAACCGACTCGATCGGGGCCGCCGCGGTCAAGGAACTGACGAGCGAGCGAGAGTACGACGGCGGCGACGGCACCGACGCCGACTCGGGCGGGTTCCGGGTCGAGACGGCCGACGGCGACTACGTCCCGCGCGGGGCCGCGTCGATGACGCTGGGGGCCGGCCTCGGTATCGACGACTTCGACGCCGTCGCGGAGCTGGGCCAGACCTGCGACAGGCTCGGGATGGACCTCATCAGCGCCGGCAGTGCGGTCGCGTGGGCGGTCAACGCCGCTGACGCCGGCCTCCTCGATCGCTCGCTCGCGTTCGGGGATTCCGACGGGGCTCGCCGCGTGCTCGAGGAGATCGCCGCCCGAGACGGGCCCCTCGGCGACGCGCTTGCGGACGGCGTCGCCGCGGCGGCGGCCCGGTTCGGCGGTACCGATCTCGTCCCGACGGTCAAGGCGATGGAGCTCCCGGCGTACGACCCGCGGGGCGCGCGGAGCATGGCACTCGCGTACGCGACCAGCGACCGCGGGGCCTGTCACCGCCGCGCCCGGCCGATCGAGCGAGAGGTGTTCGACGAGCGGTGGAGCCCCGACCGCACCGCTCGAGTCGTCGTCGCGGAACAGAACCGGCGGTCGGTCCTCTGGTGTCTCATCGTCGACGACTTCGTGGGCGACGCGTTCGACGACCTCGGGGCGGAGTGGCTCGAGGCCGTCCGGCTCGAGACGGCCGGCGACCTGCGGACCGTCGGCGAGCGGGTCTGGACCCTGACGCGGCTGTTCAACGTCCGCGAGGGAATGGCACGGGCGGACGACGAACTGCCGGCGGCCCTGCGAGAGCCCCTCGAGTCGGGACCGAACGCCGGACAGTCAGTCGACGAGGAATGGTTCGAGACGACCCTCGACCGGTACTACCGGGCGCGGGGCTGGGGGCCCGACGGGCGGCCGACTCGAGCGACCGTCGAGCGCCTCGGGTTGACCGACGCGGTCGACGGCGACTCGCTGCTCGCGGATCAGGAGCACTGCTCGAGCGAGGGGCGGTAGCTCGGATCGAGACAGTGAGTTCTCGGTCGCCGGTGCTCGAGCGTCGGTTTCGAGAGGAAAAATGAGCGCGCTCGAGCCGAGATCACGGGCCGGGAGCCGACCGCGGCCGTGGGTGGTGTGTCGAGACGGGTGGTTTCGATCGACCGCCGTCGACGGCCCGACTGTCCGCCGCGGCTCGAGCGGTGCCACCTGCAACGCACCGATTGCGCGGTGGTCGTGCGATCGGGCGGTCAGCGCTCGAATCCCGTCGCGAGCAGCCCGGGTGCGATCTCGCAGCCACACGGGGAGACGTACGCCTCCGTCGGCCCGACGACCGAGATCGCGGTCACCGGCCGCCCGCAGTGGGGACAGTCCGGCGGCTGGTCCTCGGAGTGGTTAGGCATGGTGGCCTCCGCTCGAGGGTGCTATGGCTGCTCGAGGCGATGCGTCCTGTCGGCGTGCGGGACGTTTATATCCCGCTAGGATATACGGAATCATGCTTGCAAATCCCCGTCCGGGGTTTGGAAGCAACGTCTCGGGTGTCTCCAGCACCCGGGGCATTTGCGCGCAGCCCCCTGCGACACTTGGAGTGTGGCTTCCATCCCGATTGTTGACTCGTTGCAACTTATATCTATTGATTATTGGATGGAATAAGGCAGCATAGACGATGGACGCTTGATTATACAGGGATACTACTGTCCCAGCCTATCTATACTGATTTCCAGTACTGTCGGGCACACATGTCATAGTATTATGGTTTGTCCAAATCTCCTCTAGCCATTTTCAAGGCCAAAATACCTAATTTCTCTAACCCACCTTTGGAAGTTTTAGACGACTGCTTTATCACCGAATCGTCTAAATAGATACGAACTTGAACTCCATCATCGCGTACCGCATCCCGATACAATGGTGCGGCCCGCCGCCGACCGCGGTAGTCTCAACCGTTTCGCGAAAGATGACGTACGCGAGCGGGTACAGCCGGAGGGTCTCTTCGACAACCTGTTTGGAGTTTGTCAGTTCTAAAAGCACCGAGACGACAGCGAGCTGTCGCTGGTAGCCCTCCCCCAAGACGTCATCGCTTGTCCAGATACTCAGCCCACTCAATCATAAATAGAAATCAGATTATGTATCTTTCACTGAGTCATTAATATCCTCAATCTTGGACCGTAGTTCGGAAATTTTCTGCTGATATTCTTCTCCATCAGTGACAATTTTATCGTCAATGTTTCCTAATTCGATCCCCCATGTAGCTTTCCAACCCTGTGAATAGGTTTCTGAGAATTCTCTTGTCACCGGGTAAACTATTTGTGTATCTTGGTGCTGCCGTCTAAATATGAGGCAACCAACAGTCTGTAATTTACTACCGGTTGGAGCCAGGATCATCCGATACTTGTCACCGTATTCATTGTAGATATTATTCAACAATCTTGTGGTGCTTCCGTAATCAAAGGTACTTGTTTCGCGCCAATCGACATGGATGTGGGACTCCACTCCCTCGTTGAGTTCCCGAATACTTTCTTTCCGCCAGTAATCTTCTTTCCTATTAGGTATTCCTTCAATAGAAACCAGTTGAGTAGGGGAAAGTTCGCTAGCTAATGCCATAAGCTCTTGATGATTGAATGTTGGGAAAGCTACTACAATCATCGGCTGATCACTTCCTAATGCCGAAGAGAGACCTCTACTGGTTACAATATCGTAGATACCATGAGTAAGGAATGCTGGAGTCCTATCAGAATCATCTCTGGACTGGAGAGTGTCAGTGTACTCATCCTTAGTAGGGGTGTACACTTTTGCTTCAGCGTAGAATATTGTTACAGAATAATCTTTCTCAGCGAGAATATCCAATGTAACCATAATCAGCAACTTCGACATGCCAGAAATATCCAAAAGGATGTGTTCCTCGGAGATTGACTCCAAGAATGCCTCAAAAATGGGTTCGAAGGAATCGGGATCATGTCGATCGAAAACTAGGCTTTCGGTCGAATCATCAGATAATCCGATTGAGGCCATCCCGTTCTTCATTCCTTCTACGTCGTTTCGTTCGTTGAAGGGCTTGTAACGGATTCCTGCTCCGGTTTGAATGGCATCTGCGTCATCACGAGAAGCCAATTCTTCAAATATCGCTTTCGCCCTGTCCTCAAAACCTGCTACAGTAACAACTGATGTCGGGGCATCAATTTTGACTTCTTCAAACTTTGTGATCTCTGGGAAATCCATATTGAACTCACTCCGATTTCTCGTCTGAATCATCGATGAACCTGGAGAGACTTTCTGTTTCCGATCGCTCAAAGTCTGAAGCGTCATAGCCTTCAGGATTCGACAACAAATACATGAATTCGGCAGGCTCTAGAGAGACGTTGTCGCGCTGGCTTGGGGTGAGATTGAATTTTGGAAGTAGGAGTCTCCGCAGATAAAGGCGAGGAACCGCTCCGCCGCGAATACTCTTTCCACGAGTGTCTAAGAGGAATATTCCGTATTGGAGTAAATCGTTATAAATAGATTCTGCTTCCTCTGAGATGTCCTGTTTTTCGGGACGGCGCGAGGTATTCCTACGTAGGACTCTAAGTACTTCGTTAACGTGTTCATCCGAGTCAAATGAGAATGAGTCGCGTATCTCAATCCGGAAGGCTTGAAGTGGAGGGTTACCAGTCTCATTTTTACTGGTCTTCTCCATGAGCAATTGATTCGCATGTTGTCCGAATGCTTCAGCGACCTCTCGGAGTCGTTCGCCGCTCTCTGGTATTGATTCTATCTTATTAAGGAAACTCCCCCCGTATCTCTTGATAACTTCATCCTGCTTTTGTGGTGGAATTGGGACTTCAACGCTTCCTTCTTCCCAGTTTTTGTTTTGGCCCACCTCATTAAACATCCCCCGTACTAAGCGAAGCATCTCAGAAATATCGCCTGAGAACATATCTCTCAAGGTTTCAAAACCTGCATAATCAACATCAGAGTCACTTCGAAGCTGTCGAGCTAGGTCATTATATGAGTCATAGGGCCTCTCTCCTAATATCTCATAGATATCCGTGTATTTGGAATGGATTCCACTGGTGGTCTCTAAGCGCGTATTCAGCACTTCTGTTAAGAATTTGTTGCGCTTTTCAGTATTACTAATGAAATGATTCGCTAGATCAACAACCTCAAATTCTCTTGACTCCTCAAGAAGTTTCTCAGACCGGTCATATGGATGGAAGGATGCGATGCTTTCGGTGGATATTTTGAAATATACCTGGTCCCACCGCTCCATCACTAGGTCATTTAGTGTGCTCTGCATACCCTGAGTGATTTTTGGAAGAGAATAATCGTCAACTAAAAAGAATAGGGGTGTGTTTTTAAGCCAATCAACTGAATTAATGAAATTTTTGCAAGTTTTTGGGAGCCTATCGATTCCCATCAGACGAGTTTCATCGCTGTAACCTGATTCACCTCGTCTTAGTGTATCGTCAACCTTTCTTTTCTCTTTCTCAAGAACGGAGGTAAGATGGTCAAGAACATCAGTGCCTGCTGGAGGGCTAGAGTAATCTCGAAGGGTTCTGGAAATATTCTCCTCCAACAGCCTCAAAGAATCCTCAGAGATATTATTTCCAAATTGATCACGGAGTAACCTAACTCGATTTATAAATTTCTTAAGCAGAGAGAGTGATAGATAGTGGATCAATAGATTTTGATTATATGAGCTTGGATCCTTGTCATCCATATAATGAAAGGCAAAATACAAGTCGCGGCATGGATAGAATATACCGAAATAATCAATTTCATCAGCAGATTTTATTTGCCCAGTCTCCAACTGTGTTTCAAGATCCATATTCTTTAAAATAGTTGTCTTGCCACAACCCCTCGGACCAGTGAGAAGTGTATTTGTTCGACTGTGAAGTTGGCCATATCCTGGAAAGTCTCTGGAGTAGAGTTTTTCTATGAGTCTAAACGAATCACCCATCTGCTCGCAGCTCAAGTAATCAAATGGACTTTGTAGTTCAACAGTTGGCTTGTCACCCATCCGTTCTCTCGCCTTCGATTTGTTTTCTTTTAGTTTACCTTGCAATTCCTGCGGCGAGCGGACATACTCGCCTTTGGTAGGATCTTCCTCTACGATATATTTGGCAACGAATTCATCAACTAAGAATTCGTAGCGGTACTCGTCAAGAGTATCTAACTTTGATCGATCGATTTCCGAAAGCAGATCTAGAATTATGTCGCCCAATTGCGCGTAGTCATTTTTGGGCTGCATTGAATTTCGGGACCCCCCAATTCCAAAATCGGTTATCTTGATTTGGGGTTCGTCGCTAATTGTAATATCTGATTTTGATAAAAGGACGTTCCCAGTATGTAGGTCGTTATGATTGATTTCCCTTCGTTCCATTCCATGAAGCACATCAAGAATTGCCTCTGCTACTGAACAGACAAATGATACAGTAATCTGATCTGGTTTATCTTGTATATATTTTAGAAGTGAGGGACCATCAACGAATTCTGATATCACACATGCGTATTCTGTTTTGTCTATTTCAATTCTTGTGTAATCTTTGATACTAACAACATTTGGATGAGTATCCATCATGGTTGCCTTCTCAACTTCTTTTTCCCAACCCTCGGTCAGATCTCCTATTGGCATGAGTTTGCATGCCGAATCCATATCTACCTCTTCAGCGGTGTGTGCCGCACGATAAACAACCCCATTATTACCCGAGTCAATTTCCTCAACAACCTCCCAATTATTTAGTAACGTTTTTCCAATAATGCTCGACTTTGAAGGTTTCTTGACTGTCATATTAGTTTTTAAGTGCTAAAATTGTCTCAGACTTTGTAGACATTGAGTTTATTTCTCTTCTCGGGACTTTATCTTGTATTACTTGCTCCATTTTTAGACCATATTTGTTTTTGTTTACCATCTCAGTAAGAACTTCTGAGGTGTCCACAGCTGCACCTGAGCGCTGTGACTCGCCCATCACGAAAATTAAATTTCCGTCTGGACGTAGTACAGAGATTGCTTCTGTTAGGAACCTATCTAAGAAGTCTCTATATTGTTTTTTGCTTTCTGGACTCCCATCCAACTCTTTATAATCTTCAATTCCCAAAAAGTATAGCCTCAGGCGGTTGTCCCTCCCATAATCAAGTTTGTTCATATATGGTGGACTCGTGATAATGGTGTCGACTGAATTATTTGGGATTTCTTGATTTATAATCTCTTCTGTATCTCCCATATATACTGATCGTGTGAGAGAATCATCAAATTCTGGAAACCTACGGTATGCTCGCTCAATTTTCGAGATTAATCGGGACTCAATCTCCCGATACTCGTATTTTTCCGGGTACTCGTCCCGTGGGAATTTCTTATCTCTCAGATATGGTTTTAAATTGCTAGCAGGATATGACAGGAATCCAGGTCTCTGGTGATGGAGAATTCCTAGCAGACAGGCAAGAAGAAAGTGTTCGTTTTCCTCTCGAAGTAAGGGACTTAGCTGAGCAATTCCGGACAGTGTTTTTGGGTGGAAGAAATCAGCGACCCACTCTGGGATGGATTCAGTTCCTTTCCCTGGGTGTGGCTCAATTTTAGCGAGATATTCTTTAGCCTTCTGCTTGGCCTTCTTCTCTGTTTCTGGAGGGTTTAATTTTGCTTTCGATAACAAAATTGAATATGGGTTTCTATCCACGCCGATTGCTGCTCTTTGCTCAATAGCGGCTTCAAGAGGGACTGTGCCAGATCCAGAAAAAGGATCAAGAATAGTGTCGCCCGGTGATGAGTAGGTCTGAACCAATTCTTTTGCCATGGTGGACTTCATTTTACCCAAAAAAGGCGATAGCTGATGAAGTGTAGATTCACTATGTACGCTTCTGCCTTCCCATGCATCGGGATTGAGACTGGTGCCCATCGGTAGAGATTATTTTATTAATACGGGGGCCTCTTAAATCTGTATTGAAGCACGCAGGTGGTTTCTGTCGTATTGTGCGGACTGCATGAATCTGTTACCAAGCGTAAGCGAAGTGCTACGTGTCATTTGGCAGCTTATTTTCTTAGTTGACACCAACTTAGATGTACACGAATCCTGTTGGAGTCCAATTACTCACTCACGTCGGGTGGCTCGGTCGTAGTGCTTGTCGGGAGTCTCATCCGAAGCGTCGAGTCGATCGGAAACGATGCTGCGCGGGACCCCGTTGTTCCAGTATTTCGTCAGCCTCGTCTTGCGGAGATCGTGGAGTGACCAGCTTTAGGGGGGCACTTGCTTATGTGCGTGTAGTTGAATGGCCTTGCAGGTCTCAGGGTACGGTTGTAGCAGTCATCTAGCTAATCATCCGTCCACAATGTCCCGTTTTCCAATCGGTGAACGAAATCAATATCAGGATTTCGGCCCTCGAATTTGGTTCTCGAACAAATCACTCACTAAAACAGGAGAGATCTGACTTTGAGGGTCTGAAAACTACGTTTCGTCACCGAAAGGCCGCGAATCCGCGAGTTCGAACAGCGGCACGACGTCGGTCGTCGCGTAGTGGGTTAGCATCCGCTCGAGTTCGCGGAACGTCTTCGTCTCGGTCGCACCGGCCTCGAGCAGATCGAGATATCGCTCGCCGGCGACCGGAACGTCACCGCCGACGAAGTGTGGCTTCAGTGCGTCCGTGGTATCCCGATGCTCGTGATAGCGCTCCGTGTCGATGTCGAACTCGGACAGCATCGTTCGCGGCACGTCGACGTCGCAGCGCTCGCAGGTCTCCTCGAATCTCGTATACTCGCCGAAACACTCCCACGACTCCCCTTTCAGGTCGTCGCTCTCGAGCTCGTCCAGCAGCGCCGCCACGCGGTCGACGACGCCCTCGCGCGCTCCCAGCGTCTCGCTGGCGACTCGAGCCCGCCCCTCGAACTGCACGAAGTCGAAGTACTCGCCGTTGTAGGTGATGATCGACTCGCCGGCGCGGGATTCGAACCACTCGATCGCTCGGTCGATCAGGTCCAGCTCCGACGCCGGGCCGCGGCCCTCGCGAAAGAAGACGTCGTAGTCGATCTCGGCCCCGGGTTCGGGTTGCTGTGCACAACACAGCGAGAACAGCTCGAAGTGGTCCGGGTTCTGGAAGTCGGGGCTTCGGCCGGCCTCGAGTTGCGGGTTGATCGTCTCGATATCGAACGCGAACCGTCCGGCGGACATGAGAGTCTCCTACAGGCCAATTTGTGATAAAACACGATGGAGATAGTAGTCGTCTCGAGCGTGATACCGAATTCCATTCGATACTCGACGTGTGAGTCACCGAAACTGAACGTTTGAGAACGAAAACTGAAATATATAGACGTTTGTGTAACCTAGACATCGTTCGATAGTCTATTTTAAAACTCAAACGGAACGCTTTACCTGTCGAACCCGGTAGTAGCGCTAGAATGGACTCGACTCCCGAGGCGGAGCCGGAACTGCGCCGGCGGGTTCGCCAGCAGGAGGTCGTCGCCGAACTCGGGCAGCAGGCGCTCGAGACCGACGATCTCGACGGGTTGATGCGCGACGCCTCGGTCGCAGTCGCGGAGACCCTCGGCAACGAGTACGCGAAAGTCCTGGAACTCCTCCCCGACGGTGACGAGGTGATTCTCCGGCAGGGCGTCGGCTGGCGCGACGGACTCGTCGGCGCGGCGACGGCACCTACCGTTCTGGACTCGCAGGCCGGCTACACCCTGGTCACGGACGAGCCGGTCATCGTCGACGACCTCCGGACCGAGGACCGCTTTTCCGGACCCGAGTTGCTCACCAGCCACGACGTCGTCAGCGGGATCAGCGTCGTCGTCGGATCCGTCGAGAACCCGTGGGGAGTACTGGGAACGCACACGACCGCGTATCGCGAGTTCACGGACCACGATGCGACCTTCGTGAAGAGCGTCGCGAACATCCTCGGAACCGCGATCGAGAACGACCAGACGGAGACCGAGCTCGAGGAGTCCGAGCGCCGTTACCGGACGCTGATCGAACACTTCCCGAACGGTGCCGTCGCCCTCGTCGACGAGAACCTGCGCTACCGGACCGTCGGCGGCGACCCGCTCGAGGTGGCCGGCCGGACGATCGAGGAAGTCGAGGACTCGCGGGTGCAGAGCCTCCCTCCGGAGTTGGCCGACGAACTCGTCCCTCGCTACGAAGCCGCGCTGGAGGGGGAGTCCAGTACGTTCGAGGTCAGAACCGGCGATCGCGTCTACGACATCCGAATCGTCCCGATTCGCGACGACGACGGCGAAATCTCCTCCGCATTGGGGATGTCCCAGGACGTCACCGAACGCGACGAGTACGAACGACAGCTCGAGGAGAGCGAGCGCCGCTACCGAACCCTCGTCGAAAACTTCCCGAACGGGGCGGTCGGTCTGTTCGATTGGGACCTGCGATATACCGCGGTCGGCGGACAGCTCCTGGATACCCTCAGTATCGACCCGGAGAACCGAATCGGAAAAACCATCCTCGAACTCCACCCGGACGACCTCGTCGAAGACATCGAGCCACACTTCCGCGCCGCCCTCGACGGCGAGGCGACCTCGTTCGACGTCGAACTCGGCGATCGACACCTCCACGCACACACCCTACCGGTCGGGAATACCAGAGGCGACGTCTTCGCCGGGATGGTCGTCGTCCAGGACGACACCGAACGCCGGGACTACCAGCGAAAGCTCGAGGCATCCAACGAGCGCCTGGAGCAGTTCGCCTACGCCGCCTCGCACGATCTCCAGGAACCCCTGCGGATGGTCACGAGCTATCTCCAGTTGCTCGAGAGCCGGTACGGTGACTGCTTTGGCGAAGACGGCGAAGCGTTCCTCGAATTCGCCGTCGACGGCGCCGAGCGGATGCGCGCGATGATCGACGCGCTGCTCGAGTATTCCCGAGTCGAGTCTCGAGGCGATCCGTTCGAGCCGGTCGATTTGAACGCGGCGTTCGACGACGCCCTGGCGGATCTGCAGCTCACTGTCGACGAAAGCGACGCCGAGATCACGACCGGGGAATTGCCAGAGGTAGCGGGGGACACCAGCCAACTACGGCAGGTGTTCCAGAACCTGCTCTCGAACGCGATCACGTACAGCGGTGACGACCCGCCGCGCGTCCGCGTCAGTGCCGAACAGCAGGGTGACGAGTGGGTGCTCTCGGTTCGGGACGAGGGGATCGGAATCGATCCGGCGGATCACGACCGCGTCTTCACCGTCTTCAACCGACTGCACAGCCGCGAGGAGTACGAAGGGACGGGGATCGGTCTCGCGCTCTGTCGCCGGATCGTCGAGCGACACGGCGGCGATATCTGGATCGACTCTGCGCCCGGCGACGGGGCAACGGTTTCGTTCACGGTTCCGGCTGAATCCGAGTTAGACGCGTGACCTGTCTATACTGGACAGAGAGTAGGCGATCGGCTGCTCTGACATGACGGAAGCCAGAGAACGACAGTATCTGGACGTCAGTCGACGGCGCATCTCAGAGAAGTGGTACCAGCCCCTTGCCCACGGCAGGGAACGGGACTCGAGAGGGTTGCAAGTAGTCCAGAACCGGGCAGGATGTGGATGAGCGCGACAGGATTTGAACCACGCCGTCGGCTCGCTTCGCTCGCCGCCGTCTATGTCAAATCCTTCGCGATCCGGTATCTGTCGCTCACGAATTTGTTCGCGACAGAAACATGGGCGCTGCAGGCTTGCGGACGCGCCTCGAACGAATCCACTTTCTGAGCGTAGAATCGCCGGGTTACGTCCGGTCACCGCAGGTCTGTTCTCCACCCTGGTTCCGTGTGTCAACCCATGGAGAACTTGGAACCCATCGACCCGGAAACCGCACTGGACCTGTACCTGACCGACCGCGATACCGAGGTCACGCAAGCAACACTGTACTCCCACAGCTCCCGTCTCGGCCATTTCGTGCGCTGGTGCAACGAACAGGGTATCGACAACCTGAACGACTTGACCGGCCGGAAGATGCAGGAATACCGGATGTGGCGCCGCGAAGACGGTGACCTGTCACCGGCCTCCGAGAAGACGCAGATGGATACCGTCCGCGTGTTCGTGAAGTACCTCGAGTCGATCGACGCCGCGGAAGAAGATCTGCACGTCAAGGTCCGATCACCACTGCTGACGGGGAAGGACAACGTCCGTGACGTGATGCTGGAACAGGACCGGGCAGACGAGATCCTGGACTACCTTGAGAAGTACGAGTACGCGTCACGGCCCCACGTCTTGCTGAGCCTGTTGTGGCATACGATGATGCGCGTCGGGGCAGCACACGCGCTCGATGTGGATGACTACGACCCGGACGAGCAACTCTTGGAAATCCATCACCAGCCGGACACGGGCACCCCGATCAAGAACCAAGCGAAGGGTGAGCGGCTGGTCGCAATCTCCGACGACCTCTGTGCACTGCTTGACGACTGGATCGAGACGCGTCGTCCGGATGTCACCGACGAGTACGGCCGCGAACCGTTACTGGCAACACGGCAGGGCCGCGCCCATAAGGGGACGCTGCGCGGTGACTGCTACCGGTTCACTCGACCCTGCATCGTCACCGGGAACTGTCCGCATGACCGCGACCAGGATACCTGTTCGGCGCTCGATCACGAGCATCCGTACGAGTGTCCCTCAAGCGTGAGTCCCCATGCACTGCGGCGTGGCGGGATCACGTACGCGCTTAATCAGGAGTGGCCGACCAAGGCCGTGAGCAACCGGGCGAACGTGTCCGAAGGAGTGATCGACGAACACTATGATCGTCGGACCAAGCGGGAGAAGATGGAGCAGCGACGGCAGTACCTCGACAACATCTGAGATGCCACGGCCGTGGTGATTCCACGGATCCGTGGTCCGCCGCAGTCCGAGTATGCAGATCACTGCCGTACCGCCGGGTATGGCATGGATCGGCAACGACGAGGATACGCCGTCCCGGGAGGAGCTCGCGGAGTTGCGGGAGATGCTGGAACTGGTCGGCCTGTCCGCAGAGAAGATCAAGCAGATCCTTTCGATGGCGGCGATGGATCGGGACGCGCACGACAGCTTTGTGGAGATGTATCGGCCGCAGGTCGAGGAGATCGAGAGCCGGGATACGTACTATGACTGGGAGTACCCGTTCGAGTCGTATGATGGGGATTTCCGGATCGGGACGAACCCGGAGGGGCAGCCGGTCGGGTTGACTCGGGAGCAGTTGAACGAGCACATGCTGATTGTGGGTCGGACCGGTGCGGGGAAGACGACCCTGTTCTACAATCTGATGGACGAGTGCGCCGGGATGGATCTGCCGTTCTTGGTGTTCGATTTCAAGAACGATTACCGGCATCTGGCCGGACACCGTGACCTGCTCGTGGTGAACTGGCGGGATCTCAAATTTAATCCGTTGCAGCCGCCGCCCGATGTCTCTGTGGCGCGGTGGGCGGAGGTCATGGCGGATACGTGGACGCACGCGATGGGATTGTGGAAGGCGTCACGCGGCTACTTCATCCGAAAGCTCCGTGAACTGTACGGGTTCTACGATACTGATGCTGGTGAGTGGCCGTCGCTGTACGAACTCTTAGAGCTGGTACGGGCCGATGAGATCCCGTACGCCTCGCCACGGTACCGGTACAAGGAACGTCTGGATAACCGGTTGACCGGGATGACCGGGTTCTCCGGCGAGGTGTTCGACTGCAGTCAGAGCTATCCGTTTGAGGAGTTTCTCGAGCGGAACGTGGTGGTCGAGTTGCAGGAGCCGATCGAGGACGTGCAGGTGTTCGTGGTGGAAGCGTTGTTGACGTGGATCTTCTATTACCGGGAGGCGCAGGGGCATCGGCAGGGGTTGCGGCACGTTGTCCTGTTCGACGAGGCCAAGCACGTGTTCGACGTGAACCGGGAGCGAGACAGTGATTCGCCGAATCCGCCGATATCCACGTTGATGGGGCAGGTCCGGGAATTCGGTGAGGCATTGATCGTAGCCGATCACGAACCGAGTAAGTTGTCGGACTCGCTGAAAGCGAATACGAACGCGAAGCTGTGGATGTCCCTCGGTTCGGGGAAGGATACGGAGGAGATGCAGCGGACGTTTGGGTTGGATGCGGAGGAGACGGAGTATACGCGGACGTTGGAGAAGGGAGAAGCACTGTTGACCGTGGCGGACCGCGGCCCGGTGCCGGTCGAGTTACCGGATTACCAGCTGGAGAAGTCGGTGACCGAGACAGAGATTAGGGAGCGGATGCGGTCGGAACTCGACAGACTGGACTGTGCAGAGCGGATGCAGCCGTCGCTGTTCCAGAGTGAAGTCGGGGAAGACTCGAGTGGTGACGAACCGATAGAGCAGGACGAAAATGCTGGTGACGGTGACGATGACGGACCGGACGCGGTAGCGGAAGCCCTGCTGATCAGTATCGTGGAGGAGCCGTTCCTGTCCGTCTCAGAGCGGTACGACGTGATCGGTGTCGGGTCGAAGAAAGGGACGGCGGCGAAAGAAGAATTGGTGGCTCTAGACTTGGTAAGTGAGGAGACGGTGCGGAACGGAAAGCGCGGGAAGAATCCGACGCTACTGGAGTTGACCGAGAAGGGCCGTACTGTTCTCGAGGACCGTGGGTACGATGTACCGGAGACTGGGAGGCGTGGGGTCGAGCACCGGTACTGGCAACATCAGATTAAGGAGTTTTACGAATCCGACGGGTTTGACGTGGAGATCGAGCACGCGGTGGGGAGTGAGTCGATCGATGTCTATGTCGAGCGCGGTGTTGTGTCGATAGCGGTCGAGGTCGCACGGTCGGCGTGGCACGAACTGGAGAACATCCGGAAATGTCTCGATTACGGGGTGGACCGAGTGGAGGTGGTGTACCTCGAGGACGGTGTCATGGATCAGATACGATCGGCGGTAGAAGACGAGTTTGGTGGAGTGCCGGACCAGATAGAATTCGTCCCGGCATCCGAGTACGTCTGAACTGACAGTTTAACGTGGAACTGGCCCGGGATCAATTGTTCTCAGGGTGAGAACGAAAAGCGATATCCTGCTGTTCCTGATCCGGGGATAGAGCCCTGAGATTCGCGGAGAATATTTCTAAAATTCTCTGCGGCCGTTGTTCTTTGCTGACCTTATTGTTCTCCTGTCTCACGGCACCAGAATTGACTATCGATCCTCTAATGCTGCCTCGATATTCTTGCAGCATCCAATAAGAAGGAGGTGGAGAGGAATAGGGGGAAAGAAGAAGAGGAGAAGGAATGGGAATGAAAGAATGGAGAGGGGAAGAGGAGAAGGAGGATGATCGGGACGGTGGTTGCCGATGCGGGGTGGCGCGGCGCAATGGATACATTGCTTGATTGAGGGGTTGCTCGAGTGTGCTGGTGGGTGGTTGCCTCGAGCAACGCGGGGATCGACTTGTGTGTGGGTCGATCCGTGGTGTGGGGTGCCGCGGAGTTTCTGCGGCACCATGGGGTACTCAATCGGAGATTTCGCACTGGCGGCTGAGGGGGTCCGAACGTTCGGAGTGTTCGGACTGTGGATTACTGTTAAAAAAGTGGAAATCTGCTATAGTATAGCAGGTGGGGAGAGTGGGGACGGAGTTCGAGACGACGGCGCGGGAAGCCAATGCGGATGGGACGATCGAGGCAACGATCTGGCAGCATATCGTCCAGGAAGAGGATATCGAGGATGGCGATATCGTGACACTGGAAGTAAAGGATGTTGAGAAGGAGGGTGATGACTCGTGAGCTATATGCGGATAGGATGGCCGCGGCGGTACGCTGAAGGGGAGAAAACGGAGCAGTACGTTATCGATACGGGGGATGAGATCATGTTCTACGGGCTCGGTCCTGTTCATTATCATGACTGGGCGGAGCTTGTGATCGGTGCTGTTCGCCGGACGGATCTGGACGATGCTATTGTTGACCGGGTGGAGGAAGCGGTTGTCGACGAGTTCGTGGATGACGAGGTGGCAGTGATCCGTGACCAAGACGAACTGCAGGAGGTCTACATGGAAGGTGCCGAGGAACTGGCCGAGGAAGGCAGGAAGTTCGCTGAGGAACTCGAGCAAGAGGGTGATACCTGATTACTGATCAGAAGCCGTGGCGGGAGGATGGGTATAGTGCGGAGGAGATGGTTCCGTATCTGTGTATCGCGTTTCTGCTTGGTGCCGCGTTCATTATCGGGATTACCGTTATCTTCGGAGATAGCGGTACTGCGGTAGACGATGCTCCAGTGGACAGTACAGCATCCGCTGTGCAGGTGCCGGATGGGACGGTCACGGAACAGGTGGTCGCGGCCTCACTTGACGATGAGACGGTGGACGCGTTCTGCGAGGATCAGGGGTACCGTGCCGGGTATCCTGATGCGAATACCGGGCAACGGTATACGATTGCCTGTTACGACGATGAGAACGGCCGGAGTGTCCGTGAGGCGTTTTCCATGTTCGAGGAGTTCGCGGAATACGTTGAGGACGAGGGTGATACGCACTGAGTTTCACGGCAGCGTATTCGCAGCTGTATCGGCTGACGGAGGATGGTAATGTCGGTGATCGACCGCCGAAAATTCTGGAGAAGGAGGAGTTCGAATCGTTGTACGACCGAATCGATATGTCAGAGAGCGCGTTCCGGAAGAACATCGTCACTGACCGGGAGAAGGATTACAGTGAGTATCCGATACGGGAATACGACGTTTTGAAGGGATTCAAGACGTGGAAGCCATCGGATGCATTCGCGTTAGACCATAACCCGGATAAGCAGAATCTGACCAAGATAATCGAAAGTCATGAGGACTACCGGACAGGGCCGATCGGGTATAATTACAATGTTGAGCGGTTTGGCCTGGCGTACGGGACGTCACAGAGTGAGTTTTTCCGATTCTGGTCCGCGGTTAGCAAGTGCACTGAACCATTTGTCGTGTGGCATAGTTCGATCGAGCATGAGTTCCAGCGGATAGATGCGATGGACCGTGACGGTGACGACGAAGCCACACTGTATCGCGTAGAGTGCCGGGACGGTGAGGTCACGCTGTACGAGGTGACGTTTGAACGTACGGAGGAAGAGAAGATCGGCGGTTTTGAGCCGGTTACAGAGGGTGATATCGCTGAGTGAGGATGTACGGTACGGGAAGAGTCCGTTGACCGGGAACTGGTACAGGGTGACGGAGTGGGAGGAAGTTGACGGCCATCCTGAGCGGATCATTGCCGACGAGAAGGTTGAGGTCGATGAATCCGAGGTTCCGGAATCGGTCCGGGAGATGCACAGCGATATTGGTCCTGACGAGGGTGGTTGTGGTGAGTGAGCCGACGCCGGAACTGTTAGAAGAGTACGATGAAGAGTTTGTCTTGGGGCTGTTCGCCTGGTTTATCGTCCCGATGCTGTTGCTGGTGGCGACTGTTATCTCGTTTGGGATCGCGGTGAAGCACCTGATGCGATTTGTCGATGCGATTCTGTCGCGGTTCGAGGGTGGTAGCGGTGGGTAAGAATCTCGAACGCGAGCATCTCGTCAGTGAATGCGCGGATCAGATCAGCGATGCAGCCGACCGGTTGCAGGAGTGCAAGGAGATGGCGCATCCGTACCAGCCGGATCCCGAGGCTCGGCTGTGGATCTCCGAGGAAGGGGCACGGCTTGATGCCTGGAAGGAAGTATTGGATGACGTGCTTGCGGCGTATAGCGAAGACGGAGGCGCAGCGGAATTGCAGCGGTTATTTTTTCGGCGGTCGTATCTGTATCATGTGTTTGCGGAGGAGCAGCGGAAAGAGACGGGTCGGGGATCGTTGTTCCGACGGTTTGATATGTCCGAGTCAGTGTTTTCGCGTGCCGTTAGTATCGTCAAGGAGGCCACTGGTCTGGAGCCGTTGGATGAGGATGAGCGGCGACGTATCCGGAATAGTGTTCGACGGTCGCGTGGGAAACCAGTTATCGAATCCGAGGGTGATAACGTTGCGAATTAGACGATTTCTGCAGAAGCTGTTCGTTGAGAGATGTGAGTATCGGCCGGAGGACTGTGACCAGCCGGGTTATCTGATTCTGGAAACCCGGAAGCACGGGTTTCAGAGTCCGTTACTGTGTCTGCAGCATGGATGGGAATTGTATGATGAACAGAAGCACAGGATGATCGGTCAGGACCCGGAAGCGGTCCAGGAATATATTGAGAGGCAGGGTGATACCCGTTAGTCTGTTCACAGGGAAACGAGTGGTAGCAGCGGTGATCGCGTATTTCGCGCTGTTGATGACGCTACCGGCAACGAGTCGAGAAGCGTTCATGGCCGAGTTCTGGAGTTCGGCGGTGTACGTGGTCGGGCTGAACGCTTTGTTCTGGTACGCGGTGCTCGGCGTAGTCGTCCTGTTCGTGAGGTGGTTGCGGTGAGTGAGGCGTATGATCGGCAGTTGCGGCGGCCGCGGCGGTTCTATCTGGATGAAACCGTGGGCCCGGAAGTGCCGGGGCATTACGATTTCTCAGATGTGGATATTGATCCGGCTACAATCTGGCAATGCCGTCAAAATCACCCTGAGCTTATCGTATCCGATCTGGCGAAGGCGTTCGATCTGGATGAAGAAGGGAAGAACGTGGTGCGACTTTCGCTCTTACGCAGGGGCTGCGCGAAATGGCTCTACTGTAGACGCCAGTTCATCCAGTTGAAGCACGAGGTGAAGGCGTTGATGAAGGAGGCGGAGATCGGGTCGGATCGGTTCGAGTTGCTGCAGGAGTTGAACGAGAAGATGCAGCATATTGCGAAGACGCCGCGGTGGGTGGAGTGGCCGACGAAGGTGCATAGTTGTCGGAAACGCGATCAGGAGAACGTGATTATCCGGGGGAAGATGTGCTGATGTATCGGAACGAGGACGGCGAGTTGATGATGACGAAGGAGGACGATATCGTGTTGACGTTCCTGGCCTGTGACGTGGCCGAGTTTTTGCTGGACGTTCTCGGTGTAGAACCGGCGTCAGAGGGTGATGTGCGGTGAGTGAGTTGCAGGCGGATCTGCTGAAGGTTGATGGGGAGGACCATTATTTTGTGGCGATTCCGGACCGGTTCTGGTGTGAGTGGATGGATGAGCGGACGACGGAGGAGTCGCTCGTCGAGACCGGTCGGGTGCCGCCACGGACGCAGTTCACCAAGTTACCGAGTTTTCAGACGCGGACCTCGAAAGAGGAGATGATCGAGGCACTGCGGGACCAGAAGGAGTACTGGGAGTTGAAGGCGTGCGGGGAGATCGCGAAGGAATTGAACAACCGGGACGGGAGTCGCGAAACGTACAACCGGTACAAGCAACGGGCAACCTGCTGCAGAGACTTCCTTATGGCATTGGTGGATCGTCCGTTACCGGATGACAGAACGGTGAACGCGTAGTTGAGGTGTCTGTGATCGGCGAGGATGAGACGGTTGACGAGACGTTCTTTGAACGGAACCAAGCGGTGTTCCTCTTACTGGCAGTGCTGCAGGATCGTGGTCACATGGTCGGGTATCGTGTTGACGAGGATCCGGCGTGGCCGGTGGTGTTCGCGGAGACGCCGGAAGGGCAGATAGCGTGGCATGTGCCGCGAAACGAGCTGCCGGACTGGCTCAAGGAGCGGGATGTTGCATGGGATGGTCATTCGACGAAGGAGAAGCACGAACGGATGGAACAGTTCGCGGAATCGCTGGTAGCTGCCGCAGATACCGGTTCTGAACGGTTTGATGTCGAGGCGTTCGATGACGGCTATATACGGATCGATGATGCGAACTCAACGTCGGTGATATCAGCAACGTGGTGCCAGGAAGAGGATGCAGTCCAACTGGCAAACCAGATTATAGGCGTAGTACAGAACGGTGATATCGGTGCGGACTGAGTACGTTGATCCGGGTAGTGAGGACCAGGATTTTTCGAAGGTGGTCGTGAAGGGGCCGCGGTACAACCGGAAGCCGTACTGCCGGGAGCACGGCGCCCTCAACAAGGTATACGTGGATGAGGAGAAGGCATTCTGGCAGTGTCAGGCGATCACGGAGCGCGGTGACGGCCACCTGGAGATCGTGGAGACGTGTGATGCGGCGTGCAAGGAGATCGAGGTGGAGGACCCAGTCGGGTTCGAACTTGATGCAGAGTATCCGGAGCCGAAGATTCCGCCGGAGATCACGGCGCGGACCTCCGGGTACCGAACTGGCGACGATGCAGAAGATGATGACGAGGAAGGTGATGACTAAGTGGGGATGACATTTGTACTGGTAAATCACGACGATGAGGAGTACGTCGAGTTCGACAACGACAAATCAACGCATTTCGGTGGGGATGGAACGAGGTTCACGAATCAGATGGTGGCCGAGTACATGAAGATGGCCAGTTACGAAGTGCGGAACGGGAGGCGTATCCAGCTGATAGCGCGGGACGAGAAATTTTACGAGGAGATCCATGACGAGTACGACAACGCGACGTGCGATGTACTCTACAGCATGTTTGAGGCAGGGTACGTGCCGAACAGTAACTGGGTCACTGGCTGGATCTTCACGCAATTCAAACAAGCAGACCGGATGGACCACTTGAAGAAGTGGATGGACGACTGGTGATACGCGGTGGGTGATTCGGAGTTTACGTGGTGGGGAGTTGCTGCATTAGTGGTGATGGTAGTGTTAATGGCGTTCTTGGCGATCATGGAGCCAGCGGAGCCTGCGGAGAATTCGGTGTTCAAGGATCGATTCCTCGAGGACCTGGAATCGGGCCTGTCGGATCGGTATGGACCGGTGGACTGTCAGCCGTTGAAGTGGTCGCACCGGTTCGAGTGCGTGTATGCAAATAATCAGTCGCAGCGGTTCGAATTGGCGTTCGTACCGGTCGAACGTGACCGACTGGATGTGCCGGTGGTGCCGGTGCGGCGACGGACAGGGTGATTGCAGTTAATATCCGCAAGTACATCGAGGAGTCGAACAAGATTGAGGGTGTTCACGAGGAGCAGGCTGTTGAGGACAGTCTGGATGCGTGGCAGTATCTGCGGAAGCAGGAGCGGTTGACGCATGAGGTGATCCGGCAGACGCATCTGCGGATCATGGAGCGTCGGCAGCCGGATATTGCGGGTGAGTACCGTGATTGCCGGGTGTATGTCGGTGGACACGTGCCGCCAGAACCGGAGCAGGTGAAGCAGTTGATGACCGAGCTTCTGGGTGCGGCGAACCGGCCGGAGACACCGGTCGATGCGCTGCGGTGGCATGTCAGGTTCGAGAAGATCCATCCGTTTGCGGATGGGAACGGCCGTGTTGGTCGGATGCTGTACTGGTGGCACTGTCACCAACTCGGTGTGACACCGATCCTGTTCCGGGCAAGGGACCGAAACGGGTACTACGGTCTTTTCCAGGAGGTCGATACGGATGACTGAGTGGCAGAAACGTATCGGGCTCGAGCCGGATCGGCCGCGGCGAGCGGTGATCCAGGCGGGTGCGCATCCGTGTGATGGGCCGGAGTGTCCGGTACCGGGCTGTGACAACAAGACCGGTGACGAGGGGTGGAACGGCTGTAATCTGTGCGGTTACCACGAGTGGAGTCCGCGGAACGAGTTCCCAGATCATGTCTGCCCCCGGTGCGGCTACGTGGTGCCGGAGAGGGAGCGGTACCTAGGAGATCTGTGTCCGGAGTGCGACGGAGATGTGGAGCTGGTGTTCAAGGACGCACCGTGTTTCCGGTGCGGCGGCTCAATCGGTGTCGGCACGGGGATGTGCGGGACGTCGAAGAATCGGAACGCAGCGATCTGTGCAGACTGTGCGGCGCTCGAGGTCGAAGAGGAGGGAGTGTTCGACGACTGAATACCAGTAGCTCGTCGATGTGAGGTTCCGGAGAAGTCCTTCGTATCTACTCCTTGTGACTAGAAGCACTTAAAGCGAAGATTGAGGGTCTCGGTGAGTCGTGGCGGGGTGCGGTAGACCGGAAGATTCCGTCTTAGAAGTATGCTGGTTTGCGGAGGCGGCCTTCGCGTTCGAGCGTGTTGATCGCTTTTTCGATGGTGTCCTGATAGTCGTCGACGTCAATGACTGTTTTGCCACCTGTGTCGAAGGCCCCGTCCAGTTTGTTATAGAGCTCGTCAGAGGGAACGATTAGCCCATATCGTGCCATCTGGATGCCTTTGAGTTGGGTGCCGTCGATTTCTTTGAACGTAGCGCAGTTCGGTTTCCATTCGCCAACGGTGATGATCTTGTCATCGTCGTTCGGTGTCCGGATGAGACCGATTCCACCTTCCTGGGTAATGGTCTCGATCCGGTTGAAGGCGAGTCCAGCAGCAGATCTGCGGTTGTCGTCAGGGACGGCCGAACTCTCGAGAGACCGTCCATTGTTATAGTCGGCGACGAAGAGGCCTTCGGCCGTTAACCGGGCCTGAAGATCCTCGGAGATGGCGGGCTTGTTGTAGCAGCGGATGACTTCTTGGTCACTGGTCAGCGTAGTTGACATACAGGATTACCGACAAAGACTAGGTTGATAGGAGTTGCGGTAGGTCGGTAGGGTCAGCGGGAAAATAATGGGCGTTCACAGGCGGACAGCGTCCACAGGACGCAGACCGCGGTCGGACGCCTAGAATGAGAGTATAGGGGCGCGGCACTTCGCACCGGCAGTAGGTGCCGTCGGTAGTGCTGCCCGTGCTCCGGCCGCGCCCGAGGACGGCTGGCTGGTGATGTTGATCGGTTCGTCTACCGAGTCGCCGGTGGTTCAGGTGCGGTCGTCATGTTGGTCGACTGCCTCGCCGTCTTGGAGTTCCCGGTATGTCGTGCAGTCGGGGCAGCCATAGACTTCGCCGTCGATGCCGAATACGCGGACGAAGTCACTGGTCACGTATGCGTCGCATTCGCCGCAGGTGGGCATGGGATATCTGAAAGACTCTAGTAGGACATCATAAACATACAGGATGTTGACAGCGCACAATGTGCGTTAGGTGATGATCGCGGTCGGGATGCCCGATACTCTCAAGAGGGTATATTTCCATGCTGCTGATAGTACAGAGTCATGCCGACGATCAATCGCTATGTGGACGAGGAAGGGTATTATATCCGGGCACGTCCGTCTGGCGCGGGGAATATCACGTATAAGATCAAGGAGGAAGGTGATCCGGTTGTCTGGAAGCATGGGCTCAGGGATGGGAATGAGATTTCGTGGTCGACGATCCAGTCGTTCAAAGCGCTGGGGATCATTTACACGGAGGAATCGGGGACGCTGGGACCGGATGATTTCAAACCTGATCCCGAGCAACTGGAGAAGACGGAGTTACCGGAGTCTGATGCAGAGGAACTGTTCTCGATTATCACGACACAGTTTGATCTCTCGCCGGAGGAGCGTGCAGAGATCCGGTCGATTCTCGGGCTGCCACCGGAGCAGGATTTCGAGTTGATTGGGACCCGAATCAAGTCATATCTTGAAGCATACGTGGACAACGAGGGACTTGCTGTTCGTCCCGACCGGACGGTAGCGGACACTGATGAGGTCGAAATTTCCACCTGGGTGAACAAGAGTGGTTCAACGGACTACGATACGTGGCAACTCCATATATTGATCAGCAGCGAGGAGGGTGACGAATCATATCCTACTGACCACTGTATCCACCTATGTGAGAAACATGGACTCGAGCGGTGGCATATCCAGGTGGTGGAGACACCATCTTGGGACATCAAGCGGGTTGCTATCGAACAACGAAGCGTCATTTTCCCACGGCTGCTTGATGAACTCCGAGCTGTCGAGTTTGATCTTGGTGATCCATCTGATGTGTTAGCACCGCAGGTCGAACTTCCTGAACACGAATCTACAGACTAAGCCACCACTCTGGGATTCGGCACAGAACGTGATCGTCACCGCACTCCTCCCCGCCGTAGGGCGGCGAGCTTCCGCATTAAGCAAGTCATCCGAGTGGTTTCTCACGCGGAGGATTCGATTACGTATGCTTCGGTGCGATTGATTGTACGGGGTAGACGAGCGAGATAGTATACTGTCTACGGTCGGGCGTTATCATGTTTCATCTCGAATGCGGTGTAGTATACTCCTCGTGGAAATCGCTGTGTGGTTTCGAGTTTTTGGGTTGTGGTTCGCCGGGTTCGGGAGTGTTCGCCGGTGTTGGACATCCGAACGTTCGGAGTGTGGCGTGATCGAACACCTGGTTCGGAGTGAGAACGTTCTCACTGCGCCTCAGTTTCCAGATAGAGCGCTGACGAAGAGTATAGCGGCTGTACCTCGACTATTACAGTATGTAACGTATAAAAAGATTAGAACACATACATTTCCCACCAGGTGAACAGCACTCATGAACACAATCCAAGAAATCCTCGAACTCCACGGGTTCGACTCCGTGGAGGATATGCCGATCAGTTACGAAATCAAACTCGAAGTAGACGGTTTCATGCCGCTCGTTATCGAGAAAGTTGACGCACACCGTCTTTCTGTTGCACACTACTATGAGCAGAACGGCGACCTGATGCGTGACCCGGAGATCGTGTTCGATACACAGGTCTGGGTAGCGGTCGAATACCGACAAGATCCGTTCGTCTACCAGCGGGATGAAGGCGGCCTTGTGGACGCGACAGCGTTCGCACTGGATACGTGGGATGACGACCTTGAACGGCAGGGATTCGTGGAGGCGGCCCGTGAGGCCGCTCCTGCCTCTCCTGCACAAGAGGTGGTCGCATGAGCGACGACCAAGAAGGAACGGAAGCATCCGGTTCTGTTACTGACCTTTACCGGAGTAGCAGCGAGAACAAGCCGCACGGCGTCCACGTTGACGGAACCCGGTACACCACGTTCAACGACGAAGACGTAGAAGAGATCGGGGAAGGCGTCACAATCCAGTTTCGGTACGTAGAGAACGGTGATCACCGGAATATCGTGCCCGGTTCGGTGGAAATCGTGGAGGAATCGAACGGCCCAGAGACTTACGGCGATACCGCCGGAGAAGAGCCGTTTTCCATGAACGATGCCCGTATCGGCGCACAGTCCGCACTCCGTTCGGCAGTCCTGCACCACCAGCACCGGGAGGACAGTACGGACGAGGACGTGATAGCGACAGCACAGAAGTTTGCGGATGCTCAGGCTGACCTGTACCGGAAACTGCGGAACACCGGACAGGGTGAAACCCAGTGAGTACGGGACACGGCATTACCTGCGACTGTGGCGAGACATTCGCCACGGTCGCCGGGTTCCAAGACCATTTGAACCGGCAGACGCCGGAGGTGCTGTATACAATTGTGGACCCATCCACACCGGAAGGCCAGAGCATGGCCGAGGGCTGTGACAATGTGTTCGGCGTGCTATACGCGGTCGAAGAGTTCCAGGTCGAAGACCGTTGCGAACACTGTGAGAAAGAAGGCGCATACCACCTGCAGGGCAGTAGAGGTGCGGCAGTGTGCCGACAGCATCTGGAGCAAGCGCCGTGGGTGGCTGCTGTCGTGGAGTCCAAAGACGAGATTGAGCAGTTCAAGATGCCGGAAGGCCCGGTGCGGACGGGTGAGCAGTGATGTACGAGTGCCCGAACGAGTGCAGTGGAAACCGGTTTTTCCAGACCGTCATACAGACCAAGCGCGTCATAGTCAACGAGCGAGGCGAAGTGATTACGTCCAATGGCATAGGCGAACCAGACGTATCCGGCCCTCGTTGTGCAGTGTGCGGTGAAGAGGTGGATACCGGTGAGTGAACACCAATTGACGAAGTACGAGTCACTGGTCCGGGAAATCCCGATGGGGATGACAGAAGGCGGTGGCGGCCTTGTGCCGACCGGTCCCGGCGTGGTCGCAGATCACAGCGGCGACCGTGACGGCTACTGGTACGCCTGCTCCTGTGGAAAACAGTTCCACGACGACAGCAGTGCATGGGATCACATCGCCGAATATGGTGACGACAGTGGACGGTCACAGACGGCATATGGAGGTGACGAGGATCGGCACGTTGCCGGACTCGTCTTTACTCACGCTCTCCCAGAGGACGTTGATCTGGTGCTGCAAACGCTGGGCACGAGCGAGTTCATCCGCGTCGATCAAGGCGGAGCAAACTACGCAGATATCGTTATCGAGGGTGGCGCAGAGTGATTGAGAACAGCAGTCCGATGGGGCAGTTCTGGTATGAGGACGAGCAGGACTTGCAGGAACGGCTCGGTCACTGCGACCCGCCGATTGGTGTCAGTCTGTTCACCGGGGCAGGCGGGTTTGATCTGGGATTCGAGCAGGCCGGGTTTGATGTTCGCGTCATGGTGGAGAACGAGGAGACCGCCTGCGATACGCTGCGACTGAACATGGAGGCGTTCAACGATCATACGGAGTCGACGATTATCCAAGAGGACATCCGTGAGGTTGGCACGTCAGAGATTCTGGAGGCCGCAGATGTCGGTGTCGGCGGGATCACTGTGATCTTCGGCGGTCCACCGTGCCAAGGGTTTTCGATGGCGGGGAACCGTGACCCGGACGACGAACGGAACGCGCTATACCTGGAGATGGTCCGCATCGTGCATCAGGCCAAGCCCGTGTTCTTCGTGATGGAGAACGTACCGGGATTAGCAACGATGGAGGATGGCGACGTGATTCAGCGGGTGTGCGACGAGTTCCGGCAGGGTGGGTACAACGTCACATGGGATATCTTGAACGCCGCGAACTATGGTGTTCCACAGCGCCGGAAGCGGACGTTCATCTTCGGGAAGCGGATCGATGTCATGACGCAGCCGCCGTTCGGCAACCCACAGATGCATATCGGTGCCGTACCGGGCCGGGTGGACCACCCGAATTTCTTCGTGGAGAAACACGACCTGCAGCCGTCGGAACAGGCGTCACTTGATGCGTTCACAGAGAAGCCGGAAACGCTGAACGAGATGCTGGAACAGATGATCGAGCAGGGTGGTACCTGATCGGCACCGGCCCAGAATACCACAAATACAGAGAACACGTCATGCCGGTCACGGACGCACTGACCGCGATCGAGCAGCAAAGGTACAGCCGTCACAACGTGTTCGATGACTGGCTTGATCTGATGCTGTACGCGTTGCAGCGGCGGGACGATCCGTACCTCGAGATCGTGGAACAGTACGACAACGACCGGCCGGAAGGTAACCGCGAGATCGACTACTTCACGGAAGCATTCGCCCAGCTCCAGCAGGGTATGGCGGCAACGGATGCCGACCTGCTCGGTGTGATCTACGAGGCGTACGGCCAGAGCAGTGATGCGTTCGGCCAGTACTTCACGCCGCACAACGTCTCCGATGCGATGGCAGCGATGAACCTCGACGATGTGGACAGTACGCAGTACAGTCAAGATGATCCATTGACGGTAGCTGATCCGGCGTGTGGCAGCGGTCGGATGCTCATAAGTGCGGCCCAGGCCATCCCTGACGACGTGGAGGCTGCGGTGTTCTACGGACAGGACAAGGACCCCATGTGCGGCAAGATGACCGCGCTCAACCTCTGCCTATTCAACGTAGACGGGTACGCGGTCCTCGGTGACTCGCTCCGGGTGGAGGCCCGGCGGCTGTGGCAGACCCGGAGCAGTCCCTTCGGTGGTAGTGTCCGCGAACTCGATCCAGAGGAGTACGGGAATCCGTTTGAGGCCGCCTTGTCCACATCGGACACCGACGACGAACAAATAGCGGAGGACGACATCAGCGCGGATTCACCAGCTCTGGACGCGGTAGATGTGGAACTGCGCCAGGCCACGTTCGACGAGTACGGTGGTGATACGTCGTGAGCCTATGGCGTGGTTCGACGTTGACGGACAGGGGCCGCCTTCAGGAGAAGAACGACGATGATCGTGAGGACGAGGATGCCGGTGACAGCGGATTGACGCAGGCCGATCTGTCGCAGTGGTCCGGGTAGCTCCCGGCCGCTGCATTTCAGGTGGTGACACTGAAATCACTCGATCAGCTATTGAAGGACTACAATCTGACACCAGAAAACGCGAAACAGTACGTCTGCCGCGGGTTAGCATACAATATCCGTGAAATCAAGAAGGATACCGGAATCTCGCGGAACACGCTGCACCGGTACAAGCGCCGATTCCGGACGATGGAAGAGGAGACACGGCTACGGTTGATCGCGATGCTCGCAGTTGAACTGCATAATGAGATCGCGGACGCTGACCTCGAGGTGGTGGAGCAGTGATCAAGGAGACTGTTGTCCAGTTGGGTGAGGAACGAGCGACCGGCTTCTACCATGTGGATCAGCAGGATATCGTGCCCGAGATGTACGGTCGTATCTGGCGCGTTAATCTGGTAGACGGCCGCGCTGTCAGTCAGGGACACAAAGACGTCGAGGCTATCACGCTCCAGACGGACCAGGTAACGGTCAGCCGACGCACCGGGAAAGAGGTCGTCGCAATAGACGAAGTAGGCAGCATCCTTGTAAAAGCGGAGCGAGACGGTCAGATGGCGCTTGCACGGTGGTCACAGTAAAGGACGGCCCGAACTGTGCATCTACTGCGGCCGGTACCACCATCCGAAAACGCCGTGCAAAGAGGTGGTCTAGATCCAGCAGTCGTTCGCGGAGACGGTTTTGCGTTAAAGAAAATGGTTTCGCTCTGTGCAGACCGCGCCGGTCCGTTTACTCGTCTGATCCCGAGGAATCTCCGCCAGCTTTTTCGACCGTCGAACTTTTGCCGTCCGAGTTGAACCTGCCCTTCGACGTGTCCTGGCCGCTTGACTCGAATCCGGATTCGGATGCGGCGTCGGCCGCAGATTGTCCGGATTCGTTGGAATTTCCGTCGTTGCTCATACAACAACTGCTAGTAATGTCCCGATGACGATAAAGACTACGCCCACGATTAATGCGCGTTTCGCGGTGTTGACGGTATCGCCATTCGTTGTCGTTTTCTCGTTGACTTGGTCTATCCAGGTCTCGTAGTCTTTCAGTGTCTCGTAGAGGTATGCGATTTCGGGCGGGTCGGTTGCTCGGAGGCTTTCGAATGCGTCACTGCTTTGTCCGATCGTCACTGTTTGCGCTTCTTGACCCTCTGTAGCGAGGTAGACGGAGACGCCGAGGAGGATTAGGCCCAAGCCGATGGGGATTCCACTGAGGTACGTAAACGATAGTTCTGGGAGGGCATTTGCAACAGCCGCGGTGTAGACGGTGGCAATGATTCCGTTCATCTGGACGATGCGCCACGCTTTGTCAGTCACGTCGTTGAACGCCTCGAGCTGTTGATCCAAGGTACGACGGGCTTCTTCCAGTGCATGTCGATATGTCTCGATATCGTATGCGGGCTCGGTAGCTGCCTCGTCCTCGTCCTTGCTGGCGTCACCGGTCTCGTCCGATTCCTCCGTCTGCGCGGTCACATTTCGATGCAGGTACAGGTTTGACGTAAGTGTTTATTCAGAACCGCGCTTCCATTTGGGAGGTGGGGCTGTGAGAACGTTCATTGGATGAACTGGGTTCACCCGGACAGCATGGTGTTACCTTCGGGCGTGGCTTCGCCCTTCCTCATTCCGGCATTCACTCATTCGTCATTCGCTCATTCTCTTCTAGCGTCATTCCGGTCTAGTAGAATGAGGTCCTAACTGTCCGTCGGATTGACTATTGTACCGCTGCAAAGGGATACTATGGCAGGACTTGGAGCCATAGACCCAGGTGAATTGGACGTGAGATGCAGCCCCCCGTACGGAGCGCACCCTCTTCTGTACGAGGCTGTAGACGATGTCCTCGGTCCACGATTTCGACAGGGACCGAACGGAGAACCGGCGGATAAACGCCGTGATGACTATCTCCTCGGAGCTGCGTTATTCATTGATGTGCCGGCGGATGAAAGGGACAAAACTCGGATGTACTTCGCGGCCAGTATGATCGCGCAGGCACCGAATCGGGACGTGAACACGCAGTTGGCACCGGTCAACAATTACCGGGCGATGTTCGACGAAGAGGCTGTGGAAGAATCCAACGAGTTTGACACGAAGATCGATGTCGTTGAAGAGGCGTTTCGCGAGATTGAGAGGGAGATAGAGGGACGACTTGAGGAGGCAGACGCGGACAGGTCAGAGGTCGTGACTGAGACGCTCGACGGTGTGCGGAGCGGGCAGTCCTTTTTTGCCCGGTGGGGTAACGCTCGCGAGGAACTGAAGGACCAGGCTCGTGATCAGGGACGCGGGAAGTACGGGTTCTGAGACAGTAAGACATTTCGTCCGTACACGACATATCGACTGTATGAACGAAGAACACTTTGAACAGGTACTGCAATTCTACCAGGGGACCGACTATAATCCGCGGAGAGAAACGCTTCGTCGCCGTGTAGAAGATGCCTATCCAATACTCAAACAAAAGGCGGGGGACCGAGAGCTTATCGAGTATAAGACGTTGGCTGACCAGATTCATACTGATAAGCAGCGGTATATGAGTGTGGTTCTTGGAACCATCAGTAGAATGGAAGATAAAGCAGGACGTCCACCGCTTTCAGCCGTTGTTGTGAATAAAGATCAGCAGATTCCCAGTGACCGGTTTTTCACGTTAATCGACCAACTCCAATATTCGCCAGAAGGAGGAACGAAGGAGAGCATCTTCGAAAATATACGAGATGACTTGGCGGCAGAGTGGGGATGACCTTCTCGGAGTCCAGCTCTGGATAGTATTATGGTTTCCAGGCGGCCAACTCTTCGAGACCAGTATCGAGGAGGGCTTTCCGCCGGTCTTTCAGGAAGGACAGTGCGGCGTTGACATCATGGTCAGCACCAAGCCGTTGCCACGTGTAGGTGGCTGTTCCGTTCCCGATATCTTCTCCAAACTCTTTGCGAACGCCTTCTTGGACGGTTTCTGTTGAGACACCGGTCCACGGTTCAGTCAGGTCTGGATCGTCGTCTTTGCGAGGGACGACTGCATGGCGAGCACAGTAGTCGATCACCAGCTGCATTTTGTGGCCAGCGTCTTCGTAATCGGTAATACGTTTTTGTGCCATTAGATTGGTATTCAAGTTTCATCGATATAAGATGTCATGGTTCTAGGGGGCCTCGAAGAGTTCTGAAGGAGCGCTGGGACCCGGTCCGTCATAGCCGTGGCGGATCACCGCACTCACCGGGTGTCCTGAGTGCCGTTTATCCGTCGAACACGAACGATCGCATATGGGTTGCAAAAGCTGCAACGCGTCAAGCGCGAATAGGAACTGCCACTTCTGCGGTGGCACGCTGTGTATCGCCTGCTCCTTCGAGCACCGTATCTACAAAGATGCTGGCTCGTGGATCTCCAAACACGTCTGCCACGCCTGCAAGAAGAAACACTGACCGCATCAATCCCGGAACTCCCGGAACCACCACTCATACCCTCTTAAACCTGCATTCCGCATACTGTTACAGTGAGATACGATCGACGCGACCAGTGCATCTCGGAATACCGGCGTAACCGAACCCCTTCTTGAGGAAATCACCGCCCGGATCGAACGCATCGACCCGGACCGGGAAAGCGGGAACGGCAACCCGTATACGCTTGTGGTGACGGATACCGCGGACTGGGTGTACGTCTGGAACCGAGCGTGGCGCCAGGAACTGAAGCGGCAGTACGCGTTCTACTACAATCTGGACGTAGTAGTGTACGTTCGCGACCGGCGTAGCCCAGGGAGTGAGGAGCCACGATACGATCTCGAAGCCATCGTCCCGCAGAGCACACAGCTCACAAAACAATTTTTCGAGCGGTGGAAACGACAGAACCGACACGAGTTGTTGGACACGGCGGAGCAATGCGTTAGCACCGTGGATTCACCACGTTCCTGATGTCTCCCGTAAAATCTAGGTTGCTGGAGCGTGTACGTGTATCATGGGGTTCGATAGCACAGAGCATGAGCGATCGCGGGGCGGGACCGCTCGGTCACCGGAGACGCCGGACGAGGAGGCAGCGGACGAGTCCATATGGAACAGGCTGTACTACGGATTTATTTTGATCTGTATCGGTGTACTTGTCGGTATTAGCGGGCTCAACGTGGTGATCGAGGAGACAGGAGGGATTGGACCGCTTTCGACTGTGCGGCTTGCCGCCGTGGGGCTGGTATTGGTATGTGTCGGGGTTGTAGCGGTCGGTGCCGTGGTGATGGTACGGGGCACGCCGAATCTTCAAGAGTGGCTGCCGGTATCGTTCGACCGAGAGATACTTCCTGCCGAACCGGAGGACCGGGATGTCGAACCCGGGAACTGGGCCGACCTGTACTTGGCAGTGTTCCTCGTGTACAGTCTCATGTTTTTCGCGCCAGGAGTGCTGGGCGTGTACGAGGCAGCGACCGCCGAGTCCTGGATGGCCAGGGGTGAAATCCTACTGGGGATCCTGTTCCTCTTGGTCGGGACGCTGATCGTGATCTCGGCGCTTGACGGACGGGATGGTGACAGGATGGGACTGTGGATCAACGGTGGGATCGCCGCTGTGATGAGTTTGGCCGGTGTCTATACCGTCAGAGTGGATATGGCGTACGGGCATGATCCGTGGCTCGGACTGGTAGTACTGATCCCGTCCGTGATCGGTGCCGTGGTGACGTGGCAAGCTTACATGGAACTCCGCACTGCCGCAGCGTGACCGTTTTTTGCTGGTGTCCAATTCCTGTGGACTCTGAACGTTCGGAGTTATGCTTCTGACGGAGTGGTCACACGGAGTTCGCTGTCGACCTCGTAGAAGTATCCACGGTCAAGCAGCCGTGTCAATGCATAGTCGGCGTCCTCTGGCTCGAGGTCTAGCTCGTCAGTAGAGAGCAGTACCTCGATCGCGTCGTCACGGGGAATCGCCTGGACCTGACGATGACTCTCACCACGATCATGCTCGGTGATGGCGTCGGTGAGTACGGTGTACGCCTCTAGCACCCAGTCGGGGAGTGGTGGACGGGGATCAGCAGCCCGGGACATCTATCAGATCACCTGTCAATAGACCGTTCTACACACTAGCGTTTAATTGTACCTCCAAATTCGGCCGACAGCACTGCACCACTTACTTTGAGTACAAGAAAATCCTGATCTGTTTTGTCTTATTTTCGAGTATTTGCTGTATCGCTATAATCGAGGCAGTGGAGAACATGGTTTGAAACGGTGATGATCGGAAGTCTCTAACGATGACCGGTGGGTCATACACCGGTTGCAACGGTTTCCGTGAGCGGAATGCGAGACAAAATATCAAGACAGTACAGTGCCAACCTGTCGGCAGAAATGGTCGAACTTGATGACTTAACGTCCACCCTTGACAATGGAGAGATCGGTCTTCCGCTGCCGTTGGGGGTCGCGATTCCGAAGCGGACCGTGAACGCGAGTTCCGTGTTGAACTTCACGGCGAGTGAATTCGAGGCCGTCGATAGTACTGAGAAAGGCTGGCCGACACTGGTTATCGGAACGGACGAGGAAGCAGATGCAACACTGGGTGTGGCGATCGACTATCTGGGTATCTGGCGGGATGCACCAGTGCAAGAGGTAGATATCGTACTCGACAGTGATCAAACGTGGTGGGCTGTCGTTGCGTTCCATACCTCAGAGCATGCAGAAAACCATGCCAACTACGAGGTTGACGGGTACGCCGGGTGCGAATTCATTGATTGGCCGGACTACGTGGATATGGATCTCGAGGAAGATGTCGTAGAAGAGTATATCGACGAGAAGATCACGCCGATCATGTATACTGCGGACTATCCATCGTATGAAGCGATCGCGGTTCAACGTGCAGAAAATGTTGGTACGCTTACTCGGATGTTTAACTTGGAGCGGTACGGCACGCTGATGGATCGGAAGGAACGGTTGTATCGGCGTGTGATTCCGCGAGAGGAACGGTGGGAAGAGCTAGATACGGATCAGGTTGATCAGCTCCGCGATGTGTATCAGTCGGTCACTGATGATGAGGGTGATGGAGCACTCTGAACGGCTAGCCGTCGCGTTCCTTCGTTACCGGGTGTCCTGCTGGATTTCAAGGACATGTTCCGGTTTCTCAGCCGATCCATACAGGATGACTTCATCCCTGTCCTCGTATAGGTACAGTTCGGCTTCTCCACCTTGTACTCCTTCGATTTCGATGACCTGTGCTGATTCCCCTTCGTGGTCCTTGCCAGGATACTTGTCCTGTACGGTCGCACGGTTCGGTGGCCGTGGGCCCGTCATCGGTCCAGCCTTCACCGATCCACTGAAATTCGTCACCCTCCTCGAGTTGCTTGGCGTTTTCTGCAGACGTACGGCTGTGCTCTGCCATAGCAGTCTGGTGTACGAGATTAAGTGGCATGAAAGAGATGGGAGAGGATTATTCCGAACGTTCTGACTCCGGATTAGGTATATAAATGATTCTTCCCCGTAGCACGTTATGGTGCAGGACGAGTTCGCAGACTTCGCGTTCCAAGTCTTCATCGGATCAGTCATCCTGTTCGGCGTCTATATTGGGATGTTCTTCCTGCTGAGCCAGACCCAGTTCGTAGAACTGGATATCAACCTATTCCTCGATGAATTTGGATTAGCGTTTGTGGCTACGACCCTCGTCTGGAAGTTTATCGACATCGGGTTCGGCCGGCTCCGTAGTTAGATTACTCTCCGAACCAGAGGGCAATCTCCTCCTCGGCCTCTCCCGGTTCACTCGCGTGAATCACGTTGTGCAGCGGCCGGTCCTCCGCATCCGCCCGGCTGTACGAATCGTCACTATATTTGCCGCGGATCGTACCCGGCGCAGCGGACGCCGGCTCAGTATCTCCGACCAATTGTTTCATCCGTTCCGCCGCGTTCTCGCCCTCAATGATCCCGACGATCACCAGGTCCGTCATCCAATCCACTAATGCGTCGTAGAAATCCTCGTCCTGCTTCTCGCGATAGTGGACTTTGATGAGTTCCCGGTCCGCATCCACCGTCTTGAGCCGGGCGAGCTCCAGACCCGCGGATTCGATCTCGGCCAGAACCGTTCCGATGATATTCCGCTTCACCGCGTCCGGCTTCAAGATGATCAGTGTCCGATTCCGCTGTGTGGCCATGTATAACGTGTCACGCTCTAAATCCGAGAATCTTGCTCCTATGCGGTGCCATGGACTATACCTGTCCACGCCGTCCATTTCTAATCGAGCGCGTTCTGTACGCCGCCGACGATCCGGCTGGGAACTTGCGCACCGAGCGACACCAGCGTGAACACAACACTGTAGACGACGAGGCCAATACTTCTGACGCCGCCTTCGACCATGCCGAGGACACTGGGCATCGGACTGGGGGATGCACCCGTAGCATACCCGATCTGCCGCAACAGGACGAGATAGTAATCGGTAAGGTGGACGTCCGCTTTCGCCGGCACCGTCTCCAGTTCGGTGAAGAAATGGTACAGGTGGTATCCGGTCTGGACCGGCCATGCCCGTGATTCCGGGTACAGGACGAACGCGGTGTAGGCGAGAATGAGGAAGAGAGCGGTACACTGTGCGACTGCCCGGCCGTACGCCCGACGATACTCCTCGTGTTCCGAGCGTCGTGCCTGCAGTGCGTAGTACGCGGCGGCGAGGAGAATGATCCCACCGGCTAGGTCGATCAATTGGTGGATTGTGACCGGGTGTGAGAGTTCAGTCATCGTCTTCCCAGTAGTCGTCGTCCTCGAGTTCTACGATATCGATCGGTTCCATCTCGTCCGACTGTTGTCCGAGCCAGTCCGGTACCATATGGTCGTATCTGTTCTGGAGGTGGCCGACGACATCGAGCAACGGTCGCCCACCCGACTCCGGGTTCGGATGGGTTCCGTGGTCCGTGTCAGGCTCCGTCTCGGTACCGCGGGCGAGGATATCTGGCATGGACAGATCGATAGAGGGGTCGTACCCGGTGAATCGCTGCACTGCCCAGAGCGTGGGTAGGGTGATGGCCAGTACGCCAGTGACGAGGATCACGACGTCGACGATGATGATGAAGACAGCGGTGACGGTGGACGCGATCAGTCCGGGATACAGGACAGCATCGTCGGACCGGGCCAGGTACCGGGATAGCCGGAAGCTCCCGATGAAGGTAAGCGCTAACAGCAACCATCCAAGCAACTGGATGAATACGTTCATTCTCCCTGTGAGGGTATAGCAAGGCCAGCGGCTAAACAGTTGCGAGAAATTCAGGTGTAGTGACGGGTGGCTGGTCTACAATGAGGCTTCGGCGTCGGTAGACCGGAGGAGTATGAGGTGGTCGCTGTCCTGGATTTCCGCCAGTCGCATCTGGAAGTGTGCTGGACAGTAGTGCTGTGTCTGCTGCGACCCGTCTTCGGTGTCTTGGACCGTGAGCTGGGTGGTGGCGTTGCGGACGCATGGCTGCCACCAGTCGCAGTTCATACTGGTTCTCTCATTGGACAGTGTGATAATAGATAGGGGTAGATATCGAGATGTGAGCCTATAGTTTCTTGCGAGTTGCGGCCGTATACTGGCGTATGTCGGGGGTGAAGGAGGCGTACGAGGTTCGGGTATACTCAGTCATGAATTTGGTCGGGGTACAGCAGACGTTCGGAGATATCCGGGAAGGGTTGCACAGAGTGCCGGACGATGTGCCGCCGGGCGCTGTACACCAGAACGGGGAGTGGGACACGTTCGAGGACAGTGATGTGGTCACAGAGGCGTTGGGGACGCCGCTGATCGGTTGGGTGATTGTGTTCGAGGAGCCACCGCTGGAGGACTACTCTTACTACCGGTATCCCGATCTCCGCGAGGAGTAAACCAGGTCCGAACGTTCGGACCGTAAGTGTGGCACACTCGCACACACATATTAAAGATTTTCTGATAATTGTGATACGGAGGGGAACACTCCGTGGTACGAGATATACGTGTAACAGTTGAAAATGACGAATTTGAATTCCTCAAACAGGTGAAAGGCGACCGCTCCTGGCGTGACGCGCTGCTTGATGAGTTCGGCTACGAGGAGGACAAGACCGATGAGTAACGGATACGAGAAGCCGTTCAATCTACTGAAAGAATACGTCGGAAACACAGTTGAGGTCGTCCGGCACGATGGCAGCGTGGTCAACGGCACACTCCAGGCCTTTGATCGTCACGTCAACATGGTGCTGACCGATGCCATTGTCTATTCCAACGCGACCGACTCACAGCACCAGGAAGACGTCGGCCGGCTCTTTCAGCGTGGTGGCTCCGTTACCGATGTACGGCCTGCCCGAGGCGACAACCAATGAGCGACGGCAACCACGGACAGGACCCGCTCATCGTCTGCAACATCAAGGAATCGGCAGCGACCGACGAACTCCATACTGTGAAAGCTGCGTTGAGCGGTGCCGGATTCAGCCTCGAGGAAAACCAGTATGAGGGAACTATCAAAGTCTACCGTACTGATCCGGCCGACCGCGAAGACGATCATGAAGCTGCGGACGAGGATAACTCCGAGACAACGTATACGTGCAGCAACTGCGGTCAAGAGTTCGATGCACCGGTCAAGACACAACCGAAGTACCATGACTGCCCGGGATCAGGGGTAGACACCATTACGTGGACACCTGAGAACGTTCTCACCGCGATGCAGGACAACGGCTGGATGACCACACACGAGATCGCTCAGGAAGTCACCAGCCAATCTGATCCGTCGTACGCTGTCCGCGAAAAGTTCCACAAGCAACGGCACAATCATCCGGACTTGGATGCCCAAATCGAGTCACGCCGTGATCCGGCCGACGGACGACGGAAACAGTATCGGATCAGACCCGACGGAGAAGAGAAAGACAGCGCTACGGACGAGGAAGAGGAACTGACAGCCTTTGAACGGCGCTACAGGCGACTTGACAACGAACTTGAGGAGAACACGCCATACACGTCTGAAGAGCTTGCAGCGATCGCGTTCGACAAAGAAGCAGAGGACGTGACAGCCAGTAACAAGGCATACATCTCCAACCTCCGGAACGAGACAGATCTCGAACTTGAGGACATGCAAGACCCGAACAGGCCGGGGAACCGCAAACTGTACTACCGCGGTGAGAAACCCACCATCGAAGACGAGACCGACGACGAGGCCGACGAAGCAACTGATGGTGTCGAAATCCACCCGGACTACGTAGCCGACTGTCCAGACTGCGACTACTGTAAAGAGTTCCAGGACACGGATGAAGCGGACGCCGCGCTCGAGACCCACATCACCGAGGAACACAGCGACGACACTGACACGAACCGAAAAATGGGTGAACCGGTCCGGGACGCACCAGAAGGACGCAGTGATGCAGATATCGTCCGCAACGATGAAACGGAGATAGATGGCGAACAGGACTTGGACGATGTTGCACCGGTGTCAGCCGAAGAAGAGGACCTCAACGATGCCACGTTTACCGCAACTGAGACCGGAAACTGGGAGAAGCCGGTTGAAGACGAAGTGACGGACGACATCACGGATGTCCTGCCGGACGACATCCCGATCAAGGAACTGTCCAAGGCCGACCTGATCAAACTCCTGCACTACCGAACAGACCGGTCACAGGAGGAGATCGCGGACCTTGTCGGCGCACAGCAGTCGTATGTTTCCTTGGTCACCGGTGACCTCCCAGACAGTCAGCAACCGGAGATCGTCGGCAGTGTCCACGAGTGCCGCGAACACGACGTGGTCCGGTACATCAAGTGCGTGGAGTGTGATGCCGTGTTCGACCTAGAGGCAGTAGCAAGACCGGGACGTGTACAGTGGGACAACAAGCAGGACCCGGTAACGCACGTGAACTGGTTCCAGCATAACCGGTTCGAGGGATACGTGGTGAAACCAGAGGGCGAGGAGCCTCCGGATCGACCGGATGGTGCGGTCAAGAACCATCGCATCGTATCATAGAGAAGTAAGCTTCTCTCCCTGTTTCCTTTCTTTTTCTTCTTGGCACGGTTTGAACGCCATTCTACGTCGTTTCCGGTGGTGACACGATAGTCCTAGCCGGAGATCGGGAACAGCTTGATGCCAGTAGCGCCCTACTTGGAGATACAATTCGGAGGTGTGTCTAGGGAAGTCTGGTGTTCGGACCAGTCATTTCATCGCCTATTTCATTTAGTACGCTCCGTGTTGGACGTTGGCCCATGCCACACAATTTGGCCCAGGGAAAGCGCGACCAGTTGTCCCTTGAGCTTGTCGAGTTTGACCTGTGGGAGGTTTCGAACGAACGCGGGAACCGCAGGATGATGGGATGGGAACACGATGAGATCGGTATTGCTCGATTCGAGGCAATCGAGAGAAGCCTTGAATCCATTTATCAAAAAGAGCGGGAGGAACACGTCGGTGATATCCTTGAGTTAGAGGAAGACGTCATCGTCCACATCTACGATACGGACGGTGTGATCATCGTTGAGGACTACAATCTTGGAAGGGCAACCGTGGAACTTGAAGCCAAGCATGTAGACGCCTTCCTTGAAGGGACCACCACCCTTGACCAAGATCCCACGTGGGAAGACGAAGAGATCAAACTGTCCACCGTCGATTAACACGGCACAGAACGAATCTTTTTACACGAACCTGCTTTCGGCAGAGGAGTCAGAGCGACCGTCCTTCTGTTATTGTGCCCGAGAAATTCCCGTCATCGATTCGGTCAACCTGTTCCTGAAGTTGTTCTAACTGTGCTCGACGGCGGCGAGCCCATACCAACCGAACGAACAGTAGAAGAATTAAAAACACTAGTGCAGCGCGTGACCCGTAGAAGGCGATAATGCTGCTGATGAATATGAGGACTGAAACTACCCAATCGCCGATCGAAATTCCAAGAATCGGCTTGTGTAATATCTTCATAGATTCTCACATTAAGAGCATCGCTATGAAACTACTCATTCTTGCCATCTTTCACGAAACTAGGATAGCTCCCGTTGCAATTTGATGGGTTCAGAGAAGGTTTTATTGTAGCTAACATGGTGTTCGGCACATGGTGTCACCTGACACTATCCTGATGTACGAAAAGGATGATCGAAAGCCACTCGACAGTAGCCGTGAACGTACATTTCACCAGGGCTGGGAAGATGCACTAGAAGATGGGGCGTATAGTGAGGGCACTTTCAAGCGTCTAAGCTGGCAGAACTTGGGGAACCGATTTGGTTGTCTCTTTGGAGATGTTCCGGACGAGATGCGTGATGAACTTATGTTTTGGGCAGAACGACAGCGCCGACTCGATTAAAGCTAATTACACTGTGTCTTTCTCGTCTTCTGATTGATCGGTGGGAAACACCACGGTGGTGGCGGATAGCCACGGTGATGGCTCACCACGCTCACATTACGTACGACCAGCTCCAATCAGCGGATGAAGTATGGCAAAGAAGCGTTGTCCGAGTTGCGGTTCCGGGCGTATCGGAGAGAAATCGAATGACTCGAGCAGCAACAGATACACCAGTATTTGGTACTGCAAGAGTTGCGGTCTCGAATCGGGACGATTGAAAGCCTTTGTCTCGTATCCATAACCGCTCTCTATCGCACTCTGGTTCTGATCGAGCTCTGGAGCAGCCGTCATTGTTCGGTGTCAGTTCCGAACAATCCGGTGAGCCTGAAACACGTCCCACGATCGATCACTGTTCTTCCGGTCACCCTGCTGTGGGTACTCAGTTGATAGCGGTATAGCGGTTCGAGCGGTAGACCTATCTTGTTACAGGAATTACTTCTGTAGCATATAGTCGAGGTTTGCAATCATCCGTGTTCAACCAGAAAAAGACCAGAACACAAGCGGCTGTTATCGTGGTGGCAGCGATGCTGGTTCTTGCCGGATGCAGCACGGGCAGTGATCCGGGGAACGGGGTCGAGTCTGAGCCGCAGGAACCGACAGTGGTGACGACCGAAGCGGAAGAGGACGATAACTCTGATGATACGATTGATTCGGACTACGGGCCGGAGCCGGGCCAGAATCTGACGGAGTACAGTGACGAGAAAGGGTCGGGTGCGGCCGGATTGAACAGCTCTGAGCAGGAGCAGGTGGAGGCCCTGGTCGTTGGGTTCTACGATGAACTGCCGGAGAACGAGTCCGAACGCCGCGACCTGTTCCTTGAGACGGCGGACGAGCACTGCGGGTTTGAAGAAAACTACAGCAGTCGGGTGAACACGTCTGCGCTCGAAGAGAACGGGTCAGACATGGGTGACACGGTGCGGCGGGCGCATTACGGAGCGCAGATCGCGAACGAGTTCAATGGGCAGGTCCCGGTCGAACCGTTTGAGGATATCCGAAGTGGGACCGGTGATGTGACGAAGTATGCGCCGTTGCTCGGAAGTTACAATCAGATGAGTGAGGCGGCGTGTGCTGCCTCGGAGGAGCGGACGGATGCAGCGATCCAGGACTACCAGTTTGCCACGTTGATGTTCGGGGTGGATGCGGCGTTGATCTCGACGGGCGCGTTTTACCAGCCGGCGTTCGTTGGCACACGGCTCACGGCGAACAAGGCGAGTCAACTCGGGCTGTACCGATTGCGGTATATGTGCGGTGACCGGTGCTGGGCGCTTGCGATGAGCGAGGTACACGTGACCATGCGTGCATCGATGGTGACCGGGACGTCGAACCTGCTACGGCAGGCGGAGGAGATGGGAACCAAGTTGGATTGGGAAGACCTGGAGGCGATAGCGGATGAACACGATACCGATGTGGACAGTATGCTGGAAGACGTGGATTCATCGGTCGCGTCTGATGCGCTGGATACAGTAGCTGATGATGCCACGGCATGCCGTGATGCCGTACTCGAGTCGAGTGATGGCGACAGTGGTGACAGCGGTGACGGTGGTGGGATCTTGGGCGGTGGCGGCAATATCATTGAGAAGGGTGAGGATGCACTGAACAGGTCTGCTGAGGCGGTTGAGGACTGTCGTAACGGAGGCGAGTAAACGTATGGACATAGATTGTGAGGCACAGGCCTATGAACACGACCTGCTACAAGAGAAAGAAGAATATACGTCCGAACATTCGAATAATGAACTTGTCAACCACTTGCTGGCCGGAATCTCGCGTCTAGACACTGCTGTTTCCACGGTGAATCGTCGGTACTCGTCGTATATTGATTCTCGCCATGAGTTCCAGGATATTTTCGTGATTAAGGGCGTAAATGCGTTGGAATCTCTGTATATCTCCGTTAAGCATCGGCGGTATGATTCGGCGTATCGGGATGTCCGATATTTGATGGAGACGTATCTCTTGGTGAAACACCTGAACGAACACAAGATTGAGGCATCACAGATCCATTCGCGGCAGATGGCGGAAGTCCGGGAGGAAGTCGAGGATATGTCGTTGTTGAGTCGGCATCGCGTGGTTTCGGTGGACCGGTTCTATGAGATGATCCGGGAGGAAAAGCAGAATTACAAGGAATTTGATGACGGCTTACAGACATTTAACTTTCTCAGTAATCGTAGCGCACATCCGCACCGAATTGTTGGGGCGCGTCTAGACGGTGAGCATGTAGAAGACGAGGAGCGGCAGGTCCTGGAGTGGGGATTGGATTTATTGGCTGGTCTGTGCATCGAGTACGTGAAGCTGTATGCTGATACGCCTGCATTCACCGTTGTGCGTGATCTGTTGAGACCGTTGTTTGAGGCTCTTGAGGAGGTGCATAGGCCGCAGAATTTTCTGGAGTTGTCGTTATCCGATCCGATTTTCTCTAGTCACGGAAAAGAAGGGGAATCGGTGTAGCTTGTAGGAAGTGTGAACTCCGTGGTCAACAGGGGTGTGGTATAAAAAGTTCAGGTGTGAGAACGTTCTCAGTGGTGAGGCGGTGAGCCGCAAACAGCGAATCCTGCAGATACTCGAGAACGAGGAACGACCAGTCTCCACAAACACGATCGCCGACCAACTCGGCGTCCACTGGAAGACCGTCGCCGACGACCTCGAAGAACTCCACGACCAAGGAAAGGTGGACAGGAAAGAACTGAACAACCGGCTCACCCTCTGGTCCGATCACAAGATCCGGCTCTAACTCCGGAACAACACAGGTGACGACGATGGAGCATGATGAGCACGAACTAGTTCAGGAGATCGGTGAGGTCATCCAGGAGGCAGATGACGATCGGCTGCCGGATGACACGATCTGGTATGGGGATGCACAAACGCTGTCAGAGGCGATCGCAAGACGCGTCGTAAATATCCGCGAGAAAGAGGAGGGTGATAGCACTGAGCAATAAGCCAGATTATTTACAGCCGCCGGAGATGTCACCGTTAAACTCGGCAGCAGTGCCGGAAGCAGCATTCAGGTGTAATCAGGGATGCAATGAACGTCTATACTGGAATCCGTGGACAGAGGAACTGGAATGCTGGAATCCTGAATGTGAACACTACCAAGGCGAGAAAGGTGGTAGCGGTGAGTGAGGAACAGATAGAAACTGCGGTGATGAAGCTGGCAGAGGTTACTGAGGACATGCTGTTCACGATGCAGAACGAGGGACTATTGACTGAGGACCAGCGGAAAGGCGGTCAGAATATCATTCAGGAAGCGAGAGATGCAGTTTCCGCAGAGAAATCGCAGGGTGAGAGTGATGGGTGATACAGATGTTCCAGAACCCGAACCAGAGACACGGAATGTGACTGCGGAAAACTGGCAGTCAGTGATCGAGGACGGATTCATCATCCAGTTCGGACGTGAACTTGTTGAAAAATGCACCGAGGGTGGCGCATCGGTGATTGATAGATGGAATTGGGTTGAGGGACCTGGGCAGGAGAATAATATCATTCTGCTCATTGAGGTCCTTGGACCGTCCGCAATCGATGTCGAGGGCCTAGTTGAGGCCAAGAAACTACTTGGATCGGAGGAGGTCGACATATTCGACTTCAAAGTCGCATCACGTAACACTGGATACCCACTTTTTGACGATTACAGCAACGCTGTCGCACATATTGTGTTCCGGCGATGCACCAACATAGACGAGTTCCTTGATGATAGAGAAGCGATCCATGAAGACGATTGTTGGGCAGATCCATACGCTAAACACGAGAACTTCGAAACCGTCCTACCTAGTCAATAGGTAGAGATCGGAGCGGAAACTGAGGGTGATAGCACTGAGTGACGAAATAGAACCAGCCATGGAATTTGCGTGGCGGTGCGAAGAATGCGGCCATACGTTTGTCGGATGGGGAGAAGACGGCTGTCCAGCTCATAGAGGACCTGATGAACGAGGAAGCAAGGATGAGCTGCACCGCGTCAAACTCTATGCAGGCGAAGACCTCCGCGAACGATTAGACGAGATGGAAGAAGAGATTGAACGACGGGATATTCGCGGCGATCGTGGACTGAGTTTCAGGGATGTAGAGGATGTAATAGCTGACCTAAAAAACGAACTCGGAGTTTCCGGACAGAAAACGAGGTGCGACGAGTAGAATGGAAATAGGATCAGACGGTGTACGGATTGACAACTATGAGGGGATGGTCTCCTGCAGTGAGTGTGGAAGCAAAGAGTTTCATATCGTTATCTCACGCTGGCGAGATCCGCTGGTAAACGATGAGGAATACTACTGTGCTGGCTGTGGGCGGGTAGTGCAGTTACCGCACATGCCGGTAAAAGAGGGTGAGAACGCTGGAAGCTGAAGTTGACGGAAAGCAGGTACGGTTGATGGATGCGCGTGGCCCGTCCGGGATGATTACGTGCGATCACTACCTGGATGCGGAGGAGGCAGAGAAACTTATTGAGCAGTTGGAAGACGCGGTTGAAGAGATCCGAGGGAACTAGAGCGATGATGAGCGAGCAGGAGATTGAGGACATGGTTGACTTCCTGGAGGAGTCAATGGAGATCTACAGAGAGGATAATGTGTACGAGATTCGTGTCTGCGCTGAGTGCCAGGAACGAGACATAACACGGCATGGTAACCATATCGATGATCCACTGGAATATGACGAATTGGATTGCGAGCACGACTATGCTAGCTGGCCGCTGGTCATGTACCAGTCACCGCATGAGAGCCATGAAATCCAGTTCACAATCAACCTGCTGAACTACCTACTACAAGATTTCCGAGACGAACCTACAGCGGGTGATATGAGGTGAAAATCAGCGGTTTGGGTGAAGAGATTGACAACCCTGTACTGCAGACAATCGTTGGCATAACGGCGATTCCGTACGTGATCATCGTGTTGCTGGCGGTGGTGATCCTGTTGATACTGGCCATCCCGCTGATTGTGGTTACTTTGGTTGCATACGGGCTGGACAACGCCCGACCAAAATTCCTACACAACCCTTCGGAGGATGATAGTTGAATGGATGCATCCACGGTCCACACAGTTCCCGGCCGCGATTTGACGCTGGCAAACGGCGATTTCAGAACATCCGTTGATGGATACCGACTCCCGCTGGTCTCGTGGAGTATGCGGATTGACGCAGCCTACTGCGATTGCTGCGGAAACCAAATCTCGGAGCCAATGACGGTCCGGTGGCTGCACGGATTGAACGATGCCGATGTGGATCAACTGCTGAAGGTGGAAACGCAGGACGAAACCTGCGTCATAGATTTCGAAGACAAGAAACCCTAGTCATCTCCCTCAATCTCTTGAACGATTTCGAGCAGGTCTTCATTGTATTCGTCGCCGTCGTCACCGTGGTGGATACGGTAATGGCAGTTCGGACAAAGAGCGATCACGGTATCAGGCGTATCAGATCCACCATTGCTCAATTCATGAACGTGATGGGCGTGTAGGTATGGTTCTCCCGTTTTGCTAGTGAACGGCGCCGGTTCTCCACAACCCTCGCATCGGCCCCCAGCCCGTTCTTTGACGTATCGCTTCACCCACAACGACCGCGTGTATTGCTCTGTTGAACTCCGATTCACTTCCGCATCTTCGGGCACTTCATCAACAGCGTCCTCCTCGGCTTTTTCTCGTAACGTGTTGAGGGTAGACGCTGATGACTCCTCATCGGAATCAGCCGACCCCGTATCTGACTCCACATCAACAGCAGCTGAAACCACTTCACCGATCGCGTATAACGGACTCGAACTTTCAACTTCGATCTTGACTTCCTCACCGACGTTAGCCCCTATAGCGAAGATCGTCCTTCCTTCAGCATTGGCAACCGGAACGCCTGTATTTTCATAGTAGAGGCCGTCCTCATAGAGAGTTTCTTTAGGAACAACCGTTATTGCTTCTCCTTGAAGATCGCCCTGTGATCGCAACGGATTAAATGACGAGGGGGTCTTCCTATCAACATGTCTTTTCAGTAATTCTTTGGCTGTGTCCTCAGGGATCTCCTCTCGGATCGTATATTCACCGCTTTCCCTATCCACCTCTACCGCTTTCCCGACATCAGCATTAGATGCAGGACCGATATTGATCTCATGGTCTGCGATCATCCCATTACCATTATTGCTGATTCGACCGATTACCCCGAGGAAGGTTTTTCCTGGCTCTGGGTGTCTCATGACGACATTTGACTGTAGAAAGTCTTTCCGTAGCAATAGTGCTTGAGGGGGTTGCGTAACCCGGTGCCGATTCTATCTGACCGGTTGCATGGAAACCGCCTATCCGGTTAAAAGCCTCCACGGGTACAGGTTCTCCCGGTGATTTTCCCGTGGCAGACGAAGAACGGCCGAATCTTGTACAGGCCGCTACCGATCTACTCAAAGGATTGCAGCAGGAGTACAATGCGGTCCAGATCGCGATGCTGCTCGAGGCCGCCCAGTACCTGCATGCCATCAACAGCAGCGCCGATATCCAGGAAGAACGCATCCTCCGCGGCGATCACATCGAACACGACGAAACAGACAGGTGAACCACGATCGGCTCAGACGACGGGAACGACTTCACTGAAACGTACGAGTTGCATCTTACCTCTGACGATACCCTGGACGTCGAGTACGTGTCTCGGGATGATTGGGAAGGGTTGCTCGAGCCGTGTCCTGAGTGCCAAGGCACCGAGTTCGATCATATGCGGTACGAGGGCGGGCACTACGGCCACCATGAGGACGCAGTGATCCAGCGCACCGATTACTGGGACCAGAAAGGATGCCTGTACACAGCCTGCAAATCGTGTGACGAGGTTCTATACAAGCATCCGGCGTATGACCTGTTGGAACAGTGGACTGAATATATAGAGAAAGAGTAGGGGATTTAACCGGTAGTATGCCGGAACTCCTCCCAGAAGATGATTTCTGAGAACCTCAAATCGGTTCCAACCGGAACCCCGGGTGTCTACTGTATGTTTGATCTTGATGGCAAAGCCGCCTATGCAGGAAAGTCCAGTAAACTCCGGAGCCGCCTCAGACAGCACTTTGTCCGGCAGGATTCCAGCGTGGTCAGTTACGGCCGACTAGATATTTGGGATATTTCCTACGTGGACTGGTGGGAAACGTCTGAGACAGACCGTGCCGAACAGAAACTGCTGTCTACGCACCAACCGTATTTGAATTTTGACGACGAAATCACGTCGCCGAGCGGTTCCGTCGACCTGAACCTTGAGCATCCGGACGGAACGGTTGAACTAGTGTCCGAGGAGGAACGAGAGTTCCGGTCAGAGCCGTACAACCGGTCAAAGCAGAAACTGGAGCACTTGCTGCGGATGGTCGACACGATCAAACTGGCCGGCCACAGTGAGGCCACAAAGAAAACGCTCTATGCACACCAGCGTATTTTCCATGAGAACGTATCTGAATTCCTCGGCGTGGAACCCGAGGAGGCTTCTGCAGATCTTTCCGACTGGACCGAATAGCCGAATTCCGTCTCTCTATTACGCGGTCAGCACTGCCAGCCGTTTCTCAATATCCTCTCCTACGTAGTCTTCGATATCGTCCATGTACGGTTCGAATTCATCATCTTCCGTACGGAACTTCAATGATTCCAGTATGGCGGTGATGAGCTGCGCTTTCCGGTCGATCAACTGTTCGTAGGTCCACCACTCGTTGAAGTACTGGACCGTGGGATGGACGTCTCCGAACTGAGTTTCATCCTCTGGCAGCTCCAACCCGAGAAGCTCCTCGAGTTTGTCGGTCGAGACGTTATCGGCGGTCGAGAAGTACTGGTTGACGAGGTTGTCCATGTCCTTGCTGTGCCGGAGGTGGTATTCTCGGAGCTTCACCGAGAACAGCCGGTTCTTGATCGGTTTGTTGACCTCTTCGTCGAGGAGCATCATGTTCCCTAGGTCGCGGACAAACCGTTCCTCGATTCCCTCGATGATCTGCTCGATCTCATCGTAGCCGGGATCGTCAGAGGAGAGAAGGTGGGCATCCCGTGTACGCAGATAATCGATCTGTGTTTCGATCATGTTGCGCTTCCCGTTATCGAAGAAGCACTCCAGCCATGCATACGGGTTCTCTTTGCCGGGGAGGAAGTACGAGATGGGGAGGATGTGCTCAATGTGGACCTCGCTCGGATCCTCACTTAGTTCGGACTTCGTGATCCCGGTCTGGTTCCGTCTCCGGAAATCCTCGTCCGCGATCTTCAGGAACAATTGCTTCGTCTGGTTGTTCCGCCAGTTTTCACTGGTGACAAGGATATCGATGAACGACTCGCCAAAGAGCTGCCGTGCCGAACTATCGATGTTATCGACCAGTGTTGCACTGATCTGCTCAGTGTCGAACTGGTTCCCGGACTGTTCGAGCTCCCGGAACGCTTGGCAGGTTTTCGGATAGGTATCATCGACGACGGTCGCCACGAGATCGGAAATCGCGACACGGAACGTGATGTTCTCGACCGTTTTCAGGATGTCGCGCAGGAACGCATCCTTCCCGGGAGCCTCGGTCACGGCCTGGTAGACATACATGACGAACGGCCGCCACTGTGTTGTTCCCAGCTTGTTGAGCCGTTGGAGGATGGCTTCGCACTCTTCCCGGTACTCCTTTTTTAATTCAGTGTCGTCATCGGTCAGGTCCGCGGTCACGATTTCCCGGTACCGGCCTGCGTAGTTCTCCAGTTCCTCGAGGAAGTCTCGGGCCTGCCCAGGGCTTGCCAGCCGTGACTTGATATCACGGCGACCGATCTGTTTCAGCCGGAACGCTTCCAGCATGTTACTGCGGGCATCAGTCACGGTGTCAAACGATTTCTCGGTCGCAGCCAGGTAATGGGCAAGGAAGTCTTCAACGGCGTCTGCGTCACCGCCGAACATCTGGACCACGTTCTCCCAGCGGGCGATCTGCTTGTCGCTGTCAGATTCGCCCTGGAACCGGCCGACGATACGGGCCCGGACCTTGTCCATACTGGAGAGCTCAACACCACGGTCATTCAGCGACTGGAAGACCTCGATCCGAAGTTCCTGGTTATCAGTCTGGAAGATACACTCGGAAACGCGGAGAGACCGCAGCGTGAAATGTGCGAGGTTAAGCAGGGCCTTGACCTCCTTCTCGGCCGTGTCGAACTCCTCTCGGTCTGCGAACTCTGCGACTTTCGCATCGTAGTATTCGTCGGTCCGCACGAGTCGGCGGTGGGAGTCACCAAAGTACCGGAACGATTCCAGTAGATCGGTGTCAGCCAGCTCCTCGTCCTCTTCGTAGACCTCTTCGGGGATACCAACCTCGTCGAAGAGGTCCCGGAGACGGATGGCATTCTGCTTGCGGCCGTCGTACTGGTCCATCGCCTTCAGGGTCTGAACCTTTTTCTCCGGGTCCTGAAACAGCAGCTCGTAGATGCTGTCGTCGTGGTCGTTGAGTTCTAGGAACGGTGTCTCCGTCGGGCCTTTCCGCCGGTACAGCAATTCGTCAAGGTATTCCTCGCATATATGTTCGGCGTACGCCTGGAGCTGCCCGTCAACCTTCGTCCGCTTCTCTTCGAGGTGGTCCTTGATGTTCTTCAGCAGGATAGAGACCGTGGAGAGTCGTTGCTGGCCGTCGATGATCTCATAGACTTCTCCCTGGGCGGACCGAGCAATATACACAGTGCCGAAGTAGGTGTCCACCGGGAGTTCGCCAGATTTCGGTTTCAGCGTCAGAATTGACAGTAACGTATCCCAGAGTTCCTCGTGCTGTTCTTCCTCCCACGAGAAATTTCGCTGGTATTCCGGGACTTCAAACCGTTCCCCGTCGGTCACGCGGAGGAGAGACCGGTTTTTCAGCTTGATATCTTGCTCGAGAGAGCGGATAAACTGGGTACTGTCCACGAAGTCCAGATCCTGATAGATCTCCCGGTAATCGGTGGGATCATAGTCGATGATCCCTGTCCCGTCCGGGTCACCAGGATACAGGAAAACGCGAGTACCGCAAAGTGGTGTTTCGTCTGAGCTTTCCATGTCCCTACACCCGTGTCATCTCCACGTTAATATTGTGGTAGCAGACAGTCCCGATTTCCCTGCCTAAGAGGCAACGGTCACCGTCCTAATCCAGTGATGGGAGTGGTTGGTGCTCCAGTGCGGCCAACCGGTCAGAGACCGTGATGATGTCCACGGTGTGACGGTTCTCATGGTGGTAGATGATTTGGTTGTCTTGAAGATTGATTTCCACGTCACCGCCGTGGTATCCGTTCCGTTCATATTCTCGCAGGATATCGATATCACCGTAGCTCCAGCACAGAATCGTGTCGGCTGAACCGAGCGGATAGTCGTCTTCGAAATGCTCGGTGAGTTCGACGTATACGTGACTGGGACGCAGCGTGCCATCGTCCAGCAGGATTGCCGGGACCTCATGGTCTGCTTTGTACTCTTTTACGGTGATACTGTTGTCCGCCTCGTTGTTCGAGCGTTCGAGTGCCAGCAGGACCTCCGACCGATTGGTCGGCTTGAACCGGTCGTTGGTATCAATGGACTCCAGTCGTTCTTCAAGTGACGTTGTCTGGGACTGTGCGCGTCGCCGTAGCTGTGCGCGTTTGCGTGTTTCTAGATAGTCTTCCTTGAACCAGGGATCTTCTGCCACCTTCGTCAGATAGTGTTTGAGTTCCTGTTTCAGTTCTTTATACAGTGAACTCGCCTTGTTCCGGACCTTTCCTCGGTTTGCCGAGAGTTCGAGGTCTTGGCAGTTGGCGATGAAGAAGAAGTGGATAAACTCGTTGTCATGGGACAGCACTTCATTGACCTGTTCGACCTTGATATGGTCCTTTGCAAGCCAGACACCAAATTGGACGGAGTGCCGTCCGTAGGTAGGGAGTTCATTGCGGGCCTCTTTACCGCCAACCATACCGACGATTTCCACAGTTGATGTCCCTCCATCATGCTCGAATTCGATTTCACGCGCCGGATAGTGCTTACACATTCGGGTGGCGGGGAAATCACTGTTGTCTGGTTCTAGCTGCTCGCTGGGGAATGTAAGCTGGTTGGTCGTGACAAGCTGCTCTTGGGAATCGTCAATCTCCTCATCGAGGTCGACCACGATATCCATCTTGCGCTGATCGTCGTCGAAATAGTGTGCTGTCGATCCGGCAATGGTCTTCCACTTCAGGTAGTGGTGGATCTTGTCGTACGTCAGCGATTCTGGATCAAATCCTTCACCGGACCGGAAACCACTGATTTGGATACGGGTCCCAGTATTGCCTGGGCGGGTTTCTGTTTCTGTGACCTCGTATTCTGGTAGTGTTTTCTCATTAAGTTTCTCCCAGGGCTGGTCCATGACCGCGTGGTAGTTTGAGCCGTTGTGCGCGGTGTCAACGACAATACGGTCGCTCTTGTAGAAGATTTTTGTTCCGTGGCCTTTGTGGCCGATCGAGTCGGTCTTCCGGGAGTTCCCGAGGTCGAAGAAGGACTTGAGATCGTCCCGGGACATGCCGTGCCCGTCGTCTTCGATGATGATGTCGGAGCCTGCGGCAGTGTCGCGGATCGTTATCACGACCTCTGTCGCACCGGCATCGTACGCATTTGATAGTGATTCACGGATGATCTCGAGGGGATCCTCGAAATCGCTGGCAATCTCAAGAAACTCCTGTACTTCGTTGACTTCCGGGTGTTGTTTCATTGTTAGAAATACCCTCCGAGCGCTTCGTTGACAACGCGATGCGTCTGTTTGCGGATTGAATCATTCCGGCCCACGGTCTCGTCAAGGTAGTCGATAACCGGTTCCGTGCCGTGCTGCTTGATCCGCTGCCGGAGTTCTTGCACCTCCTGTCTGTGGATGATAAGATTGTGCATAGCGACCGGGCCGAGAACATCTTTCTGGTATTCAGTGTTCCCCTGCATCCAGTTGACTAGCATCGGGTCCGAGCACACGGCACAGTCACACTGGGTGAAATCGACTTCGTCCAGCGGAATATGCTCGGTCAAACCCACGGCATACTTCTCGTTGATAGCGTTCAGGAGATAGGTCGTTGAGTCGAACGTGTCGGCGCCGGCAGCGACAAGGAGCGGGATCGATCCACTGCCAATGCCCAGTACGTGGAGTGGAAGATCAGCAAGCCCGCGTTCCTCCATGATTTCGACACAGTCCATGACCGCGGTGATCAATGCTGCTTTGTCATCTTTCTTCGGGACAAGGCTGCCGAGAGCGATCCCGTCAAACAGGGTAGAAATATCAATATTCCCGAACTGGGATTGCACGTGGTCGAAGAACCGGTCGAGCATCGAATAGTTATATCCATGGACGGTCAGGTACCGGGCTCCTGGATAATCCTGGGTAAGACGTGCAAACTCAACCGCATTTTCGGCGGTGCGTTCAGCCTTCTGTTGCCGTTCGTCGAACGTGTCGCTGGGAGCGATCGGCCGATCAAGGTTGACGATGATATCGCCGCCGAGCTGCTTCTGGATGCGGAACGCTTCCCGTTGATCGATCTCTATCTCGAAATCACTCCCGTCAAGCCCATCGTTATGTAAGAATTTGTATCCGCCAGAATCAACGAAGATGAGGCCGTTATAGTCGGAAAACGTTTCTCGTTCTTTGATTTGGTCCGAGACATAATCGTCAAATCGTTCCCGGTTGATGCCGTAGTCAGTGAGAGATGCAACAGAGGTCATCGTTCCGCGGAAGTATTCGTCGTACGTTCCGCCACCGATCTCCTCCTTACCGAGCATGAACTCCTTTATCGTCCTGTGAACGCCGCCGCCGAAGACGCTGGATTTCGTACCACCGCCATAGAAACTCAGGACGGGGAAAAACGTTGGAGTGTCGAGTGACTGACCGTTGACAGTGAGGGTCCCGGCACGGGCATCGCCAGCTGTCGCAGCGACTTGGAACGAGGCAGTCTGATCAGTCTGCTTGAGCTGTGGCATTCCTCACCTCCATCTCAAGCGACGAATAGTCGCCCCGAATAATTTGCTTGAGTGTGTGCCCTTTGTATCCGATGCCATCTCCCTCAATAAACTGGACTGATGCCGGAAGGTCAGACAAATCTCCGATCGCACCCCTATATGCAGATCCGAGATTGAAGATGACATGGTCATAATCGTTCTCATCGACTCGTGATCGCAGTTCCATCGTGATGTCATCCCGGATCTCAGCTGCCCGGTCTGCGTTCATACGTCGATCATAGTAGCTGATTTCGTCAGTTGTATCGATTAGTCCGTGTTCGGCCGAGAGAACGCAAATATCGATTTCATCCTGAAGCTTGCCGTCCCGTATCGATTTTTTGATAATTTTGAAGAAATAGCCCGAGTATAATTCGAGGGCCTTAACCGGTTCTCCCGGCTGATTTTTAGACTTTGAGCATGACTGTACCAGCAGTATTGACATGGTTTCCTCTTTCGACCCCGAGACCTTATAGCTTACCACGTTCTCTACTGCGCCGTGTATCCGGAGAATTCAACAGATACAGGAGTCATACCTGGGGTTCTGAGATAAGTGGATAGGCAACGGTAACCAGAACCGGCTAGTCCCTTATATACGCTCATGGTTTTGTTTTGAGAGAAAGAGAACGATATCTATGGGGTGTCACTCGAACGACTCGAGTGTTGACTGATCTGGGGGTGAGGTTTGCTCGAGCCATTCCATCTGTTCGAACAGCCTCTTTCCTTGGAACGGCCACTGTACCGTGGGTGCTGCTTGGCGAAGTTCGTCACTGATTGGGTCAAAGTAGTCACGGCCAGCGAGGACGACAACTTCGTCAAAACTACTGAGCAGTGGGCGCAAATCGGCCATGACATCTGTGGCCCATTCGTTGGCCTGCTCGTTGCTCAGGTCGGCCATCGCGGTATCGTACGGTTCTAAAACAGTGGCTGGGTGAACTACCCCGTGTTCAGCAGAAAGGATACGCCAGGTATCGCATCCTTCGGCCCACTGCCGTTTTTTAGCGAAGTAGGTGGAGGTATAGAGTGACTTCGCTTCCGTCCGCGTATCACGTTTTTCGCTTCCACAGCCCACAAGCGCCAAGGTTTTCGTCATGACCCGTTTTATTGGTAGTCGCTGATACTTTTCTGGTTGGTGGTAAACTCGGTATTGTACTTGGTGAGCCGGTGCGTTGCCTGGAGGAGGATTCCGAACTCGAATGCCCCTGCGACCGAGTTCCGCATCTGTCCTTCGACCAGTCCAAATGGCTGTTTTTGCCAGTGCTTGTCAAGCAGGCCACCGTTGAGAATGGCCTGTGATGGACCGCTGTTATCGACGGACTCGATCAGGTCCGGATTATGCCGGAGTGATTCAACAAGGGCATCCGAGAGCCCCCAGCCCAGTCCGTGGAGGTCCGGCTCGCTACCGATTTCGTCTCGGAGGGCCTGAGCTTCGCTGATCCGTCGTTTAGGGTTCGCATTTTTGAGCCCGCCAAGCATGTACCTCTCCTCGAGATGACTGTCGACGACGATTTCCCTGATATCTTGTATATGATCGACATACGGAGGCTGCAGCGGGATATATGCCGGTGGGTGCCGGTCCGGATCATGGAGGTCGATAAACTCCTGGATGCTTTGGGTCGTTGCCTCTGTATGGTTTGCTGCCCCCGTCAGCTTTTCCAGGTCAAATTTGCGGTCATAGAGATGAAATGGCAGGTAGTCTTTGGCGACAACAGCTGTCGCGTCCTTCTGTATCGCCTCCTCAAGGATATCCTCGTTGGTGACCCGTGGATCAGTGATATTAGAATCCAAGATGCGGTGCTGACTCCGCCAGAACGATGCCGGAGCACACTCCCCAGCCTTCTGCAACCGATATGGCCAGGGATGTTTAAGAGACGAGGCCGCATAGATATTCACAGGACATTTCTCTAAGATCAGTTCTAAGCGTTGAAAATACCCTAAGACCAAATTCGGATCAAAGATTTCAAGATCGTCGGGTTCCGCGTGGAAGTCCTCGACTTCCTCCGCGTATGCCCCTATCTCAGGCCGTTTTCCCATAGCGTGGGTTTATTAGACCAGTTGGTTAAGCCGTTTGGGTTCCCGAACGAACCACGGTTTTATAAACACGATCGAGGCCAAAAGCCGGATGTCGGTTTTAGAGGTCAATCTGAAGCCTATCCTCGAGAAAGCCGCTAATACTCCCGCATTCGTTTTCACGAATATCACAGAGCTCGATATTGATATTTAATCCGCGGTACGTTACGTTTGCAGAGCCCTGATACAGTACTTGGTCTGTCACGATCGCTTTAGCATGAAGGTTTTCAACCTCTTTGATATAGGCCACGTCCGAGACACGAGGGAGTAATGCAGCAGGTCGAAGCCGATTGTGATCGTCTTGTGCGGGATCGACGACGAACCAGACATCAACGTCAAAGAACCGCACTGCTTCAGATAGCTGCAATTGGCGTTCAGAGAGCTGATCAGTTTCCGGGAACTGGACAGTGATGTCACTTACCCAGGGTGAGACGATCGCGATCCGCTCTGCGTTCAGGAACGCCGTCCCAAGGAAGGAGGCGATCAGGTCAGAGTGAATGGAAAATGTTCGTGCCATCGATTCGAGCTCCGGCCATCGCCTCGTTGTCGAGTATGTCTTCACCCCACTCATCGCCATCTTTCCGTGTGATCAGATGCTCATACAGCGGCTCCAGAACGGCAAAGCTCAGTACGTCATTTTGGTCTCCTGGAGCAATACTGTAAGCTTGGTGGAGGTTTTCGATACACCCATCGACATCGGGTTCTTCCAGTAGATTCCGCACCTTTTCAGCAGTAACGTCCAGATCATGGTCGTCGATGAGATCCTCAGCCGGTTCATGATCTCCGTCAACGAACTGCCGGTGGACAACGTCTTGTCGGAGGTCGTACGCGTTGTCCGGATCGATACCAGCATCTCTGGCAAATTCCCCGACCCGATCAGCCGTATTACGGACCATCTCAACGACGTCGTCGACCACGGTCTCTACAGCGACGGTGACACGGTCCTCGATTCTGCCTCGAACCGCATCCCAGTTGTCATTCTGGACAGCGGAAACGAACTCCGGATCGGTCCATAGATAACCGTTGATCAGCTGCGGATTAGATGCGACTCGGTTGATCGACCGAAGTAGCTTTTCGTGCTCCGCCTGGTCCCGGACATCATCAAAGAGATCAACGATACCTTGTCCACCTTCAGCGTACTCGAATACAGCGACCTGCCGATTCTCCGGGTTGATACCGTACAATAATTGAGCCTGGTTAACGCCACTCACGTCTGCGATGATCTCCAACAAGAGATGGGCAGCGGTGTAATGGATTGCAGTCTCCAGATCGCCGTCCGGGTTCTGGGTGTCAAATCTGTCACGGAACACCTGATATTCTTCTTCTTCGAGGAACGCATCGATAAACTCGTTGAGATCCCAGACCGCTCCTCGCGTTCTGAGTGAGAACCCAAGCGGTCGTTCGAATTCGATCAAGACCTCATCTTGGTTATCCCGGTCCGGATTAAACGGGGTGCTGCCCCCAGTCGTCGGATCGCCCATGGGATCTGCGGGAGTGATGGTCAGATCAACAGCGTCTAGTCGGACATCCGGGGACATATACGTGACAGTGATCCCATCCTCTGTTGGCACATCCTCGTTGAAGGCGGTAGAGATCTGAGGCTCCGAATGAAGCTGTCCAAATTCCATGGTATCCCCTCCATGCGGTCCAGTGTCCCAGAAATCACGCGCCACATAGAGTGACTCAGTACAGTACCGGACGATCGACTGGGCACGATCACCTGAAAAGTCCCGGACGCGTTTTACGGGCAGCGTGTTCGGCGTGATCACGTTCTGTCCAGGCTCCGTACTGAGACCGGCAACATCGAAGTAGTAATCCGCCTCTTCCTCTGGAGGAGCATCCTGAACAGGCGGGTTAAACATCTGCAGTGATTGGTCTGCCAGATATTTCGCCATGTATGGTGCATATTCAAAGAGAAGCGTAGTCAGCGGTGCTTCTGTACGCTGTGTGTCATTTTCATCACCGTCCTCATCATTATTCACAAACCGACGGTCATACAAGATATCGACACGGTCTTCTTCTTCGTCCTCGTCGTGTTCCTCTTCAGGAACGATGGAAAACGTCTCCCCTGCCTCAGCGAAGTACGATGTGGGCACGTAATGCGGTGGCTGGAGTTGTTCACCAACATCATCCATCGCAACGGCACGATCAAAGAAGTACACTCCGCGGAGCAACGCCTTAAACGCACGAACCATCAGATGGCCGTAAACCGTGTTTTCAGCATCCTCCCGCTCATACTCCTGACCGATAAAGCAGTACAATTCTTGTAGGGACTTCTTGAGGTAGTATGCCTGTCGCCACCGCTGAGATCGCTGCTGCAGTTCATCGTCTCTACGGATTCCACGAGCTGTTTGCAGCGCCTCCATAGCCTCCCCGTATCCCAGGTTATAGGGGAAAGAATCGGGTACCCCGTCCAACGATTGCGCGAGAGACGCCAGATCACCCTGAATGTCGTACAGCATTCGGTCGAGGCGGTCATACCGGTCACGGCGGTCTATTTCATCCTCAGTGAGCAGATCAGTGAGGTCCGCAAGGTCATCACGGATGTCATCGACCGTCTGTTCAGCAGCAGCAGTTTCCGACTCTGAATCGTCTATCAGGTCCTCAGTTTCTGTGCGCAGAGTACGCAATCCCTGATCTATCCACTCATCGAGGTCATCACGCCCCTCCAGCTGGAGGGTGAAGCGTGTCGCTGGTTCATTGACAAATCCAGCGATTTCCGTGAAGACGGCTCGGTCTTGGATGTCTTGCAACTCACGGTACGCCCGTCGCAGTCCATCTGTGGTCTCCAGTCCGTCCAAGTCACGGACTTGCTGCTGAAACGTATTTTGCAAAATTGTGTTAGGATTCTGGACCAGATGCAGAAATGCTTGGAACGAGGCTTCAGCTGAACCGTTGAGGAACGATTCAAGGAAATTTTCCCGTTGCTCGTTATTGGATAGTCCCGGCTGGCTCCGGAGTTGATAGATAATCTCAAAGGCGCGATAGAGTTGATCGTGAATCCAGATCAGAATCTCGTTGTCGACGTTCAGGGGGGTGGTGATTTCTGGTTCAAGGAACCGATCAGCTCGGTGGAACAGCGTTCTATCACCACCTTCATTTTCCAATGTGACAAGGAAATGAGCGTCATTCCCCTCTTGGCGCGAAGCACGACCGATTCGTTGAACGAACTGGGACATCTCCCACGGTGCCCGGTACTGGCTGATCACCTTGATGGCTGGAATATCAATCCCTACTTCGAGCAGGGAAGTACTCAGTATTAGGTCCGTGTTCCCGAACTCGTCTGCTCCAAGACGGAGATCAGATGTGGTCCGCTCAATATTGAGGTCATCTTGGATAAGCTCGTGTCCAGGAAGTGTCTCAGTTGGCCTGGCGGCTCTATATGGAGTCTCATTGGCGACCGCATCCCAGTCATCCTCATCAGTATCGTGATGACGCCACCGCCCTTCGTTTTCGAAATCCCGTATCTGGAAATACCGTTGGTTGACCTGACTCACACTGTCGATAAAGGCAAGCGCCTTCTTTCGCTCGCGGTCATCACGCTCGTCCAGAAGCGCATGCGCAAACAGCAGGATTTGCTGGATAAACGTGGAACTCGTTCCGACTTCCTCTGCCGAAGTCACAAAGTGGAAGTGCTCCGTGTCGTCGGTCTCACGTTTATCCTCTGGTCTTGTCCTGATCACGGAGGTACTGCCTGAATCTACTCCGAACAAATCACTGCCGAACTGTTTGGGCTGGGCGATCGTTGCACTGGAGCCAATATACAGCATTCCGACATCGTCATCGACTCGTCGTGCGATCGACTCACGCGTATTTTTGATAATGCGTGAAGCGTGCGATCCGTAGATACCGTTATAGAGATGAACCTCATCAAACACGACCGTCCGGAACTCGTCGATTATATGGTAATTTGGTTTGAGTGCAAAGTTTTCTAAGGAGTTGATGGTCGTAAGTAAAATGTCGGGAACATCTCCTCCATTATCCGGCTGCATAGCAGAACGCGATAGTTTCAGTGTGTCTTCCCCGAACGTGGGACCATCTGGAGCTGTCAGCGCATACGCGTCGTCATCCCACTCTAGTGCAACGGGGTCGTCTTCATGCTCACCTCCTGTCCACTGTGCAACCGCGAATTCACCGTCTTCAACGAGCGAACTTGTCGCAACATCACTGTTATCCCGCGGAACATTGCCGTTATAAATCCCGATCGAGATGTTGGCGTCGTATTCCTCGTTCATCTCATGTAACGTGACGAGGAAGCGCTCAAGTTGATCTTCAAGCAACGCGTTCCGCGGATAGACAATCGCGGTTTTCCCAAATCCCTCACCGTTGTTGAATGCGAGATCGTGGAATAAGGGTCCAGAGAATCCTTCCGTCTTGCCGAACCCAGTTGGCGCGGTTAACATCGCAGCTTGAGTTTCACCTTCATCTGACCGGGCTCGCCGCATCTCCTTCAAGCGGGTCCAGCATTTTTCCTGGAACGGAATCAACTCTTCAAATCCAAGGACATCATGCAGTACCTCCTCAATGTATTCGTCTTCTCCATCATACGATTGCCTATCAGGGCGTTGAACTGGCTGAGAATGATATTTGAGGGCCTCTGTTACTGGAGTAGGATTTGCATCATCGGCACCCCAACGCTGGTGATTTTCTACGATAGCCTCGAGAAGTGTTTGTACCTGGGGGTCAAACCGGTCGAAGTCTGAGTGCCGATCCGCATAGTCCATGGCGAATGAGTGCCACCGGTCTGATCATTAAACTTGCCTTATAGCAACCTCCTGACCACTATCGGACGAGATAATGATACGCGGGTTGAAGATCAAGACAGCATATCTTTTTAAAAATGAAGTCACGGAACCAGTGTAGAGGTAGAAGTTAGAGCGCCTGCCACGCCACTTGGTGTCGCCGGTCGCCATCCTTCCTCCTAGAGGATTCGTCGACACCTGCGAGTGCTGTTCACCTCGATCGGGTGTGGCGGGCTGCTCTCTCCTCACTTTCCTTCTGATTCTGACTGCTGATACGGGTTTGACTGAGAGTCTAGAGAAAAAGAGAGAAGGAGAAGAACCAGTGATGCAGCATCCTTAGCGGTCATGCTGGTCCTGATATCGGTTGCCAGCAAACCAGGAACCGAGTTCGACGGGTGACGCGTTCCGGTCCACCTGACCACCGAAGTACCCGGATATGAACGCCATGCCGGGGTGTCCTTGCTGTGGAGACATTAGGTGGTCACCTCATCGGAGACATCACCCTCGAATGCGTACGAGGTCCGGCCGTTCTCCTCTTCCTGTTTGACAACGGTTTCGTCGTAGGTTTCTGCCCAACGCTGGATATGCGGGGGCAGATCATCGTGTGCGAGTGCTGTTCGATTCATAATATGAATCACCTGATAGTGGTATGTTATAAGCCAGTTTATATAATTACTCCTCCAAGGTGTTGGTTATATAAACGGTTTTCGCGCACACATCTACAGCCATGAACCGGCGAATCCTTGCAGTTCTCTTCGGGATCGGACTACTCGTTGTCGCAGCCGGAATCAGCTCACTCTCTGTTGGTAGCAGTGACGGATTTGATCCCAATCCCAGTGTAGCAGGGACTGACGACAGGATCAGTATCGATACGACCGTCAGCAACCCGACACTGTCCTCGCGGATTCTCCCGTTTGACCTCGAGCCGCCGTCGCTGGCCGTCGTCGACACCGTCGACGATACATACGCACCCGGTGACACCGTGGACCTCGAGTTCACCGATACCGCACACACCAGTTGCGACAACACCGAGTTCCGCGTCGAGGTACGAGAACCAGAAAGCAGCGTCACCGATCTTCGCGGATCCAACTCGCTGCAAAAGTACGACGGCTCAGTCATGACTGACCAGCTCGTGACCGGTGAGGTCACCATCCAGCTCCCGGATGATGCACCCGCAGGAGAGTGGGAAGCCATGGGGTATCTGTACTGCCTGGACGACGACTCGGTCGGCGATCCAGATCACGATACGTTCACCGTCGAAACCACCTCGCCTGATCCAGAGCCAACAGACGACTCCACAGATGATACAGACGATACGGATAGTGACGATGGAACCGACGAAACCGATGATACCGAAACTGACGGTGACACCAGTTCTGACGATAGCGACAGTGAAGACAGTACAGATACCGGTGACAACACGGATGAGACAGTCGATGAAACAGATGATACCGGTGATGACGAGGAGCGCCACTGGACGGTCGACGCGGTCCTCGATCTCTGGGAGCGGATAACCGATGTATTCCGATGATACGACGTGATGTGTGATGGGACGAATACTCGTAGTTTGCGGCGTGGTACTTGTCTTGGCTGCTGGCGCGGCCGGCCAAACAACAAGCAACAGTACAATCGATGACGATGCGGATCCGCGGCCCGGTCTCATCAATGCGGACAGCCCACTATATGGTCTAGATGTTGCACTGGATACCGTGTGGATATCGGTCGGTGTGAAGCGGGCCAGTAGCGTAGTCGAGGAACGCGCATGGGAAGCGTTGGCCGCAGCAGAGGACGGTGATACGGCGGCCGCAGAACAAGCGGCAGTGGATGCATCCCGGTTCGCACAGGTCGCACACAGTGTCAATGATGACGGGAGCAATCCACAGCGACAGCTCAGGGATGCCGAAACGTTGCTCCGGGAGGTCCGCGACCGTGTCCCAGCGGAGGCGCATGACGGATTGGATACGGCGATCAACCAGGTAATGCAGGCCCAGCAGCGTCTGCCGACCGATCTGCCGGCGAATCCGGAGATCTCGGACCGGCCAAGCGCTGGAACACCAACGCCAGCTGCAAGGGGTGAACGGTAAGATGGGATACCACAGGAATTCGGGACCGGTGAACACGCCGAGTGACCTGGTAGGCCGCACTATCAAGGACGACAAGGGCCGCCGATACACGTATGAGAACTTCTTCCGGGTGGGCGGTGCCCATGCGAAGCGCGAAGTGAAGCGTGAGGGCGAGCGGATGAAGGCGAACAACGAGATCCGCAACTACCGAGTCAAGAAGTATCGGAACGTCCGCGTCCAGAAATACCCGAACGGCAAGTTCACTCGATCGACGATTTACGCGTTATACACGCGGTGATCCGTGCTGTGGATAATCGGCGTCGGGACGAGGAACGGTGGCTGACCTCCGGGCAGGCCCGGTGGCTGAAACGCTTCGGCACCGTGTTCGTCCTGAAGATGCTGTTTCTCGGCGGGTACCTGCTGCATTCGATGTATCTCGGATGATCTCTCGGTACGCTACCATGACACATATAAATCGGCAACATGTGTAGGGAAACGCTTATCTCGGACACGCGGATAGGACGGTTGATCATGACAGATCACCCCTCCGATAGCGCTGACAAGTCATCGGACACGACGAAGAACGTCACGGTCTCCGCGCCGGCCGCCACCGCAGAAGCGACCGCAGTCGCCAACGCATCAGTCACGATCGGGTTCTCCGCGGACAACATCCGAGACAGACTGGAGAATGGTACAATCACTGAAGCACTGGTGATGACGTCGACCCGCCTCGAGAGCGTCCTGAGCCGGGCGATCGCGGACCGGTACGACATCACCGACGAGCAGTTCGAGAAGCTGTACGGCCGGGAGAGCCTCGGCCGGTACCAGGACATGACGGCCGTCCTCGGGTTGTTCGACGAACACCAGGAGACGCTGCAGGACGTGGTTCGATACCGGAAGAACCTCGTACACGAATACGGCTACCTCGAGACGCTGGATATCGATGACGACGAACGGGAAGCGGCCAAAGCCGTAATCGAGGACGCGATCACGTTCATCGAACAGACCGAAATCTAACGCCGCTCTTCGGCGGTTCGCCTCTAACTGCTCGTAGGACAATCGGTCTCCCGCTCGCGGTTCGCCTGACTTAATCTGCAAATTTACTTAAATACTCTTCACGCATATCTTTACGGGAATTCCGAGGGGGCAGGGCGATGGTCGAGATCAGGCTGAGCACGTACAGGGATGACTACATCGATCGACGGAAAGCGAAACAGGCCGAGACCACGGCCGATCAGAAGGCGATCACCGTCCGCCACCTCACGGACTATCTGGACGACGAGCAGGAAACGATCGACACCACGGAACCGTACGAGGCGTTGGACGCGATCCGCGATTTCTTCGAGACCGACCGGATCACTGTGTCAGGTACACGGCTTTCGCATATCCGGGATTTCCTTGAGTATGTTGCGTCGCACCTGGATTCGACCCGTGCCCAAGACCAGCTGCTGGACATCCGGGATAAGGTGGAGAAGGATCGGTGGCCGGAGGAAGCGTTTGAGTCTGGGGAGACGGAACCGGAGTTCATCCGGACTGATGATGTCCGTCGTGCCTGCCAGCTGGCGTCGGACCGCGGTGAGCGGGCGATCCGGTTCCTGTTCGAGACCGGGTGTCGGCTCGGTGAGATGCGAGCAGTCACGGTCAATGATATCGATTTCGAGCATCCGGAGGTCGGGGCAGCCGTGTCGATCACGAAGAAGAAGACGGAGAAGAACACGATCGAGGCGCCGAAGACGCAGGCCGGATACCGGACCGTTGAATTGACGCCCAAGACCGCTGACCTGCTTCAGAACCACATCGAGGAGAATAATCTGGCTGCGGACGACGAGGTATTCCCCATGTCGCCGAACACGTATCGGAACCATGTCGAGGCAGGGTTTACCGAGGCCGGTGTGTGCATCGACCCGGAGAGCGGTGAGACGGAGATGACGCCGCACTGGCTGCGGCATAACCGGAACACCCGGATCAAGAAAGAGGAGGGATCGGAGGCGGCACAGCAGTACATGGGTCACGGGAGTCAGGACGATAAGCAGGATGCGGCGACGGAGATGACCGACCACTACACGCACTACGATCCGGACGAGGTCCAGTGCATCGTCGGTACCGAGGACTGGTTCTGAGCCTATCTCTGGTTGGAAAAGGCAGGGTAGGTGATTGAGATTCGTGCTGGACCACGGACTACGCACAAGACCTATCGGCCTCCTTTCTAATCAACTAGCGAGAACGATTCATGGAGTTGGAATCGGAGCACCGCGATGATCTCCGCCGCGAGGAAAAGCCGCAACAGATGGCGGAGAATCTTCCCGACCTCTTCACACTGCACGAACAGATCGTGTTACGTGACCCGATCAACATCTCGGAGGTATTCGGGAAGGAACCAGACCAGACTGTGGCGTTCGAAGTGGCACTGGCAGCACTCATCGCGACTGCAGTCCTCACAGTATCAATCTCGTCATCGCTGCTGGAAGCAGGTGGGACGATCGCTGCGCTACTATTGCTGGGGATAACCCTGGTCCGGAAGATGATACTGGACAACGCGTTCATTGACACGGATCAGATGATGCGGAAAACCACGGGTTGGATGCAGTATCTGATCATGTTCTCGGCGATCTATATGGCGGTCTTCGTTGCGGAGTCCATTGTCGCGGTCGTTTCAGGGGACGTCCTCCTGGTTTTGGCGATAGGATTGTTCGTGTCCGCGTATGCGCTGCTGTTTCTCTATGAGTTCGTGTTCGGCGATCTCTTCTTTTGGGTGGCAGTGAAGCTCCATAATCGGGCTGTGAAGGATCGTCGCAGCTATTTCAACCATGGACTGCTGGAGAGTGCACGGTTCCTGCTACAGGTGTCACTAAAAGCATTCAATGACGAGCATCCGGCAATACGGAAGATCCAGTATCAGGGAGTGAACCGGCAGGTTCAGGGTTCGAAAGAGTTCACCATGTCCGTCGTGCTCGGGGCGACGTTGGGAGTGCTGGTGGTAGGTGCGTTGATCTCGGTGCCGATCATGTACTGGGTGACTGGGAGTACGTTGTTGTATACGGTGATATTGACGGTGTTGTTAGGGCTGTCGGCATTACCGCTTCAGGGACTGTTCCAGTTTGTTTTGTCCCGGTATGGGAACGCGTCGTTTGAGGAGGTGAGTGGGCTTCGCGATGATGTGTTGCCGATGCTGGTGATGTTGGCGGTGGCATTGGTCTACGAGGTGGAGCGGACTGGCCTGCTGTTCGGATAATTTTCGTCGCTGAAGGAGGAGCTCACTGGAGTGGTGATCGGCTGATTGTAGATTAGAGGAAGTAATCTGCAAAACAGGTATCGTCGGGACTTAGGCGGTCTACTCCCGAAATACTCTCTATTTTTGTGGTGTCTTCGTTCGCTATTCTGGTATACCAGAATCTGTAATAACAGAAACATATAAAAACGAATTCTGTTCAATGATATATATGTCCGAAAGCGACGATGAGACCATCTCTTTTCCCGACTTGCGATACAGCGACAAGTCACTGAACCAGATCTGGGACGGAATCAAGGATATCTATTCGAATCAGGACCGGGTGTACAACCAGAAGATCGTCGAAAACGCGGACAAACTGCCAGAGGTCTATCCAGAAGAGACACTACGAAAACAGGTACTCTCGAAACTCCGAGATGCACTCGAGGAGAAGGACATAATCGATATCGATCACGAGCGAGGAGGAAGAGAAGGAACCGGGGGCGCACCACGGAAAATCTGGGTCTTCAAGGATCACAAACGGGGGAGTCAGGGCGAGGAAGGTGATCAACAATAGGACTGCTCAAATGGTTCTTGGGAGTCTACGGCGTGGTATACGCTGGGCTGGGCGTAATCGGCATGATTTCAGAACAGGCAGGATGGGGACTAGTAACTGACGAGCGTGTATTGTTGTGGTTCATCGGCGGACTGATACTCATTGGTGTCGCCCGAACCATCCATCTCCTCGAAACATACGATAACACCGGAGAGAGTGACGGACAGTGACTACCACAGTAATCACACAGGTCGAATATGGCTACGTCGAACTCCGAGAGATGGGTCGTATCAAGCGGAAACGGTTGTTCCGCGATATCTTGAAACAGGAGACTGCGGTCAGTATCCACGAAATGGGGGAACTACTCGGCGTCACCGTACCACGGACGACCAGAGACTGCAGATTGTACGGACTCATCCGGAAAACCCTGGAGGCGCTCGTCGATGACGGGATCGTAGACAAGACCCAGGAAACTGAGCCGACCAAGTATTATCTGCGGACCGGACAGGAGAAGCCGTTGACACGGGAGGAACGGTTATTCCAGCGGTGGGAGGACGCATTGAAAACCGAGAACGGCTGGTTCGATTTCGAGGAGCTTGAAGAACTGACTGGTAGCGTATCCTCTGCCCCGGTCACGAACCGGAAGATCACACCGTTCATCGAGTACGTGAACGACCGTGACGTGATCCGTATCCGCCGGAGACCGAAAGGCGGGAACGGCATCCAATACTTCGTGAAAGGCGGTGAATCGACGGATCGGTACGAACACTTGAAGGAGCGGTTACCGGCGGGTGAGCACGTTGTGGATACGGCAGTTGCCAAGGGGCGGCGGCCGTCCGTAGCTGCGGCTACCGTCCTGTACTTTCTCGACGAGGATACGACACAGGAGGAGGCGTCGGACATGTTCGACACGAGTCCGGTGTCCATCCGAAGCAACCGGGACTGGGTCCGAGAGCAGCTCGAGGATGCCGGGATAGCGATCGATAACGAAACTCTGGGGGGATAATCGATACTATGTTCGGACTATTAGAAAAGCAGCAGATTGAGCGCGAATCTTATGTCTTAACCAAACGAGGAAAGAACTGGTTCAAACTCCAGTCCGGTGCAACCCTGGGGATCGCTGGAGTCGCACTGGCTAGTCAAAACATCAGCGGCACGATGGCACTCGGATTCTGGGTTCTAATGATCCCTATTTCATACGTCTTGACAGGCCAGGATACCGAGAAAGGTGATAGCTGATCGACTGGGGCCGCGTATGGATACGGCCGTCAATCGGTCTCTGGTTCGGGGGTGGGGAAGCCGGTGAGAAAGATGCAGAAGGTGCTGGCGCACAAGGCGGACTCGTCCTCGGGGATTTCACCGTCACACTCGGCCTTTTGCTGGGCGGTGTACTCGGCTTCGGGAAGAAATATGGCCTCTATACTGGGCTGATGGGTGCGTTCGCACTGGCTCCGCTTCTCGGCTTCGGATTCATCGGGGTTCCGATCGGCGTCCATTATCGGAAAAGTTCGGTATCGGGTTGATCATCCCGGTCCACACGACGGAGTGGTGGATCGGTCTGATCGTCGGATCAGTGCTGTTCACAGTACTGTGGTGGTTGAACAATGAGTGAGATAGACCATACGGAGGTGAGAGGTAGTGACGGCCACAGATGTTGACGAACTTGATGACCTGCTGCAGTATGCATTCAAACAGGGCCAGGAGGTTGGCCTAGTCCCGGCAGAAGACTACGGAATCCACGTGACGATCGACGGCGTATCGATCACGGAAACCAGGAACGACCGAGATGAAGGATTGCCGTGGGAGCATTTCGAGATGTGGGCGAATCCGAATCCCTCTCCTGCCGCTCAGAAGAAGATTGACGAGCTAGTTCAGTGGTTCATCTATGAGCATATAGACACGTCAGGCGACGTTCCACGGCTGCACGACAGCGGAGTCCCTATTGAGCAGATTCGGATCATGCACGAGGAAGGATTGTACACACACCAGATCGTAGACTGGCTTCCAGACTCAGTGAACTTTAGACAGGTCAAGGCTGCAGTCGCCTATATAGAACGCTCCCAACAGACGGGTGATGCGGAGTGAACGACGATACCAAAGCAGTATCCATGATTTTCGCGGCACTGATAGCTGCTACCATTACCGGTGTTACGATCGACGCCATCCTCCCGTGGAACCTCGGTATAGGGATGCTGTTCTCTATAATTACGTTCCTGGCTAGCACAGGATTCTTCCCACAGTGGTACCTTTCAGGCGGGGACTGGACGCAGAACACGAAATTCGCCGATATCCATCTGCATTTGAAGCGGCGGCATTTCGTTACCGCCGCGATCGGCCGATGGTACGTCCCACACGGTATCGCCACCAAACTCGGTGATATGTATCGGTGTGGCGGCCGATACGTGTGGAAATCTGGAGATATACATCTAAATCTCCCAGTGATCTCATCATGGGGATTAAACGATAATCAGACCATGCGGGAACTGGACGTGGGGACAGTAGATTCGGCTGTGGAGTCAGTTATCGAGCACGAAGCAATTCACAGTGCAATCCACAGCTGCTCCGGCGACATATACAACGAGGTCCGCGACGAGTTCCGGTCCAAGTTCCGACAGTCAGGTTTACTCGGCAAGGCACAGATATTCCTGAAGTCAGCTCCGTTCCATTCGGCGGTCGGTGGGAACGAGGAGTGGGCCGTGGATACGTTGCAACGGAGTGCCCGCGAAATCCCAGTGAACCAAAAGAACGCTGGAAAGGGTGATACGCAATCGAATTGAAACGGTGGTTGACCGTTTCGGTCCTCTGGTCGGTCGGCGTAGTGTGTGCGGTAGTAGGCGCGTCAAGGGTGATATTTTGGAGTCAGCAAGCAGATCCACTCATATTTAGCTGGCTGTTCTTCAAATCTACAGCCATCTTTCTAGTCGGGGTGAACGCGGCATTTGCAGCGTTTATCATCCTATTTACAGATAGCAAGAAACACGGCGAGGGTGATGCTGCTGGCAATTGACCGCGAACAGATCAAGGAGGATTTCGAGGCGTTGCAGTTTCCGATCCTTGGGATAGTCGGCGGAATCATTGGTATCGGCCTCGCTACAGCATCGATATTTTGGGACCACATCCTCTTCGACATCCTGTACTGGTCCGCGATACTAGCTGGGGCCTTTCTGTTCCTGAATAATCTCTATGAACGGTACACGGTCTCAGAGAGCGGGAAGAACGTTGGAGGCAATAGCAGTGAGTGACTGGACAGAGGTTGATGCAGAACAGGGTGATCCACAGTGCCCCGAGTGCGGTAGTCCAATGCAGCCATCGCCGGACGGCACCCACTGCAAATGCTACGGATGCGACGAGGAGTACGAGTACCGGCGACAAACACGGTACATGGTCCGAAGACCCACAGAAGACGGTGATACACAATCGAACTAACCAACCAACACGACGATGCTCACACACAGACAAACCACTTTATCGTTTACAGCGGATGGGTGATCGCCGTAGTACTCGCGGTTTTCCTGATAGCACCGACGCTTCCCGATCTCTCAGGAGACGGTCCCGTAGACCGATCCGGCGAACCCAACGACACAGAATCTTCTCAGCAGGACTGGGTTCAACCGGCAAATACGAGCGGTGAGACATTGACGTGGGAGAATCGGCCGCGGATTGGGAACGACACTGCTGAAATCAAAGTCCACTATTTCGCGGATTTCCGCTGTCCATACTGCCGGAGATGGTCAAAAGACGTGTATCCGAAGCTGTACGAGGAGTATATCGAACCTGGAACAGTCCAGGTAGTGCACCGGGAAGCGCCCATTCTTGGAGGAGATTCAAAAGAGATGGCACTGTTGTCACAGTGCGTCTGGCAGACTGAACCGGGGAAGTACAGGAAGTGGTGGAAAGACGCCTTAGAATCGGAAACGGACGATGTGGAGATGCTGAAACACGAGACAGGAGCGCAGATGATCTGCGACCGTGAACAGCTGAAAGAGCGCATAGAACAGGACGTGGCGGAGGGCTTACAGTTCGACATGCGGGGCGTACCGTTCTTCATCATCCACGACACGGTGTCAAACGAGACAATGACGATCATGGGAAATCAGCCCTGGCCGGCGTACCGTGACGTACTGGAAACCATGATGGAGGAGCCATAACAGGCCATATCAGCGGGTTACCGATTCAAGGACAGAAGCCTGGGTATAGGGGGGAAATCGAACGTGAAACTAGTCTGGACTGACGACGATATCGCCGACGTGGAGCAAACATTCGACGAGCAGGTAGCGGAAGCACTGCAAGATGATCTCGCGGAACTCGAGCAGCAGATAGACGGATTCACTCGGAAGAAGCACGTCCGGAAACGGATGAACACGGTCTGGCGGAACTTCATCGGTGAGCGCTATCTGAATCCTGGTGGCCGAAGTTTCCGCGCCATCTACATCATCACCGGCCACGGTACCGTATTCTATGACGTCATCAAGAAACGGAAGGAGAAGCAGCACGCCCTGTTCCGGAGTCTAGAGCAGAACCGGGAACAGGTCATCCGGGATGCCGAACTGAAGATCGCGGAAGCATTCAATGGAACAAGTGAGAGATGAGTTGGTGATCAGGGCCGGATCCGGCACCTGCCCAGACCGATCGCTTCGTTCAAAGTAAGCGCAAGTGAGCAATGTCGAAGGTGGACGACGAGTTCGAAAACGTAGACCGGAATCACCTCCTCAACGCAGTCTACGCCCTATATGAAGATCGGGCCGAAGGCGAACACGCCCTTAATGAGTTCGAATCAGATCTTGAAGCGACCGCTGCCGCCTACGAACATGCCGAGAACACGCGATAGACTGCGGGAAAGTGTTCTCCACCAGCTCCACGGGATCTAGAAATCTAAAAATCTAAATTTATAAAATATTTAATACTTTTGTGCTTCCATCACCAAGGTACTGGTGTATGGTAGATATCACTACCAGTACGATCAGTTGGAAGAGCATCGATGAACCGATCGAGGTCACTAATATCGACGTTCTTGCTGCGATGGCCGAGACTGATCCGAACGAGAACCACGGTACGAAACACTGGTACGTGTCCTACGGCGGTCACGACTACCCATTGAAGCATATCGTCGGCCGAGCGATCGCCCATGCAACCGGCACCGAACGACGAGAACCTCACACCAATCGCGGCGTCAAACTCGTGGAAGAACTCGGTTTCACCACGATAAAGATCGAGGACTAAACTCCTCCCACAGCCACCACGACAGCTCCTTTAGGAAAGTTGATTGTTTCTCACGATAGTGTCCGCAGTAGATGTTAGAGGAGATACAGCAGTGGATTGATGACAGCCAGTACGATAACTGGGAGGTCTACTTTCTAATCTGGGCTGCGTTCATCAGTCTCTGTATCTACGCAGAAATCCGACTGATCACAGGGATGCTGCGAAGTCTGGATACGACAACGTTCGCGTACGGGATGCGGCTGGGAGAGATATTCATCGCAGCCCTGCAGGGAATCATTGTCGGGATATTCGGCTGGAAGCTGTTCAGTCAGGGTGACACGTATTTTGCCGTAGGTACCAGCAGCTTCGATACGAAAGAGACCGCGTTTCTCGTGAAGATAGGGGTGATGACGCTGGTCGGGGTCGTGATCGGATTGGTGATCCCATCGATTGTCGAAACGTACGCCGAGTACGTGGTAATCCAGACCGGGGGCGCTGTCATCCTGCTGGGCTATGCATTGATCCACATCGAGATCCAGAACTGGAAGGCGCTAAACGAGTTACCAGTACTCCTCGCAGGATTCCTCCTCGCCTACGTTCCCGTCATCAGTTAACAGTACCACGTTTGAATTACGACTGATCGAGGTTCACTACGTGTAGTTCTAGAAGATCTGAAAACAGAGTGTTATTGCAGATCGAAGACTTTGACAGCGATCTTCACCGGCGTCCCGTTTTCAAGCTCAAACCGGTATACATTGTGGTCAGTGAAATCAGGAAGTTCCGTTACGTACTGATCATGGTGGTCTGTCGCTGTTCCTACACGGTCTCGAACCGTGTTGATGTTCGTCCGATTAGAGAATACCAGCAGTGCAGCATGGGTGTCTCGAGCGGTCAGATTCCCAAGCAACTGGCCAATCGCATCCGTGTAGACGGACTGGCCTTTCCAGAACTTGCACTCGGCGACGAATAGGTTCCTGTTCTCATATCGGAGCAGGATATCGGTTTTCCCGCCGCGGTTGAAGGTTTCTCCGGTCGCCAGTCCAGCGTAATGCGAATTGATACCCATCAAAAAGATATCTCGTAGGGATTCCTCGTCCAGATCTCGGACCCGGTCCGCCGATCGCTGGAGATTGACGCCAAGATCATTGATCACTTCCAAGACCTCAGTGAACGTCTGATCTGGCATCACCTCTATCGAACTATCTTCGTCCTGTGATGGCAGCTCAATATTTCGCTTCTTCTCTGGAGAGACATATCCAACGTCAGTGGTGCTACCGTCGTCAACATCCAGTACCTCCATCACCTGCTGATGGGTATCCTCGGTATCTCGCCGCCGTTCAATCGCTCTTCGCGCTTTTTGCTCCATCCGAGATTCCATCTTCCGGATACTGGTATTCAGCTGTTCAATATACCACTCGACGTCCTCCACCCAGTTCTCGATCTCGTTCTGTATCTTGTCCGCAATTTCGTCCGGATCCTTGTCTGCAGAATACTCGGCATAGTAAACGATCTCGTTGGATTTTAGCGAGGCATACGTAGGCGGGTTCAAATTGTGCTTTCCTGGCCGTATCTTCAGTAGGTCTCTGTCACCATCGAATGGGAGACGGACCTTGATCCGTTTGTAGGTCTTGTATGTGGGGGTACTCCGGTCGAGAATCATCAGATCCTGTCGGTGGCTGACATCCCGTTCTACCTCGCCACCGTCCTCTTTGATAGGGTCGTGGAGCGTGATCTGAGCGGGTGTGTATTTGGAGGCGAAAATGAGGGAAAGCGAGTCTGTACTGTTTTTCAATTCGTCAGATGTTAGCTGAGAGATCTCGTCTTCCATCACATCCTGCTGATTCCTCCGGTACTCAGAGAACCGTTTGTCGCAGAACAGATGATTGACCGACCGTGACATACGATTATCGAGGAAGGTTCACAGTATAAAACCATTCTAATTACCAGTCTTTGGTGGGGCCGGAAGCGCAACGGTCTGCGTTTGAACTAAAACCCTAATTCGGAGTGAGAACGTTCTCACTGCGGTGGTCAAACCCCCAGGATTCCCTCTCCTCCGAGAAAGCTGACTAAACGTTGACCGGACAGACCTCGACCGTACCCTCGCCGCGGACAACGACAGCGTATCCAGCGTACTCGAACTCGACGGTGGAAACGCCACCAGAATCAGACGTAAAGAGAGCGTTCAACGCTTCCGGATCGATCACGTTGTAGAGCGGTGGCAGATCAACATGATCAACACCTTCCGCCTCGGCAACGGCGGAGACAACCGCATAGACAGGAGTATTCTCGGTATCCTGCTCCCATTCGGCAGTAGTAGACGGAGTCAATTCAGCTGAAGAGTCATCCGTATTAACCGGTGTGCCCATCTCTCCCATGGACCCTGAACTCCAATACTCCGCTATAAAAGGATTGCCAAATTCTGTTGAATAAGACACGGTCTTTCATGTTTGACGGGACGCTATCATCCCTATTCTTATGTCGCTGACTACCATGAGGTCTGATATGTACGACCTCACCGGCTTCCAGCGCGACCTGCTCTACGTGGCTGCGGGACAGGACGAACCACATGGCCTGGCGATCAAGGAAGAACTCGAGGACTACTACGAGAAAGAGATCCACCACGGCCGGCTCTACCCGAACCTCGACACCCTCGTCGACAAAGGATTGATCGAGAAAGGAGAGGCCGATCAGCGTACAAACGTGTACTCAGTCACGCGGCGAGGGACGCGGGAGATCGAAGCCCGGCGTGACTGGGAACAACAATACGTGGAAGACCTCTTTTCCGAATAACCACTATCCTCTCCCAGCTTTGAAACGGGCAGGATAGGAAACTGTACGACAGTACCGCGATAATTCCCACAGAGCTATATTTTTGCGGTGAGCGCGAGAGTTACATGGCAAGTCCATGGAACGGATTGTATAAGGTTCTTGATACACTGGATGAAAGCGAGTTACGGGCGATTCGCCGCCGGTGTGACTGGTGTGAGGTCGAATCACCGGGAAAAGCGAAAACATCCTTTTCAAAGCGGATCCGCGATTCTGTGCGAAGTTCCGTGGAGGACGGTGATTACTCATTTGATCAAATCGTCAGGCAGATCCATTCCGAGGTTCTTCGTGAAGGTCCCTATCTGCCGGAAACCCGGATCAAACATGTTCTCATGGATACCTCGATCTGCGGTGATGAACGACCACGTGAAGTCATGGTGTCAATGCAGATGTACGGTGCTCTTCGCAACGAGTTCGGGGATGACTACAGGGTCTATCGCGAACATAGCGTCCACGACCATACCCGGACACAGTTCGATCTCTACGTCGAGCACATCCCTACCAAGCGGTGTTATCTGATCGAGACAAAGATCGCAGGAAACCTGTCGAAAAACGATGTGCTGGGACAAGTCTACAAGTATAACCGGATTCTGGACGAGGAGACGGACAAGGATCGGGTGAGAACCTTTCTTTTTGTGCTGGCAGATGATGAGGACAAGTGGTGGGGTGAGGTCGCCCAAGACCCGGATAGAACGATCAGTGACTGTTTCGAACTGTCTGAAAACCTTGAGGAAGAAGTTGAAAAGCAATCGAAGACAAAGGTGATCAAGCGCGTTCTTGACGAGGAACTTGTCTGATCGGTCAAGACGGCAAAATCGTTTTTCTCCCTCTTCCTCAATCCGCTACCCGAACGTTCGGACTCCCACGGAAACACCGGTCCACCACGGACACGGCAAACCACCAGAAGTGTGGACACACTGATAATATGGTTGGGTATGTGTCGTGTAGTCTGCGGTGCCGATGATCGTTCACGACTGCGCCGACCGATTCGCCGAACGGCACAGCGCCCAGCATACGATCGAACCAATGTTCTGCACCTGCGGCAGCTACCGACTGCCCGGCCACGACGGGTGGCGGTGCCGCCGCGGCTGCGGACAACCCGCTACCGATTTCGATTTCACGACGACTACGCCACAACGTAACGAGCCGTCGCGGTACGTGCCCGAGGATGCCAAGTTCCTGCCGACCACGACCGCGAACTGTCCGGAATGTGGGAACAGCGAGGCTGAGTTCAAGCAACAGCAGATACGGTCTGTCGACGAACCGGTTACGCGGCTGTACCGGTGTACCGCGTGTGGTCACCGTTGGCGGAAGGACGGCTGATCTTTCTCTTCCTGCTTCAGTGAGAACGTTCTCAGAAGAGTGAATCTGGGTGGCACTCAGGACTGGGATCAAACGGGCCGAGATGCCAATTACGTTCGAAACTGAGCTCCTTGAGGTCGTCTTCATCGTCCATATCCTCCACTACACTTACGTCGTCAACGTCTCTGTCAGAGAGGAATCTCTGTGTCTTGACGACATCCCGGGTAATATCCTCAATCATACCGAGAATCTCCTCGATCCCGTACTCCAACGTCATATACAGTTCCCGCAGTAGCACAAGATAGGTCTTCAATCCCAGAACTTCCCGTACGACACCGAGCAAATACGTGTCTAGTTTCCGCACGGCAAAAGATGCAGCGCGACTGACCAAACCGTATTTGATCATCACAATCTCCGCGACGAGTATCCCCATACTCATCAACATATTCTCCACGTCACCGGTGACCGTGTCCGGGTCGGATTGAGATACGGCACAGGAATCATCCAGCAGCTCCTCCACGGTAGATACGACAGGGAGTACCTGGCCAGTCCACCGTGTCCACCTCGCTGTCTCTTCTAACAGGGCCTCAGCCAGTGGTGCACTATACCCGGTTTTGTTCTCGATCACCTCAAGCACCGACTGGAGAACCGATGCCGTACGTTCCGCTCCGGATACGTCATCATCGATGTCGTCGGCGGTGAGACCATCCATCTCTGCAGGTACCTGACTGCAGATCTCATCCGCAATCTGCACCATTGTCTGTGCCAACGATTCGGATCCTGGAAGCAAGGTGTAGAAGGATGCGATCTCGTCTGTCGCCTCGTCGACGGCAGTTTCTTCCTCCCTGTACCGGGCACGGATCAACACGTCTACTGTTGTACTGTCATCCGCTGGTTCGGCGAGGACCTTACTGCTCCAGTCAAACACAATATTGTACGTTCCTTCCCCGATACGATGAGCGGCTTGCGTTGCCCGTTCCTCGGTTAGACAGTCCAGAGCCTTGATGTTCACAATGCTTTCGACATCCCACTTCTGCCGTTGCTGCCACCATTTCCCTATATTATCCATATGAATAGTAGGGAACTGATGGGTGCCGAATCTTCCAAGATTAACCATTTTGGAGCCTAGAACGGGGTATGAACCGACCTGCACCTCGTACTCACTAAACCCATAATGATCCAGGACGAGAACGTCAGGTTCCGCTCCCGACTCTTCCGGCCGAATCTCGTACTCAATGACAGCAGTTTCATCGAACCGCGGAAAGGTATAGGCCTTGTACGGATCATCTTCTGAAAGATCAAATTCCTGCTGGGTCTCTGTAATCACTGAGTCGACAGGGCTGTCAGATGTAGGCAGATCCGATCGAGCGTCATCAGAGGAGGCACTGCCTGCAGCGGCCTGTACTGTTCCTGCCAGAGATAGAGAGATCGCGCCCGTGGTAGAGGCTGAAAGAAGTTGGCGACGGGAGAGACTCATTTACCCCGATTACCATACCAAAGCAAAAATTACTTTCGGGGAGTATTATCTGTTCTCCAGCAGATAGTCACGGCTCCTTCTCCTGTGATAATACCACTCTCTATGAGGATCTCCTTCAACAATATGAGTGAGTCATAGCTATAGCCCCTCACCACCTATTTCATACTATCCGCGAAACTGATCCGCTACCAGCAAAGAGGGTTGATGAGATAATGGCAAACGGACATACTGTTCTGGTTCCTATCCGGTACCCGCTAACAGCAAAAAGCACACAGACTCTCACCAGTGCCGAACGCATCGCACACGACTATAATAACGCACAGTTGATAATCTTCCATGTCAATCTCTTCCAATACAACGAAAACGTGAAAGAAGCAGAGATCCGTCAGGCAGTTACACCGGTACTCGATGATGTCCCGTTTTCCGTATCTATCCGCCAAGGTTTCCTGATTGAGGAAGTCATTTTAGAGGAAGCCCAGCAACGGAACATCGACGCGATCGTGATCGGTGAGAAGCAGAACCCGTTATGGCGCCGCGCAATTAATATGCTGCTCCGGAACGATCCAGATATCGCGCCATTCCTTAAAGAGAATACTGGGACAGATATTGAGGTCAAGACCGCTAACTGACCCTCTCGAAACGTACATGCCTAAGCTACAATAGAATAATTTTACTGATCCGCCATATTAGCGTCAGACGGACGTTAGACGCCAGTTCTTGCGTATTTTTGGCATAGCAATGGATCTCTACGCTGTCTGGGAAATTGAACAATGATAAACAGAAGACACCTCTTTACATGGAAACATTGGACGAGAGGCTATGGAAGGCACCTGCCGTATAACTGATACTGAAAGCGCAGACGAGTGGAGCGAACCAGCTATGAAGATTGTTCAGAAAGTTAGTCGGGCAAAAGGAGTCGATATCGTTGACCTTGAACCCCTCTACGACACAGTTGACGGCGATGCCCTCGATAGTCTGCTCAGAACTGCGGACCAGGATGTAGAAGTAACCTTTCAGTACGCAGGATACACCGTAACTGTTCGAGGCGATGGCCAGATCAGCCTTGGCAAGCAACCAGTCACCTCTAACCGTTGAAAATCCCAATTAGAGGTAACCACCTCACTCTAGCGTACGAAACGCTGTTCCCCCGCACGGACACCCATGGCCAGTACCGATGAGTCTGATCTCACCATCTGGCCAAACCCGTGCAGCATATGGTGATTGGCACTCCAGACAGACAGCAACGGTCCGGTTCGCGGCATCTTCGAATTTCATACGGCAAATGGAGGCAGAGACCGGTATCTGTGTATCACCCAACTATGCAAGGGATACCCTCCCGAACGATATCACAGCGACAGAAACAGCTCTGCAAATCAGGTTTCCGGGTGATCGTACCGGTGGAACCGGTACTTACCCTTCCGCATCACCCAATACCGGTCATCGAACTCGAGAAGATCATCGTTGTTGACCGCCTCCGAAAGCAGGTCCGAGATATTCGTATCGGGGATGCCGTGATCAGCTGCTAGGTCCGTGATTTCCTTGACAGTGGCTCCCGGGTTCTCCGCCACGACCTCCAGGATCTGGTCGTATTGTTCTTCCATCGGTCAGGAGATCCGGTGTTGGACGATCGCTTCGGCGCTGCATTCAGGACAGGTATCGATATCTTCGTCGACGGTAGTTCCGCAGCGCCGGCACTCGTACACGATCACCTCTTGGTTTGTCCGGGACAGCAGCCTGTCGACACCGTCGAATACCATGGATACAAGGATCACTCCGGATTTACGACGTCACGACACTCCGGGCACTCAGCGTATACGGCCGGTCCCATATCTGTCTCGTACTTGAGGATCACGTTGAGCGTCGTGATCTCGGCATGGCAGAACGGGCACGTACCGAGATCCGGAGGGTTCGTCGTGGACATGGATTTGTGAAGGTGACAGAGAGGGAGCGTGTGACTGTGACAGGGTGGAAGGGGTGATCCCTCTACTCCCAGTATAGTACCCAGATCTGTATATAGGCGATCCAACCGCGGTGAAACTGAAAATAGACGGAACATGAGACCGTCACATCCTATCCCGAAGATTCCCACCTAAACGATAGCCCGTGGCTTCCTTCTCTGGGAAAGGCAACGCTCTGCCCATACAGACAACGGCTCGGTTCCACAGCTGAGGTACACTGTGTTAGAGTTCGTGTTTGAGGTAGATACCAAGGTACCCACCAGCAGCACTCAAACCGACGGTATACAGGGCACCCAACATCAGCATAAAGATCGCCATCATACCGAATGCGAGGGGAGCACCACCAGTCCCGAAGCCAACGAAGAACATCATGAAGAACATCCCCATGAGTACCATCGGAATGAGCATGATGACCCCTGCGATAGCCCCGACTCTCAGTCCATCACCTGTTTCACCGCCCTCGAGGTAGCCTGCAATCGCCCCACCGAGCAACGTAGAAAACGGAACGAACGAGAGGATGACACCGGCAGCCGCTCCGATCAATGCATTGATCGCGGTACTGGACCCACTCTTATCAGTGGATGGCGTATCGACCGTCGTACCGGGAGGTGTATCAGAGGCCATACTGTAGAACTACTGAACCTACTGGTAAAAAGGATTGGAACGCATCAGGTTGCATCTCAAGGATTCTTCTCTAATCGATACACACAGCCATACTGCTCTAGGAGATCCAACGCTCCGCCGATACAGAGAACGAGCAAGTCCCACCCGAGGAGATTTACCGGCCTTCAGAGGGAGACGCTGACCGGAACCACCAGACACTGATCAGGAGCGCCAAGATCACTGCCAGTCCACCGACTACTGATTTACGCGAAACACCGATCCCGCCGGTCGGTCCAGTGATCGGCAATCCAGAGAATAGACCAGGTGACCGGATCTCAGCTGTCACCTCAAACGTGGTATCCTCACCCTCCGGAACGCCCACATCGTATTCACAGGTGATCGTCTCACCAGGCTGGAGTACATCCGCGTCAATCCCGGTCAAGTCGATCTCGTACCCGATCGATCGCGTCGTATTCGCCGGCAGATTGTACTCGGCCATCCCCCACTTGTCCTCGTCTATCAGCGCGATGTAGTCGCAGCTGGCATCCATCGCTGACACAATCTCCAAGGTGACATTCTCATCGTGCGGGTTCTCCGCCAAGATCGATCCTGACACCGCAGTACCAACTGGCAGTTCTTCCAGTGCTGACCCCACCGTGATATTTTGCAAACCGCCGTCGGACGGCGAAGACGATGAAGACCCGCCGCTGGATCCGGTATCAGATTCTCCATCACTATCATTATCTCCGTCACTGGCGTTATTCGCTGTTTCAATGGTAACGGTCGTTGAATCGGTGTCGTCGTCACTGGCAACGGTCGCGGTTCGATTCCCACTGTCACCGTCCGCGGTTACATATGTGAACGTGACAGACGTACTCTGCCCACCGCTCAGCGATCCCGACGTCGAGTCCACCTGCTCACTATCGAACTCGAGAGTCACATTCTGTGTCGCGGATTCATCCCCAGTATTCTCGATCTCAGCAGTAACATTCAGTATCTCGCCTTCCATGACCGGACTGTTCGTCCCGGTAATGTTCACATCGAAAAAGGCCGGGTCAGGATCAGATCCAGGGTCTCCACCGGAGTCAGACGTATCCACCGTGAACGTTACTGACTCGCTGTCGATGTCGCCGGTCGTCCCATTCGCGTACACATCAACAGTATGTGTTCCGTCTGAAAGACTGGAGATGGTGGTGTTCGGTGTGAAGGTGGTATTGCTTCCGCCGTTGAGACTGTACGTCCAGGTATCGACCGTTGTATCAGCAGTGACTTGGAGATCGACCGTATCGCTGTCGTACGTCGTATCCTCTGGACTGTAGACTGTGACAGTGATGTTACTCGGTTCGGAGCTCACATTTACTGTAAATGACTGTGTGTCGGTCGCAGTGGTTACATTGTCTGCCTCGGCAAATGCCTTCCACGTGTATGTCCCGTTACCGAGTCCGGTTTCCTCATGGCTGAACTGCGTTGTCCCGTTAGTGAACGAGTCTGTGGTCACGTTCTGGCCGTCGAACTGGAGTGTGGTCGTACCCGCACTGGGGCTGTCGCCCGTCCAGTTCATCGTCACGTCTTGCGTTTCTCCGAACCCGATGTCGTACGTGGTACCATCCGCAGGGCTGTTCGGAGTGATACGGAGTTCGCTGACGGTGAACTGCCACATATCAGAAGTGACAGTCCCAGTCCGGTCGTCAGATGCATTCACGTACCACTGGTAGGTTCCTACTCCGTACGAATCGTAGAAGATATACTCTTGACCTGTAACATCTGCTAGATACCCTCCTGTCCAGGTAACGGTATCATTTATGATCAGTGATGTCTGCCCACTGTAGTTCCCGGCATCCACCGTCCAGTTAATCGGTATCTCTCGTGTCTCATCTTCCGCCACGGTGAACTCTGACGTGTTCGAGGGCGCTACGTTCGTGACGGACGATGGTTCGGCCACGGTAAGCGTGACAGATTCACTGCCCCAGTTCCCTGCTGTGTCGTTCGCCCACACCGTTACCGTGTGCTGCTCCAAACTTAGATCCGTCAATGTCGTATTCGGCGTGAACGTCTCGTTGGGGCCGCCGTCCACACTGTACCGCCATGCGTCCACGGATTCATCAACGGTCGTATTCAGTGGGATATTGGTACTGTTGTAGGTGGTGTTCCGCGGTTCATGTAATGTGACGGTTGGAGCAGTCGTGTCCAGCGTGACGGTCTGTTCCGTGGTGGTGTTATAGTTGCCAGCGGTGTCGTTCGCCCATGCCCTGAATGTGTACGTCCCGTCGCTGAGACTGGTGTGGTTCTCCCAGTAATATGTGCCAGCCGTGTTCGTGAACGTCGAGTTAGTGCCGTCGAAGGTTTCGCGCACCTGCTCGATCCCACTGTAGGTATCTGTTGATGAGAGGTTGATGAAAATCCAGTCTTGTCCGTACGATCCAGACGTTGTGCTACTATCTGTGTAATCAACTTTCGGTGATGCCGTATCGAGAGCCACATACTCGGTACGGGTAATTTCCTGGTTGCCAGCGGTGTCCGTACTATTGTATTCCAGTGTGTGGTTGCCGTCGCCGGAGACGGTTACCTCGGCCGTTGTTCCAGTGACTGTTGTCCAGTCACCGCCATCTACCCGGTAACTTATCGCTTTACACTCGCTGATCCCATCGCTGCAGGTGAACTCGAGTGTGGCTGAGTCCTGATCCAGCCACCCGGAGACGGTCCAGTTATCTGTGGTAGACGGCGCAGTATTATCCAAGGCGACGTACTCGGTCTGTGTGGTTTCCACGTTGCCCGCAACATCAGTCGAGTTGTATTCCAGTGTGTGGTTGCCGTCACCACTGATCGTAACCGTCGTACTCGCGGATACAGTGGTCCAGTCTCCGCCGTCAACCCGGTAACTGGTTTTATCCGGGCCGGACGTGGCATCGCTGGGAGAGATCGTGACATCTGCACTGTCTTGTGCCTGCCACCCGGACTTACTCCAGTCATTGGACGTGGACGGGGCGACCGTGTCGATCGCCACGTACGTCGTCTGCACCGATTCCATGTTGCCCTGCGTGTCGTTCGACCGGTAGTCCACGGTATGGTTGCCCTCGGAGCTAATGGAGACAGTCTTGTTCGGTGCAGCCCAGTTGTAGCCGCTGCCATCGACCTGATGCCCTGTGAGATCGACGCCGACCACGTTATCGGTGGCATTCAGGAAGAACTCGATCGGGCTACTGGTCTGCCAGTCACCAGGTGAAGTGTCGGTCGTCTCTGGTGGGGTCGTATCGACCGTAAAGTAGACATCGCTCATCCCAGTATTCCCGGCCATATCCTCCGCGTAGACCTGCAGACGGTGTTGACCGTCACTCAAACCCGATATACTCGTGTTCGGTGTAAACGTCTGGTTCGTGGCACCATCCACAGAATACGTCCATGTGTCGATGGTCTCGGTGGCCGTCACATCCAAGCTGACGGTGTCCGATGAGTAGGCCTGATTTTGCGGGTTGTAGATCGTCAAAACGGGTGATCCGGTGTCCAGTGTGATGCTGCGTTCTTCGGTGAAATTGTAGTTGGAAGTGGTGTCGTTCGCCCATGCCCGGATCGTATATGATCCATCCGAAAGCGCGGTATGGTTCTCCCAATAATACGTACCAGCCGTGTTCGTGAACGTCGAGTTAGTGCCGTCAAACGTTTCGCGGACACGGTCCAACCGCGTATCCGAAGCGGAGACGTTGAGGAAGATCCAGTCCTGACTCAATGTCCCGCTGTCCGTGGTGGAGGACTGGTACGTAATGCTGGGCGGGGTGGTATCACCGGTGAACGTGGTCGAATCCGTGGACGACTCGCCCACGGTGTCGTTGGCGAAAATGTCGACCGTCCACGTCCCGTCATCACTGGCCTCGTCACTAACCGTTGCGGTACACCACCGGGTCCCTTCCCCGGATCCGAACATGGACGCGTTGTCCACTTCGATGTTACCGTCCGAATCCTTGAACGTACACAATGCCCCATCGAGGTTGTCGTCAACGTCGCTGATGTCTGCGGTGGCGTTCACGGTTTGTCCAATCCCGGCCGGGTCAGGCGTAACCGTCAGTGAATCGATGGACGGCGGCACAGACGCGTTAACGTCAAAATGGAGTGTGTCGGTGACGTTCCAGTTCCCTGCTGTGTCACGGCCATATACCTTGTATCCGAGTCTGCCTGTGAACTCTGTATTAGCCCAAGTGAACTCAGATAACACCCATTCATCTCTTTGACCATCAAACAGGTGCGTTGAACCGTATACGTTCGGAGTATAGGAGGACCCATCCCAGTATACATCGTAGTCACGCTGTCCCGAAGTAAACAGTTGTACGGCGTCGAATTCTGGTGTGAACGTGAAGTACCCGGTTGCCGTATCCAGTTTGGTGCCGTTCTCATAGAAGATTTCAGCAGTTACATTTTCCCCATCCACCGTCATCTTCCACCGGTACCACGTATCCGTATTGACCGGTGAACTAAATTGATCGTCTACAGTCCCGGAAATAGATAACTCGAAGAACCCGTCGTCAACTGCTTTGATAAGAGATGCAAAGTCGTCGTTCCCTCCTGTCAAACCGTAATGCGTGTTCCCCAAAGCACTGGATTCTTTCCGGAACCAGGTCTGAACGGTGTACGGTTTATCCGGTACACCGTCAATAGATGATTCCAATTCTAGTCCGGTAGACCCGCTGGATCCGCTTCCGTCCGGGTTCATGTGGAGCGCATAGCCCCCATTTTTCACGGTCGCCTGCTGTACCTGTATCGTGCCCCCGGTCGTATCTTCCTCAATCCATTCTGGGCTTTCATTGTAGTTCCCATCCTCGAACCCGTCAGTCCCGGTCCAGTTCACCCATTCTCCGGATTCGTTCGTGGACAGTACCGCTTGATCCATACCAGATCTGTTATCGTACCATTCAGACGTAATATTTACGAGGGTTCCTTGTAAAATCTCGCCGCTGCTATTGTCCTGCAGGTTCCGCCAATCCGGTGGCGTATCCACCGTGAACGTCACCGATCTATTCCCGATATTCTCCTCGGAGTCGTTCGCGTACACCGTGACAGTGTGCGTCCCGTCCGACAGACCGGAAATCGTTGTATTCGGTTGGAACGTTTCGTTGGATCCGCCGTCGACAGAGTACTGCCAGACATCTACCGCCTCGTCCGCCGTCACGTTCAGCCACGGCGAGGAATCGCTGATTGTTGTGTTCGGCGGATGGTGGATCGTGATGGTCGGCGGCGTGGAATCACCGCTACTGCTTGTGGACACTTTGAAACTGTCCATTTCGTCGGTGCTGCCACTGCTCATGTTCACCGATACCCGGTAGTTCTGGAACGTGCCGATACCGCTGACAGACAAGTTCTGCTTGCCAGTCTGCGTCACGTCCAGAACGTGAGTGGCGGTGGTCGTGTTCGTCCCATCCTTCTCCTCAAAGATTACATTCGTCTTGTTCGCATCCAGACCGGCCATATCCACCTGAAACCAGTCCGTTTGACAGGTATCCCCGTCAGTACACGCCTGTGTGTCACCAGTCCAGTTCCCGTCAGTAAATGGTGAGTTAGCGTTCGATGCCAAGTTATTGATCTGTGATTCGGAGAGGTACCCGTCATAGGTGAAGAACTCGTCAACGTCGCCTTCGAAATTGTCACCGCCGTTGTTTGGGTTCTCCCCGATCCGGGTGTTCATTTCATCTGTCAAACTACTTGTTGACACGGTAGCGCTCAGTTCAAGCGAGCCGTTCAGGAAGACGGAGGCATTATCTTCCGATGTGTCATACCGGATGGCAACGTGCGTCCATTCCCCTACATCGATGTTCGGGTTTGTGCTCGGGGTGACACTGCCGATACTGGTTTCCTCAACAGTGAACGATAACGTGTCCGTCTGAAGGTTTTCCACGACATGTTTGGAGGCACAGCAGCCGCCACCCGACAACCAGACAATATCGTTGTTGCTGTCGAAGTCATCCGCGTTCATCCAGAAACTGATGGTAACGTCGCCGCTCGGGAACAGGTCTGGGTTACTATTGTCCAGGCTGTCACCACTACTGTCACCAAATGATCGGGCACTGTCCTCATCGTTAAACCCGAGTGCGCCATCAACCGATCCAGGTGAACCATCTACAGAGAAATCTTCATTCCCACAGAAATCCGTTTCACCACTGGTGGCTGATCCATTCATATGGAACCCAACCTTACAATTTGTATCGTCCTGCCATTGCGCTAACTGAAGGACTCCACCGTAACTTGACGTATCGAAGAATGTTCCATCGCTCTCCCAGTTTGATTGACTGCTAACTGAGAAACTTACCGAGTGACGGCCTACTGTCATAGTGCCAATAATTCCCGTCTGATTCCGGAGTTTGACTTTCCCGGTAATGTTTTTCGGCTTATCTGTTATACTGGTCGTCTTCACCGTTTCGCTATTAACCTTAATCGGGATGTTATCCAGATGATTAGAAAAAGTGGAGGAGGTACTGTTTGAAATCGTGGAACTGTTGTCAGATGTGTTGTAGTAGATGCCGTGATACCCGTTGACCGCTCCGTTTAAACAGTCCCCCATATCGGGATACTTTCCATCGTTTTTACACTGATTGAACGGGTCAACTCCTTGCAGTACTTTTGTTGTATTCGTCGGAACCAGTTCCACCGTGATCTCGACATCTTTCACCGTTCCATCATAGTGGTATGTATAGTCCGTCCAGTACCCGCCGATACCAAATTTCTCTGTGTTCTGTCCGGGTTCATAATGCCAGCCGTTCTTCGCCATTGAACAGTTGGTTTTTGTCCCGTTATCAAACGTGTCACACGTCATTTGATAGTCGGTGACGTTCACCCGCTCTTGTATCGTGTCAGTATACTGCCAGTCAGTAGTTGTCTCAGTCTGCGGGGAGAACACAGCTGACACTCCCGGAATTAGCAGAACAACAACTATGCTCACCAGCAGGTAGCGGTTCATCTTCCACGTATCACATCCCAGTACTTCCGACACGCACCGTACAGAAATCCGGGAGCCGCTATAACTACGGCAAACGGTTTTTCAATAGTTGACATCTCTTGAGGATGATGAGCACTACACATCGAATGTTTTGTGCCGTCATTCATGGTATCACGATAAGGTGTCCAGTTTCTCCTTCGGAACCTGGGACTCACGCTCGGTTCCAGACCGAACTTGTTTAAATACTATCAAAATTGAATTAAATAGGTATGGGTCGGTTCCTGCTCATATCGACGAACACACCACTATCAAACGGAATTTCTCTTCTGAAACCAGAGTCTTGATTTGACAGTACACGACTTTATCAGGGAATGGGACCGCTTACAGCTACAGCCGCTCTCGGTCAGCAGCCTGTCGTCAAAAAAGTCGCAGAAGAACTTGAGCGAATTTTCGAGGATGCTGGGCTGGATGAGGTTGTTGTCGAAGCCAATAAGCGACCACTCTCCTCCTCAATTGAGTCGATGATCATCAAAGGCTCAAAACCCGAGTCTGGCACATCAGATATTCTGATCGCGTTCTCACCACAACATCCGATTCCGGAACTGGATCACATCGAGAATCTTGATCGGTGGTTTCCTGACACACAAATACAGCTGCCGATCGCATCAATCGATGTCAGGGTCAGCCGCACCGTTCTAGGTGTTAGACAGGATTATATGAACACTCTCGTCAAGATCGGACGAGATCAAAACATCACTGAGGCGGGGATGCCGTTCAAAGCTGGGCGAGTGCTCCTCCTCGAGGATAGTGATGAGTCCATTGAAGAGGTGGACACCTCCGATGAGGACGTAGCCGTTATTCAGCACGTAGATGAACTCGTGGACGCCCCCCTCGTAACCGAGATCGTTCGTCTTGCAGAAGATTACGCCGAACAATCGAGACAAGGAGAAATCAGCTATACAGACGTTGTCGAATCGTTTGACCCGGAAGTGTTTCACTTCAATGAGGTGCTCAGCGCCTACCGGAATGATCGGGTTCAGATGCTTGTGATCCTCTTATCCGTGTTCTTTGAAGGTTACGTGAAGGATCTTCGGACCAAGACGATGACCGAACTCCAGCAGAACGAGGCCGCAGGAGCATTCTATTCAGACTGGCGATTCAAACCATCGTTGGATGCGTCCCGGTTCTTCGGGACCCTCGAAGACCGAGACTACCAGGTGATTGACCAGATCAGGGATGAGCGAAATTCCTACGCTCACAACGTGGAGGGATATCACGAAAACCATTCCAGTTCAATCGTAGAAGATGGCGTCTTAGAACAGGGAATCCAGCTCTACGAGGAACTGATCGGTGTGAAAAAGTCGATGCTGGACGAATAGCCGTTATCTCCGTGCTTTCTCGACAGCTGGCTTGATCCATGGAACCGTGTACGACACAATCAGCCACATCGTGCCGAACACAGCCAGTACTTCGAATAAGACAATCCCGGCCGAAATATAGACGATTGGCTCAGGAGCAGACAAGATCACCTGCCACGACTCAAGCACGCCGATCTGCTGGTCCGCGTGGTTGTTCCCCTTATGCATAGCAACCGCTAATGCGGTGCCAGCGGGGATCAACGATGTCTCCCACCAACCGAGGTCGTGACCGAACACGATGACAGTCCAGACGGTGAACGAGGCGAACGCGAACAAGAAGAACGCCGGGGTACGTGCGCCGTGAAGCAGTGCGAATCCGGTGCCGATCAGGGTGATTGCGACAGATAACGCACCAGATGTCTCGAGTCGTGTACCGCGTCTGATCGCGATAAACAGGACGGCCACAAACCCGAGCAATGTCACGGTTTCAATGATCGGTGCCATCCACAGGTTCACCTTGTGCTGGATGTAGATCGGTGCCTGCTGCACCATCGACAGATGTGCATCGGTCGGTGCCGAGAACAGGCTGAGACTTCCTCCGATCGGCATCGACACCAGGAACGGCAGGTGACCAAGCCAGTACGCGGCTGAAACCTGTGAAAACGTGCCTGGACCGGTCAGTACTTCTCCCCGAGTGAACGCAACCCCGAGTAGGAGAAAGAATCCGAACGAGAGCCCGATCGCGATAAAGTTCATGTTCTGCTCCTGAATCCCGAAGAAGGTCAATGCGGCCGTAGCAAAGGCTGCGACCAGCAAAATCGCTACCATGAACAGGTTGAACGGGGTTTCCTCCTCCGGTATCAACGAGTTCTCGCCCAGCCTTCTCACCCTCTTAGTAGTAGCGTCGAACCATCCAGCTACCGCCTGCGACAAGCAGGAGCAGGAACAGGACGGACCACGTGAACCGTGTCGGCCACCGATGCGTCAGTACCTCGTCGTCCGGGCACGCCTCGGGGCCATCCTGCAGCAATGTCTCTACATCTAAACATTGTGTCCGTTCTTTAAATAACACGATGTCCGTCCGGGCTGAAACCCACTCATCGATCACAGCGAACACATCCCGACCCGGTTCCACCGTGACGGTCAGATCTTCGATACCGCCGTTCGTCGCACTCGTCTCAAACCCGCACCGCAGTTTGCCGTCCTCCGCTGTATCCGCGAACGTGTCGGCGTTCGGCATATCGATGCGGACAGCAACTCGTTCAACGTATGCATCCGTGATGACATCGGTTGATGGCCGTAACGTGTACTCACCTCCTGAACCGAACGCATCACCGTCTACCGACTCCTGGATCATGACGTACTCACAGCCGGGAGACTCATCGTTCCGCTCCAGTGTTACGGTCGTAGATTCCCGACCGTAGTTCTCGATCACGAACGACCGTTCGATCTTGGATTCGTACGGTGCGGAAAGCTGTGTGTCGGCGAACCGGACCAAGATCTCCTCGTCATCATCGTCGTCTGATGATGAGGACGGTAAACCACCGGTACTGCCGCTGTCGTCATTTGAGGTACTACTTACGACTGAGAACCCCTGTTCGGACGAATTGTGGATGGTCCCGTCACTTTCCACAAGTTGGGCGTACCATGTGTGGGTGTCCGGGGAGAACGTAGAGCTGTAGGTATAGTCTGCCGTTATCCCTGATCCGTTGTATGTGTCGTTGAACGCGCTATTCCCGTCCACCACGATGTGTACGTCTCCCGCAAAGTCAGCGGTCACACCGACATCAAACGTGACGGTGTTGTCTTCTTCGAAGGTTGCACCGTTGAACGGACTCCGTAACGCGAACGAGGCTTCATCCGATCTCAGTTCCTCAACGGTGACCGTCGACGAAGCAGTGTCATCCTCTGACTGGACCGTGATAGACTGGCTGCCAGCATCCCCGGACTGTGTTGTGTACGTCAAGTTCTCTGTCGTGGATCCGCCGCTGTCAAGCGTGATCGCCGCGGTGTCCACGACCTGGGTATTGAACTCGAGGTCGACGTCTTGCTCACCGGGTTCGTCCCCTACGTTCTCCACCTGGGTTTCGACAACAAGCTGTTCGCCTTCTGTCACCGGATCATTCGTGGATAAGATGGATACGTTGAACTCGGCCGGTGCGTTGACTGTGACGCCGACGGTATCACTGTCGTTTTCGGACTGAACGGTGAACTGCCGTGTCCCGGCATCCCCGTCCTGCGTGGTGTACGAAAAGGTCTCTGTCGTGGATTGACCGCCGTTCAGCGACACGGATGTACTGTCGTCGACCGTGGATTCGTCTTCGTAGTACAGTTCCACGGTCTGCGTCCCGGACTCGTCACCGGTGTTTTCGATATCGGCCGTGAACGTGGCTGTGTCACCTTCCGTTACCTCCCAGTCGAAACTCGTGATGTCCACGGAGAAGTTGGCAGGTGCAGTGTACTCTTCAACGGTTATCGAGGTACTGTCACTGTCGTCGCTGCTGGAGACCGTTGCGGTATGTGTTCCGGCATCGCCGTCGGACGTCCCGCATGTCAAGGTCTCCGAGGTCGAGGCACCACCGTTCAACGAGACGGACGTAGAATCACACGCCTCGCCCAACACGTCCAAGCTGATCGTCTGCGTGTCGGATTCATCGCCTGTGTTGTCGATGCTGGCAGTGACCTCGAGTGTCTCCCCCTCGGTGACCGGACTGTTTGTCCCGGTGATAGAGACCTGAAAATTGGCTGGGTCCGGCGGCGCACTCTCCGTGGTGAACGACTTCGTCCCGCTGGTTTTCGTCCCGCCATGCTCATTCTCCGCCACCGTATACCAGTTATACGTCGTTCCGTACTCTAGATCGCTGTCAAGACCTTTGGTGAACTCACCGTCACCAGTGTATCCGGAGGGCGGTACTCGCCCGATTTCGGTGTCGTTTCCCCAGTAAAACGTGACCGCGACATCGTTCCCGTTCCCCTCGGTGATATCTGTGGCGAGACTGGTATCTCTCGAGACGCCCGTTGCACTGTCTGACGGAGTGAAACTATTGAACGTGATATCGGGTTCAATCGTGATCGACGTGGAGTCACTGTTATCACTGCTGGAGAGTTCGGCTGTATAATCGCCGGCATCACCGCTACCGGTTGAACAGGACAGCGTTTCGGTCGTACTCTGTCCACCGCTTAACGAGATACTAGCACTGTCACAGCTTGCACCGCCCCAGGAAAGTGTGATTGTCTGTGTATCGGATTCGTCGCCAGTGTTATGGATGGTACCGGTAACCTCGAGATTGTTTCCTGCGGTGACGGGACTGTTCGTACTGTCGATCGTGACATCGAAGTTCGCTGGGGATTCCTCGGTGATCGTGAAACTGCCAGACTCAGTGGTACTCTCTGTCTGCGTGCCGTCGTAGTAGTATTCTTGTTCTGCGGTGATCTCCCAGGGATAGGTTCCACCGTCGTAGGAATCGCTGTGGCTGTACGATTGAGATCCTTCATCACCGTTATATACGCTTTCGTACGCCAGAGAACCATCTACGTCAAGCCTGGTTGTCCCATCTATACTGTGGTCAATATCCGGTGTTACCCCCCAGTCCCACGACTTCGTAGCAGACCCACCGGAACTCACCGTCTCATCGCTCGGTGCACTGTTGACAGTGATGCTCGGCGCACTAGGCTGGTTGAAATCAATTGCCACCGAGTCACTGTCGTATGATTGCGTATCATCGTATATCTCGACCTTGATTGGGATGTCCGCACCTCCATCAATGTCGATGCTTTCCGTATACGTTGTTGACTGGGTCGTGTCCCCGGTATGGCTGCCAGTTGCTCGCTGGAATCCTCGTACATACACATCGTAGTCTACGTCGATGTCTGAAGAGATAGAAAACTCCACATCGATAGTTGCGCCGTTACTGTCTTCATAGTTGTATGGACTGTTCGTCGTGACGGAGCCGGAGATACCAACCGTCTGCGCTGATGCAGCACCGATAAACAGCAGAAGCAGTATCAGCACCAGTACGAGTTTTGTCCGTGTCCGTCGTATCGTGATCCCCTCCCACTTACCAGTATATAAATAGATGAGTGAAATTTCTTTAAATAACACACGTAAAAACTGGCTATGTCGCCAGCGAACTGACTGCTCGGATCGGACCACGGAGATACAGGTACGCTGCTCCACCAACGATCAACAGAAGATAGAACCACCAGCTCGTGAGGACATCGAACACGAGATACGCGGCCAGTACACCGACTGCCACTCCCAGAACGGCTCGGATCACCTCCTCGGATACCGGTACCGCAGCTGCTATCACCGATATAACTGCCTCCATCCGTGGATGCGTTACTACATTGAACGCCAATCCAAACGCGACGATCGCCGCGATCAGTCCGACCGTCCGCAGCAGATTTTCAAACGGGCTCGTTACCGTGTCCACGATATTTGAGACGGTGCTGGAGACACTGCTGGTCAGTTGATCCCAGAGACCCTCACCATCGGGAGGCGGAACCTCCTCTTCGACACACTGCAGTTTGCCGTCGACGATCTGGGCAATCTCGTCCAAGCTACATTCCTCCACTACGGAAATGTCCATACCGTCCTCCGAACACTGGTATATCGTGTACCTGCCACGGTCATCGACCCGATGGAACCGTTCCCCGGGCTGGCACGTCTCCTCCGGAATACCAACCACTTCGACCGTATCCGTGACGGCGAACCCTTCCTGGTTCGCGACCTCGAGCGTACACTGCCCGGTCACCTCCGAGTCCGCATCCGTCTGGAACGACACATCAAACTGGTAATCTACAGTGCCACCTTCCGATACGGACCGTGTTTTCTGCGAATCATCAAACCCGAACCCGGACGAACAAGAACGGATCCGTGCCGAAAAACTGCCATCACCGTCACCAACGTTCTCCACGGTCATCGACACGGTTCCAGACTCCATCTCACCGAACCGGTCACCATCTGTGGACACGATCTCCGGCGTCCCGACTGGCTTGTTGACTCGAATATATGCGTCACATTCGTCCTGACCATCGTCTTCACAGGCGTCAACGTATACTGAGAACTGCGGCCACGCCAGTTCCCCATCCATGTTCAACCGGAGATGACCAGACGATGCATCACCGGACGTTGACGCCATGGCGAGGTCGCTGCTTGAGTATTCGCTGGACGCGGTTTCTGCCCGACTCTGAATCTCTCTCCGCAGTTCGTCCTGATCGATACTTCCTTTCGCCCAGTCATCGTACCGGGTCGGCAGTGTGTCACGGACGTAGTTATCCCAGTTATCGTACCGGGATTCGGAGATAATACGCCAGTCATTCGCGGTACGGATATACAACGCGGCCGCTCCCTCGTCACCCGGGTTTGGCGGGTTCCGGCCAAGGTCGGCGTTTCCGTTCCATTCGACAATTACGTGGTCACCGATCCGTGTGGTCCGTCCTTCACCGATATCCGCGTTCGACAGGGTCGCAGTTTGTGCAGATTCGCCGTCCGTTTCCACTCGCCACGAGGTCTCGAACAGTTCCCGCGGTGTCTGGATGTTCCCGATCGGCCCCCACTCACCGTTGTACCGGGCGCAGTACACCTCATACTTGGTCCCGGTAAACGTTAGTGTGGACTGGACCACATACTGTATATTACCGTTCTGCCCGATATCGTAACAGTTCTGGACAGCCCAGTCGTCCGCTTCATCACTTGATGAAAACCGGTCTGATTTGATCGGTTCCAGGTTCACCAGGTCCTGCTCCACGGAATCGCTGATACTGTATTCGGCAAATGTGTTCTGTGACTCAACGGAGATCGAGAGGTCTTGATCGACTTCGCCGTCCGCCGCATCCGACAGGTCATCCTGATCAAGGAACACGTCGATCTGGTCGGTCGAGAAGTCGGACAGATAGCTTATTACAAACGTCTCTCCGTCAAAGAACGCACTATTACTCTGGAAGTCGACACGGTCGACCGAGGTTACTGCTGCGGTCCCGGCCACAATGAGCAGAACAGCGAAGACGGCAACGAGTCCAGTCCGCTTCACAGGGTACTGGTCACGCCACGATCTGTTCTCCGAGTTCATTGGTCAGTAGGCACCTCCTTGACACCGCACTGATCCGGCCTGAACTGGAGTGTGCCATCGCGTTCACGGAAGGCAACGTCCCCGAACGTATCGTCAAAGTTGACGCCCTGTGTCTCGGCTGCATCACGGAAATCCTCGAGGGAATCGAACTGCTGTCCCTCGATTTCTACGTCCTGCCACTCACAGCTATCGCCGGGGTCGATTACGTTCAACGAACCACTGGCGAAGAACGCGAGACCAGCGACTACAACAAGTATAATTGCTATCAGTACACGCCGGTCGACGGCCAAAACTATGCTCCCCTCTACACAAGTATTCTTGAAGAACGGTTTATATATCTAATCCGTGATCTGAACGTTCGGAACCTACTCTCCGTCGACGATCGCCAACTCAAGTTCCTCGAGTTCCTGTTCTGCACCACCTTCTTCCTCAGGAACTGACCAACAGCGCATCCCGTGAACCTTGCCACGGATCTCTGTCACCTCGTCGAAGATCAAGCATGTGACTGTGAATGGCGGTGAAACCTCCCTGTCAGTTTCAGAAAGTTCGTCACTATACCGTGGATGTGTATGAGCGATCCCCATCTCAGTTCGCAACGACTCTGGGAGTTCCTGCCGGCACGTCCCGGACACCTCATCGTAATCGGAGTAATTGATCTGGTCCGCCCAACGAACATCCACTATCTCGTTATCCCGGAGTTCGAGGCAGTACAGCTTCTCGTGAGCAAAAAAATTAAATCCAATACTCGGTGCTGACGACCGGGAGAGGAACTCTGCATCCTCTCTATGGAGAACGAGATCGACATCTGTCTCGTTTCCCGTTGTCTCAGCAATCGACAGGGACCCGGTCGGGTTGTTCAATGCGAACCGGACGTACATCCCTGCATCTGTGAACGAAAACAGGAGGACGACAGCGACAAGGACCATCATGGAAATCGCTGCTATCCGGCGACTCCCTATACGGATTTCACAGACTTTGGGCATCGGTACCTCTCCTCCACAATTGTCTACAGTAAGGGAAAAGGCGGAGCCGGGGGCTTACCCCGTGACCGCTCCGCGTGCTATCACAGAGCTTATCCTGTGATAGAGAGGCTTGATGTGGATGCGTCGTAGATGTCGCTGACACTGATGCCAGAGACAACACTTTCACTGTCAGCCAGGTCTGATTCCGCTTCGAAGCGGAACGTCAGCACGACCTCGTCAGTCGCCTTCCGAGGATCGTCACTGCTACCGAACACGTCCCTCTCGAGATCGTGATCGGTCAGATCGACGTCGGACAGGGCGTCAACAGATTCTCCGTCAACCGTTGCAGAGGCGAGCTCTGCTTCGGAGACGTTTGCGTTGCTGTCGACGCTGCCCAAGTTGATGTCACCGAGGTACATCGCACCGCTGTCAACTTCGATCGTGTGCGTCACCGTCTGCACAGTCTCGAAGCCATCCTGACTGTTTCCGCGCAGTGAGGTGGCCGGTGAGTAAACGTTGTCTCCCGACTCTACCTGTGTCTGCGTGGAAACATCGCTGGAATCAGCGGTGGTCTTCTCGTCGAGTGGCAGGTTGACCAGCTGCTGGTAGTCGCGATCAAGCTTGTACTCAGCAACTTCACCATCGATCTCAACGCTACCGAACGCTGGGTGGACCTGATCCTGGCCGTCAACCACTACGTAGTGGTACTCGCCTGGTTCCATGACTGGATGGTTGCTGGTTGTGGTTGCTGTGTCGTTGTCCAGGCTGACCGAGTAGTAGTCGACACCCTCCTGCAGGCCGTCCGTTGCCTCTGTAGCGTCGAAGTCCACGTGGTCACCGTGGTACACCGGGTACTCACTGTCTGGTTCCTCGCTGAAGAAGTAGACGGTGTCAGCACCGCTGGCACCGGCCTTCAGCTTGACGGTGGATTCCTCGATCGTTTTCAGATCACCGTCGTCAGCGTCACTGGTGTCGTCTCCGGTATCGCCGACACTCAGACTGAACGCTGCCAGACCGGTTCCGACCATGATCAGTGCGATCAGTCCGAGCACGATGTAGAACTGCTTACTTGAGAGTCCCATTCGTGATTTTCACCTCCCTCGGGGCACACCCGAGCATTGTCGTAGGTTTCTGCAGAGAGCCGGGGCTGTGATCTACGTCTGGAAAAGTACGATGAGGGCTGTCGCTTCCAACCGGCCGATATGTAGTCCTGGGCCGCTGCCTGTGGACGCGGACAGCTGCACCGTTCGTCAGCAGGCCGGACCTTTGACCGGGTCGGCCGTCCTCGGTCGTCGCGTACAGATCATTCCCCCTCCTGCAGTAGTGTTTGACTGCACCCGTGAACCACAGATATCGTGGCTTGAGGATGCACATACTATATTCGTATTCAATAAAGATGGTTTATATAAGTAATCTCGATGGTGCGAGGGAGAAGAGAAAAGAAAAGAAGGGAAACTGGTGGCCAGTACTACTCCATCAGGTTCCAGACCATCTGACCGAACGCCCAGAGCAGGTAGATCCCGGTCACTGCGACGGAGGTTCCGACCAGGACAGAGAGCAGCCACAGGAATCCGGTCAGACTGAGTTCTGGCGAAGCTGCAACAGCCAAGTTGATCATGTCCAGGAGGTCCGCCAGCAGCGCTTCTGCCGGACTGAAGATATGGCGGAGACCGGCACTTAGAAGCACCAATCCGGACACCAGCATCGCCAGCGCCGACGCTAGAGAGAGTTTCCAGCCGACCATAGACTCCGCTGTATCACGTAGTGCCATACACTATCACCTCCAGCGACGGGGATTTTCTCGGCACCCCGGCCGGACGCCGAACAGGTATCAGTTGTCCGCGTACCTCTCAACGGGTACCCAACCATGGAGGTACGCAACACGATAGAGCGGCTGCGGACGCCGCCAATATTCATATCTCCAGTCGAAGCCACGCTAAATCACCTCGAACTTCTTCAGGACCGGGGCGATGATACTGCCAAACGCGGCACCCAGTGTAATATATGAGACACGGTCAAAGAACAACGCCCAGCCTCCGTCCGTGTACGTCCAAATAAACGAGATTGAGAACAGGATAACGGCAGCAGCCACCGGCTGAACCCAGGAAAACGGGGATGGAACTATCTCGTACACCCAGTTCAAGATCAAAATGAGAGAAACAGTGATGCCTACTGCGAAGATTTCCACGCGGAACATCGTCATCCATGCGACGATTTCCGCAGCAACACTGGACAACATACCTGTTTCACGTACGGGAAAAGCCAGTTTAAATAAGTAGCTATTGTTATGTAAATAGTCGAGAGAAACACGGTGTAGAGGCGTTGATAGTGCCTGAGAAGATCCACACCTCTGCCGTGGACACCGTACTCACGGTAGTGTTCTTCTTTCTGGCTCTCTGCCTGCTCTACATGAAAATACAGATTGAGAACGTTCTCATCCCGCGTCTTGAGAAGAAATACCGGGAATGGCGGTACTGCTAGTCCTGTTCGTCAATGGCAGGGAACAACTCGGCCAGCTCCTCCTCGAGCTCGTCACCGACCAACTCCCATTTCCGCTCGGCCACCGCCTTCTTCATCGCCTTCTCTCCCAACGGTACGTCCGCGAACTCCTCTTCCGCGTCCTCCTCCGCCTCATCAGCCTGGAGCATCGCAGAGTGAAGAACACCACTATCACGCACCAGCAGCATTCCCAAGTACTGCCCGAACGGCGTCAACGCATACGTTGTTCCGGATTCCTCCGGCCGGTACACGGCCTCCGCCCGCTCCAACGTCTCCACATGCTTCTGGATCGCCGACCGCGAATACCCAAATGCGTCTGCAACCTCAGTCAACGGCCGATCCTCATCACCGACCAGCGACTCGAGGATCGCTACCCGGACCGGATGCGCCATTGCCGTGAACAGATCAGCGACCGTCTCCCACCGATCAACATCGCCGTCTTCTGGGTCTGCGTCCACCCCGTCATCAGCCATATCCGGCGATAAGTGTTCTAAACAGTAAACATTACTGAATGGTTCACACCGAGCAGTGCGGTCACTTCGCCATGACGGTCCATCCACCACGACCATGGCAGATCACCATGCCCGCGTTGATCCACTACACTACTAGGTTAATATGACCGAAATAGTTAATCTACTGCGCCACGTTAGCTGCTCACATGGGGAAGAGCCTGAAAGACGACGAGATCGTCATTCCACAGGATGACACGAACTACCGCTCGGGACCGATCCCGCCGGACACGCCCGACCACATGATCCAGGGCGTCACGGTTACGTACAAGGGTGACACCTACCGGTACGAGATCGTCTCCGGGTCCAACGGGACGCAAGTCGGCGTACTGAAGGACGAACTCAACGCGGAGGACACGTTCGCCGTCTATACCGATGCCACCGGCCGCACCATCACCCTGAACGATGACGACGTGATCACCGAATACGTTGGAGACGGTGAAACGCTGGCTCTGAAACCGAACGCCCCTTTCGGATAACCACACTGTAGCTACCCTCTCCATACCATGGATACACAACGCTTCAAACAGGACGTCGCCAAGCTCAAGCAGCGATACCATGTTACGGGGACCGACAAGTACCATGGAATCGTCATCCACAACTTCAACTACCCAACCGGCTGGGTGCTGAAGAATCGGCGGCAGTGGCAGAGCCGCCACAAAGGTGTTCCAAACGGTCCGAACCACCTGGCACCACTCATCGTCCAGTTCCCTACCAACTGGCCGCAGAGTCAGCCGTACGTCTACATCCCCGAAGACATGGACTACCGGCACGGACGAGTAGAGCACAAGATTCCACGCAAACGGATTCGAGAGGGGGTTGGAAAAGAGGCAGCCGAAAAATGTCCGGAGGGGTACGCCCTGTGGTGCGCCCACGACCTCGGACTCGATCCACGGAAGAAGGAATCCAGCATCCCTGGGTTCCTGAAACTGATCATGGCATCGTTCAGCTACCCGGACAAGGACGAACCGCTCCGGTACGTCTACAACGCCACCTGACCGACTATGACTTCCGAACTCCGTATTCCGGCCACCGTCATCGACCAGTTGACCACAGACCTGCTGCAGGATGACGGACTGGAACGGGCGGCCGTTCTCGAGTGTGCCGAGAGCGGTTACGACCTCGTGGTCGCGGACTGTACCGTTGTTCCGGACAACAAGTTGGCGGCGATCGGCGAAACCGAATGCCAGATCAGCCACGACTACGAGACTGCATTCGTCGATGAGTGCGTCGCCCACAGCCGGCACCCGTTGATCATCCATAGTCATCCGTTCACCGCTGACGCCTGGTTCTCCACGGACGATGACGCTGTGATGACCGGGAGTACGTGGATACACGCGTTGCACGATCGTCGTGTCCTATTCGGTGTCCTCACTCAAGACGAACTCCGTGTCACCGAGGTCTACGGTGATTCTTCACGGACGTCGGTAGACACTACGATCGTCGGCAGTTGGACGCTCGACGAACAGGATCGGGTGGAACCGGCCACAGCAGAAACCGGACAGAAGTCGGTAGAACCGGGTGATGACGATCTGCATGACCGGACACGCCGCGTCTACGGCGCCGACACGTTACAGGAATTGCGGGAGACGCATGTCGCGGTAGTCGGGTGCGGTGGGATCGGCAGCGAGCTCGTGAAAGGGTTGGCCGGACTCGGCGTTCGGCAGGTGACGCTCATCGATATGGATCGGATCGAGGAAAGCAACCTGCCGCGGATACCGCAGGCCACCCTGCAGGATGTCGATCAGTACAAGGCCGCTGTCATGCAGCAGTGGTACGTCCGAAACGTTCCGGGAGCAGAGACCACGATCATCACGCTCCCGGTCGAGGAGACCGCACAGTACCTGACAGACCTCGATGTGGACATCATCGTCGCCGGACTAGACCGGATAGCGCCACGCGTCTGGCTGAACGAATACGCTGCCCGGCATCTCATCCCGTACGTCGACGCTGGGAGCCGGATCGATGTCGACGACGATACCCGGATACAGGTGATGGGGACTACGGTCCAATCCATCGTTCCGGGGACGAACACCGGTTGCTTCGAGTGTGTGGGCCGGATCGACCGTGAGCAGTTGCGGCGGGAAGGACTGCCAGACGGCGTACTCGAAACCGAAGTTGACGAGGGGTACATCCCTGAATCTGCGTTAACGCCGGAACCGGCCGTGAACTACCTGAATGCGGTCGCGGCGGCCGAAGCCATTGACCAAATGGTCCGTATCGTCACCGGATACAAATCGGTGACCGGGTCCGTGATATACGACGCAGTCTCGAAGGACTTGGTGGCGGCGGACACGCGGCAGAGTGACCAGTGCTATACCTGCAGTCGATTCGTCGGAACTGGCGACACAGGATCGGTTGGAGACACCGGGATTGACGACAACGATATCGAGGAGCTTGTGGATGATATCGCTCCAGTACCCGATGAGCAGGAGACGGCGACACAGGAGTACGTCATTCCCGAGACTGTGACCAGTTTCTTTGCACAGAACAGCGAATAACTAGGTATGGCCGCGTCACCGCTTGTCCTGCCGATGGACGTGTTCTGGCAGGTGCTGGCGTTCACCATCATCGTGACGGTTATCGCCCCGAAACGGGTGGTAGCGCCATACCTGTTCACCGCGCTCATGGGTTTCGCGGTGTCCGCAGCATCCGTCATCCCCTATAGCGATGAAGCGGGGCTGGCCCTGATCAATAGTCAGGTCCTGTTTCCGTTGATACCTGCCGGTATCTATCTTGTTCGCGGGTTTTTCGAGAAGGATGATCGTCCACATGTTGTGTTCCAGATAGCTAGCTTACTCAGCCCGGTCAGTGGCATTGACCCGGGAACTGCGGACCAGCCACAGGCCACGCCGCAGGAACCGGTGCAGGAACCGCAGGGGCAGCAACACGGCGGTGGCGGCCAGCAGCAATCGGGTGGGGGTTACACGGTGGTCCCGGATCCGGAGCAGGTTGACGCTGATGCGGCACCGGATGGTGAGAGTATTGAGGATCTGGTGAACGAGATTGACGAGCACAGGGAGTAAGTTCTGTTCGTTTCTTGTTTTGGCGAACCAGAAAACCAGTCGAACCAGCTACGAGAGCAGAGTATCGTGGCTGAAGAAGTCACGGAACAGCCGAAGCTGTACCCGATCTTCAGGGATGGCTGAATCAGTGAGTTTCTCCTGTAACCCGGTCTGAACGTTCGGATTCCGACACGCGGTAATCACACCATCAAACCCGGTATCAAGGCGATCTGCCACATGCTGAATCTCCCGGTCGCGGTCACGCATTGCTACTTCGACCGCAATCCGGCCACCGTTTGCCTTGACTGCGACATCCGCATCATCCGATTCGATCCGGGCCTCATACCCGTTCTCTTCAAACAGGTCACGGATCCGGTGTTGCCAATATCGATGGACGACACCGCCACGCCCACGATAGGAGATATCGACATCCTGTTCCTCGAGGTACTGACGGCCATGATCCGTCAGTTCCAGTAGCTTCCGTTTCCCGGATTCGTCCACCGTCGTATGTTCGCGGATGAGGCCCGCGTCTTCTAACGCATTCTTCGCTGTAATCCCCTGTGATGGGCTCGATTCAGAGAATAATTCGTACCGCTCAAGGTGGGTTTTGAATGGATGATGGGCAATATCCCGCAGCAGTTCCTTCGCATTATCAGATACTGCTTCTTCAACTGGTTTCTCGCGGGAACCAGCCTGTTCAGGGCTGAACGATGCTTGTTCGATGGCCTGCTTGCTACTACCAGTTACGGGAGAAGAACCAGGGATAAGCTGTGTCCACGTCTCCTGCATCTGGCTCTTGAGTTCGGTATCGGTCACCGTCTTCGTTATCGCGGTATCATGGAGATCAACTGGGACGGGTGCATCGACTCCACTCCGGATCACGGCATGACCGACACCGAGATCGGTCGCAAACTCACGTTGCCGCCGATCCAGATCCATGGATTCCGCCATCCGCCGGAACTGGTCATGATCCCCGATACGGAACAGGACCTTGGTATGCGTGTTTGCGAGCAACGAGTCTGTCAGCTTCGACGGCTCCTGGTCCGCAACCACAACACCGATCTGGAATTCGCGGAGTTTAGCGAGTACCGTGTCGATCGTCGGCAAGCCCTTGGCATCGGATCGTTCCTTGTAGACGCTGAAGGCGCGTTTACCTTCGTCCATGATAAGGACGTGTTCGAGGCCGTCACCACGGTCCTGCTGTGCTGCCTGATACGTGTACAGCCATACCAGCAGCCACTCCATGATGAAGTCCTGGTGGTCGGCGGCCAAGCCGTCCAATTCGAACACGACATCAAGGCCCTCCTTGAGCAGCTCTGGGAACGGTTCACCGGTCTGTGCGTCGAATAGGTGATTGGTCGCTGCGAGTGTAGCACGGAGCCGACTGGTCAGCCGGTCCTTGTAATTTGATGTGATCCGACCGGTCTCTCCATGCTTTCGCAGGTATTCGTATAGATCCTGCATCGTCGGGAACGCAGTCTCTGGGTCTGGTGTGTCCTCGAGGACATCGTAGTCGCGATATAGGTCAAGCAGATGCGGTAGTAGGTAGTGCTGTGACGGTCCGAGTAGATCGTAGGCATCGCCGAATACTTCGTGGAAGACTTGCGCCCATCGTCGCGGCGAAACGCTGGGCGGCGGATGGAGCGGGTTGAACTGGAGCCTGTCCCAGGGGAGGACAACGAGAGCAGGATCGGCTTGGAGGCGGTGGCGGTAATCCGTTTTGAGATCGAACGCCCAGAACGGGGTTGAGAGTTCGTTCATCAGGTTGTAGATCAAGGTGGTCTTGCCGGCGCCGGTTTCACCGGTGATGAGCATATGCCGGGTGAGAACGTTCTCACCAAGCGTGAACGCGGAAGACGAGTTGAGGATGTGGCCAAGGTTGAGTTCGTACAGGCAGTCACCGGGCACCGTCGCCAGACTTCGAACGTTTGGAGTCTTGAACGGATACTGCGAATGCTGAGACGCCGCCACCTGCAGAACACGATGAACCTGTCGCGTCACGGTCTCGTTCGGTGAGGCCGCCGCAACCGCTAACAGGTTCTGTACCCGGTCGTTGTCCGCGATCCCAGCCTGCTCCACAAACCGACGGAGCCGCGTTACATCAGGTGTTCTCTTCGCATCACGCGTAACTGTCGCTCACCTCCATGTTCTCACCCCGATCGCAGATGTAACAGACTAGCAAACGTCGTCGAATACCGGTCCTGCCGTCCGGATCAATTCACCTGCCCGGTCGTAGACGCGTTCACCACCTTGCCGACACCCCTGTTCATCCTGGCACCGGTAGTATTCCACCTCGATGTGGTCACGGATATCGTTCCGGACGAAATTGACCGGACCACCGCACTGGATGCACTCATACGTATCGGGGTCATCGTATGTCTGGGTCCGTTCCAACCGTGCATACGCGTCCGACAGGTCCGGCGGGTTGTCCTCAAAGTATTCCATGGTTCAGCGGTCGCTGTACATCTCAATCAGGCTGTGCAGCGTTTCCTCCTCGTTCTCCCAGTATAGTTCCACGCCATCATCGTCAGTGCCCGCATGCTCCGACACCCGGTTCTCAACCGCGGTCTGCCCGAGATCCGCCGTATCCGGCAATGACCCGTGACGATCCAGCAGGTTCCCTACCTGCTCGAGGGCGTAATCCCGGTCATCACCAGTCAATTCAGCCTCATGCGTGATCAACCGGGTCGCCACATTGTACGCATCGTACAGGGTCGGCGGCTGGTCGTCATGGTCTTTCTCGGCGTTCAGTGCGTCCTCAGCCAGTTCCACGGGATCTTCGAGGTAGGCGTCGAGTCCGAGGTCGAACAGGACCAGCATTGCTTCCTCGTCGCTCAGAAACGTGTACTCGGTCGCCTGCTCCAGCCGATCTTCCACGACGTCTGTCCCCTCAATGATGGAGTCGACCGCGTGCTGTGCGAGTCCGTAGTTCAACGGTTCGCCGTGGGTCTGGTCGAACTGGAGATCGGAAACGAACGCCATCATCCCATTCGAACAGATCATCCGTTCCGCCCCGATGTCGTATTTCGTGCCGTGGAACCCGGTGTGCGCGGACCGGACCTTCACACCCATATCGATCACGTCACCATCCACCGGTTCCGCCTCGACGCCCTCAAGGTCAACGTAGGCGCTCATCTTATGCCCAGATTCGGATAGTCGAACGTGACCCTTCGGCTGCACCGTGTCCTCGTACGGTTCCAAGGCAGAGCCGACCCCTTCAACGATATCACCATAATCGTGGACATGATAGAAATCACGATTGCTGGAGACGTCACCCACGGCGTTCTCCTCGAGCCAGAGCGAGTCCCGGTACCCGAGTTGCTCCCAGTCACCGGGGTCGTCACCGTCCGGATCATTTGTGGGCCGATGAGCGTACACGTCGAACCGTTCCGCGTCTGGGAGGGCTTCCGCTGTTTCGTAGAGTTCGTTGAGGCCGTCAAACGTGTAGAGCTGCTGCTCAAGCATCGCTAGGGCTTCACCTATTTTTGTTGTCCGTACAGATACACAGCGGTACAGAATTTAAAGCAGGGATGATAATTCCAACATAACACGCCGGATCATAGTGGGTTCATCGACTGATGCTGGTGCTATCGGTTGAATTCGGCGGATACCTTCACATAGTCATCGGTAACCTGAACTGCGGCACGCCCCCAGAAGATAACCTCTTTACGGAAAACAGGTTTAATATGTATCTTTTCTGAATCAACGCGAACAAGTTCTCCCACTTCCTCATCATTTAGACCCCGCACCTGCTTCCCTACGTCCTCCTCAATAACTCCTGTTGCATCTTCAGAGTAGACGTAATCTGTATCGTCCTCAGCAGTTTGAACAGTATTCAGAACCATTTGACGCCGTGATTCCTCCACCGTTATCCACTCACCCCTCTCCGAATCAAATACGGAAGCGTTCTGATCACTGAGGTGCGACGGAGGAAGCGGCTTTTCAGTAGGTGGCAGGTCAAAGCGAGACGCACGATGCAAGTACTGGTTCTCAGCACGCTCCTCCGCCTGTTGCTTTGCCTCAGTAATCGTTTTCCATTCTCCTGTCTCCGAATCAAACACCGTCTTATCCCGGTCAGGATTTACCTCTCGCGGTGGCTTGATCTCCTGTGCGTCCCATTCTCCTGTCCTGGGTTCTATATCAGGCACCATATTAGTCCACCCCCATTGCTTCATCCGCGTTATCTGAATCATCCTCCGCGGTAGCAGAATCCGGCCAGTAGTTCGGCGCGGTCTCCGCATTCTCCAGGCACTTCTCGATACTGAGGCTGTGATCCTCCAACAGATCGTCCTCGTCAACGAAATTTTCTGCCAGCTCCCGGCCACCGGCCATGCCCCCTGCCTGTGCGGCCTCGTCAAACATGTCGATGTAGTCCTCAATCGCCACCAGGAACGCGGCATCACCGGCAAGACAGTCCCACGGCGACACGGCCAGGTACAGGTGGTCTGCCCGTAGACAGAAGTCACGTTCGTCCAGCTCCGCCAGTTCCGCGTATAGAAAATCACCGGGGGAATCGACATTGAAGATGCCGCCGGTGAACAGCGGTTTCGGGATCGTAGTGACTTTCCCACCATCCACTTTTGATGCGTTCACCCAGTGGAACCGGTCTGTGTCCTCCCACGGCTTCTGCGGGTCTGCAACCATGACACGTTTCTGCTCCAAGTCACAGAACCAGTTCACCGTGTTCTTGCGTCGGATAATTCTTGCGTACTCGAGAGCCTCCGGGAATGTCACCCGGTAACTGACTGAGCCGTCGTCGCGCTCATTCTCCCGAAGCACCATCGAACAGAACGTGTCTCCGGTTCTGACATCGTACTCTCTCCGGTCCGCTGAATCAGCGGTCATGCCATATCACCGGTGTGTTAATGTATACCATACTGCGACCTACGAGAAGCAGGGGATATAATACTAACAGGATTCACCACAACTGGAGTGTCAGGAGTGGGCACAAAGCGGTGCCAACGGCTGCACTACCTGATGCGTCCCGCGTTCCTTGTTGAGGTACATGAATTCATACTGGTCCATGGAGGCGAAGCGGTCCCGCCAAATATCGCGGTTGCCGTACTGCCGCCACAACCCGGACGCTTTCAGACATTGTTTCCAGTCTTTCTCTGGCAGGTTCGGTGCCAGGAAGAAGTGGTTGATCGATCCGAGGACGTCGTACCGGTCCGAGTTCTCTTCGTTCGGAATCTGTGCCGGATGCTGTGAAGCAAACATCATGGGCACTTTGTACGCCCGGCCCAGGTCCACGAGATCGACGAACTCCCGTTTCGAGATGCTGTCGTCTCCGGCCGGGCAGAACGCGTGCGCCTCATCCGCGAACACCATCACCGGCCCCTCGAGGTCTCCGTCACGGAGCTGCTCTTTCAACCGGCGCAGCGTCAACGCGACGTAGATCTCGACCAGTTCCAACCCCTGCCGCTTGTACCGATCCCAGTTCTCTAATGCCAGTACCACGACCTGCTCATCCAACTTCTCCAGTGGATCCTTCTGGTACCGCGTACTCAGAATCTGCTCCTGCTTCAGCGACCTGAGATTGCTTTTCAACGCCCGCCGCACGTTCTTCGGAGCCTCCTCCTGCTCATCGATCACCTGTTTCAGATGTGGAAATGATCGAGCCTTCGGCGGTACTGCGTCCAGCACATTATTCAGGACGACCTTCTGCCGTGTCGAGTTCGTCGGAATCAGGTATTTGAGATCGGCATCGGAGATATCCTGAAATCCCAGGGTAAACGGTGTCAGGTAGTACGGTGGATTGTTCGGGTACTCGTTGTAGAGGAATCGCGGCATGAACAGTTCGACCGGGATCGGGGTTCGTTGCTCGCCGGGCGCGAACCCGGCCTCGTCGATCAGTTCCTTCGAGACACCGGGCTCGTTATCGATATCGTGGAAGTCGTTCTTGATATCCGATGCGTGCAGGACTTTGACACCGCCTTTGAACAGCCGGGAGAGGATGGCCTTGGCTAACGTGGTCTTCCCAGCTCCGGTGGTACCGAAGATGCCGATCCGGTCGTGATCCGCTACATCGTATTCGACGAGTTCACCGGTGTGTTTGTCGCGGCCGATTGGAACGCGCTGATTGTAGTCGGGCGGCTCGGACTGGGTGTCACCTGGTTCAAGATAACGGCGGTGTGTCCGGTCCGCTAAGTCCATGAACCGGCGGTTTCCACGGTAGATCTCGGAACTCATCATGCATCACCATCGTGATTCGGTGGCCCGGTGTTGACGAATACCTGGTTTCCGCGGGTGGACTGTTCGTTCTGGTCGGCGCGGTAGCCTTCACGGTGCTGCCACTCGTCCTTGTTGAACCAGGGATCCGTCCGGTGCTTGCCGGGCACCCAGCCATCGTATGTGACGAACTCGTCGTCGGTCAGGTTCCAGATCACGCGAACGGTTTCGACGTCTTTGTCGTTTTTGAGATCCTGTTCCTTGCCGATCACGGCGTACGCTTTCTTCTTTTCTCCATCCAGTTTCACCTCCTTGGTGTCGTCATGGAGTTTCCGGCGGTTGGTGTAGTCGATTGGACGGCGGCCAGGTGTTTCCCGGAGATACCTGTTCACCCGCTCCGGTGCATCCTGTGGGGAGAGCGATGTACGGAGTCGTGTCCTACCAGATTTTGACTGGTCTCGGGTAAGCGGGTCGGCGTGGATCCAGTACCAGGCGACTGCGGTGGCGCCGAGGATGACGATGAATCCGTACGTGAGGACCGCGGGGATCGGGTAGCGGAGGTTGACGAGGAGGGTCCCGGCGAGGAAGACGGTGAACGTACCGAAGTGGATGAGTTTCATGGGGGTTATCCACCTCCGGCAGGCCAGAGTTCGGGGAGGAGGAGCAGTGTACCGTAGAAGACGAGGTAGCCGATGGCGCAGGAGAAGATGAAGTAGGTGAGGATGCTACCGGGGGTGGTACTGGATTTGACTGCGCGGGCGAGGATAACGAGTTGGATGAGGAATGTTGTGGTGAGTGCGACCGTGAGGTAGGTGATGGTAGCGGCGATCGGCATTGGTCAGTGTCCCTCCTGTTTGGTGATCCAGCGGCGTTTCCAGAAGTACTCGATCGGTGGGTAGCCTCCGATGAAGAACCCGGTGAAGTAGCCGTCTCCCCACCGGGTGTGGAATTGGTGTGTGAGGTGGGCGATATCGGGTGTTTGAACGCCGTTTTTGGTGGTGTAGAGGCGGAATGGGGGTTTGTCGCTGTTGTATTGTTTTTTAAAGAGAGCGGAGTCCTTGTCGTAGGGGGTTTCACCCCGTTCATGGCGGTACAGTTTGTACCGGTGGGGTACCCCGTCGTCGTCCGTCACAGTGAGTACCCGATCAATATTCAGTGACCGGCTGTCAACATCTGAGACTCGGACAGGTCTCCGCAAATCTGTGTCCCATAGTTGCTCTATAATTACAGCCATTTTACACCCCCTCTCATCCGGTTAGGTAACACCCTGATACACGACAGAGACAGCTAACCTCCGTCCTCCGGACCTGGTCGTGGCGGAACGATTCCCTTCTCTTCCAGCCCGTCGCGGAGTTCCTCCGCCCGGTTCTTCTTCACCGACACCTTCTGCGCCAGATCGGTATCCGACAGCTCCGGATCCTCCTCGAGCAACGCCACGATACGCCGCTCCGTATCCGACAACGACTCGGAAATCTGGTCTTCCGGATCCACAGCAGAGATACCCTCCTCTACGTCCTCCAGTTGCTCCTGAAGATCTTCCAGCGCATCCATGAGCGACGACTCAGCATCTTCCGCAACGTGCTCCTGGATGTCCGTCACAATCTCCAGCAGTTCGTTGACATGGACCTGCTGTTCACTGACCGATTCGACCGCGTCAACCGTCCGCTCCGTCTGCTGCTTAATGAATTCACGGAGCAGTTCCGTCTGCTGCTGATTGAAATCCTGCTGCAGATTCACCATCTCCTTCGCCTGATCCAGATACTCTTTCCCGGCCTGTATCCGCTGCTGCTCATCTACCAGGTCTTCGAGATCCATCATCGTCACCAGCGTCGCTTCCTTCTCCAGCCCCAGTTTTACGATGATCTCCTCGTATCGATCCAGCAGCGTCATCGCCCGCTCCCAGTCCGCGGTATCGATCGCGTTATCCCGTTTATTGTCCTTGAAATCGTCTTCTTCGCGCCGCTCTTCGATCCGGGTCCGGATCGGGAGTGCCTTATCCAGCAGCGTATCTGACTCCCGCTCCAGGCTGTCGATCTCGGATTTGCGGCGGGCCAATTGCTTGTCCAGTTGCTGTGGTTTCAGCCGTCCGTCTGACTCCATCTGCTCGACCGACTGCTGCCGCTGCACATCTGCCTCCTGTAACTCGAATTCGGACAGGACCCGCTGCAGAAAGTCCGGTGCATACCGTTCCTCACCGCGCTGCACTTACTTGCCACCCTTCCTCGAACCGCCGTTCCGGTTCTGCCTGTTGTTTGAGGTGTACTTGTCCATGGTCTCACCACAGCTCTCGCACCGACCATCGTTACTGGTCCACTTCTGCGGTGTCTGCTTTGCGCCACAGTACTTGCAGGCGACCTTGTCTGCGGACTGGCTGGCTTCCCGTTTCTCTCGCTCTTCCTGCTCTTCACGCAGCCGCCGGTTCTCCTTCTTCAGTTTCCCTTTCTCCTTTTCCACCGTCTCCAGCTGTTCCCGGAGCTTCTCGATCGTCTGCCGTTCATCGGCCTGTAACTTTGCCCACGGCGTCGACTGATAATCCAGTCCAGGAATATTCTTCGACGGTACTAAGATACGTAAATCCGGTCCGTTCACCACCGGAATTTGTTTGATATTCGTCTCTATATCGAGCGGATGCGGAAACAGATCCCCGCGTAGTTTCGGTACGGCCTTTCTTACTGGCCGGATCTTCGGTCGTTGTCCGCCATGCGTTTGGTCTGGCTCATACTCATCGAGAAAAGCGCCGTGCCACTTCCCCGTGATCAGGTCATACACAAAATCTTCCGATGCCATCGTCTCATCTCACCTTATGCTACTCCGATCAGTCAGTATCTTTGAGCCGGACGCGGTAGTCGCCCGGATACAGTTTCAGGAAATACAGTGCCGCTCCTGCTGATAGGCCAGTCGCCAGTACTCCACCGATCACAACGACCCAGAGCCATGTCCAATACCGGCCAGCACGTTCTTCAACAGCCTCGATCCGTCCAAGGTCTGCGCCCTTTATATCGGTACAATCATCGGGATGATCATAGCCTAAGCAGTTCTCACCCGGCACTGTCGCGATAAATCTGAGGTCACCATCTAGACAGTCCTGCTCCGTGTATCGGTACTCGTACCGGTACTCACCGCTCTCATAGTCATCTTCTGGCGGACAATCCGAATCAATGAACTCGCCAGCAAACCCGGTGGTTGCCAGTTCGACATGCTTCTCCACGTTGTATACGAGTTCTCCACGGAATCGTCCTCCCTCGCTTGTCTCGACGACCAGTTCGTAGGTTTCTGGCTCAGAGACGGTTATGCTTTTACCGGGACTGATCGTGTCCGGTGACGCTGAACCGGTTTCACGAATCCCGACCAGCATCGAACCATTTGTATCCAGTTCCCGGAACGAACTCAGCTCCACCGTGACCGGTATCTCCTCGTCCAGTTCGAACACGTCGACAGTGAGCTGTTCGTCAGGCGGTGTCCCATCAAATTCCACGTCCTCCTCCAGTACCGTTACCGCATCCAGCGACACGACCTCAAACCTCTCCGTCCGGTTCACCGTGTTCCCAGCCGCATCCTTCACAACAACGGTGGCGTAATGCGTTCCACGGTTATCCGTCTCCGTGAACGAAGTCTTCCACGAATCCGTATGCTCCACCGGATCGAACGAGACGTTCGCCACGGACTCGTTCACCACCTGCGTCGTATTACCGGCCGTGATCGTGGACTCGCGGACGACCTGAGCGGTGACCGACGCAACCTCGAGATTATCCGTGGCTGTCACCGTCCAGTCATCAGACAGCGTGGCCTCGATCTCATCATTCAGCGTCACGTCCTCGAGCTCCGGTGGACGCTTATCCACAAACTCGACGGACAGGTTCACCGTGTCGCTCCGGTTTCCGTCACCTGGCAGCACGAGCTGACCGGTATATGTCCCAAACGGCGTATCGGACGGAATACGGTATTCGACCGGAACAGAACGGCTGCGGTTCCGGTAGAGGTCAACGATTTCGTTCGTTACAACGTACTCAGACAGGTTTCCGGATACGTTTACGTCGACGCTTGTTCGGACGTTTCCAGTATTCTGCAAGTCAAAACGCCCTAATACACCGTCAGAGCCGATGTCAACCGATGCAGTAAACGCGTGATCGGTGAGTGTCCAGTTCGCAACCTCCGGCACAGTAACAGTGATCGATTCCGCCTGTGTCTCCTGCTTGTCGAACACGAACGCAACCTCACCGGTGTACGTATCCGAGATCTCCCGGTCTGGCACCGACACGTTCACCGCCACGGTTTCATTCCGCCAGGGACAGTTCCCCGCCGTATTCTGGTCGGCCGGACCACACGACGCGTTCACTGTCCTCACATCCGGCGAAATCACGGTATCGAAGGGCAACTGCGACACAGCGATATCCGTCACGTTGACCGTTCCGTTCCGGACACCGACGTTGTACTCGGCGACCGTCGTGTTCTCCCCCGGATAGACGGTATCAGATACAGTCGTTGATGTGACGCGAACGTCTGTCGCTGTTCCCAGACCGAGAACGAGGACGAACACCGAAACCAGGGTGAGACTATGCTTCAGTCGTATCGGGACCACCTCCTCGTAGATCACGGGACAGGCGCTGCAGTGACAGGCAGAGGCCGCTACCACCGATCATCAACATCCCAGCCAATACCAACGCGATCGGACCGTATTCGGACTGGATCATCCACACCGCACCCAGGAGTAACACGATACTGACCGCGAACAGCACAATATGCTCCAGATATTTCTCCGGGATCAGCTTCACTCGGAATCACCCGGATGATTCTGCTTATAGTAATCACGGTACTCCTGGATCTTCCCCCACTTCGATTGTCCGGGCGCTAAATCCTCGACAATGCCATCATGCAGTTCTTTAGGCAGCGATACGTTCTCCCACTCCTCGGTTTGACTCACAACGACTCCCCGTTACAGAATACGTGTGCAAGAACCGTTTAAATAAGTATCACTGGGGATCACCGCCTACATCCATTGAGTTGTTCATCGGATACTCGTCTACTCCGGTCTCATTGGCTGCTTCCGATACCCAGTCCGGTAAATTGTCCATCACGTACGGCACGTCCCGCACACGGCCAACAGACGAATTCTCCATCCACGCCGTCCGCAGCATCTCTGGATCGAACACTTGGTCGAAGTTCATCACCAGCGTCGCCACCCCGGCGAACGGTACGCGGGGATCACTCTGTACTACCGATGCGGCAAACGCCAGGAATCCGTAGACGACGAACGGCCAGCCCCATGCATCGATGACACTGTAGTTCCGGTTCCACCGCATCAGGATGAACGCACCGGCCCGCAACCACATACTCAACGTTGCCAGCGCCGACACAATCGAGATCACCGCCAATAGCGCTGCGATCCCGGTTACCTCTCCGGTGACTACGGCCACCGTGTTCTCCTCGATCGCGACGTCAACCGAGAAGATCGTCTTCCCGATCTCCAGCATGATCTGGATCGGGTCACCGGTCCGGAATACACCCCAGTTCTCGTAGCCGATATAATACAGCGCCATCACTGCGAACATCCGGTCCTGCGACGTGACAGCCCACAGCCGCCCCAGCAATCCACCGGCTGCTGACCGTGATATCGACAAGAGCCACGATAATGTTGCTACCAGTTTTGCCAGTCCCGCCAAACTCACCGCGACAACCTCTATGAACTATCTATGAGAAAGTTCTTTTTTACCAGTTTTCGATGATAGAGGGATGAGACCGGTTTAGGATATGAGATGCGGTGGATCACTTCCTTATGCGTTTCCGGTGCGGTATTCACTCCGTTGTGGTAACGCGATATAACGGTGTTACATACCCATATGGATTTCGTGTGCAACCCCCTACATCTATATCTAGTACCTATAACAGTGTTATAATATATGTATTTAGTATACTTTTGTTTTCGATATGTATGTTTACCCCTTATTGTTTCGTCTAAAAATTCGACCCTCGGTTTGTTACTCCTGAGAGATGAGAACATAGAGGGTATAACAGGGTTATAAGAGAGATCGGCTGTCGATTTCGGTCTGCACTCGAAATGCATATGGGTATGCATTCCACTGGAAACGGATTTTCACTTCTTCTGAGTGAGAACACGATTGGATGGGATTGGATTCTTTATAACTCACAGAAGAACGTGATGCACTGGAATTATTGGAAACAATAAATATATAAACGAGTTACGGGCAGTAGGAAAACCAGAGGTACAGCCGATGAACGGCAACGTCTTCGACAACCAACCCGACAACCAGATATTCAAAAACATACAAGCGCTCGACCCAGACCGCACTCCGGCCAAAGAGGAATTCGTCGAACGGGACGATGAAATGCAGGAGATCATCTCCATCCTCCGATTCATCGAGATGGGTGGCGCCAGCAACTTCCTCGTCACCGGCCCCTCCGGTGTCGGTAAAACCATGGCAGTGAAGATCATCCTCCGCGACCTCGAAGACTACCTTGACGGAAACATCCGGTCCGTCTACCTCACCGACCTTGAGAACGAACTACGAACACTGCGGAAACTCTCCACCCACCCATCGATCAACCTCGGATACCGCGGCACCGACCTGAATGAGTATTACGACCGGTTGGCGGAGAAACTGATCGCAGAAGATCTGAAGCTGATCCTCGTCTTGGACGAACTGGAGAAACTGTTCCTCGCCCAGAGCGGGAAGAGCCACGGTAACTCCTTTCTCAAGAAACTGCTTGAAGCTCGAAAACAGGTCGTGAACGCGGATACGGACGGAACACTGCTTGTGATCGGTATCTCGAACAACGCACGGCTGGGTGAATACATGAACACGAAGGTGACCAGCAGGTTCGGGCATGAGACCGTTCATTTTCCCAAGTACGATGCGATAGAGCTCCGGAAGATTCTGGAGTCACGCTGTGAGAAGGCATTCCGGCCCGGTACAATTGATGACGGTGTAATATCCAAGATCGCAGCGGTCGTTGCACAGAACGGTGGAGACGCTCGGGAGGCAATCCAGGTCTTGCGGAAAGCAGGTGAGCTGGCGTTGGACGATGGAGCGTCGAAGGTGACGAACGGTGGGCACGTGGATCGGGCACGGCAACTGATAGAGGCCGACAAGATCGTGGATACGGTCCGGTCGTTGAGTATGCAGTCTCACATAGTGGTCTATGCCGTATTATCGCTGTTCGAAGAGGGGCAGACACCGATCACGACTGGTGACTGTTATTCTGAGTATCGAGAGGTATGTGCACAGTCGGATAAAGATCCGATCTCTCAACGGCGCGTACGCGATCTCATCACCGAACTCGATATGCTTGGTGTGATCCAGGCAACGATCACGTCTCAGGGGAAGTACGGTCGGACAAGCCAGATCAGAGTTAATCTCGAGGAACGGACAGTCAACGAGTTGCAGGAATTTATTGAGGAGGAATATGAGCTGTAGGCGCGTGCCACACGGTGTTTTCCAGCGGAAGTGCGCCTGTGATTTTTTAAGATTAACATCTGTTTAGTCACTATCTATGAGTAACACATCGACGCAGGTACGGAAATTAGACGAACTCGACCTCGAAATCCTCGCCATTCTCACGCAGAACCCGTTATGGAAAACAGCGCTACACAACACCCTCGGGAAGAAATCGATCCAGACGATCGGCCGCCGCGTCAACGATCTGCAGGACGATGGGCTGCTTGTATCCTGTATCCTCAGCCCTGATACCCTCAACCGCGACCTGGTGATCGGATATAAAACGACGGAACAGGGACGCACCGCACTGGAACAGCACCACGTCTGCGAGGCTCCTGACTGTGATGAGATTGTGGTCGATGGTGAGGACCACGTTCACGAGTTTGCTTCCGGTGTAGAGTATTTCGATGCCTCCGGTTCTGAGTAGATTTGTTCCGGTTCCGGTTGCTCCCTGATTTCCATACTATCTGTTAATTCCTGTCCACACACTGTGCAGGTATGCAACGGAGTGGGGGGCCGGACGCCTCGTTCGACTGGCAGGGCTACATTGTCGAAACGACGGAAGCCGAAAAGGACCGCCTGCAACGGCAGCTTGAAGCGAAACAGGTACAGATCCGACGCCGCACAGAGACGTACGAGTCAGCCGTACAGATGTTGCAGGACGAACTCCAGGATGTCGAGCATCAGTTGACGCGGAGTAGTCCGACGCGGGATCGGAAGCAGCAGTTGAAGCGGCGGCGGGAACGGCTGTGCAGCGATCTGCGGGAGACGCGGGAACGGTTCGCGGACGATATGCAGCGATTGGAGGACGCAGTACTGGAACTGGAGGCGGAGCTGGCGGAACTGTGCGAGGCAGAACAATTGCTGGAACAGGCAGTCAATCGGTAGAGGCAGAGTCCGATCGTTCAGACTGAGGCTCGTAGTAGTTAGTCACGTCGCGGATCGCCTTCTTGATGGTCCGTTCCCGGTAGTCCGGCCGCTCCTGCCATTTCTCCCGCACCAATCCGCTCTTGGAGAATAGCCGCTCCATGCGTTGCTGGTCGCCGCCGGTCCAGTACGCTAACAGGTTACAGAGCGCCAGGTCGGCTTCACTGTGGCTGGGATAGCCGGAGATGTCGCCGTTCCACAGTGTCCGGAATTTGTCGCCGTTCGAGGCGTTGACCGCTTTCTTGAGGAGTTCTGCGTCGGAAAGGGTGATCTCAATGGTGTCCGGTTCCGAGTAGTCGGACTGCCCTGTGTCGTCCGCGATATACTCAGCGTGCAATTCCTGCAGTTCCTCACTGCGGTCCTCGATCGTTCCGGGTGTGCCGTCGACGTGATCGCCAGTCACCGTGAAGAACCGGGAGTCGTCATACATCTCGAGTTGGTCGCGTCGGTTCCCACCCCCCGGCACCGCGCCTTCGACGATGACGTGGTAGCCGGTGCCGCTCGGACTGCGTTCCGTGTACGACTGGAGCGTCATCAGTACGTCGACCACCCATTCCTCCAACATCGCACTGACCTGGTTACGGGCATCGTCGATATCGACACCGGTGTACGGTCCGTTCGCGGTGAAGACGTATCCGAGGCCGTCCACGTCCTCGTTGAGGTCGTAGTAGGTCTCCGCGGCGCTGTAGGTTGCCCACGTGTTCGGATCACTGACGGAAGCGTAGCCGTCGTTCACTGGGTCAATGGGGACTTTGGTCGGTTTCCCGTCGCGCTGTTCTTCTTTCCAGCAAATCCACTGGTCGCGGGCTTTCAGTGCGTCAGGGATCGTGTCCGTGTGGATCATCGTGGAGTGGGGCCGTCATGGGTGTCAAGTTTTATACTGTGATTCGGTGGTTCCGGTCTGGAGCATGGGTGGAACGAGTTTCAGATGTCGGGGTTGGCGACCTCCTGGACGCGGAGCGTTTCCAAGGTGGATTTGACGTCAGGATCGTCCTCGTACAGTTTCTTGCCAGCGGCCAGTGCCTCCGTCCCGGCCGGACTCAGGTCATGGCCGTCGTCGGTGATGTAGCCGTGGTCGCTGAGCGTGGACGCGGCACGGTCCACGACAACATCGGTGCCGTCCTCGACCGCGTCGACCTGAATGAGGTCGTCGGCGTCCAGCTGGTCGTGGTTGATGTAGAGCAGGAACCAGAAGACGCGGCGATCCATGCTGTACGCGGTTTCCACGCACTGCGGGCAGTAGCGGCGGCGCTGTAGCTTGATAATGCACTCGGGGCAGGACAGATTGTCGCATTCGGCGCAGCGGTACGCATAGTACGTGTCCTCATCGACCTTGACGTGGGGAGTGCCGCAGGTGCAGATCGGATGTGACTTCGATTTGATTTCGATGCGGCCGGTCGCCGGGTCCACCGTCTTCTCCTTGTGGTAGACGATGTCGGTGCCGCGTTCGGCGAAGTGTTCGGTCTCTTCCTTTTCGAATCCGGTCCCGATGTCGAGCCCGGGTGTGGTGTCGTCGTCAACCATCGTTCAGGTCCAAGGGATGAGTGTGCGGAGCAGTCGTCGGATGCGGTACGTTTTGGCGTCTTCCGGGCAGAGCACGCAGCCATCGATCCAGTCCTGGTGGAACGGGCAAAGAGTGCGGCCGCACGCCTCACAGCTCCAGTTACAGGTCATGCACAGGCTGTATGCGCAGCCCTTGTACTGACAGACGCCGGTATAGTAGCCGACGTGGCCGCAGTCGCGGAGCCTGATGGCGGTCGGGTCCTGAACCATATCGTGGTATACGGTATGTCCCATGTTTCAAATTCCGAGGCAGCCGGTTTCTCTGGTGGTTTGTGGCAGGATCAGTGGGTCACCACGGTCGCGGTGAATCGGCAGCTAGTCGCGGAAGTCGTCGATCTCGTCCACCAAGTCTTCGAAGTTCCCGTTCTGCGGGATTTCGTCGGGAGGTGGTGTTGCGCCGTAGTGTTCCTGGTCCTGCTGGTTCGGGTTGTTTTGGCGGTGTCCCGGTTGGCGGGGTTGGCGCTGTGGGCGTCGTGGACCGGTGTTGTCGCTGGTGAGTTTACCGAGGTATGCGGCGATGCCGATGAGGCGGTTGGCGGCACCGAGGTCGCTGTCCGGCTCTGTGTAGTCGCGGGCGAAGATGATTGAGGAGAGCAGAGTGTACACGAGGAGTTGGCCGCCGACCATCAGCAGGGTGTCGCTGCTGGAACCGTATTCGGTGATGGCTGCGCCGGCAGAGGCAATCAGCCAAAGGGCACCACCGAGCCAGAAGTCGCGTGCGTGATGGATCGGGGCGAACACGAGGATCGGGACCCAGATCACGGCCACGATCACGAACTCTTCTTCGAGGATAAGCCAGGTCAGGTCCATGTGTCAGGTGTCTCAGCGAAAAGGAAGGCCGTGGGACGTTTCGCGGTGCCCTACGTTAGTACCACTTCTCTTCAGGCAGGTTCTGCTGTGACGGGATGAGCACGGTCTCGTCAAGGTCGATGTGGTCTTCCACCCCGTACTGTTTCAGCTGGTCCACGGTCATCGATCGGGTGCCGCGGGGGGCGGGTTGTTTCCAGTCGGGCAGTTCAGTCATGGTTTTGCCGTACTCCGACATGTCGGGGTTGCCGGAGGACGTGAATTCGTTATCGGTCATCGCTGCAAGCTTTGCTTAGACCGGTACCAGATTAACGAATTCGTGGGCCGTCACAGCCCCGTGTTTTCACAGATTTGTCGGTGAGTCACGAGGGAGGCGATGGTCCGCCACAAGTACGGTGGACACGGAGAGGTGTGATGGCTCAAACCGCGTTTTTCTCGGTGTAATACGTACGTACGCGGTAGATGAAAGGGATCGACGATATGACCATCGCGGAACTGCAGGAGCTGTTGCAGGATGTATCTCCGTCGGTACAGCCGTTATCTCCTGATGAGGGGGTGGAACGGTATCTGAAGCGTCGGGAGGGGGAGATCACGGAAAACACGGCGGATGAGTACCGGCGGAAACTCCAGTATTTCCTCGAGTTCTGTGAGCTAAGGGATGTGGAGAACTTGAACGAACTGGACGGCCGTTTCGTGGACGATTACCGGGTGTGGCGGCGGGATGATGCGACGGCGGGTGATGCGTTGAGCGCGAAGACGATGCGGGATGAGATGCTGTTGTTCCGGGCGTTCCTCTGGTACTTGGAGTCGATTGAGGCGGTACGGCCCGGTCTGGGTGAGAACGTTCTCATCCCAGAGTTGGGGACTGACGACGGCGTCCGAGACGTGGAATTAGAGCCGGACCGCGTGGCGGAGATCTTGGACTACTTGGAGACGTACCAGTACGCCAGCTGCGAGCACGTTGTGTGGCTGCTGCACTGCCGGACCGGGCGGCGGTCGGGCGCGATCCACTCACTCGATGTCACCGATGTCCATATCGGAGAAGACCCGTACCTGTCGTTCCGGCATCGGCCTGAGACAGGGACACGGCTCAAGAACGGATCAAAGGGAGAGGGAGACGTCCCGATTACAGACGCGGTCGCTGCCGTCCTTGAGAACTACATCACCGTCCAACGGGAACCGGTCATCGACGAATACGGACGGGAACCGTTACTGACGTCATCGCAGGGCCGCTTGTCGAAGTCGGTGATGCGCCGCCAGTTCTACAAATGGAGTCGGCCGTGCGCGATCAACAACGAGTGTCCACACGGAGAATCAGTTGAGACGTGCCGGGCGGCGAAGTCGATGGACGATGCGAGTAAGTGTCCGTCCAGCCACTCCTGTTATTCGGCGCGGCACGGCCACATCACCCATTTACGGCGTCTGGGATTGCCAAAGTCAGTGATCAGTGATCGATGTGATGTCAGCGAGAAGATTATCGACAAGCATTACGATGAGCGGTCGGCGGCGGATCGGCGTGAACTCCAGCGCGACCTGTTCGACCAGCTCCGCGAGCAGCAGGATGACGAGGCCACCGGCTATCTTTAGCCCAATTCTTTCCAGTAGTATCTGAGAGGTTGCCTGTCCAACCGGTTCTCCTCTCTTAATATGGTCGTGGACGAGGGAGTAGTATGCGTGCAGTCCGGGGTAGACGCCGTCTTCGGGATTTTTTCGGACGGTGTGGTGGAAGTGATTGGACGCGTCCGGGGTCTTATGGGGGAGAACGGTGTGTTTGGATGTACGGAATCGCAGGACGGAGCAGACCCGCGTTCGGTGATCGAACGAAATCACGTGCGCTGTGCGGCGGCTGTTTATAAGGAAGCCGCCGCTGGCTGTCGGATGTGGACCGTTCGGAAAACGGATGGGCGCTGCAGGATTTGAACCCGCGGCAGCTTGGTCCGAAGCCAAGTACTCTGTCCAGGCTGAGCTAAGCGCCCGCGTCGCTACATTTCGGATGAGTCCGTATAAGTCACTCGATTCGAGCCGGTTTCGGTAGACACCAACACTCACCAGGAATTCTCACCCGGTGACAATCACCTGCGGGGGTCTTTGTTATATAGTTCCATCATCTATACGTGTCATGACTGACCCCGAGACCTCCACTCCGGACGAGGCACGATCCAGCACGACGCCCCTCGAGTTACTCTCCGAGGACGATCGGAGCTGGACCGCCGTGCCGGTGGATGCGAGCGGTGACGACCGGGTGAGCAAGTGGCTCGAGATCGAGGACGACGTCCTCTGTGATCTCGAGGAGTGGCGCTGAAACCGCGGCCGATGTGACAGTGACGGCGTCGGTCCGTGCCTCGACGCCCTGCGATTCTCGGTGATCCCCGCCCGATCGGCGGTGGACCGTACCGTTTAACCAGCCCGCATGAGCACTCCCGCGTATGACAGCCGGGGAGACGGGTCGCGGGTTGCTCGAGTTGACGCGGCCGGTGAACGTGGTCGCGGCGAGCGTGCTGACGTTTATCGGCGCGTTCGTCGCGGGTGGCGTGACCGAGGCGCCCGTCGCAGTCGCTGCAGCGGTCGGGGCCACGGCGCTGGCGGTCGGTGCGGGGAACGCGATCAACGACTACTTCGATCGGGAGATCGACCGGATCAACCAACCCGAGCGGGCGATTCCCCGCGGGGCGGTGAGCCCGCGCGGTGCGCTCGCGTTCAGTATCGTTCTCTTCGCCGGTGCGGTCGTCCTGGCGCTCACGCTGCCCCCGCTGGCGATCGCCATCGCGACGGTGAACCTCCTGGCGCTGATCGCCTACACGGAGTTCTTCAAGGGACTCCCCGGGCTCGGCAACGCGCTCGTCGCCTACCTCGTCGGCAGCACGTTCCTCTTCGGGGCTGCCGCGGTCGAGGAGATCGGCCCCGCGGTCGTGCTCTTCGTCCTCGCGGCGGTTGCGACCCTGACGCGGGAGATCATCAAGGACGTCGAGGACATCGAGGGCGATCGCGAGGAGGGATTAAACACGCTCCCGATCGCGATCGGCGAACGCCGGGCGCTGGTCGTCGCCGCCGTCCTGCTCGTGATAGCCGTCCTCGCGAGCCCCGTTCCGTTCCTCCGGGGCTACTTCGGCGTCCCGTATCTGCTGATCGTCGCCCCCGCTGACGCCGTCATGCTTTTCGCCGCCTACGAGAGCTTCGACGATCCGACCGCCAGTCAGTCGCGTCTCAAGTACGGGATGTTTCTCGCCGCGCTGGCGTTCATCGTCGGACGCGGCGCGCTCGAGATGCCCGGGCTCTGAGACCTCGTTCGTTCGTCCTCGTCCGAGCGCGATCGCCTATTCGTCGGCTTCCGACCGGTCCCACTATCCTGAGCGACTTCTCTGGACATATATGCACCCGAGCAACGCGGTCAAAGAAGTTAACTTATTCGGCGGATAAAATTTGATGAAAACGTTCAGCATATATAATAAAACGCGTCTGGCAGATCCGTTCGGATGCAACGACGAAAATTCATGACGGGACTCACCGCCGCCGGCGGGCTGTCGCTCACCGGCGTTGCGGAGGGGGCTCTCACGGCAGCGGAGTCGTCGTACTGGCCGCACGGACGAAGAAAGGGATTCGTAACGGCATACGACCACGACGTCGCGATGTCGGACCTCCCGCGGGTCTGGTACACGATCACGGCGGGGGCGATCACCGAGATCAGATTCCCGCGGCTCGATCTGGTCAACACGACCGCGATAGAGTTCGTCGTCACCGACGGCGACGGATACGCGGCCCGGACGTACGACGTCGACGGAACGGACGACGGAACCGGCACGGACCCGGTCGACCGGCGAGCGACGATGGTCGAGGACGATGCGCTCGTGTTCGAAGGGACGATCACGGACGGCGTCAATCCGGACCACGACTGGACGCTCACCGTCGAATACATCGCCGATCGAGCCGGTGAGGCCCTCCTCGCGGACGTCACGTTCGACGCCTCGAGCGAGTACGACCTCTACGTGGCGGCGGACCTCGCCCTCGGTCACGGGACGAACGCCGATCGAGCGAGCGTCGCGGGATCGGGCGAGTCGAAGCACGTCGTCGCTACCGGGTCGAGCGACGAGTGGATCACGAAACCGGACGGGAGTGCCTACGACATCGCGACGGCGCTGACCGCCGCCGGCGGGTTCGACTGGGCGACGGCCGACACAGCCGGCGGCGAGATCGCGTCCCTGTTGAGGGGAACCATACCACAGACGAACTCCAGCGCGAGCGGGAACGTCCAGGTCGCGGGACGGCTGTGCTCCGGCGGCGGGGAGACGACGCTGGCGATGGGCTTCGCCGAGGATGGAGACACCGACGCCGCGACGGCGGCGGCCCGGGACGCCCTCTCTCGAGGCTACGAGTCGGTGCGGGAGACGTACGTGTCCGGGTGGCAATCGTATCTGGAAGCCACCGAGACACCGGCGTCGGTCGCGAGCGATGCGGCTCTCCGCGCCCAGTACAACGCGAGTCTCATGTCGCTGAAGGCCGGCGAGAGCAAACACGAGCAGTTCCGCGGGGCGTCGGTCGCCGCGCCGACGATCCCGTGGGGGCAGATCAAAGCGGCGGACTCGGCCGCACGGTCGGGCTACGCTCACTGCTGGCCGCGGGATCTCTACCACGTGTTCACGGCACTGGAGGCCGTCGGCGACGTCGAAGGCGCGACGCACGCGACGGAGTACCTCTTCGAGTACCAGCAGAAACCCGACGGCTCGGTCAAGCAGAACACGACGTTCGACGGGACGGAGCGGTGGGGGACCGTCCAGATGGACCAGGTCGCATCCCCGCTCATCATGGCCTACCAGCTCTTCGAGCGTCACGATATCGCGCCGAGCGACGGCGACGTCTCGTACGACTACCGGAACCTCAGGCTCGGGGCCGACTACGTGGCCGATAACGGACCGCGGTCGCCACAGGAACGGTGGGAGGAAAACGGCGGCTTCTCGCCGCAGAGCATGGCCGCCCAGATCGCCGGGCTGATCTGTGCGGCCGAACTCGCCGATCACGAGGGCCACGCCGCGGACGCCGACCGCTGGCGGGGTGTCGTCGACGATTTCGCGAGCCGGCTCGAGTCGGTGACCGTCTCGGAGGACGGCCCGTTCGGCGACCGGTACTTCGTTCGGGTGAGCCCGACCGACGACCCGGACGGCTCGAGCATCACCCTCGCGAACGGCGGCGGGACCCATCCCACCAACGAGGTCGTGGACCCGAGCTTCCTCGAGCTGGTTCGGTTCGGCGTTCGATCGACGGACGATCCGCTCGTTCGGGAGAGTCTACAGGTGGTGGACGATCGCATCCGGGTCGACACGCCGAACGGCCCGGGGTGGTACAGGTACAGCCACGACGGCTACGGGCAGCAGGCCGACGGGAGTCCGTGGGACGGAACCGGCGTCGGTCGGCTGTGGCCGTTCCTCACCGGCGAGCGGGCGGAGTACGAACTCCTCGCGGGCGGAACCGGCGATCTCTCGCCGACGACCCTCCTGGAGACGATGGCGAACTTCGCGAACGAGGGCCGAATGATATCCGAACAGGTCTGGGATCGGTCGGACGCAACGGAATACGACTGGGCCTTCGGCGAGGGAACCGGCGCTGCGACGCCGCTCCTGTGGTGCTCGGCGCAGTTCGTCCGCCTGGCCCATTGCATCGACGCCGGGCGACCCGTGGAGACGCCGTCGGCGGTCGCGGAGCATTTCGACACGTCGCCCGGAAGCTGTCCGGCGCTCTCCGTGGACGCACCGGACGACGTCGACGCCGACAGCGCGACGATCACCGGCACGACCGAGGCGGACGCTGTCCGGATCGAGACGTCCGTCGGTGACGTCTTCGAGCCGCCGATCGCAGCGGACGGCTCCTTTTCGGTCGACGTTCCCCTCGCGATCGGTGACAACACCGTCACCGTCTCCGTTCCGGAGACAGAGGGCGACGGTCGCTGCGAGGAAGCGATCACCATCGAACGGCGCGAGCGCCTCCTCCGGTGGCGTGATCCGGTGGGCGACGACGTCGGCCCCGGCGACTACACCTATCCGACCGGATCGGTCTTCACCGACGGCGATTTCGACATCGTCGAGCTCACGGTTCGGGATCGGGGCTCGAGCTACCGATTCGCGGTCACGATGGCCACCGAGCCGACGAACCCGTGGGAGTTCGACGCCGGGTTCGCCAAGCAGTACCTGCAGTTCTACGTCCGCGACCCGTCGGCCGCCGGCGGCTCGACCGATGCCGCACCCGGCGTCAACGCGGCGCTCGCGAGTCCATATCACGTCCGGATTCTCACAGACGGCGAGAACGGCGTCCGCGTACAGGATTCGACGGGCGACCGACTCGCGACGGGGCGCGCGACGGTCGACGGCTCGGAGATCGGCATCGAAGTCCCGAAAGATGCGATCGGTGACCTCGCGTCGGCGTCGATCGCCGCGCTCGTGGTCGGCTACGACGGGACGAACCCCGATTACACCCGCGCGGTTCGGTCCGAGCGGAGCGAGTGGGCCTTCGGCGGCGCGGCCAACGACAACGCGCCGCAGGTGCTCGACGTCATCACCCCGCCGGACGTTTCGCAGTCGGCCGCACTGGCGTACACGAACGAGTCCCGAGCGTCGATTCCGCTCCGCCCGGTGTCCGAGGGGAGCGGCGACCCGGCGGCCTTCGACGTCTCGAGCCTCGAGCACCCCTCGGCGGCGACGATCGGTGATGAAATTACGGTCTCTGCGACCGTGACGAATACCGGCGACGCCGAAGGGACCGCGACGATCGAGTTCGGTGTGGACGGAACGGTCGCGGAATCGACGGACGTGACGCTATCGCCGGACTCGAGTTGGTCCGTCTCGTTCGAGTACGACACGAGCGGGCTGAGCGACGGGTCCCACACGATCACCGTCGGATCAGGCACCGACACCGTGTCCGGTTCGATCGAGCTCTCCACCGGGTCCGAATCGGAGAACCGGTTCGAGGTTCGGAACCTCGATAGTCCGTCGTCGGCCGCGGTCGGTGACCGGATCTATACGAGTGCTGATATCGTGAACACTGGCGACGAACTGACGACGAAGACCGTGGAGTTCCTCGTCGACGGAACCCACCGGGACGAGACGGCAATAGAACTGCACGAGAACTCCCAGCGGTGGTTGCAGTTCGATCTCGACACCGCGGGGATGGCGACGGGCGAGCACTCTGTGACGATCGCGACGCCGGACGACAGCGCGTCGAGAACGGTAACGCTCACGGACGGTTCGTGACGACCCCGAGAAGACGGGATGATGCGCTTCGGCGTCGTACACTCATCCGAGAGTAAATCGGGCCGTCCGTTCGTAAACCGACGCCGAACGCACTACGACTAAACGAGGCCGTCGTGCTCGCCCCCACCAGTACGTCCAGTCGTAGACCACTGAGTACCGACGACAGTTGGTTTCGGTCACTTCCGTAACCGAGTTTTGTAATCAAAAGTACTATAAGCCGCTTCGCGTATTTCCATACAACACGCCGGACGCCGGAGTGGCCTGTGATACGACCAATAGAGTCGCCACGGCGATGGATGTGAGTATCCCGTATGTATGACCTCGCAGACGTCCTTCCGGACGCCGAACTCGATCCGGGGACGAACGTACTCGTCTCGGGCCCGCCCCTGACGGGAAAGCGACGGATCGCTTTCGATATTCTCGCCAGCGGTGCGAATCGCGGGGACGGATCGATCGTCGTCACCACGAAAGACAGCGCGGACAAGGTCCTCGAGAGCTTCGACGACCACGTCGCCGAGGGCGTCGAGCCGGACATCGGCGTCGTCGACTGCGTGACCAAACAGCGCGGCATCGGGACGATCGACGACGATCCGCGGATCAAGTACGCCTCGTCGCCAGTCGACATGACCGGGATCGGAATCAAGCTCTCGGAGTTCCTCCAGGAGTTCTACGAGACCCGCGGGCTCAGCGAGAACCGCGTCCTCCTCCACTCGGTCTCGACGCTCCTGATGTACTCCGACCTCCAGACGGTCTTCCGGTTCCTCCACGTCTTCACCGGCCGGATCCAGAGCGCCGACGCCCTGGGCGTCTACGTCATCGACTCGACGGCCCACGACGACCAGACGATGAACACGCTCAAACAGCTCTTCGACGCCGTCATCGAACTCGAGGAGTCCGTCGACGGCGAGGACCCCGAGATCCGGACGGCCGGGCTCTCGCCCTGAGCTGGCCCCGGTAGTCGCCGCTCTCGAGGCGACTACACGACTGAATGCGATCGCGCCGCGACCCCGAGACGTATACTTTTCGAGCACGTACGCTCGCATATGCCAGTCGAAACTACGGCAGAGCTCGAGGCGATCCTCGGCTACGAGACGATCGCGGTCGTCGGCTGTTCGAGCACGCCCGGCAAGGCGGCCCACGACGTGCCGAAGTACCTGCTCGATCACGGCTACGACGTGATTCCGGTCAATCCCTTCGCGGACGAGATCTTCGGCCGCGAGGTCTACGACTCCATCGGGGATGTCGAGGAAGAGATCGACGTCGTCTGTATCTTCCGCCCCAGCGACGAGGTCGCCGAGATCGTCGACGCGGCCCTCGAGCGCGACGACGTGAAAGTCATCTGGACCCAACAAGGCATCCGCGACGACGAGGCGGCAGCCCGCGCGGAAGACGCGGGTCGAGACGTCGTCCAAGACAAATGTATGAAGGTCCAGCACCGACAGCTCGTCGCCTGAAAACGGGCTGCGACGACGGATCCGAGGGTGATTCGAGACGCCGGCGGTGACTACGACGCCCACTCCTCGAACGAGCGGTAGATGCCCTTCGAGAGATAGCGCTCGCTCGAGTCGGGGAAGATCGTTACGACCGTCTCGTGGGGGACGTTAAGATCGCCGGCGGCGATTTCCCGGGCGACTCGTTTCGCGGCCACGCTCGCAGCGCCCGCACTCGAGGCGACCAGATGGCCTTCTTCGCGAGCGAGGCGTTCGAGTTCCGCGTGGGCGTCGCGATCGGCAATGGCGTCGACGGCGTCGACCAGTTCCGGTTCGAACAGTTCGTTCGTCGCGGTGTCGTGAGTGCCGATCCCCTCGATCTTGTACTCGTCTTCGTCCCGATCCTCGCCGACGAGATCCCCGTAGACCGATCCCTCGGGTTCGACGGCGACGATGTGCGTGTCGGGGTCCTGCTCGAGAGCGTACCGGGCGATTCCCATGAGCGTACCGGCGGTCCCGCAGCCGGCGACGACCGCGCCGACGCGCCCGTCGAGCGCCTCGAAAATCTCGGGTGCGGTCGTCTCGTAGTGGGCCTCGGTGTTGAGCGGGTTCGAGAACTGCTGGGGGACGGCCGCGTCGTCGAGTTCCGCGGCGAGTTCGTGAGCGCGATCGATCGCCCGCTCCATGCCCTCGTCCGTCGGTGTGTTGATGACCTCGCCGCCAAGTGCCGCCATCAACTGCTGTTTCTCGACGCTGAACCGCTCGGGGACGACGAAGACGGCGTCCAATCCGAGCTGTTCCGCCGCGATAGCTAATCCGATTCCCGTGTTCCCCGCCGTCGGCTCGATGATCGTCCCGCTCGGCGGCACGTCACCGCGCTCGAGCATTCGCTCGAGCATGTACCGGCCGATTCGATCCTTGACGCTGGCGCCGGGATTGAACGACTCGAGTTTCGCGTAGACGGGGACCGCGTCGGGGCCGTCCTGGAGCCGAACGAGCGGCGTTCGACCGATCGTCTCCAGTACCGAATCCACCGGCTCCTCGTGAGTCGTCATCGTGCTGGCAAATGTTGCCTCGGTTGTTAGCCTTTGCCCTCTCGATTCCGAACGACCGGTGATAGCAGTAGGCACAGGCGTGTTATCGGACCGTTGCTATCGGCGCGAGTGTGTGGTGACGAGTCAGTAACGCGCATTCACGCTGGAACTGAGGGGGGGAAGGTCTGGTATCCCGCTTGGATGACCAGCAGCCGCCGTGGTCCACGGAACGGATGCTCACGGGGTGATGGCCGAACGATCGTGACTAAATGCAGAACTGCTCCGTCACTCGGCGGTCGTCTCGCTCGCCTCGGTCGCCGGTTCGGATTCCGCCGTCGTCGCGTCGGTGTCCTCGCCGTCCGCTCCGTCCTCGAGTTCGGCCTCGTCGATCGCCGCCTCCGCCAGGATCTCTTCGCCGTCGATCCCCTGCTCGTCGGCGATCGCGAGCAGGAGCGCCCGCTGCTCGGTGAGCTGGTGGTCCAGGCGCGTAACGGTCTCGTGAGTTTCGTCGGCCTTCTCTTCCAGCCCCGTGACTCGTTGCTGGAGTTTCTTGACCTGCTTGTACATCGCCTCGGCCCGATCCGAGAGGGTCTGAATCTTCTTTGCAGTGCTGCCGAGTCCCATACGCGAACGATGTGTCGGCGTACTAATGGGCCTTTTCCTCCACTGCGGTCGGACTGGTTGGATACGCCATGCTAACAAATAACATAATACGACAGATTTATTACGAACCATGGACAATCATCTGCTGAATTCGAGGTGATCAGCCATGGTGCGAGCAAGTCCACCGAGCACATGGATGCAAGGCCTCGACCTCCCGTCCCAACTCTTCGGTGACGCTGGTGGCAGCGACTACGAACTGTACGAAGAGGACGACGAGTTCGTCCTCACGATCGACATGCCGGGCTTCGAAACCGACGAAATCGACCTGGCGTGGGACGACGGCATCCTGAACGTCGCCGCCGAGCACTCCGACGAGAGTCGCGGCCGGAAGAAGACCTACCACCGTCGGTTCCGCTTCCCCAAGCTGATCGACGACGAGGAGATCGCCGCCGAGTACACGAACGGCGTCCTCGAAGTCCGGCTGCCGACGTCCGACTCGACCGCGCAGGGCAAGGAGATCCCGCTCGAGGGATAACCTATCCCTGATGCGGTACTCGCGGATCTTCGGCATCGTCGCCGTAGGGGTATCGGTCCCCGGCTCCGCCCGGTGAACTACCTCCCCGTTGACCGTTCGACTCGCGTGCGTCGACCGGTCGACTCCTGTCCTGAGTTCGTCGTTCGTGCGTTCGAACGCGTCGACGAACGGTATCGATCACGAATCTACCGACGCACAACGCAGTGGCCATGCGACTTCGAGTGAAACCGCTCAAACGGAAGGACGCAGGCAGCGGCCTGGCCGCAATCGACCGCGAGACGATGGCCGAGCTCGGGGTCTCGAGCGGCGAGTTCGTCGCCATCGAGGGCCCCGACGGTCGCGTCGTCGCGCGCGTCTGGCCGGGCCGGAGCGAGGACACGGGTCGGGGTATCGTCCGCATCGACGGCCAGCTCCGGCAGGCCGCCGGCGTTCGGATCGACGATCCAGTTAGCGTCGAGGCGGCCGACGTGGAACCGGCCGAGCGAGTCACGCTCGCGCTGCCCGAAAACGTTCGCATTCAGGGCGACGTCGGCTCGTACCTGAAGGACAAGCTTTCCGAACGAGCCGTCAGTTCGGGCGACACGTTCTCGCTGTCGCTGGGCTTTGGCCTCCTCTCGACGCGCTCCGGTCGGCGGCTGCCGGTCACGGTCGTCGACACCGAACCGAGCGGCTCCGTCGTCGTCAGCGGCGAGACTGAGGTTGACGTGACCGAACGCGGTGGCGACGAACTCTCGGTCGAAGCGACCGGCCCGCTCGAGGCCGAAGGCGAACCCGACGGCCAGCCGCCGGACGTCACGTACGAGGACGTCGGCGGTCTTGACGACGAACTCGAGCAGGTCCGCGAGATGATCGAGCTGCCGATGCGCCACCCCGAACTCTTCAGAGCGCTCGGTATCGAGCCGCCGAAAGGCGTCCTGCTGCACGGCCCGCCGGGTACTGGCAAGACGCTGATCGCGCGGGCAGTCGCGAACGAGATCGACGCCCACTTCCAGACGATCTCCGGGCCGGAGATCATGTCGAAGTACTACGGCGAGAGCGAGGAGCAACTCCGCGACGTCTTCGAGGACGCCGCCGAGAACGAGCCGGCGATCGTCTTCATCGACGAACTCGACTCCATCGCGCCCAAGCGCGAGGACGTTCAGGGCGACGTCGAGCGCCGCGTCGTCGCGCAGCTGCTCAGCCTGATGGACGGCTTGGAGCAGCGTGGCGAAATCACCGTCATCGGGACGACCAACCGCGTCGACGCGATCGACCCCGCGCTGCGCCGTCCCGGCCGGTTCGACCGCGAGATCGAGATCGGCGTCCCCGACGCCGCGGGCCGCGAGGAGATCCTGCAGATCCACACCCGCGGCATGCCGCTGGCCGAGGACGTCGATCTCGAGCGTTACGCCGAGAACACGCACGGCTTCGTCGGGGCCGACCTCGAGAACCTCGCGAAGGAGGCCGCGATGACCGCGATGCGCCGCGTGCGGCCCGAACTCGATCTCGAGGAAGACGAGATCGACGCCGAGGCGCTCGAGGCCATCGAGATCAGGGAAGACGACTTCAAGAGCGCCCTGCGGGGGATCGAACCCTCGGCGATGCGCGAGGTCTTCGTCGAAGTCCCCGACGTCAGCTGGGACGACGTCGGCGGCCTCGAGCCGGCCAAGGAACGGCTGCGCGAGACAGTCCAGTGGCCCATGGAGCACGCCGACGCCTACCGGCGAGTGGCCCTCGAGCCCGCCAAAGGCGTCCTGCTGTACGGGCCGCCGGGAACCGGCAAGACGCTGCTCGCCAAGGCGGTCGCCAACGAGTCCCAGTCGAACTTCATCTCGGTCAAGGGGCCCGAGCTCTTCGACAAGTACGTCGGCGAGTCCGAGAAGGGCGTCCGCGAGATCTTCAGCAAGGCCCGCGAGAACGCCCCGACGATCGTGTTCTTCGACGAGATCGACGCCATCGCGAGCGAGCGGGGCACCGGCGTCGGCGACTCCACCGTCGGCGAACGCGTCGTGTCGCAGCTCCTGACCGAACTCGACGGGCTCGAGGAACTCGAGGACGTCGTCGTCATCGCAGCCACGAACCGCCCGGAACTGATCGACGAAGCGCTCCTCCGACCGGGCCGGCTCGACCGTCACGTCTCGGTCGACGAGCCCGACGAGGAGGCCCGTCGCGAGATCTTCGCGATCCACACCGCCGACCGGCCGCTGGCCGACGACGTCGATCTCGACGCCCTCGCGGCCGAAACTGAGGGTCACACCGGCGCGGACATCGAGGCCGTCTGCCGCGAGGCCGCGACGATCGCCGTCCGCGAGCACGTCCGCGCGGAAGCGACCGGGGACGAGCGTGACGTCGAGGCGATCGAACTGACGAGCGAACACTTCGAGCGAGCGCTCGAGGAGGTCTCGTCCGACGTCGCCAGTGAGTTCGCGGCGGGCGAGTTCGACGACGTGCTCGAGGGTGCCGGTGGTGAAGCCTAACGGCGCCCTCGAGCACCGAGTCGTCGCTGCGGGACGACGTTCGATCCGGCACCGCATGGCCCGGCGGCTGTCCGGACACTCACGGGATGTACACGCCGTTCGTCGACTCGGCGTGACGGATCGCGCCTGAAACCGCGGCCTGAACTGCCGTTTTCAATACCCAGTCCCGATACGGGCCGTATTTGGGTCACTCCCTTGATAGCCCGTTTGCGTCGACTTCGTCTCGTCCCCACCAGCGTGACTCGAGCGGCGGTGGTCGTGCCAATCATCCGATCGGGCGGTACCTCGCCCTCGAGCGATTCGGGAGACGAAAGGTCCTTAAGCGTAACCCGCGTAGATCGGGATGGACTAGGTCGGGCAGTTAGGCCCTGCTCATTACCCGCGCTATGGTCTTTAGCGGGGACCGAACGCCGCAGGCGTCCGGTCAGACCGGCCGGGGCCTCGGGAGCCAACAGAGAAGCCTCGTCCGTCGGGGACAGCGGTCCACGATGGCCGTCCGCAGGGACGACCCATCGTGGTTAGTCGGCGACAGCCCATCAGGCGCGGAAGCGAGCAGTGGACCGCCGAACACCTGTCGCTCGACGGGTCGCGGGGTGGAGAAGGCAACCGAGATTCCCCCGTCCGGAACGCCGGGCAACTGCGGCCGTCCGCATTCATACACAACGAAATTTTACTCTGCGGGCCGCCTACGGCGGCCCTCGGTAAAATTTCGATCAAAAGCACTCCTCCTTCCGTTCCGTGACGCTCCGCGTCACTCCACATCAGTCGTCGGCCCGCTCGCTCACCCTACGGGTTCGCTCGCGGTCGTGGCGGGTAACCGCCTGCCCTTCCCCGGGTCGCACTGCTCTCACTGTCGTTCGAGCCGTGCTCCCGGCCAGAGTTTGAGAAACCCGACCTTCGAATCTGACCGCAGACGTCAGAATAGAAACTATTACTATCGCTGCTCAAAATTAGATTTCTGATGACATTTCGAGGATCCACAGCCGTTCTCATCGCACTCGTCGTATGCGTCCTTCTGAGCGGCTGTGCAGTGCTCGAGCCGTCCGTAACCGATCCCGACCCGAATCAATCCAACCCCGATCCAGAGGTGGTGTTCGAGGGGGCGTTCGTCCACGCCGAGGATCTCGAGGACGTCCGGGGCAAGGAAACGACCGAGGTAACGAACGGAAGCGAGACGATTACGGAAGTTGTTCGAGTTGCCGAGCGGCCCTACGTCGATTACCGGAGCGGGGTGCTCGAGTCCTCCGAGCCCGATCAAGTGGGGGATATCTACGGCTCGAACGCCTCCGGGTCGTGGTGGTACGACGCGGCTTCGGAGACGGCGAGCTACTACGAGGCCGAGGAACGGTTCGACAACGACGACGTCCGATCGGCGCGGGCCGACGAGGCCGAGCGGCAACTCGAGCTGTACGACCTCGAGTATCGCGGCACCGAACGGATCGCGGACCGCGAGGCTCACGTCCTCGCGGTCGAGGCGAAAAACGAGACCGTCGAACGGGGTATTTCGGCGATCGTCGGCGATACCGAGTACGTCTACGCGATCGAGACGAGCGATCCGAGCGACGACCTCGAGGCCGTCGAGCAGACGCTGTGGATCGATACGGAGTACGACTACCCGCTCAAGGAGCGGGTCGTCTTCGAGGAACCCGACGGCGAGCGCATCGTCATGACCGAGCGCTTCGACTCGGTCGCGTTCAACGTCGGACTCGAGGACGAACGGTTCGATCCGCCGGAAAACGCAACGACCGAAAATTCGACTGCCGTCAGATAATGAGACAGGTCGTTTCTTCGAGGTGCGCTATTCGGCCGGCTGCACGACGCTTTGTCCGCTCTTGAGGTCGAGTCCGCCCTCGAGGGTGCGGACGGGGTAGGGGATGTCGATCCCCTCCTCGTCGAAGCGACGTTTGACCGCGGTGACGTACTCGCCGCGGGTTCGAACGAAGTCGGCGCGGGAGGGGTTCGAGATCCAGAACCGCGACTGGAGGCCGACGTCGGAGTCGCCGAGTTCCGTCAGTCGGACGGACGGCGCGGGATCGTCCATGATGTCGGGGTGGCGCTCGGCCTCGTCGACGATGATCTCGGTCGCTCGTTCGATGTCGTCGTCGTAGCCGATCCCGAAGACGAACTTCAGCCGGAGCTTGTTCGCGTCGACGGGGTTCTTGAGAACGCCGTCGGTGAGCGACGAGTTCGGCACGGTGAGCAGTTCGTTGTCGAACGTTCGGACCCGGGTCACGCGGAGGCTGATGTCCTCGACGGTGCCCGAGTACGTGCCGTCGTCCCACTCGATCCAGTCGCCGATGCGGAACGGCTTGTCGGTGTAGATGAACACGCCCGCGACGAAGTTGGCGATCACGTCCTGCATCGCGAACCCGATCGCGAGCGCGCCGGCCGCTGCGATGCCCGCCATCGACACCAGAAAGTTCCCGTAGCCGGCGAAGCCGAACGCGATGGCGAAGCCGACAAACGCGATGCCGAACCTCGAGAGCATCAACAGCGGGTTCTGCGCGTGTTTGTCCAGTTCGCGCCTGTTCATCGCCCGGGTGATCAGCGGTAACACGAGGAGCCGTCCGACCAGCCAGATCGCGACGAGCGCGACGACGAATTTGATCGCCCCTTCGGCCGTTCCGGCCTGGGTCGCCGTGAGCCCGGCATCGTCGAGCGCGTTCCCGATCGGACCGAGTCCGGTGGCCTGTAACGGCGACGGAACAGCCCCGATCGTCATCGGTGGACCACTGCCGTATGGCCCCGTGTCTCGATCAGTTCCGCGTCGACGCGATCAGCGAGGTCGGCCGCCTTTTCCTCGGTCGAACTCCCCGCCCGCGACGCGCGGAGGAGCTTCACTTTCACGAGGTCTCGATCCGAGAGCTGGTCGTCGAGCTCGTCGACGACCGAGTCGATGCCACTCTTGCCGACCCAGACCGTGACATCGAGATCGTGGGCTCGTCGCTTGAGTTCCTGTTTATCCATGGCCCCGATTAACGAATCGAGCGGCTTCAATCTTCGCGATTCGGACGGGGACGATAGAGGGTGTGCGATGGTGAACTGGGAACGGAGCGGCGATCACGACTCGTAGGGATACCTGGCGTGTGCACCGCAGTCACAGGTGATTACGACGTGACCGTCCTGTAATCTGACGCGTGCGTTCTTCCCCGGCCGAAGGTACGCATCACAGCGATCGCAGCTGAACCGGCGAAACTCGCGCGGGAGCGTCAGTCGGTTTCGTTCCGCGACTCGCCGCGCGAGGCGGACGTAGTAGCGAGCCCGATCGTCCGCACCGTCGGCTGCCGCCGCTCGAGCGAGCTCGTGCAGGCGCTCGATCCGCTCGGCCGCGACGTCCATACGCGTCGTTTCGGCGGTCGACCTATTGATGTTGCGTTCCAGCGACGGGGTCGCCGTCCCCGCGTTCGTCGATCCCCGGTACTCTCGGGGGATTGGTGATTACGACGAGTTTACTACCGTTTGAAAACACTTTTCACTCCGCTTGTGACTCGGTCGTAGTACGCAATACTGTTATATATCAAATGAGTATTGGGTGTTAGGTAACCGGAATGAATTGGACCCCCTCCCCCGCTGACGATGGCGTCAGCAGACGTTCCTTCCTCGCTGCGAGTGCGACCGCCGGTACGGTCGCGACGAGCGGTTGCATCGACCGCGTCCAAAGCGTCGTCAACACGGTGGACGACGAACAGGTCTCGCTGTCGATCATGACGATGCCCGCCGACTCGGACCGCCAGAACATCCGGATCGCCCGCCGGCTCGAAGCGAACCTCGAGCGGGTCGGAATCGACGTCTCACTCGACATGCGGTCGCGCTCGGAGCTGCTGGAGGCAGTGCTGATCGAACACGAATTCGATTGCTACGTCGGCCTTCACCCCGCCGACTACGATCCCGACTTCCTCTACGAAGCCCTCCACTCCACGTTCGCCGGCGAAGCCGGGTGGCAGAACCCCTTCGGGTTCGCCAACATCTACTTCGACACCCTCCTGGAGAAACAGCGGCGAGTCGACGGCGAGAAACGCGAGGAACGCATCGAAACGGTCTTGAAAGCGCTGGCGCGGGAGAAACCCTTCGTGCCGATCTGTATCCCCGACGAGTACCACGTCGCCAACCCCGATCGGTTCACCGGGTGGGAAGACGGCCACCTCGCGACGCGACACGGGTATCTGGGTCTCGACCCGGCCGAGGGCGTAGACGAGCTCCGGGCGCTGGTAACCGGCAGCCGGATGACGGAGAACCTGAATCCGCTCTCGGCGACGCTTCGGAAGCGCGGGACGACGATCGATCTCCTGTACGACTCGCTCGGAACCGAACACGACGGCGAGATCCGGCCGTGGCTCGCGCAGTCGTGGGAGTGGGACGAGCCGGCGGATTCCAACACCGGCTCGCAGAGCGAGGAGTCGACGCTGACCGCGACGGTCACCCTACGCGAGGACTGTGAGTTCCACGATGGCGAACCGGTGACCGCCGACGACGTCGCTTTCACGTACCGGTTTCTCGAGGATACGTCGCTGGGACGAGCCTCCGTCAAATCGCCGGCACCGCGGTATCAGGGTCACGTCGACCTGATCGACGACGTGACGATCGAGGACGAGTATCAGCTGACGATCACCGTCGTGGGCGGGCAGGAGACCGGCGAACGAGCGCTTACCGTTCCGATCTTGCCCGAGCACGTGTGGCGCGAGCAGGTCGACCAGCGGGCCTCAGACGGCGATTTCACCGCATCACAGGGCCGATGGGACGTCGTCAACACGAACGAGGTGTCGCCTGTCGGAAGCGGTCCGTTCCGGGTCGATAGTCGGACGGAAGCGGAGTCGCTCGTCTTGGCGCGATACCGGAACCACTTCACCCGCCGGGAAGACGTCGGACTCCCCGAAGCGACGGTCGACGAGTTGCGGTTCACCGTCGACCCCGGAAGCGTCTCCTCGATCCGTCGGGTCGAGGACGGCGGTGCTGACGTGACAGCGTCGATGCTGAGCGCGCATTCGCTGCCGGCGATCCCTGATTCGTCGGAGATTAGACGCCTGCAGTACCCCTCACGGATGTTTTATCATCTCGGATTCAACGTCCGGAACGCACCCTGTAGCAACCCGCACTTCCGGAGAGCGGTCGCACAGTTACTGGACAAGGAAACGATCGTGGCGGACGTGTTCGACGAGAACGCATCGCCCGTCGCAACACCGGTGACCGACGAGTGGGTTCCGCAGGCCCTCGAGTGGGACGGCGAGGATCCGGAGACGCCGTTCGTCGGTACCGACGGCACCCTCAACGTCGACGCTGCGAAAGCGGCGTTCGAGCGAGCCGGGTTCCGATACGATGATAACGGGCGACTCCTTGGGGGGTACTAGGACCGATGCTCGTTGAGGTGCTGATACAACTCGTCGTCGTAATCGGGATTCTCCTCCCGCTTTCGATAGCCGTCTTCGTCGGCCGCGAGCGCCTCGCACGAACGCGCTCGGAGTGGCGATCCCGGCTCAGAACTGCCGGGCCGACCGTCGGCGTCTTGCTCTTCATCTTGCTGATCAATCGATTCGCCAGGCAACGAGCACCGCGGCTCTCCCGGGAGATCGGGCTCCATCTCACCTCCTGGTTTTACAATATCGAGGGGGAGTTTATCCTGGTCTTCCAGTCGATCGCAACGCCCGAGCTGAACACGTACTTCTCGTTGATCTACATCTACGGCTATACGTTCCTCCTGATCTTTCCGGTGATCGCCTATTTCACACTCCCCGACACACGGATTTTTCGTCGACTGTTGACAGCATACGCGCTCAATTACGCGATCGGGCTCGTGCTGTACGTCTTCGTAATCGCGTACGGTCCCCGGAACCTGATGCCAGCCGAAGTCGCGGAAACCATGCTGTTCGACATCAACTACCAGTACCGGTATATCACCAGTGAGGTCAACAGCAACACCAACGTCTTTCCGTCGCTTCACACGTCGCTTTCGGCGACCGTCGCGGCGTTCGCAGCGATAACTCGCTCGGAGTTTCCGCGGTGGTTCCCCGTCGCGGTCGTACTGGCAGCCAGCGTCGCGATCTCGACGATGTACCTCGGGATCCACTGGGGGATCGACGTCGCCGCGGGATTACTGCTCGCAGCGCTTTGCGTCGAACTCTCGGATCGGCTCGTCGATCGCTGGTCACTCTCCGACCTCTTCGAAGACCGATTGCAACAGTACGAAGAGCAGTTACCGTGGGAACGGAGCGATTGACTGGGCACGCATTGTCAATCGTGCCCGGTGGCGGACCAGCGCCGGTCACGACCCAGCCGCAAACCGCTGCAGTCCCCGACGATCGACCCACGCAATCGGGGTAACGGAGAGCGCAATACTGTTATAGCGTGGCTCTTCAACTGTAATAAACGAACGAAATGAACAGGAGACGAACCGCCCAGAATCAGGACGGCCGCGGCGGTGACGGCGGGACCCGCAGTCGTCGTGCGATGCTGGCAGCAACGGCCGGACTGACGGTCTCGAGTAGCGGTTGTCTTCGAGGAGTCCGGAACATCGTCACGCCCGACAACATCGGACAGCTCTCCGTCTCGATTACCACGATTCCGGCGGACTCCGCCAGACAGAACGTCCGGATCGCTCGTCGTCTCGAGAAGCACTTCGAAGCCGCCGGCATCGACGTGTCGCTCGATATCAGGTCCGACATCGACTTCCTGCGAACGGTCCTGTACGATCACAATTTCGACATCTGCATCGGTCGTCATCCGGCCGGAACCGACCCGGATTTCCTCTACGAAGCGTTGTACTCGCGATACGCTGACGAATCGGGATGGCAAAACCCGTTCGGATACGCCGATCAGGACCTGGATCAACTCCTCGAGAAGCAACGCCGCGTCAGTGGTGATGACCGCAGTACCGTCATCACGGAGATACTCGAGTCGATCGCGACCGAACAGCCGTTCGTGCCGATCTGTGTCCCCGAGGAACACCGCGTCGTCAGGACCGATCGGTTCGACGGCTGGGAGAACGGTCACCTTGCGACGCGCCACGGCTATCTCGGTCTCGAGCCCGCCACGGACGTCGAGGAGCTTCGGGTCAGTCACGCCGACGCCAGACCGACGGAAAACCTCAATCCGCTGGCGGCAGACTACCGCCGCGAGGGAACGGTCACGAATCTGTTGTACGATTCGCTCGCTACGCAGAACGGGACCGACGAGATCCAGCCGTGGCTCGCCGAGTCGTGGGACTGGGCCGGTCGAACCGTCGATGTGTCCCTCCGAGAGGGATGTGAATTTCACGACGGTGAGCCGGTGACTGCCGAGGACGTCGCGTTTTCGTATCGACTGTTCAAGGATATCTCGCTCGGAGCCCTCGAAGCGCCCTCGCCCGCCCCCCGGTTTCGGGGACAGGTCGCTGCTGTCGAATCGATCGACATCCAGCACGACCACCACCTCGAGTTCACGGTCGGGACGAACGAGACGGTCGGCGAACGTGCACTGCTCGTGCCGATACTCCCGGCCCACCGCTGGCGCGAACGGGCGGCCGAAGTTCTGGGTACGGGTGATGCAAGCATCGCGCAGGGAACGACGGAAACGGTCGTCACGAACAACGTCCCGGCAATCGGAAGCGGCCCATTCCAGTTCGTCAATCGAACCGAGGGCGATCAGGTCGTTCTCGAGCGGTTCGAGGACCACTTCACGACCCGGACGGCCGTCGATCTGTCGGAACCGGCGGTCGACGACTGTACGTTCTTCATCGATCCGGGCAGCGTTTCAGCGGCTCAGGCCGTCGCAAACGACGCCCGAGACGTGACGAGTCTCCCGCTCGAGGCCAACGCGATCGGCGATGTCGAGGAGTCAGGCAGCGTCGAGCGGATCGAATCGGCGTCGTGGTCGTTTTATTTCCTCGGTTTCAACGCGCGTCGCGCACCGTTCAACAACTATCGGTTCCGGCGCGTTATCGCCGGTCTGATCGACAAACAGTGGGTCTGCGACGAGATATTCCACGGGTATGCACGACCCGTCGCGACTCCCGTTACCGAGGAGTGGATCCCGGAACGCCTCGAGTGGACCGGGAACGACCCCGAGACGCCGTTTCTCGGATCGGACGGTGAACTCGACGTCGACGCGGTACGGGCCGCGTTCGAAAACGCCGGGTTCAGATACGACGACCGGGGACGACTTCGAGTGAGACACTGAACGCTGTCGAGCAGCGGCGACGTCACTGTCGGCGTCCCCGATCCGGCCGGGGTGGATCGTACTCGTCGAAATCGCCCTGTCGGGACCGAGATGTCTCTCACGTTCGACGAGTCGACGGCGGCAAAAACGAGAGGAAGACCGTTACTCGTCCTCGAGTGCGTCGGCGATGCGCTTCAGCGCACGGGTCTGGTCGCGCAGTTCGTCACGCATCTGTCGGACTTCGCGAACGAGTTCCTCGTTGCTTTCGTCTTGACCGCCAGCGCCCGGGCCGCCGGGACCGGGACCGCCGGGGCCGCCACCGCCGCCCATCATGCCACCCATCATCTGAGCGAACGGGTTGCCGCCCATGCCGCCGGGACCGCCGGGGCCGCCACCGCCGCCACCGAACGGGCTCTCGGGCGGTTCGCCCTCACCCTCGCCCTCTTCGGCTCGCTTCTCGCGGATTTCCTCGACTCGTTCGCGGAAGGATTTCTCCTCACCCTCGTCGCCTGCGTCTCCGTCTGGGGATTCGTTTTCGTCCGTCATACAATCGGATTCTCTTGCGTCGGGGAAAAGGGTTGCCATATTTCAGATGGGAGCGTGGACTCCCCGTATCTGCCGAGCGCCGTACTGGCGAATGCGACCAGTCGCGACCGACGAATTCGTCGCTTCGTATCGGGACGCTTACACCCGACTATGTAGGCCAAACGATTGTTATAGCTGTCCCCGAAAGGAGCGTAATCCAGTCAGTATGGACAACGGGATACGACGGCGGTGGCCTCGAACGGGATCGATTCGGGAACTCGAAGACGGATGAGCCGGCTTCCGAGACGAGACGCGATCGCTCGAAGTGGTGTGACGCTGTCGATACCGGGCAGGATCGGGGCCGTGGCTGAAACGACGAACTCGGCGACCGATCCGGGCGGAGACCGGGAGACCGACTTCCCGAGCTGCGTCTATCAGCCGGACGACGAGGGACGGTGGACGGTCACGATGCCGATCAATATGCACGTCACCGTTCCGGGCGATCGGGACGCGGTGGCTGCGATCGAAGCCGAGTTCGCCGGCCTCGAGAACCCTCGCTGGACGCAGGTGTTCCCGGACACGGCTGTCAGGGCGTGGGACAGCGACAGCCGGGCCCTCGTCGCACCGGATTACTCGGTTCGGCGCCCGCGGCTCGGTGACGAGTGGACGCACGTCCACGCCTGGCGCGTCGATGCGGATCGCGTCGCGGTTCACGCGCATCTCGACGTTCTCGACCGAGAGTTCGAGTATTACCACCGCGGCGCTCACTACGACGCTGCCACGCAACGGGTTCGATCGCACCTCTCCGCGACCGAGTGGCGGCGAGAAACGCCGTACAGTATCGACTATCGTACCGATGCCGAAACCCGAACGGCGTGGGGTGAGACGGGCGATACCAAACTCGAGTACGTCGGGGACTGATCGACGACGGTTTCGATAACAGATCCAGTCGAGACGCCCCCTACTCGGGAATGTCTGCGAGGTCGATCGCCGCGAACGGGACGAGCATCTCCTCGGGATGGAGCCCGCCGTGCATGCCGATTAGTTCGAGCTTCGCGGAATCGCTCCCGTACCAGACCCCCTGGTCGCGGTGACAGATCACGAGATCGCCGAGCCGGCGCCGGAAGGTGTGGCTTTCCTCGCGATCCCCGAAGAGATCGCGTTTTCGGGCCTCCTGGTCCGTGAAGACGCGAGCTTCGAGATCGTCGATCAGTTCGGTTCGTACCGCCTCGCGGACGTCCGTGCCGCCATGCAGGTGGAGGTGGACGTTTCGCGGACTGCCGGCGTACCTGACCGGGTCACCGTTCGCGTGGCGCTGCAGGTTCCCCATTACGGCATCCGACGACTCGAGGTCGACGGTTCGATCGGTGTCGACGTGGCCGTGATCGGCCGTTACGAGGACGAGCGTCTCACCGGTGTCCGCCGCCGCGTCGCCCTTCGCGACTCCCGAAAGCGCCCGCTGAACTGTTCGGAGCGTCTCGTCGACAGTCGCGTGATACTGGTCGCTATCGGTCCCGGCGGCGTGGGCGGCGGCGTCCACGTGCGGGAGATACGCGTACAGGTAAGACGGCTCCTCGGCGGCGGCGACGGCCTCTCGGAGCGCGGCCTCGAACCCCTCGAGCTCGTATCCCGGTGACTCCGTCACGTCGCCGCCGTAGGAGTGGACGGCCGCGCCGTCGTAGGTTTCCGGGAACGGAACGACGTGATGGCAGTCGATCCCCGCCGCGGTGAGGGCCGGATAGATCGGGTCGCCCTCGAAGACGTCGTGCAGGTCGCGATCGACCGACTCGTCGCCGGCTTTGACCTCGCCGGTGAACGCCTCGTAGGAGGCGTCGTCGACCGGATCGTAGACGTCCCAGCCGAGGACGCCGTGGGACGCGGGCAGTCGGCCGGTGTGGAACGTCGTGAGCGCCGCCGCCGTTTCCGAGGGGTAGGTCGACGTCAGCGGCGAGACGCGTCCGTCGGCCTCGACGCGGTCGAGCAGCGGATGATCGTGGCGCTGCCAGAAGGCGAGGCCGAAGCCGTCGATCAGCACGACGATGACGCGGTCGTACTCGTCCTCGACGCCCTCGAGGACGTCGTCCGGAAGCGGCCGACCGGCGGCTGACGGTGACGGCCCGTCGACGTCGAGAACGGAGACGGCCGTCTCGGGGACGCCGGCGAAACAGTAGCCGCCGTAATCCGGGACGAGGTAGCCGTCCTCGGACAGTCGGTTTCGGAGGCGGGACTCGAGGTCGGGACGCATATTTCGGCCCACGGACGCGGTGGGAAAATAGTTCAGGGGTGGTCATGTGTGCTACGAACCGGTAGTTCCGACAACCGTCGCCCACAGCGAGACGACGGTCACGACGAAGGTGAGCAGGATAGCGGCAGTGTACCCTCCCGTATAGGAGATGCTCGCAGTTCCGAGTAGCGGCATGATCAACGCGCTGGTCCCGATCGCGATATTGAAGACGCCGACGATGGCGGTGTCCCTCTCGGGGTCGTACACGTTCATCAGGAGGGGGACGTACAGCGTCGCACACCCGCCCAGTCCGATGCCGATCAGGAAGATCGAAACCGCGAGCACCGGCACCTGGGGCGCGAACAGCAGGCCGATTCCGGCGGCCGAACACGTTAGTGACGCGAGAAACGCCCGTCTCGAGCCGACGATATCCGTGGCGTACCCGCTTCCGACTCGCGAAATGATACTGACACCGCCGATCAAACCGAAGGCGGCGGACGCGTTCGCCTCGGTCAAGCCCCGGTGGGTGAACAGATCGATCGCGTACGCCGCGAGGAGCTGGTACCAGGCGAACGCGAGCCCGATACCGACGAACAGCAGTTGGAACGTTCGTGTTCCGGCTAACTGGCCGACCCAATCGATGACCGCTCTAGCCGACGCCGCCGACGTATCCGCCCATCGCGGTCGTCGACACGTGACGCCGGCGAGCGCGAACGCGAACGCGGTCACCGACATAACGACGAGAAAGCCCTGCCGGACGCCGAACCGAGCGAGGACGAACTGCCAGATCGGTGGCAGCAAAAACAGACCCAGTCCGTTGCCGACGAAAATGAGCCCGGTCGCAGCACCGCGGCGCTCTTCGAACCAGCGCGGGACGATCGACGCGAGCAGGACGAACACCGTTCCGAGGGCGAGTCCGAGAACCGCGAACACGAGCGTCAGGCCGAGGTACGATCCCGTCACGTACAGGGACGGAGCGATCAGTCCGGTGGCCACCGCACAGGTCAGTAGCACGGCTCGGGCTGGCAGGCGTGCGGCGAACACGCCCACCGCTCCGGACCCGATAAAGAAGGTAAACAGCATGACCGCGAAGACGGTCGACAGCGTCACCTGTGGGATCCCGAAGGCCTCACTGAACGGCCGTCCGAATACACCGTACGAGAAGGGGGTTCCGAAGGTGAACACCATCGCGATCGCGCCGACGAACGCCACGACCCAACTGCGGCGGCTGTCGGCCGTCTCTCCGTGACCAGTACTCACGTAACCGCGTCGACCCCACGGCGTCGAAAACATTCTGATTCGTCACGGTCGGGCGTGGCGTCGGACGTTCGGTCGCATGGTGGTCGCCCGATCGAGTATACATACTCATAACTTATGCATAGCCATTACATAGAGTTTCTGAATATACTTATATACTATGTCGTCGTTCTAGGAAGTAGGAAGGAATCTTCCCATATCATGACTACATCCACGATCTCCCAAGACGCGCGAAACACGTTCGAAAGCACCATCGGCGGCTACACGGTCGGCGGCCGCGCCCACAGCCTCTCGGCCTGGTTCGTCCTCTCGCTCCGGCTCATGATGGGCTGGGCGTTCGCCTACTCCGGGTTCACGAAGATCGTCGCGGCCGAACCGTTCAGCGCCGGCGGCTACCTGGGCAACGTCGCAGCGACCAACGGAAACCCCCTCGCCGGTCTCTTCGGCTGGATGGCGACGACGCCGTGGTTCGTCGAGTTCGCGAACGCCGCCGTCCCGTGGGGCGAACTCCTGATCGGCCTCGGACTCCTCGTCGGCGCGCTGGTCCGCCTCGCGGCGTTCTTCGGCGCGCTCATGATGCTCATGTTCTACTTCGGGAACTGGGACATCGCCCACGGCGTCATCAACGGCGACTTCGCGTACATGCTCGTGTTCCTCGCCGTCGCCGCCTTCGGTGCCGGCCGGATCCTCGGCCTCGACGCCTCCATCGAAACCTACGACCTCGGCGGACAGACGCGCCTCGAACGCTATCCCCGACTCGAGTACGTCCTCGGGTAGACGATCTTTTTTCACCCCTGCCGTCGCTGTACTCGTTTTCAACCAGTGTTCGAGACTGGCTTCCGTTCCCTCGCGAGCAAAATAGCCGTCACATCTCTCGCCAGGCCACAGAAAACACCTAGACCGACCGTTTCAGGGCATTTCGAACTCGATCGCCGCACCCTGACGCGACCACCTTTTGTCTCGGTCGACGCGCTCACATCGTTCGCGGTCTCCCTCGCAAAATCTGGACCAAAAATACCTAATCCGACCGTCTCAGGGCAGCTCGAACTCGATCGCCGCACCCTGACCGAAGCCGACGCACTCGGTCGCGATGCCGCGGTCGACGCCCTGGCGATTCATTTCGTGGACCAGCGTCACCGGCAGTCGCGCGCCGGAGCAGCCCAGCGGGTGACCGATCGCGATCGCGCCGCCGTTGACGTTGAGCTGATCGTCCGGAATGCCGAGTTCGCGCTGGGAGTACAGCGTCTGGCTGGCGAAGGCCTCGTTGATCTCGACGAGTCCGTAGTCGTCGATATCGCGACCGGCGCGCTCGAGTAGCCCCTCCGTCGCCGGAACCGGGCCGACGCCCATGATCGTCGGGTCGACGCCGGCGACGTAGCTGGTGCCGACTTCCGCGAGGACCTCGAGGTCGTTCTCGTCGGCGAAGTCGCGGCTGGTGAGCATGACGCCGGCAGCGCCGTCGGCGATCTGCGAGGCGTTACCGGGTGTGACCGTCCCGTCCTCCTTGAAGACAGTGGGGAGGTCGGCAAGCGTTTCGGGAGTCGTGCCGGGGCGCAGTCCCTCGTCTTCGTCGTGAACGCCGTCCTCGGTCTCGATCGGGACGATCTCGTCGTCGAACTTGCCTTCTTCGGTCGCCTCGACCGCGCGCTGCTGGCTCCGAGCGCCGTATTCGTCCTGCTCCTCCCGACTGATGTCGAACTCCTCGGCGACCTTCTCGGCGGTCATCCCCATCTGGAGGTTCCGCATCCCGTACTCTTCGTCGAGTTTGGGGTACATGTCGCCGGCGTCACCGCCGCCCATCTTGACGCGGCTCATGCTCTCGACGCCGCCGGCGATGACCGCCTGATGGCGGCCCGCGGCGATCGAGTCCGCGGCGCTGATGATCGCCTGCGCGGAGGAAGCACACTGGCGGTCGATGGTCGTCGCCGGCACCGACTCGCCGAGCTCCGAGAAGAGCGCGATCTGACGTGCGATGTTCGTTCGCTGCTCCGAGCGCTGCTGTGCACAGCCCCACATCAGGTCGTCGACGTCGTCGCCCTCGACGCCCGTCTCGGCGAGCATCTCGTCGACCAGCGGAATCGAGAGGTCCTCGCTGCGGATGTCCGCGAGGGCACCGTCTTCTTTCCCCTGTGCAGTTCTAACAGCGCTAACGATTACCGGCGTATTGTCTGCCATTGTATATCATAATCTTTCGAAGGCGTAAATATCTATTTGCTTCGGAAAGTAACAGGGGATATCGGCATCGATTGGAAATTGGCGGATAACAGCCCAGCGCCGGCAGCTATTCTCGTCGCTCGAGTTCCGCACCCAGTTCCTCGAGTAGGCCGAAGAATCCGGGGAAGGAGACGTCGACGTGGTCGGCACCCTCGATCGTCGTCTCGCCGTCGGCGACCAGTCCAGCGAGCGCGAGCGCCATGATGATACGGTGGTCCGCTCGCCCCTGTACGGTCGCGCCCTCGAGTTCCGACGAACCGCCGTGGATGGTCAGCGAATCCCGTTCTTCGGTCGTTGCGACGCCCATCTTGCCGAGTTCCTCGGCCATCGCGCTCACCCGGTCGGTCTCCTTGTAGCGAACGTGCTCGGCGTTCGTGATGTGAGTGTCGCCGTCCGCGACCGCACCGAGGGTCGCGATCGTCGGGAGGAGGTCGGGCGTGTCCTCCACGTCGACCTCGATTCCGGAAAGTGAGGCCCGAGAGACGTCGATCGTCCCTGCATCCCGGTCCCAGTCGACGTCGGTGCCCATGCGCTCGACGACGTCGACGATGGCGCTATCGCCCTGCGCGCTGGGCTGTGCGCCCTCGATGCGGACGCCCTCCTCGCCGGCGATCGCACCCGCCGCCAGCGGGTACGAGATCGAGGAGAAATCGCCGGGCACCGCGTACTCGCCGCCCGCAGGGTCGTAGGACTGGCCACCGTCGACTGCGAATCCCACGTCCGTCTTCCGCGCCTCGACGCCGAAGTCCGCGAGCACCTCGAGCGTGATGTCGACGTACGGCGCCGATTTGAGTTCGGTCTCGAGGTCGATTTCCAGCCCGTCCTCGGTGACCGCACCGGCCATCAGCAGGGCAGTGATGTACTGTGAGGAGACGTCGCCGGGGATCGACACCTCGCCGCCCGCGAGCGGGCCGGTGACGACCAACGGTGCCTGCCCGTTCCCGCGGGTGCTGTATGCGGTCGCGCCGAGATCGCCGAGCGCCTCGAGCAGCGGCCCCTGTGGCCGCGAGCGCAGCGATCCGTCGCCGGTGAGCACCGAGGTGCCGTCGGCCAGGGCCGCCGCCGCGGTGACGAGCCGCATCGTCGTCCCGCTGTTCGCGCAGTCGATGACGTCCGCCGGGACCTCGGGGCGGCCGTCGAAGCCGGCGATCTCGAGGGTTCCGTCTTCACCCCGCTCGACGTCACCGCCGAACAGGTCGACCGCGCGGGCGGTCGCCTGCGTGTCCGCGCTCCAGAGCGCGTCGCGGACGATCGCCTCATCGGCGTAGCCGGCCGCGAGGATCGCCCGATGCGTGTAGCTCTTCGATGGCGGTGCCCGCGCCGTCCCCGCGACGCTCGAGGGTGTGATCGTGACGTTCATGCTCGACGTGTCGCACGGTCCGCCTATGACGGTACCGATTGTGGACGTTTTCGAGCGCCAGTGTCCGCTCGAGCGTCCGGTGGTGGTGGCAGCTCAGGGACAGCCGATCGACGACGCGATCCCGAGCAGCGGTTCCCCGTCGATGAGACTCGAGATCTCGTAATTCAGGTCGTCGCAGGCCCAGAAGACGCTCTGTATGCGCCCGTCGCGGCGGTAGGCCGTCCGACCGTCGAACTCGGTCTCCTCGAGCGCGTCGGGTCTGAACCGTTGGACCTCCCGAACGGCGATAAAGAGCTCTTTCGCGATCACGTTCGGATCGTTGTACCACAGCGTCGTGGTCGTCCCGAACCGATCGGCTTTTTCGACGACGGTGACCCGATCGAGAACGTAGGGTTCGGGTACGTCCGGCTGGGGGAGCGTATACGGGACGGCGTCGTCGGCGGCCGCCAGGGAGTCGAAGACCCCCTTGGGCTCGGGACCGTCGGTGACGACGGTCGCACCCGACGGCGGCTCGTACGTGAACGTTCCCGACTCGAGTGGCTCGTTGATCGAGAGGTTCTCGTACGTGACGGTCAGTTCGTGACGCGTCTCGCCGTCGTCGCTGATCGTGTTCTGCTCTTTGACCGGATACCCGTACGCGTCGTCGATCCAGACGGTTCGGGATACGTCCAATTCCTCGAGGTCGCCCGTCGCTCGCAGCGGAACGACGTACGTCGTATCCCCGACGACGAGATCGATCGTCGGCCCGATATCCTCGACCGGCGGTTGCGTCTCGATGACGTGTGTCTCGCGCCCGTCGATGGTTTCGGTCCCGTCGTGACTGAGACGGTGGTCCTCGAGGAGCGTCTCGAGGACGAGTCGCGTACTGTCTGTATCGACCTTGTTCGGGTGGTACTGCTTGTCGACCGTCTCGGCCGGCGGGTTGTACTCCCACGTCGTCGCCCGGTTCGTCACGGTAACGGAGCCGGCCGGGACGTCCGGGTCCGTCGACTCGAGGACCTCGATGCGCTGTTTCGCGGGCGGCCGACGAGCGACGCGTTCGACCCGTTCGACGGTTTCGTCCGGGGTTTCGACCGTCATGACCCGACGGGCTTCGAGGGAGGACATGTGACGACGCGTTTCGATCGCATTTCGGACGAGGTCCTCGCTCGAGGGTGGTTCGTCGTCCTCGCCCGTATACCCAACACACCCCGCGAGCGCGACTACAGCCCCCGCCGTCAGGAACCCGCGACGTTTCATACGGGACTGATAGATATATCAATTGATAAGAGTGTGGATTCGGGTCGATCCGCGACGGTCGGATCCCCGGGATTATGTGCACTGCACTCACACATCCGTTCATGAACGTGGACGTCGACCTCTCCCCGCTACGGGAGTCCCTCTCGGTCGAGGAACTGGACGGCTATCTGATCGATGACGACGCGTCGGACTCGGACCAGCGGTACGTCTCCGGCTTCACCGCGCCGGATCCCTACCAGACGCTCGTCACCCAAACGGGCGTCCACCTGCTCGTCTCCGGCCTCGAGTACGGGCGCGCGAGCACCGAGGCCAGCGCGGACTCGGTCACCCGGCGGGCCGCGTACGACTACCAGCAACTGGTAGCGGAACACGGCCGATACGAGGGGAAGAACCGGATGCTGTCGGCCTTTCTCGAGGACCACGAGGTAGCGTCCGTCGCCGTCCCACGGAACTTCCCGACGGGGACCGCGGACGGACTCCGCGAGCACGGGCTCGCGGTGACGGTCGAACGCGAGGGGATCGTGACGGACATCCGCGCGACGAAAACGGACTGGGAAGTCGACCAGATCCGGGCGAGCCAGCGGGCCAACGAAGCCGCGATGGCGACCGCGGAGGAGCTGATTGCCACCGCGGACGTCGAAGACGGGATCCTCGTCCGCGACGGCGACCCCCTCACCAGCGAGGACGTTAAAGAGGAGATCGAGGTCACCTTGCTCCGCCACGGCTGTGCGCTCGACGAGACCATCGTCGCCTGCGGGGCCGACGGCGCGGATCCCCACGATCGCGGCAGCGGGCCGCTCGAGCCCGACGAGCTGATCGTGATCGACATCTTCCCACGGGACAAGGAGACGGGCTACTTCGCGGACATGACCCGGACGTTCGCCCGCGGCGACCCCGGCGAAGAGGCCCGACGTCGGTACGAAGTTACCCGTAAGGCGTACGAGGCGGCCCTCGAGACCGTCGCGGCCGGCGTCACCGGCGCCGAGGTTCACGACGTGGCCTGCGACGTGATCGAAGATGCGGGCTACGCAACCCTCCGGAGCGATCCCAACACCGAGACGGGATTCATCCACAGCACCGGCCACGGCGTTGGCCTCGACATCCACGAGGAGCCCAGCGTCTCACCGGCCGGCGACGAACTCGAACCCGGTCACGTCATCTCGATCGAACCTGGCATCTACGACCCCGCCGTCGGCGGCGTCCGCATCGAGGATCTGGTCGTCGTTACCGAAGACGGCTACGAGAACCTGACCGACTATCGGATCGGGCTCGAGCCGACGGCCGGCGATAGACAGTAGAGGAAAGTGGGTTGGCGCGCGCTGTCCCGTGGTGAGCCGACAGCGAACCACGGGACGAAGACGTGCGAGGGATGAGCGAGTGGAACGAGCGAATCGGCTGGGGAGGGCGTGGCGGTTCCCTGTTGCCACGATAGCAGGACGCTATAGTAGTCATTACAACTATTCATAACTGATCGCACAGCTTCGTGCGATCCGGTGTGCAGTGACTTGCAGTAGCTACTATAGTTGCCTCAGCGATACCCGCTCTCGTCCGCGCCCCGCGCCGCGTCGATCCGCTCGAACTGATCGTCGCTCAACTCGAGCGAAACCGCGCCGACGTTCTCCTCGAGCTGGTCGGGCGTCCGCGCGCCGACGATCGGCACGCAGGTAAACCGATCCTGGTCCATCAGCCAGCGCAGCGAGACCTGCGCGGGCGTCGCGTCGACCTCGTCGGCGACGGATTCGACGGCCTCGAGGACTTCCCACGCGGTCTCGCTGGTGTATCGATCCTCGAAGAGATCGGTGAGGCTACCGCGGGCACCGTCGGGCGCGACGACGGCTCCGTCCTCGGCACGCTCGTACTTTCCGGTTAAAAACCCGCCGGCCAGCGGCGAGTACGGACAGACGGCGATGTCCTGATCCGCACAGACGTCGAGATAGTCGCCCACGTCGTCCGTATTCGCGGCGTTGAACATCGGCTGGGTGACGTCGAACCGCTCGAGGCCCTCGACGTCGCTAGTCCACAGCGCCTTCGTGAGCTTCCAGGCGGCCATGCTCGAGGCTCCCAGATAGTGCACCTTGCCTTCGCGGACGAGTTCGGTGAGCGTCCGCATCGTCTCCCGGATCGGCGTGTCGTCGTCCCAGCGGTGGATGTAGTAGAGATCGAGGTAGTCCGTGCCCAGCCGCTCGAGGGTGCCCTCGATCTGGGCGCGGATGTGCTTGCGCCCGAGGCCGGAGTCGTTCGGTCCGGGTTCGCCCCGGCCATCGTACGGGAAGTAGACCTTCGAGGCGAGGACGACGTCCTCGCGGTGGTGGCCCCGATCCTCGAGCCACTCGCCGATCCAGCGTTCACTTTTGCCGTTGGGATCGCCGTAGACGTTCGCGGTGTCGATGAAGTTGATGCCGTGCTCCCAGCAGGCGTCGAGGAGGTCGTGGGCCTCCTCGCGGTTCGTCTCGACGGTCCCGTCGCTCTCCTTTCCGAAACGCCACGTGCCGAAACAGAGCTTCGATACCGTCGTGCCCGTGTTGCCGAGCGTCGTGTACTCCATGGAAGGTGGTTCAGTAGCGAGGGTCAAAACGAGTGGGGAAGCGGCGACTGCCTGCGATAGGCAGTCGATGATCGTCTCGAGTTCGTCCGCCGTTTCGTCACTCGGGGCACCGTAGTACTGCTCGAGTGACACACCTTCCGTCGATCGTCGGACGACATCACTGAAACTCTCCTCTTCGAGTTTTTCGGCTCTGAGACGATCGGACGCATCGTCTGTCAATGAGATCGTTTTCACGTTCTGTGAGTGTACTACCTCCATCACAAAAATCTACCTCGAGGCGGAACGAAGACCCTCTCTCCGCCGAGACCGATAGGGGCCTTCTCAAAGATCCGACTCCGGGACGGTCGTTGGCCGAGTCCCGAAGCTACAAACCACTCGACAGTCACCTCCCGATGATGAATTACTGGTGGCGGCGTATCGTCCTCTCGCTGGTCGCCGTTCTCGTCCTCGTGCTCGTCTACGCCGGGCTCTATCAGCTGGGGATGGCCGCCTTCGAAGGGGAAACGAAGACGTACGCGCAGTCGATCCAGACCGTCATCGAGACGCTGACGACGGCCGGCTTCGGCGGTGATGCCCCCTGGGAGAGCACCGTCATGAACCTGTTCGTGGTCGTAATGAATCTCACGGGCGTCCTGCTCGTCTTCCTCGCATTACCGCTGATCGTCGTGCCGCTGTTCCGGCAGGCCCTCGAGGATCGGCCGCCGGAGACGACCGACCTCACCGATCACGTCGTCATCTGCTCGTACACACCACGATCCGACGTGCTCGCACAGGAGCTCGAGGCGGCGAACGAGCCCTACGTCTTCGTCGACGACGACGCCGAGCTCGTCGTCGATCTCAACAATGAGGGGACCAACGCCATCTACGGCGAACTCGATCAGGAGGAAACGCTGCGTGCGGCGAACGCCGGCGATGCCAGCGCACTCGTCACCGACATCGACGACGAGACCAACGCGATGGTGATCCTCACGGCGCGAGAGCTCTCGAGCGATCTCGAGATCGTCAGCGTCGTCGAGAACGGCGACGTCGCGAGTTACCACCGCTACGCCGGGGCCGACGAGGTCGTCCGCCCGCGGCGGGTGCTCGGCCAGAGCCTCGCGGCGAAGGCGACGACGACGGTTTCGGCCGAACTCCGGGACACGATCGAGCTCAGCGAGGACCTCGCGGTGACCGAACTGCTGGTCCAGGATCACAGCGACCTCGTCGGACAGACGATCCCTGAATCGGGGATCCGGGACCGCATGGGAATCACCGTCATCGGTGCCTGGTTCAACGGCGAGTTCGTCCCCGTCCCCGGCTCGGAAAACGTGATCGACGGCAACACGATCCTGCTCGTCGCCGGTCGCCGCGACGACCTCACCGAGCTGAAATCGCGGACGGTATCGTCGCTGCCCCACAACCCGGATCGGGTCGTCGTCGGCGGGTACGGTGTCGTCGGACGAACCGCGGTCGAAACCCTGGCATCTGGCGGTGTCTCGACATCTGTCGTCGATCTCGAGGACAAACCGGGAGTCGACATCGTCGGCAGCGTTACCGACGAAGCGATTCTCGAGACTGCCGACGTCGCCGACTCGAGGGCGGTCATTCTTACGCTCAACGACGACGCGACGACGATCTACGCGACGCTGGTTCTCAAGCAGGTCGCCCCCGATATCGAGATCATCGCGCGAGCGAACGAGACCGAGAACGTTCCGAAGTTCTACCGCGCGGGGGCCGAGTACGTCCTGTCGCTGTCGACGGTGACCGGTCGGATGCTCGACTCCATCCTGATCGAGGGCGAGGAGATCCTCACGCCCGAAACCCAGTTCGAACTCGTTCGGACGACCGCCCCGAGGATCGTCGGCCGGAGCCTGGGCGAGGTGGACCTGCGGGCGCGAACCGGGTGTACCATCGTCGCGGTCGAGCGCGGCGACGAACTGCTGACCGACCTCGGGCCGGAGTTCGTCGTCCGCGAGGACGACATGCTGATCGTCGCGGGAAGCGACGACGCAGTCAATCGGTTCGTCGCGTTCGCGTGCTGATCCTCGGAACGGTGGGGAAACGGAACGGTCCGTCGCGAGCGATCGGTCGCCGGTTCCATCCAGCTACGACTCGATCGTCGGGATATCGAACGCGACCGTCAGATCGTCGTCCGAGCGCGCGACGTTGAGGATGTGCTCGATGAACGCGGTCTTCCCCTCGGAGTAGGCGACGAGGTCGTCGTGGTCGGCTGCCAGATCGCGCTTCAGCGTTTCGTACTCCGTACGGAGCGCGGGGTACGCGCGAAGGACGTCGCGCGTGACGACGCTGATCTTCCAGCCGTCGCTCGAGGTCGCGAAGACGTGATCGTTGAACCGCTGACCACCGTCGCAGCGAAAGACGGGATGCCACTGATCGCTGTTCTCGATGCGGTCCCCGCCGAGTTCGGACTTGAGCGTCCGGGAGACGTCGCTCACCGCATCGTCCGCGACGACGATATCGAGGTCGACAATATCTTTCGAGGCGAGGTTGGGGACAGCGGTCGATCCGACGTGTTCGATTTGCTCTACGGTAGCCTCGAGAGATTCGCTGGTCAACACGTCGGACACGCGGTCACGTTCGGCGACGAAGCACTCGCGCCACGTGTCGTGTCTGGCCGGAACGAGTTCGATCGGATCGTCGTTCGCATTGACCATTGTTTCGCGGACACGTGTCTGACACTTGAATCCTACCATCCGAACGGAACCCAACGTCCGTCGGCGGTTGCAGTTCTGGTACACCTCACTTGGCCACTAGCAAAACCACCGGGACTGCCTCACTCGAACGACGGCAACACGTCCGCCGCGTAGAACTCGATCGCTTTCTCCTGGTCGGGTCCGATCTGGTGGAAATAGACGTGATCGTAGCCGGCGTCGATTGCCTGCTCAATGCTGTCGATGTGGGCCTGCGGGTCGGGCTCGGTAGTCGTGCCTGCTTCAGCGATATCTTCTTTTTCGACCATCTCCGCCGCCTGCTCGAAGTGGGCCGGCGTCGGGAGCTCCTGACCGAGTTCGCCGGGGATCGAGCCGTTGGGCCACTGTTCGTAGACGGTTTCGATCGCTTCGTCCTCGCTGTCGGCGTAGCAGCCGTGTAGCTGGGTGTATTTCGGCCCGTCACCGCCGGCGCCCTCGTAGGCCTCGACCGGCTCCGATTTCGGGCCCGAACACCACAGCCCGTCCGCTGTCTCCGCGACCCATTCGGCCGTCTGCGGGCCGAAGGCGCTCCCGATCGTCGTCGGCTGCTCGTCGGGCACGGTGTAGAGCCGCGCGTTCTCTACCGTATAGTACTCGCCGTGGTGGCTCGTTGTCTGGCCGGTCCAGAGGGAGCGCATGACGTCCATCGCCTCGTCTAACATCTCGAGGCGCACGCCGTGTTCGGGCCAGTGCTCGCCGGTGACGTGTTCGTTCAGGTTTTCGCCGGTGCCGACACCGAAGGTAAACCGGTCGCCGAGCATCTCGTCGACGGTCGCAACGGCGTGGGCGACGTTGACCGGGTGGATCCGGATCGTCGGGCAGGTGACGCCCACGCCGACCTCGATGTCGTCGGTCACCGTCGCGATGCCGCCGAGCGTCGACCAGACGAACGGCGACTCCCCCTGCGCCGAGACCCACGGGTGAAAGTGATCCGAGATCGAGAGGAAGTCGAAGCCGGCGTCCTCGGCGCGGCGGGCGATCTCGACGAGCTCGTTCGGGCCGTGTTCCTCGCTCGAGAGGGTGTATCCGAGCTGTGTCATTCCCGAACCTCTACCACGAATCGGGGGGTAACGGTTGAGCCTGCGAGGGCAGGATCCGATGCCGGGTCGCCGGTTGCTGTGCCGTGAGTACCGGTAAGCGAAATCTCTCCCTCGGTGACGGCCGCCGTCTTTATACACACTTAGGAGAGAGGTATGGAGAACAGTCTCTTCGCACCCCATGACGTGGCAACTGACGCCGTACACCGTCCCGCTATTGCTCGCGACACTCCTCGCGACCGTCGGTGCGATCGTCACGTGGCGACACCGGTCCGGGCCGGTCGAAACCTGGGGGTCGAGCGTTCAGCTCTCGGTCGGTCTGTGGGCGTTTCTGACACTGTGCACCGTCTCGAGCGTCCCGCTGGAGCTGAAGCTGTTCTGGTTTCGGTCGTTTCTGGTAGTACCACCGTTACTGACCGTTACAACCCTGTGTTTTGTGTTTCACTTTACCGGTCGCGGTGACTGGCTCACCCGCCCTCGTCTCGTCGCTCTCTTCCTCTTTCCCGTCGCAACGCTCGTTCTCGTCGCGACGAACCACGTTCACGGGTACATGTTCGTCGACCCGCGGGTCGCGCACGGCTCGGTCTCTCTCCTCGAGTACGATTTGCAATGGGGGACGTACGCGGTCTTCGGACTGTCGTACGCGCTCGTGGTGGTCCACAGCACGATGCTCTCGCTGAAGATCTTGCGCTCGCGAAACGTCTATCGGCGGATCGCCTTCGTTATCATCGTGACCACCGTTGGCTCCACGTCGATGACGCTCTTTTCGCTCGCAGAGGTGAGTCCGGCCCCTCCTCACTTCATGCTGCTGCCGCTTGCCTATCTCGCGTTCGGCACGCTGCTCATCGTCGGGACCTCGAGTATCACGGTCGCCAAGAAGGTCCCCGTCGATCGGCTGCTCTCGGTACTGGGCTCGCAACGCGGAGCCGTGGTGCCGCTGGCCAGGGACTTCGTCGTCGAAGCGGTCGACAACGGGATCATCGTTTTCGACCGGAACGATCGCGTCGTCGACGTCAACTCGACTGCAAAGCGGCTGGCCGGGGGTGGCCGGCCGGTCGGCAAACACGTGACGGCGCTCGTCCCGTCCGAGATCGTCCTCCGAGCCGGCGACCTCGAGGCCGTCCTCGACGGCTCGGAGCCGGTCCGTGAACTTCGGGAGGAACTGTGGGTCCGGCTCGACGACCGAGAGCGGTGTTACGACGTTCGGGTTTCGGCACTCGGCGACGATGACGACCCCGTCGGACACGTCGCCCTGATTCACGACATCACCGAACAGAAACGCCGCGAGGACCAACTCCGAGCGCGGGAACAGGAACTCGAACTCCAGAAGGAGCAACTCGAGTATCAGAACGAACGGCTCGACCGGTTCGCGGGAATCGTCTCCCACGACCTCCGGAACCCGCTCAACGTCGCACAGGGCTATCTCGAGACGATACTGAGCGAGGTCGAGGACACCGACGCTGACGACGGGCCGGCGGAGGTTTCCGTCAGCGTCGAGTACCTCGAGGAAGTGGAGCGCTCACACGACCGGATGGGCGACATCATCGAGGACGCGCTCGCGCTCGCCCGGCAGGGGAAGGCGATTACGGAAACCGAGTCGGTCACTCTCTCGGTCGTTGCCAAGGACGCGTGGGCGAACGTCGAGACGCGGAAGGCGACGCTTGAACTCGGCGACGACTGCTCGGTCGTCGCCGATCGGGACCGACTGCTGAACGTCTTCGAGAACCTGTTCCGAAACAGTCTGGAACACGGAACGCCCAGCGACGAGGAGGACGACCATGCGAGTCCGACCGTTCGTGTCGGTCGTCTCGCCGATGGAACTGGGTTCTACGTCGAAGACAACGGCCCCGGGATTCCGGACGACCGAAAGGAATCGGTGCTGGAAGAGGGATATACGACGGCTACCGACGGGACCGGATTCGGGCTCGCGATCGTCCGGGACGTCGTCACGGCCCACGGCTGGTCGATCGCAGTGACCGACGCCGCCGACGGCGGTGCGCGATTCGAAATTTCGGGCGTCGATCAGTCCGATGTCGACGACCCCGCCCTGCCGCCACTCGGTAGGCGGAGCACCGAGTGATCCCGATCGGTTCGGGGCCGCGAGCCGGGGGCGAACTCGACCGCGGTACGCTGCGAGACGCGGACGGCAACAGCTTTCGAGGTGGAGCCACAGGCTGGTAACGATGGCCACCGAGACGGACGGCGATGATCGTGTCTACTACGTGATCAGCGATCTCCACATCGGCGGCGACGAACAGCTCGAGGACGCTGCGTTTCTCGGCGAGCTGCGCGCCTTCCTCGAGCGGCTGGCGCGGACCGACGAGAACGCGGAATTGATCATCAACGGCGACGCGTTCGGGCTCTGGGAGTTCACGACGGTCGACGGGCTCGAGAAGTTCGAGGTCCTGGAGGAGACGTATCCGGAGCTGTTCGAGCAACTTCGAGCGACGGGGGAGAATATCCCTATCACGCTGCTGCCGGGGAATCACGACCACGAGCTCGCGGCGTACGACGAGTACGTCGATCGGTTCGCGGCGTACAACGTGGACCTCGTTCAGGACCAGTCGATCGTTCGAACGGTCGGCGACCAGGCGATCCACTTCGAGCACGGCCACCAGCAGGACGCCAACAACCGGATCGAGGACTGGGGGAACCCCTACGCGACGCCGCTGGGCTACTACTACAACACGCTCGTGACGAGCCGGGCGGGTCAGCTCTCCGACCGCGGCCGGTACAACTGGCTGAAGGACGTGCAGGCGGTCACCCCGACCGAGCGAATGCCGATCTGGCTCCTCTCGAAGTACTTCTACCGGGAGATGAATCCGCTGATACGCTACTCGCTGGTGCCGTTCCTGTTGCTGTTCAATATCAGCGCCCTCCTCTCGGTACTGGCGGGGCTGCATCTGACGGGGATCTGGTCGCTACCGGTTACCTGGACGGAGGCGTTCCTCGAGCAGTTCGGCAGGGCCGGCACCGCGGCCTGGTTCCTCCTCACGCTCAACGTCGCCGTCGCCGGGCTGCTCCTGCTCATCGGGATTCCGCTGTACTTCATCCGTCGAGACATCAGGAAGACGATCGATCGCTTCGGCGTGTTCGAGACGGAGCTCACCGTCGATCCGGTCGAATCGTACGAGGAGCGCGCTCGCGAGGTCTTCGCGGCGGAGCCGGAGACGACGATCTTCTGCTTCGGGCACACCCACCGCCCGATGTTGAAGGAAGTCGACGGCGGCGTGCTGGTCAACACGGGCACGTGGCTCAAGCGCCTCCACCGTCGCGACGGGATCATCGGAATCCTCCCGCCGGTGTTCTACCCGTCGTACCAGCTGGCCGCCGTTCGCATCGCGCCCGAGTCAGAGAGCGAGACCGCGTCAGATGCCGCGGGCGTCGCCGTCGAGTTCGAGCGGTTCACGAAACCGAGCCCCGCGACGGAGGAACTGACGCGCACCGAGCGGTTCTTCACGGTCGGCCGCGAGCCCGTCCCCGACCTGCCGGATCGCCACGTCGTCGAGAATCCGGAACCGGAGACGGTCCACGCGCCGGAAGCGACCGACTGATCGGCTCGAGTCCGGCACCGAAATCGGGCGCTCGTGGAGTCGTGGACGATGCTCGTCGCTCGGGCCTCGTGCGGTCCGTAGCCGAGAGACGGTCCCAGTCGAAGTACCCCGAAAAACTATAGATAAACTTCCGCGCAAGCGGGTCGGATCGGTATCGGCGGAATCGAACCGCTTACCCGGCACCCGCAGCTACCGACCCGTATGACAGCCGTAGTCGATGCGACGGACCTCGAGAAGCGCTACGGCGAGACGGTGGCGCTGTCGGGGGCGTCGCTGTCCGTCGAGAGCGGCGAGGTGTTCGGACTGATCGGGCCGAACGGGGCCGGCAAGACGACGCTCGTCCGCGCGCTGACGGGGACGACCGAGCCCGATACGGGAACGGCGCGGATCCTCGGCGAGTCGCCGGCGGCCGTCGATCGCGACCGGCTCGGCGTCTTGCCACAGGAGTTCTCGCCGCCGGCCCGCCTCAGCGCCCGCGAACTCCTGTCTTACTACGCGGGACTGTACGACGACCCGCGCGATCCCGACGACGTCCTCGCCGACGTCGGTCTGGTCGACGCCGGCGAAACCTGGTACGAGGACCTTTCGGGCGGGCAGCAACGGCGCGTCTGCGTCGGCTCCGCGCTGGTCAACGACCCCGACCTCCTCTTTCTCGACGAGCCGACGACCGGCATCGACCCCGCCGGTCGTCGCACCGTCTGGGGGCTGATCGAGGATCTCGCCGCCGGCGGGACGACCGTCGTCCTCACGACCCACGACATGGCCGAAGCCGAACGCCTCGCCGACCGCATCGGCCTGCTCGCCGATGGGAGCCTCGTCGCGCAGGGCACACCCGAGGCCCTCGTCCGCGACCACGGCGGCTCGAGCCGACTCACGATCGAAACGGCGGCCGATCCGGACGCCTTCGCCGACCTCGAGTACCCAGTCGAACGCGCGGCGGGTGGTCGGGGCCGAAACCCGGACAGTGGCGTTATCGTCCGCGACATCGAGCCCGCCGCGATCGGGACGGTGGTCGACTACCTCGAGGCGCGCGATATCGAGTACACCGAGCTCTCGTGGGCCGAACCGGACCTCGAGGACGTCTATCTCGAACTGGCCGACGCGACCGAGCGAGCGCGGACGGAGCGACTGGGCGGCGGGGACGGCGGAACCGGCGAATCGGATCTCGCACAGGCGGGTGAGACGGCGTGAGTCGGATGGGACGCGTTCGCGCCGAAACCAGCGCCGGCTGGCGCTCGTTCGTCCGCCGGCGGACGGCGGTCTTCTTCACCTTCTTCTTCCCGGTGATCCTGATCGTCATCTTCGGCGCGCTGATCCGCACCGATCCCGCGGGCGGCGGCCTGTTCACCGAGCCGGCGGCGTTCTACGTGCCGGGCTACCTCGCGGTGGTCGTCCTCTTCACGCCGCTGTCGCGGATGGGCAGCGAGGTCGCGCGCCACCGCGAGGGGAGCCGCTTCGAGAAGCTCGCGACGACACCGCTGACCCGCGGCGAGTGGTTGCTCGCCCAGACGGCCGTCAACGCAGCGATCATCGGGCTCGCCAGCCTGCTCATCCTCGGACTCGTCATACTGCTGACCGGCGCCGAGATCGTCTTCTCGCCGCTGCTGGTGCCGTACGTCCTCGTCGGCGTCGTCTGCTTCTGCGGCGTCGGCGCGATGCTCGGCAGCTACACCGACTCACAGGACGGCGCGGTCGCCGCCAGTAACGGGATCGGGCTCCCGCTGCTCTTCCTCTCTGAGACCTTCGTCTCGCTCGAGCAGCTCCCCGGCTGGTTCGAGCCGCTCGTTAACCTTTCGCCGCTGACGCACTTCGCTCGAGGCGTGCGGGCGGCGACCTATTCGGGGTCGGAGACGCCCGCGGTGGCCGGCGTCGATCCCGCGCTCGCGAACCTCGGTATTCTCGCCGTCCTCGCCGTCCTCGCGTTCGCGCTGGGCGCGCGGTCGATCCCCCAAACGGACTGACAGAGGGGAGCGCTCGCCCGCGAGAACGAACCGATTTACGCCCGGCACTCGAATCGTCGCCAATCAGTATGCGCTCAGGCCACCCCACGGAGCAGGCTGTCGGTATGGAGTACTACGTCAGCGACGCCGACGGCGTCGGCGGCCGCCTTCGCGAGGACGACGCGGACTTTCAGGTGCGCGAACTCGAGCGCTTCGACACCGAGCCGGTCGACGCGCCGACGGACGCCTATCCGCATCTCGTCTTCCGCGCGACGTTGCAGGGGTGGGACACCAACGACTTCGCCTCGCGGCTCTCGGACGCGCTCGGCATCTCCCGCGAGCAGGTCAACTGGGCGGGGACGAAGGACAAGTACGCGATAACGACGCAGCTGTTCTCGGTCTACGGCGCCGACCCCGAGGACCTCCCCGAAATCGACGGGGTCGAGATCGAGGTCCTGGGGCGGGCCGGCCGGAACCTCGAGTTCGGCGACCTCGCGGGCAACGAGTTCGAACTCGTCGTCACTGATCCCGAGCGGCCGGAAAGCGCCGCGACAATCACGGACGAATTGAGCGAGTTCGGCGGCCTCGAGGCCGCCGCCGGTGACGACAGCGATTCGGACGCCGAAGCCGACGCGTCCATCGGCGTCCCCAACTTCTTCGGCCAGCAGCGCTTCGGGAGCCGTCGGCCGGTTACCCACAACGTAGGGCTCGCGATCGCTCGCGACGACTGGGAGGGTGCGGTGATGGCCTATCTCGGCAACCCGACCGAGGCGGAACCGGAGGGGACGCAGGAAGCTAGAGCCTTTGTCGAGGAAACCCGCGACTGGCAGGAGGCCCTCGAGCGGGTGCCACACCGCCTCCGCTACGAGCGCTCGATGATCCACGCGCTGGCCGAGTACGACGGCGACCCCGGGCCCGAACAGTTCAGAGAGGCCCTCGAGCGGGTCCCATCGAACCTCCAGCGGCTGTTCGTCCACGCGGCACAGTCCTACGCGTTCAACCTGATGCTGAGCGAGCGCCTCGAGCGCGGCCTGCCGTTCGATCGGCCGGTCGCTGGCGACGTCGTCTGCTTCGCCGATACCGACGCCCCCGACGGACTCGAACTCCCCGACACGGACCGCCTCCAGCGCGTCGACGAGCGCCGGGTCGAGTCGGTGACCCGCCACTGCGAGCGCGGCCGGGCGTTCGTCACCGCGCCGCTGGTCGGCACCGAGACGGAGCTCGCCGACGGCGAGCAGGGGGAAATCGAACGCGCGGTCCTCGACGAACTGGGGCTCGGGACGGCGGATTTCGATCTGCCAGGGGAGTTCGACTCCAGCGGGACGCGCCGCGCGATGCTTCTCCGGACGGACCTGCGCCTCGAGACGGACCCGCTGACCCTCGAGTTCGCGCTTCCGAAGGGATCGTACGCGACTGTCGTCTCGCGGGAGTACCTGAAGGTCGATCCGGTCGATCTCGGCTGACCGGCACCGACTCGATACCGTCGCTCCCGACGCGACAGCCGGCGGGTTTTAGGTCGGTATGGCGAGTACCCAACGAGCGTGATGGCCACCGCGACTCAGTGTCCGACGACGAGGGTCGTTCGAGAATGATCGGGACGAGCGAGACCCGCGAGATCGTCGACTGGCGGAAGACGACCGAGGACGGGAAAACGGTGTACGAAATCGAGTACAGCGAACCCGTCCCGGAACCGACGGGGCGATCGAAGACGCTGTTCGGCGCGAGCAGCGGCGGGACGGTTCCGGCGGGCGATCAGTACTTCGAGCTGCCGGACGGTGAACGGATCCCCGCGTCGGAAGCGGTGTTCGACGCCGAGGGGACGACGCTGCGAGTGCGCCGCCGGTCGTCAGTCGTGGCTCGGCTCCGGCGATATCTCCCGTGGTGACGTAGCCACCGTTCACGCGCTCACTCGAGGTACTCCCGGAGAACGGCGCCGAACCCGGCGGCACCGATACAGATCGCGAGGATGCCGCCGACACCGGTCAGTGCGAGCGCGCCGCTCAGAGCGGCGGCGACCAGCAGCCGCTTGAACCACTCGTCGTTGCGCCCGACGAGTCGGTCGGCGATCGCGAGGTAGGCGATCGCAGCACCGACCGCCCAGATCAGATACGCGGCCAGGGCGAGCGGAATTGCGACGATGGCCCCGATGATGGTGATGAACAGGAGCAAGATCACCAGCACGATCGCTATCAGAGAGACGATCCCGTAGGCGAAGGTCCCCACGGGGTCCTCGAGCACGTCCCCCATCATCCGGTCGGTGTACTCGGGAACGATCGCGATCAGGATCGCGCCGACGACCAGCGTGGTCAGAAAAGCGCCGATCGCGCCGCCGAGGAGTCCGCCGGTCGCTCCGATATCGACGTTGACGCCGGGATCAGCCTGTGCGATACCTGCAACCGCGAGAGTCGCGTTTTCGAGTCCACTCATATTCCGTAACTGACCGTCGAGGCTATATACTGTGGTGGTGGCGACCCCCGGGTTCGCTGATAGCTTTTTCCTCGTTCGGGCCCTACTACACCCGTGCACAGCAAACGCTTACAGCGGGAGGTCGACGAGCTCGTCGCTCAGGGCTGGACGATCGAGGAGGAGACGCCGGATCGGGTCGTGATGGTCGATCGGGAGTTCGGTTCGGTGCTCTCACACGTCGTCGTCGCGCTCCTCACGTTCTGGTTCTCGATGGGAGTCGGAAACCTCGTCTGGGGTGCCTACAATTACATCAGCAAGTCTCGACGCCGCGTCCTCTGGGACGACGCGACCAACTGTCCGTCGTGTGGCGCGGACGTTCCGCAGTCGGCCGACTACTGTCCGACCTGCGGCGACGACCTCGAGTCGGTCACCGAGCCGAGCGGCGGGATAACCTGTCCGGAGTGCGACGCCGTCGCGGCCGAGGGGTCGCGGTTCTGTCCGGCCTGCGGGACGAAACTCGCGGGCACGTTCGGCGAGTCCGCCGGGAACCGAACTGATACGTAGCTCGCTCGCTACGCAACGACCAGGCAATGGAACTGGACTCGGACCCCCACATTCTGCTGACGAACGACGACGGGATCGACGCGCCCGGCATCCGGGGACTGTACGACGCGCTTTCGGCGGTCGGCACGGTCACCGTCGTCGCGCCCGACCGAAACCGAAGCGCGGTCGGCCGATCGCTCTCCTACGGTCGGACGAAGTCGTCGGACGACGACGACCTCTCGGTGGATCTGGCCGACAGCGCCTTCACCGTCCCGGTCCCCCACACCGACCACGAACTCGGCTACGCCGTCGACGGAACCCCCTGCGACTGCGCCATCGTCGGCACGAAGGGCCTCGAGCCGGCACCCGACATCGTGGTCTCGGGCTGTAACTCCGGGGCGAACCTCGGCGCGTACGTCTTTTCCCGATCGGGAACCGTCAGCGCCGCCATGGAGGCCGCGTTCCTCGGGACGCCGTCGATCGCCGTCTCGCTGGACACGCTGGGCTACGACGAGGAACTCGAGCCGGCGGATTTCGAGCGAGCGGGCGAAATCACAGCAGACCTCGTCGCCGGCGCGCCCGGCACCGGGCTGTTCGACCGCGTCGATTACCTGAACGTCAACGTTCCCCGGCCCGATCGCGAACCGAACGGTTTCGCGCTGACGCGACCGACCGAAATCTACGAGATGGACGCCACGTTCGAGGACGGCGCGTTTCAGCTGACCAACCGACTCTGGCAGCAGATGGCCAACCGGGACATTCCCGACGGGGAGGACACCGACCGCCACGCCGTCCTCGAGGAAGAAGTGTCGATCTCTCCGCTCAGGGTCCCCTACGAGATCGTCGACGCGGAACCGGTTCGACGCATCCTCGACGACATTGTGTAACGCTACCTATTGATTTCCCGTCACCTCAGATGCCAGTAACATTTACACGGTCGGCTCACAACGGGTATCCAACCTATCGATATCGGACGGGAACCCTCCGGGCGAAACGATCGCGAGCGGCAGCGGAGCCTGATTCCGACTGCCGCCGATGCCGCCGTCCGGGGAACGGGCACGTCTCGAAGCGGTCGAGCCTCGAGTCACCGTCGAACGACCGAATCGGGGCGAAAACAGGCCTGTTTTACATCCGCCTCCCCATCCACCGATATGGAGTGTCGTCACTGTGCATCGCCGCTCGAGAAACCCGGCGACTTCTGTCTGGTCTGTCGGGAGGAAAACACCGAGGCGATCGTTCTCGAGGCGGCGCGCGACAGGGCGACCATCACGATGCTGGCCGGCGAGCCGGACGACCCGGAGGCTCGAGACCGCGATACCGATCCCGAGGGGAAGATACTCGGCGAGACGACGATCACGACGACGCCCGAAGACGGCGAGAACGAGCCGATCGAACTCCGGAACTTCGCGGGACTGATCGGCGACGAGATCCGCCGGAAACGTCCCGAAGAGGTCTACGCCGGCGGCGCGCGAACGGTGATCCGCGCCGTTCGCGAGGACGTTCACCACCCCTTCTACCGCGTCGACGACGAGGATCCGGTCGCTGCGGTGCTCGAGCGACGCGGGAACCGCGCGCTCGACGTCGTCGAGACACCGCCTTCCGAAAAGATCGGCGGGAGCCACTCGACGCTCATCGGCGGCCGAACGGGGATGCAGGCCATCCAGGCCGTCGCGGGCCACCCTCACGTCAAGAAGGTCATTCCGGGACCCATCGACGCCGGCGGGAAGGGGTCACAGTCCGGCATGCGCGCGAAAGTGACCCGCGCCGACGACGGCGGCAACGTTCGCATGCTCCTCCGAAACGGCTCGAGCGTGCAGGAAAACCGCGTCGTGACCACCGCTCGCGACCGGGAGATGGGCGAGCGGATCCGGGAGGACCTCAACGACGTGCTCACGGACGCGGAATTCCAGTAGTCGGCCTCACTGGTCGTCTCTGCGGACTGCCAGCCGCTGATGTCGATTTCCGTGTCGGGAGAATCTCGCAGCAAATATTGTGCCGGCCCGATGGAAGTGTCAGTTCCTGCTGGTTGTCCGAGGCTTAACCCGCGGGCTGTAATTAGATATAATTAGCCATGCTCGAGCGACCGGACGCCGTCCTCACCCTGATCCCGCTGTTGGCCGTCAGCGGCCTCCTGGTCCGCACGGTGATCGCGACGACGGGTGTCGGGACCGGGTTACTCGCCGCACCGCTCGCGGTAGTCGGATACCTCGCCGCGCTCGCAGTCGTCGTCCTGGAACTGCTCGCATGGCCGGTCGCCGAGCGATTCGGTAGGCCGTAAACGGGGTCGGTCCACGGAACGGCGTCTCCGCAGAAACCGTCGCGACTCAACAGGTTTAAGAATCCGCTGGCGATAGAGATGACCACTATGGCCAAGAAAGGACAGGTCGGTAGCGCTGGCCGCTTCGGTGCCCGCTACGGCCGCGTCGCACGCCGTCGCGTCAGCGAGATCGAAGACGACATGGAAAACGCCGAAGTCGACGGCGACGACGTCACTCGCGTCGGCACCGGCATCTGGAAGAACGAAGAGACCGGCGAGGTCTTCACCGGCGGCGCGTACCGCCCGGAAACCCCCGCCGGCCGCACCGTCACGCGCTCCATCCGCGCGGCCCTCGCGGAAGACGACGACGAATAACGCTCTCTACCCAGTATGAGTTACAAATGCTCCCGCTGTAAACGCGACGTCCAGCTCGACGAGTACGGCGGCGTCCGCTGTCCCTACTGCGGCCACCGCGTGCTCCTGAAGGAACGCAGCCGCGACGTCAAGGAAGTCGACGTCCAGTAACCGCCGTGTCTTCTCACGACGCGACTCTCGAGTTCGACTACGAGACGCGGTCGCGTGCCGAACTCGTTGCCGAAGCCGTCGCTCGCGAAATCGGCGAGATCGACGACGAACGCTCGCGGACGACTATCGAACGGGAAGAGGCACGTGTATTCATCGAGATCGACGCCGACGACGTCGTCGCCCTGCGAGCGGCGCTGAACACCTGGTTTTCCCTGATCGACGTCGCGGAGCGAACCGCCGACGCAGGGGTCGATATTCTCGAGTCCCGGTAGGATATCGTCCGACCAGCGAACGGCGAACCATCCCTGTACCGGCAGGCAACGCGGTCTTCGTCGTCGTCACCGAACCCGCTCTATGGCCGACCGGAACGGAACGTGGCTCGGACTGCGACGGGACGCGAAGCCGCTGGTGATCGCCGGCCTCGCGCTCGGGGTGGGGCTGGGCGGCTTCTTCGACGGCATCGTCTTCCACCAGATCCTCCAGATCCACCACATGCTGTCGTCCTACCCGGACTCGAGTATCGCGACCGACCTCGAGCTCAACGTGATGGCCGACGGGCTCTTTCACCTCGCAACCTACGTGTTCACCATCATCGGCGTCGTGTTGCTCTCTCGCGCGTGGCGGTTCCATTCGGTGCCCACGTCCGGGCGGACGCTGCTGGGTGCGGTGATCATGGGCTGGGGCGCGTTCAACCTCGTCGAGGGACTCGTCGATCACCAGCTGCTCGGGATTCACCACGTCTGGCCCGCCGGTCCCGGTCCGCTCCTCCTCTGGGACGCGCTCTTCCTGCTCTGGGGGGCGCTCTTCCTCGGCGGCGGCTACCTCGTGATTCGGACCGATAGCGCCGCGTCGCCGGGAGCCAGCGACGACACGGTCACGGCGGACGGACGCGGTCGGGACTGAGCCCGGATTCGCCGTTCTCTCTCGAGCACCCGACGTGGAAGACAAAGCTGGTCTTTATCAGTGCGGAGGGCGACGGTCGAGACATGCAAGGAAACCTGCCGCCCGAGGCACAGGAGAAAATCGAGCAGCTACAGGACCTTCAGGAGACGGCACAGGAAGTCGCCGTCCAGAAGCAGGAAGCCGAATCGAGCCTCACCGAGGCCCAGAACGCCCTCGAGGAACTCGACAACATCGACGAGGGAACGACGATGTACCGAAACGTCGGCGAACTCCTCGTCGAGACCGACTACGACCAGGCCGAAGAGGACCTCGAGGACAAGGTCGACTCGCTCGAGATCCGTCTCGAGACCCTCGAGAAGCAGGAAGAGCGCGTTCAGGACCAGTTCGAGAGCCTCCAGGAGGAGCTCGAGGACCTGCTCGGTGGCGGCATGGGCGGCGGCCCGGCCGGCCCCGGCGGCCCGGGCGCCGGCGGCGCGTAAATGCCGACTGAGGAACCGTCGGACGAGACCGTCGTCCAGACGGCCTCGGACGCCGCGGAAGGCGTCATCTTCTCACACTACAAACAGTCCGACGTGCGCGATTACGACGTGACCGCGATCTTCGAGGACGGCGTCCTCGAGGTCGACGTCTACCTCAACGCGCCGGAGGGCGAAGACGAGCCCGACCCCGAACGGGTCGCCGACGACGCCGCGCTCGCGGCGCGACAGGCGGTCGACGAGCTGTTCGAGGCGTAGCGAGCCCGGCGGGATCGGGATCGCCCCTTCTCTCGGCTCAGCGATCCAGATAGCCGCTGCCGACAAACGCGATCCCGATAACACCGACGAACAGCACCGCGCTCGCGACGGGCTCCGAAAGGGGACCGACGGAGTCAGCGACGTACCCCACTGCGACGAGCATCGCTGCAACTATTGTCGGGAGCGGATGTGCGACCAGTTGCTCACCGAAGGCCTGAAACCGCCAGTATGCCATCTCGAGGTTCGAGGCCAGCGTCGCACCGAGCGGTCAGTTCCCGTCGGGGTTTTCCGCTGGTTCGAAGGCCTCGAATTCTCGGTCGCGGACCGTGACGATCTCGCCGGTGTTGACCCGCCGGCCCTCGGCGTCGCCGACCCGAAATAGGGTTACGGTGTCCTCACCCGTGCCGACGACGCGGTAGATTCCATCGGGATAGTCGCCGGCGATCGGTCGGCAGTGATCGCGCATGGCGAGGGAATCCATGTGCCGATGTGGAGTCACCGGTCCGATATAAGCGTAGAGGCTCGCGGTCGTCGATCGATGTCAATCCGCAGTCCCGCACCAGTCGACCGCCGTCAGCGCGAGCGTCTGTGCCGTCTCGACCAGCGAGGCGATCTCCACGTACTCGTCGGCACCGTGGATGTTGTCGCCCCGCGGGCCGACCGACGGACAGGGGATGTCGTAGTAGCGGTTGTAAAACCGCTCGTCGTTGCCGGCGCTTCCGCCGCCGAACGTCGTTTCCCTCCCGGTGACCGTTTCCGCGTTCTCCCGCGCGATCTGGACGATCTCCGCGTCGGTATCGAGTTCGTGCGGCGCGGCGTTCCAGCCGAACCACTCGAACTCGGGTGGGTGTTCGGACAGCCACTCGTCGCTCTCGGCGGCGTCTCGCACGGCCGCTTCGACTTCGGCCCGGACCTCCTCGCGTGTTTCGCCGGGCGGCCAACCGATTCGTCCCTCCAAGACCGCCTCTGAGGGGACCGTCGAGGGCCAGTCGCCGCCGTCGATCGTGCCCACGTTCAGGTTGGTTTCGTGCCCGTCGAGTTTCGGGTTCTGCCGGACGGCCGGCTCGTACGAAATACGCGCTTTCCGTTCCCGGTCCAGTTCGTCGAGCGCCCGATAGAGCGTCGTCGCCTTGCCGATGGCGTTTACGCCCGCATAGCCCTGGGCAGCGTGTGCCGACTTCCCCAGTACGCGAACGCGGAAGTACATCACCCCGGCGCTCGCCATTCCGATGTTCGGCAGGCCGGAGGGTTCGGTAATGATCGCCGCGTCGGGTCGATAGCCGCGCTCGAGCGCGGAGAGGACGCCGCCGGGACCGCCGTCTTCCTCTTCGATGGTCGTCTGCAGCGTGAGGTCGCCGGCCAGTTCGACGCCGAGGTCGTCGAGCGCCTCGACGGCGACGAGCATGGACGCCACGCCGCCGAGCATATCGTTGCTGCCGCGTCCGTAGAGGCGACCGTCCTCGATAGTGGCGTCCCACGGATCGTACCGCCACTCGTCTTCGTCGACTGGAACGACGTCGACGTGTCCGCTCAGGGTCAGGGACCGCCCGTCGCCGGCGCCGGTCCACGTCGCTGCGACGTTCGGACGGTCCTCGTATCCGTGTGCCGCGTAGGACGAGGTCTCGAAGAACCCGGGGTGGTCCCGCAGTTCGTCGGCGTCGGGCACCCACGTGTCGACCTCGAGCCCGCGGGATTCCAATCGCGACACGACGACCTCCTGTGCGGGTTTCTCGTTGCCGGTCACGGACTCCTGGGCGATGAGTTCGTCGAGGAGTTCGATGAGATCCTCGCGCCTGTCCTCGATCCGGTCGCGGAGAGCGCCCCTGTCTATTGCGGACATTTACCGCGTTATGGTACATCACACCACATACTTACGTCTTTCTCCGACGACCCACCCGGATCGGCGGTCGGCACTCGAAAGTCAGTTCCCGACGGTGTCCACGAAAGAGACCGCGACCGCTGCGGGAGACCACCGAGCGCCCGCTACGATCGGTGACCGCCGGGCGCGAGCAACTCAACCGGATGCGGGACGTCTCGCTCGAGCAGCGTCTCGAGTTGATCGCCACAGGAAGTACCGGAGGCGACGACGGTCTCCGCGTCTTCGACCTGTCCGGCCAGCCGTTCACCGACGTCCATACTGAGTTCGTAGTACTCCTGTTTGTAGCCAAAGGAGCCGGCCATCCCGCAACACTCCGCGTTCGAGGTCTCCGGCTCGTAGCCACAGGACTCGAGGACGGCCACCGTGGGCGCTTCGAGATCGAGCGTCCGCTGCTGACAGTGAGAGTGGTAGGCGACTGGTTGGCTTCCGTCGCCGGTCGACAGGGCGTCGGGGTCGGCACCGTTCTCGAGGAGTCCGTAGACGTACTCGCAGATCTCGTAACTGCCGTCCCGGAGCCGCTCGTAGGAGTCCTCGGGCAGCAGGCGCTCGTACTCGCGGTGCATGGCGGCCAGATCGGAGGGTTCGATGACGACCACGTCTCGCCCGGCGTCGAGGTCCTCGGCCAGCGCGGCGTAGAGTCGGCTCGCCTGTCGGTCCGCCGTGGCGATCATTCCCTGGGAGAGCGCCGCGCGCCCGCTCTCGGGGAGGTCGGGAACTCGCACGGGAACGCCGAGCGCCTCGAGGGTGCGGACGGCGGCCTTCCCGCGGTCGACGTCGACGTAGTTCGTGTAGACGTCGGGGTAGAGAACGGCCTCGCGATCGACGTCGGCCCCGCCGTCTCGAGCATCGGCTTGCGCTGTCCGCTTGCTCGAGCCCACCGCTCGCTTTTTCGAGACGGCTTCGCCACCTCGCTTCTCGAACCAGTCGACCAGCGATTTCCGCTGGAACGACGGCAGATCGCGCCGACGGTCGATTCCGAGGGTGCGCTCGAGGACCGCGCGAACGGGGCCCGCGTCGGCCAGCCAGTTCGAGACGGGGGCGGTCGCGCTGGCGGTCTTCGCAACAGTTCCGATGTTGCCGAAGAAGCGCTTCCCGAGGTCCATACCGCCCTCCTCGACGTCGGGGGTCAGGCCGTCGACGAGGAAATCGTACGACTCCGCCTCGGCGCTGCGATTCACTCGATCCCTGACGACGGTGTTGATCCACGGGATGTCGATCTTCACCGGACAGGCGTCGACGCAGTTCGTACAGCCGGTACAGAGGTCGTTGAACTCGGCCGCGGACTCCTGGCCGTGGACGCCGGCTTCCCAGCCGGTGGCAATCCCCCCTGAATACGTCTCGCCGCCGAAGCCGTGGCCGCCGACGGACTGGAAGTTCGCACAGGAGTTCGAGCACGCGCCACAGCGGATGCAGTACAGGGTTTCCCGGAGCTGGTCGTCCTCGCGCATGTCCGTACGACCGTTGTCCAGCAAGACGAGGTGGAAGTCGCGGTCCGCGTCTCCCGTTCCGTCCGCGGCTTCCGTCCCGTCGGCTACCCCTTCCCCACCGGCCGTGATCGGCTCGTCCGGCGCGTCGAAGTCCAGCGTCGGCGAGTCGGTCGGCGGGGACAGCATCGTCACGTACTGGGAGATCGGCTGGCCGGTCGCGCTCTTGGCGATGATATCGACGAACGGCTCGAGGTCCGACAGGGTCGGGATCAGCTTCTCTATACCCGCGACCGCGACGTGTGTGTCGGGCGTGACCGCACACTTGCGGGCGTTGCCCTCGTTCGTAACGAGCGCGATCGTCCCGCTGTCGGCGACGACGAAGTTCGCCCCGGTGATCCCGACGTCGGCGTCCGTGATGATTTCGCCGAGGTGATCCCGGGCGAACCGCGTGAGTTCCTCCGCCGTCTCGAAGGGGTCGTCGGGGTCGAATCGCTCGTTGAACAGGTCAGCGATCTCCGGACGAGAGATGTGCATCGCCGGGCCGACGATGTGAGAGGGCGTGTCGTCGGCTACTTGCAACACCCACTCGCCGAGATCGGTTTCAGTGACGTCGATCCCCTCGGCCTCGAGCGCGTCGTTGAGATCGATCTCCTCGGTCGTCATCGACTTGGATTTGACGACCGAGGGCTCGGCCGCCTCGTCCGCCGGCCCGTTCCCCTCGACTACGTCGGCCACGTACGCGTTAGCGTCCGCGGCGTCGTCCGCGACGTAGACGGTGCCGCCGTTTTCCTCGACCGCCTCCCGGACCGTCTCGATCAAGTCCGGAAGGCGGTCGATGGCGTCTTCCTTGATCGCTCGCGCGTCGGTTCGGAGAGACTCGAGGTCGTCGGTCCCGCCGTAGGTTTCCTTTCGACGGGCGTTCGAGGCGCTCGCGTGGGCGTGGATCGCCGGCCCTTCGGTCTCGAGCAGGTGGCGGATCCGGTCGGCCTGCTCGGTTCGCGTGCGCTGTGCCATCCTATCGGTCCTCCAGGACGATCACGTCGACGTTGCCGGGGCCGTGCACGCCGTGGACGAGGTCGCCCATGTCCGCCGTCGCGCTCCGGCCCGTTGCGAAGACGACGCTGTCCCGACCCGCTTCGAAGCCGTCTGCGAGACGGCTGAATCCGGCACTGAGGTTCGGAACGACGCCGCTCTCAGCGACGACCGCGACGTGTCGGTCCGGGTAGAGGCTGATCGGTTCCACGCCGTCTGCCGTCGACTCGACGGCCACCGTTCCGTACTCCGCGATCGCGAAGGCCACCGGAGTGACGCCCGTCCGGGCCGCCTCGATCTCGGCCGTCGTCGGCTCGGTCGTCACCCCGTCCGGGAGCGACGCCCCCTCGAACGGGAGCGACGCGCCGACGGCCGGGTGTTCGACGATCGTTTCGATCCGCTCGCTCGCCTCGGCGGCCGCGACGCGCTCGAACCCCACCTCGAGTCCCTCGAGCGCGCGTTCGAACCGGCCGAGAGTGTCGACTGTCATCGTTTCCCACATCCGGGCGGACGGTCAAGATACTGATGGTCGCTTCAGTGTCACTTCGAGGATCTTGTTGGAAGCTGATGGCCCCGCAGAGTCCCGAGTAGACCGGATGCGAACCGATGTATCTCTCCATGCAGGGTGGACGGGGGTCTTCGAGGGCGACCTCTACTACTCCGTCGACGACTACCGCGACGAACTCCAGGTCGACGCCGACGAGTGCCCCCCTCTCCATCGCCAACGGCGAGTACGATTACCTGATGACATCCGAAGACGGTCGTCGAACGACCGACGGGACAAGCGAGGGCGCGACCCCGATCGAGTTCGCCGAGATCCGCCATTTCCCGATGAGCGAACACCCCGAGCTGTGCAACGCTTCCATCCGCGAGATCCTCGCGACCGTTGCTGGTGATCGAGAGGAAGCGCTCCCGAACGCCCTCGAGCCCGACGACGTCGGTATCGAACTCGTCGTCCCGATCGAATCGAGTCCCACGCTCGTACCGTTCTTTTCTGCCGCCGGCCGCAGCCCGTTGACCGTACGCCTGGCGTCTCGATCGGACTCGGTACCGTTCACCAGACACAAAGCTTATATCATGTGTGTCTAGTTCTCATCCAACACCCACCATGTCAGAAACGACATCCGGACCCGACCGATACGCCGAGCAAGAGACGGACGACGGAACCGTTCGGATCTTCGATCCGGAGAACGACGCCGCCTGGATCGAATCCGACACGACGCTTTCGATCGTCTGGCAGACCTGACCGGAGCGAAAACGGATCTCGGCTACCCGTGCCGGATCGTCGTCTCGGTCACTGATCCACCGCAAACGGGCACTCGAGGGCGTCGACGGCAGCCCTTTACCGACCGTCGTCTCACCGCTACCCGTGAGCTGCGGATACCGGTAGCGATGAACTCGTCGAGTCAGTTGCAACACTGCGAAAAATACGCGCGATTCGACCGACACCTCGACGCCGATCGCGCCGGTGTGATCGATACGTGTTGTTCCGATTCAGTCCACCGAAACGACCGTGACGGAGGGTGTCACCACCCTCGAGCGTCAGCGTCGTTCGGTTCCGATCAGGACGAAGCGGGCACGGGCCCTCGATCGTCTATCGGAGTCGCGTCGGTCTCGACTCCGGCCATGCCGCTGAAGCCGGTCAGCCCGTCCCAGATGACGGGGAGTTCGTCCGAGTACTCGGGCGCGTCCGATGGCGGCTCTTCGACCTCGCCGTCTTCGGACTCCTCGATGCCGACGGTCGCGCCGTCGTATTCCGCGTCGAGCGGCTGCGTCTTCCACAGGAACACGCGTTCCTCGACGCCGGACGCTCTCGCATCGAATTCGAGGCCTGTGTCCTCACCGGCACCGTCGACGGCCTGGAACTCGGCGCTGAAGGCGTCGACGGGCGTGTCGGTCTGTCCCGGCGGGACCCACGCTCGATCGACGACCAGAATGCCCGCGCTCTCGATGTCGACGACCTGCCAACCGGGTCGGTCGATGCCCGTGAACTCGAGGGCGTCGGAATCGTAGCGCATGACGAGCGTGTACTGGCCGACCTCGATCTCCTCGTCCGTCGCGGACTCGATGTCCGTGTCGACGGTGACCGTCTCACCGACTGTAACGTTCTCCTCGTCGACGTCCGCGTCGACGATAACGTCGGCGTCGGGTTCGGGTGCCGTTTCGGTGAGCGTCACATCGACCGTCGTCGTCTCGTCGACCTCGATCGTGACGTCCTCGCTGGCGTCCTCGTACCCTTCGGCCGAGACGGTGAGCGTGTACTCGCCGGCCTCGAGGTCGAGGGCGTAGGAGCCGGTCTCGTCGGTCGTCGTCTCCTGGTCACCGACAGTGACGGTCGCGCCGGTGATCGGTTCGCCGTCGGCGTCAGTGACGGTCCCTTCGAGCGTTCCGTCGGTCGGTTCGGCTTCCAGCGTCACGTCGGCGGTCGTGGTTGCAGCGGCCTCGACCGTGACGTTCTCGCTGGCGTCCTCGTAGCCGTCAGCACTGACCGCGAGCGTGTACTCGCCCGGCTCGAGGTCGAGGCTGTAGGTGCCGTTCTCGTCGGTCGCCGTCTGCTGGTCACCGGCGGCGACGGTCGCGTCGGCGATCGGTTCGCCGTCGGCGTCCGTAACGGTGCCTTCGACCGTGCCCTGCGACACGTTTTCGAGCTGGTCGGCCGCGCCGTTCAGGTTCGGCTGGACGGTGAACTCGACGAGGTCGGCCGCGTTGTGCAGCGACTCGTTCGCGAGTGCGGCGTCGTCGGAGACGTCGCCGTACTCCTCTTCGATGCGTTCACCCTCTTCCCGAGCCTCGTCGGGCGTGGTGACGTCGTCGGGGTCGACGATCGGGGAGACGATGTCCGGCGCTCGCGCGTTGATTACGGCGACGACCGTCTCGAAGACGGTCGCCTGCCGGTCGTCAGCGTCGGCGCGCAGGCGGTCGGCCTCGGCGGACGCCGCCTCGGCGTCGCTGGCTTCGACCTCCTCGACCGATTCGACGTCGTCGAACTTGTCATCGATCTCCGACGTCTGATTGTCGACCTTCTCGTTGAAGTCCTCGAGTTCGTCGTTCGTCTCGGCGATCTCGTTTTCGTTAACGCGCTCGACGGTCTCCGAGATCGGATCGGATTCCTCACGCTGGAGGGCGACGTCGAGCGTCGTGGTCGCGTCGGCGTCGACCGTGACGTTCTCGCTGGCATCCTCGTAGCCCTCGGCCGAGACGGTGACCGCGTAGTCACCGGCCTCGAGTTCGAGGTCGTAGGTGCCGTTGTCGTCGGTCGTGGTCTGCCGGTCACCGGCGGCAACGGTCGCGTTGGCGATCGCGTCGCCGTCCGTATCAGTGACCGTGCCTTCGAGAGTCCCGTCAGTCGGCACGGGCTCCAGCGTCACGTCAGCGGTCGTGATCGCGTCGGCGTCGACCGTGACGTTCTGGCTGGCGTCTTCGTAGCCCTCGACCGAGACGGCGAGCGTGTACTCACCGGGCTCGAGCTCGAGCGCGTAGGTACCGTTCTCGTCGGTCGTCACCGTCTCGTCACCGGCGGTGACGGTCGCGTCGGCGACCGGTTCACCGTCGGCGTCAGTAACGGTTCCTTCGACGGCTCCGGTCGCTTCTTCGAGGGTGACGTCTGCGGTCGTGGTCGATTCGACCTCGATCGAGACGTTCTGGCTGGCGTCCTCGTAGCCCTCGGCGCTGACCTCGAGGGTGTAGTCGCCGGCCTCGAGGTCGAGGCTGTAAGTGCCGTTGTCGTCGGTCGTCGTCTGCTGGTCCCCGGCGGTAACTGTCGCGCCAGCGATCGACTCGCCATCCGTGTCAGTAACGGTGCCTTCGAGAGTCCCGTCAGTCGGCACGGGCTCCAGCGTCACGTCGGCGGTCGTGGTCGCGTCGGCTTCGACCGAGACGGTCTGGCTGGCGTCTTCGTAGCTCTCGGCCGAGGCGGTGAGCGTGTACTCGCCGGGCTCGAGATCGAGGCTGTAGGTACCGTTGTCGTCGGTCGTCGTCTGCTGGTCACCGACGGTGACGGTCGCATCGGCGATCGCGTCACCGCTCATGTCGGTTACAGTACCTTCGAGCGTGCCATCGACCGCTTCTAGCGTGACGTCGACGGTCGTAGTCGCGTCGGCGTCGACCGTCACGTCTTCACTGACAGTCTCGTAGCCCTCAGCACTGACTTCGAGCGCGTACTCGCCCGGTTCGAGCTCGAGGGCGTACGTACCATCGTCGCCGGTCATCACCGTTTCGTCACCGGCGGTAACGGTCGCGTCGGCGATCGGCTCGCCGGCAGCGTCGGTGACGGTTCCTTCGACGGATCCGGGACGTTCTTCGAGGGTGACGTCGGCAGTCGTGGTCGATTCGACCTCGACCGTCACGTCCTCGCTAGCGTCCTCGTACCCCTCGGCACTGACCTCGAGGGTGTAGTCGCCGGCCTCGAGTTGGAGACTGTAGGTGCCGTTCTCGTCGGTCGTCGTCTCCAGATCGCCGGCACTGACGGTCGCATCGGCGATCGGTTCGCCGTCCGTGTCAGTGACGGTGCCTTCGAGGGTGCCGTCAGTCGGCACGGGCTCCAGCGTCACGTCGGCGGTCGTGGTTCCGCCGGCCTCGACCGTCACGTCTTCGCTGGCATCCTGATAGCCCTCGGCACTGATCTCGAGCGTGTACTCGCCCGGCTCGATATCGACGGCGTAGGAGCCGTTCTCGCCGGTCGTCGTCTGCTGATCACCGACAGTGACGGTGGCGCCGGCGACCGGCTCGCCGTCGGCGTCAGTGACGGTCCCTTCGACGGATCCGGGACGTTCCTCGAGCGTCACGTCAGCGGTCGTGGTCGTTTCGACCTCGATCGTGACGTTCTGGCTGGCGTCCTCGTAGCCCTCGGCCGAGACCGCGAGCGTGTAGTCGCCGGCCTCGAGTTCGAGGCTGTAGGAGCCGTTCTCGTCGGTCGTCGTCTGCTGGTCGTCAACGGCGACGGTCGCACCCGCGATCGGCTCGCCGTCCGCGTCAGTGACGGTGCCTTCGAGGGTCCCGTCAGTGGGCGTGAGTTCCAGTGTGACGTCGACAGTCGTGGTCGTGTCGGCTTCGACAGTCACGTCCTCGCTGGTCTCCTCGTAGGCGTCGGCCGAGACGGTGAGCGTGTAGTCGCCGGTCTCGAGATCGACGGCGTACGAGCCGTCCGCAGCAGTCGTCACCGTTTCGTTGCCGACGGTGACCGTGGCACCGGCAATCGGGTCACCGTCAGCATCGGTGACGGTTCCCTCGACCGTACCGGTAGTCGGCTCTTCGCCTTCGAGTGCGTCGAGCTTGTCGGCACCGCCGTTCAGCGGCGGCCTGAGATCGTTTTCGATCAGATCGGCCGCGTCTCGCAGCGATTCGGCCGCCTGCGTCGCGAGGCCCCCTTCCTCCTCGAGACGGTCGGCAACTTCGCGTGCGTCAGCGGGCGATTGGATCTCCGAGCGGTTGACGTCGGCGACCCCGCCTTCGTTGATCACGGTCACGATCTTGTCGAAGATCGCCGTCTCTCGAGCATCGAGGTCAGCCCGGAGGCGATCGGCTTCGTCCTGAGCCTCCGGGACGCTCTGGGCTTCGACCGCGTCGACGGAACTGACGTTCTCGACGTCGACGCTGAGGAGAGACGCCTTCTCCTGGAGTTGGCTATTGAACGACATGATCGCGTCGTTCGCGGTCGGGATCTCGTTGTTGTTGACGCTCTCGACGACCTCACCGACCTCGTCCGAGCCGCCGTCGTCCTCCTGCTGGAGGGTAACGTCGACCGTCGTCGTTGCGTCGGCCTCGACCGAGACGTTCTGACTGGCGTCTTGGTACCCATCGGCCGAGATGGCGAGTGAGTACTCACCGGGCTCGAGGTCGAGACCGTAGGAGCCGTTCTCGTCGGTCGTCGTCTGCTGGTCGCCGGCGGTAACGGTCGCATTGGCGATCGGTTCGCCGTCAGTATCCGTGATGGTTCCCTCAACCGCACCGGTGGCCGGTTGAACTGAATCCAGCTGATCGGCAGCGCCATTGAGGGGCGGTCTGAGATCGTTTTCGATCAGGTCGGCCGCGTCTCGCAGCGACTCGGCTGCCTGTGTCGCGAGGCCCCCTTCCTCCTCGAGACGGTCGGCAACCTCACGTGCGTCAGCGGGCGACTGGATCTCCGAGCGGTTGACGTCAGCGACGCCGCCCTCGTTGATCACGGTCACGATCTTGTCGAAGATCGCCGTCTCTCGAGCATCGAGGTCGGTTCGGAGGCGATCGGCCTCGCCCTGAGCTTCCGGAACCGTCGTGGCCTCGACCGCGTCGACGGAACTGACGTTCTCGACGTCGACACTGAGGAGAGACGCTTTCTCCTGCAGTTGGCTGTTGAACGACGTGATCGCGTCGTTTGCGGTCGCGATTTCGTTGTTGTTAACGGTCTCGACGACCTGATTCAGATCGTCGTTCTGTGCGTCGATACGTTCTGTGGTCGGTTCTGCATCACTCATTCCTGCGACTCCGAACGGTGCAGCAACGAGTGACAAAACGACCAGGGCAGCGAGTGTCGTTGCCCGTATCTGTCTCGTTCTCATGACTCTCACAGCGTCTGCCATGTCAACAACAGTCCGATAGTATTTTTTCCCGGATATGGCTTTAACTTTTAAACATACATATAGCTGAGAGCCGCGTTGCTTCCGGGGAAACACAGGTACCGACGCTCGTAGCTCTTCGCACGGGATGCAACGATACCACGTCTCGTACGACCGATCCGACGCGTTCGCACTCGTCGGCAGCACGGATCTCGGATGTGACTCGACGCCCCGATTTGCGATCGATCGCGCGAAAATAGGACCGAAAACTGTCGCCTAACGATCGGTGTTGCGTGCCAGTCGCTGTCGTCTGAACCGCGCGTCACCGGCCGATTGACGCCCTTCCGACGCCGATAACGAGACCAGCATCGTCGGAGGCCGACGATCGCCGCTGCCTCAACGTGACTACTGCATCGCCTTGACCCAGCCGGGCGTCGACGCCATTCCCTCTTTGTCCTCCCAGCCGTTTTCGCGGAGGTACTCGGGAAGCCGCGTGAACTCGAATCCGAACCGGTCCTCGAGCTCGCCGATGTCGGCGTCGTAGCCGACCTCGTTGAACCACTCGCACATGACGGTGAACTCCTCGCCGAATGAGTCGTAGGCGTCCTCGATGGGGACGTGAACGGGGTCGACCTCTCGGCCAGTGACCGTCGAGAGCACCTCGGCGGTTTCCGCCAGAGTCAGTTCGTCTCCCGCGAGTTCGACGCGCTCCCCGACGAACTCGTCAGGGTGTTCGAACGCGACCGCAGCAGCGCGACCGACGTCGTCGACGTCGATCATCTGGAGGGAGACGCCCTCCTCGAGGGGCAGCGCGATCTGGCCGTCCTCAACGACGTCCTCGGCGAACGCCTCGAAGTTCTGGAAGAAGAACACGGGCTGGAGGACGGTCAGCGGCAGGTCGAGTCCCTGCGCGTGCTGGTCGATCTCCCACGCCGAATCGAAGTGAGGGATACCCGTGTCGCGCTCGTGACTGCCGACGCCGCTCAGCACGAACTGGTCGACGCCCTCCTCGGCGGCGACTTCGGCGACGTTTTTCCCTTGCTGAACCTGCGCGTCGTACCCCTGCGTCCAGAAGTTCGTGACGGCGAAGACCGCGTCGACGTCCGCGACGTGCGGCGCCAGCGACTCCTTGTCGTTCATATCTCCCTCGACCATCGTCACGCCCTGCTCGGCCAACTCCCGGGCGCGGTCTCCGGAGGCGTCGCGGGTCAGTCCGTATACGTCGAAATCGGCGTCGGACTCGAGCAAGTGGGCGACGACCGCGCCGCCCTGGTTGCCGGTCGCACCGGTGACGAGTACGCTCGTCATATCAGTTCACCTCTCCAGCACGCAGGTTGTCAGTGGTGTGCGATACGATTGCTGTCCGAACGACGGCGTCGACCGGGTTCATTACGTATCGGGAGACGGGCCGAATACAAATATAACATATTGGACATTAAGGATACCACCTAACACTGATGTTACCGTCACGAGTTCCGATAGGAGCGGAGTTCGGGATATCCGGATGGTTTCATTCTGGAGACGGAAGCGAAACCGGCGACGAGCCCGTACCCAGTCTGTGGAACTTTCCGGATCGCCGTCGAACGATCAACTATGCAGTACTTCGAAGACATCGAGATCGGTGCGGAGACGACCTTCGGAGAGCGAACGCTGACCGAAGACGAAATCGTGTCGTTCGCCAGGAAATGGGATCCACAACGATTCCACGTCGATCCCGAAGCCGCATCGGAGTCGGTCCACGGCGGCCTCATCGCCAGCGGTTTCCACACGGTCGCGGTCGCGATGCGCATCTGGGTCAACGAATACCTCCGCGACGTCGCGAACATGGGCGCACGGTATCTCTCCGAACTCGCCTGGCACGAACCGGTTCGTCCCGGCGACACCCTCGTCATCAGCGGCGAGGTGCTGGACAAAACGACCCCAGAGCACACCGACAGCCACGGCTACCTCGACTACGAACTCTCGGCCCGCGTCGACGGCGAGCCGGTGATGACGATGGTAACCGACCTCGTCGTCCAGCGCCGAAGGGACTGATCGCTCGAGGAGCGACGAGCCCCGATCCGAGCCCGGACCAGTACAGCGGCCAGTCCCTGTCGATCACCGGTCTCGAAAAAGAGCGTACGGACCGGTCGACTTACTCCGAAACCTCGAGTTCGCCGTAATCGAACTCCTCGCCCATCTCCGAGAGGGTCTCGAGTTCGTCCTGTTCCTCCCGCAACGTCTCCTCGAGGGTGTCCGCGGCGTCGTCGAGTCCGAGCTGATCGGCCATCGGGATGAGGTTCCCGTAGACGGCGATCTCGTAGTGCTCGGACTTCTGTCCGGCGGCGATGTTGAACCGATCGAGCGCTTCGTCGCTCGGGTCCTTGTCCACGAACTCCTCGTGGGCCTCGATCATTCCCTCGACGACCGGGTCCTCTTCTCCCTCTGGAGAGGCGTCGACGTGCTCGAACACCGTCTCGAGGCGGTCGATCTGGTTTTTAGTTTCCTCGCGGTGCTCGGCGAATCCCGATTTGAGTTCCTCGCTCGTGGAGGTCTGCTCGAGTTCCTCGAGCGCGTCGACGAGGCGCTGTTCGGTGTAGTACGCGTGCTTCAGTCCGTCTACGAAGAGGTCTTCGGTCGAATCTATGGTCATAGGCGTTCGTCCGAGTGGACAGCAGTGATTTCAATAAGCAAGCGGCTTGCAGTTGAGATGAGCGTATTCAGGCGACTCAGACGGCAGAATCTGCAGTTCGGGAGTCTGCAGTTCGCGGGACTACTCGGATTCGCAGACCGCCAGGAAGTTCTCGAAAATCTCGTCTCCTTCCTCGGTGTGGGCGACCTCGGGGTGCCACTGGACGCCGTAGAGGTCCCGATCGGTATCGCTCATCGCCTCGACGTCGCAGACGTCGCTTTTCGCGGTCAGTTCGAATCCGTCGGGGAGTTCCTTCACTTCGTCGGCGTGGCTCGCCCAGACGCGGGTCTCGGGATGGAGCGATCCGGTCAGCGGGTCTTCGTCGTCGACGATATCGACGGTGACGTCCGCATAGCCGCCGTACTCGCCGCCCCCGACGCGGCCGCCCAGTTCGTCCGCGATCAGTTGCATTCCCAGACAGATGCCGAGAACTGGCACGTCCGCCTCGAGGTAGTCGGCGGAGCGCCCGATCCGGTCCATGTCCGGGCCGCCCGAGAGGACGACGCCGTCGGCGTCGACGTCTTCCGGCGGTGTGTCGTTGTCGATCAGCTCCGTATCGACGCCGAGGTCGCGAAGCGCCCGGCGCTCGAGGTGGGTGAACTGTCCATGATTGTCCACCACGACGATCTTCGTCATTGGGTGCTCGTAGCGGGCCACCCGGTAAAAGCGGTCCGAAAACCGATTTCGATTGCAGTGTCGCGACGGTCGAACCTGACGGCTCCTTATAACTGGTGCACGGATTCAGGTCCGAGCTTTTCACCCTCCGCTCCAAGCCGACCGTAGAACCAGTATGGGTCGCCCGAATGTGGACACAGGCGATATGCGGTGGGGGTGGACCTGCCCGCTGTGCGAGACGGACGTCTCGGTCTCGAGAGACCCCGGCTCCGGGACCTTCCGATGGGAGTGTGACAACGGTGCGTGCGACGCGATCGGATTCGGCTTCACCTCGCGGCGCAGGGCCCGACTCGCCCTTCGAGAGTATCGCGAGCGGTATCGAAACATCTATCGCTAGTCCCGGCCCGAACCGGCCGGTAAACCGCTATTCCCGAGGCGGGGTTCCGGTACGTTTATGCGTTCGTCACCGGATGACGAACACATGCCAGTCGATCTCAGCGAATTCGACCATCCCTCGTGGCTCACTGCGGCGGGAACGGGCATCGGGTACGCACTGATCCTCGCAGTGTTGACGCTGGCCATGTTCATCGTCCCGTGGCTCGTCTTCTCGGTCCTGTAACGCGGAAAATCGCTCCGCGTCGTCGTCTCGTTTTGATCGGTCTCGAAACGAGGGACGACGGAGGTTCCACGTACACAGTCCCCTCGATCGAATCAGTCGGCAGCGCTATCGCTCGAGTGAGCGCCGTCGCCGGGTTCGGGCTGTAGCTGGCGAACCAGGTTCAGGTGCATGAGATGGAGGTGCATCCCGATCCCGTACAGGATCAGCCCCAGTCCGACGAAGATCAGCGGGAGTTGTATCGCTTCGATCGCCGCTGCGGCGCTCTCGAGGTTCGCCGGAAGGACGCCGACGACCGTCAAGACAAAGGCGCCCAGGATGATCAGAAAGCCGATCCGGACCGCGCGAGAGTACGTTCCGACCTGTTCGATTCGGTTCTCGATATCGTTTCGGGAGGGTGGTGATTTCTCAGTGGCCATAGTCGGCCCACGTCAGTAGAGAGAATCGAGTCGGATACCCGTTCAGTTTGCACATGTCACCCTCGCGGCGTCTCTCGAATAGTGTCGCATCCGTCAGTCAATGGGTACGCCAAATGCTGTCGCCCGTCGCAGTGAAACCGAAGCAAAAGATCGACGTCGACCTCGAGCGACTCCTTCAGGCGAAGGTCTTCGAGACTTCTTCGCCCTCGTCGGACTCGGCCTGGACTTTGTCCCAGGCGCTGCGGAAGTCCTCCATCCGGATCTCGGTGCGGTCGTCGCGGATGGCGAACATGCCGGCCTCGGTACAGACGGCCTTGATGTCGGCACCCGACGCCTCCTCGGCGTCGACCGCCAGTTCGGCGAAGTCGACGTCGTCGGCGACGTTCATCCCGCGGGTGTGGATCTCGAAGATGATCTCGCGACCTTCCGCGTTCGGCTTGGGCACCTCGATCAGGCGGTCGAACCGGCCGGGGCGGAGGATGGCGCGGTCGAGCATGTCGAAGCGGTTGGTTGCGGCGATGATGCGGATCTCACCGCGCTCCTCGAAGCCGTCCATCTCGCTCAGAAGCTGCATCATCGTCCGCTGGACCTCGGCGTCGCCGGAGGTCTTGGACTCGGTCCGCTTGGCGGCGATGGCGTCGATCTCGTCGATGAAGATGACGGCGGGTTCGTGCTCACGTGCGACGTCGAAGAGGTCGCGAACGAGCTTGGCACCCTCGCCGATGAACTTGTGGACCAGCTCCGAGCCGGCCATCTTGATGAAGGTGGCGTCGGTCTGGTTGGCGACGGCTTTGGCGAGCATCGTCTTCCCGGTCCCAGGCGGCCCGTAGAGCAGGACGCCGCTCGGCGGGTCGATCCCGACGTCGTCGAACATCTCGGGCTTCTCGAGGGGCATCTCGACGGTTTCGCGGACTTCCTGCATCTGCTCCTCGAGTCCGCCGATGTCCTCGTAGCTGACGTCCGGGCTCTCGGTGACTTCCATCACGCGAGCGCGAACGTCGGTTTCGTTCGAGAGGGGCTTGACGATAGATAGCGAGTTGTTGACCGCGACCCGGGCGTCGGGCTCGATGTCCTCGCGCATCTCGTCGGTGACTTCCGTCAGCGCCTCCTGATTGTTCCCGTGCTGTTTGATGATGACGCCCTCGTCCGTGACTTCCTGGACGGTGGCGACGAACAGCGGGGACTGCTTGAGTTTCTTGTTCTCGTGTGTGAGTCGCTCGAGTTTCTGCTGGTACTTGTTGTTCTCGGCGTTGGCGTCGAGGAGCCTGTCGCGCATCTCCTCGTTTTGCGCCTCGAGGATCTCCAGCCGTTCCTCGAGCGACTGGATCTTCTCCTGTTGGGACGCCTCGTCCTCGTCGTATGGGAGGTCGACGTCGTCCACGGTGTCGCTCATCACCCGTCCCTTGGGTGTTGGTTCTTAAGAGACTTCGGGTAGGTGCAGCACTGTGACGTACGGCGAATTCCCGACGAACACGACCGAGAGTCGGTTTCGAGGGCGTTCGGACGAGCCGCCGAACGGCGGGAGTCGGAACTCCGATCCACGGCGGACTGCAGACCGGTCCTGTCGGTCTAACGGAACGTCGTCGCTCAGTCCCGTCACCTACCGTCTCGAGT